>DAOPXM010000004.1:0-150587 GCA_035352355.1 Deltaproteobacteria bacterium | reverse complement strand
TCGTCAATGTATAATAGGCTATTGACTTTTTCAATACTTTTTTGGCATCCTTACCCTCTATTTTTCCCTGGAGAGGTGAAGCAATGGACACCATGGTCGATTACACGATCCCCGGTGCGCACAAGCTCGGCAGCGGCAAGGTCCGCGAGATCTTCGAGGCGGACAGGGACCATCTCCTCATCGTGACCTCGGACAGGCTCTCGGCCTTCGATGTGGTGCTGCCCGACCCCATCCCCATGAAGGGGCACGTGCTCAACCAGATCTCGCTGTTCTGGTTCGAGAAGGCCTCGCGCCTCATCGGCAACCACGTGGTGACCTCGGACGTGGACGAATACCCTTCCCCCTTCAGGGGAGACGCCAGGCTCAAGGGCAGGTCCATGCTGGTGAAGAAGGCAAAGCCCCTGCCCGTGGAGTGCATCGTCCGCGGCTACATCTCGGGCTCCGGCTGGAAGGAGTACAAGGCCCAGGGGTCCATATCGGGCATCCGGCTGCCTAAGGGTCTCGTTGAGTCGGAGAAGCTGCCCGAGCCCATCTTCACCCCGTCCACCAAGGCGGAGCAGGGGCTTCACGACGAGAACATCAGCTTCGAGAAGGCCTCCGAGCTCGTGGGCACAGAGCTCATGGAGCAGGTGAAAAGCGTCTCCCTGGCCATCTACACCATGGCCTCCGAATACGCCCTGCAGAAGGGCATCATCATCGCGGACACGAAGTTCGAGTTCGGGATCATAGATGGCGGACTTATCTTCATCGACGAGGCGCTCACCCCCGACTCGTCCCGGTTCTGGCCCAGGGACGGCTACAAGCCCGGCGGTCCCCAGCCCAGCTTCGACAAGCAGTTCGTGAGGGACTACCTCGAGACCCTGACCTGGGACAAGACCCCCCCCGGCCCGAAGCTGCCCGAGGACGTGATCGAGAAGACCTCCGGGAAATACCTTGCCGCCTACGAGATACTGACAGGGAAACCCCTGGTGAAATAAAAAACCTGGAGAAGCCGGAGATACCGGGTAACCGGCCTGTCCGGCTTTCGTTCCTGTCAGGTCGATACGCTCTCAGGCGCTCATCCCCCTCACCAGATCTTTCGCGCATCCCGGCATCTCTCCGTACAGATCCTGACCGCCTTGAACAGGTGTCCCTTCACAGCCCCGCGAACGTCCCCGAAGGGCGCCTCGGTTCGGCCCGGGTGCGCAGTGAAGCACCGGCAGGGGGCCACCCGCGGGCAGTCGAAGTCGAATTCATTCATATTCCGCGTTCAGGATACCGATTTATTTCATAGTTTACGGCCATGGCGCCAGCCACAGGCGGTATCTCGGAGAGGGGATGGGATCCTTGGAATACTGGCTGCAGAAGCTCCGGTTGAAGAAAGGGCTGGACGAGCTCACGGACATCAAAGGGTGGAGAAGCTATACCCTTGGCCTGCTGCTCGTCTTCACCCTGATCGTCCTGCCCATCGGCTATCTCGCCACCTTCCCCTACTTCATCTCCCAGGGGAGCTGGGGCATCATCGTCTTCGACGTGATCGTCTTCATCCTGCTCCTTGCCTCGTATTTCCACTACGATCCGTTTCCCCGGGGCGTATCCTTCCTCGTCATCCTCTACATCCTGATGGCCGTGTTTCTCCTGCACAACGGTCCGTTCTATGCCCGCCCCGCGTGGCTCGTCCTGTGCGCCGTCATCACGGCGCTCCTGTTCGGGGTGCCCGGGGCGATCATGTCCACCGGGGCCAACGCCCTCTTCCTGCTCTTCGTCTATTTCCTCGTCGGTCCCCACCTTCAGGCCTGGGCGCCTGTGTACGCAGAGCCTGTCAGCAAGTGGATCATGTTCATGGTGAGCATCACCCTCATCTCCCTGGGGGCGAGCCTGCCGGTGAGCATGCTCCTGAACAGGCTTAACATCTCGTTCGCCCACGAGCGCACCCTTCACGCAAGGCTTCTCGAGGAAAGCGAGGCACTCAAGGCCACCAACGCCTCGCTCCAGGAGGAGATCGCGGAGCGCAGGAGGATGGAGGTCCAGCTCCGCGCGAGCGAGGAAAAATACCGGGGATTCTATGAAGACGCTGTCGTGGGCATCTTTCAGAGCACACCCGAGGGCCGCTTCCTGAGCCTCAACCGCTCCTTTGCCCGGATGCTGGGCTACGACTCGCCCGAAGAGGCCATGGCCGATGTCGCCGACATCGGACACCAGCTCTATTCAAATCCCGAAGACCGGCTCAAGCTCGTCAGACATCTCGAAGGATACGGGAAACATGAGGGATACAACACCCAAGTCCTCTGCCGGGACGGCAACAGGAAATGGATCCTCATCAAGCTCCACGTGGTCAGGGACGAGTCCGGCAGGACCCTCTGCTACGAGGGGACCGCGCTCGACCTCACCGAGCAGAAGGAAGCCGAAAAGGCCCTGAAGGAGAGCGAAGAACGATACCGCATCATCGCGGAGAACGCCTGGGACGTGATCTGGATCCTGGATCTGAATTTTCAGCACGTCTACGTGTCGCCCGCCGTCACCCGCCTCCGGGGGGTCACCGTGGAGGAGGCCAGCACGCAGCATCTCAGGGACCTCCTCACCCCGGACTCCTTCCGGGTGGCCATGAAGCTGTTCCGCGAGGCCATGGTCAAGGTGGAGAGGGGGGAGCGGCCCGGCCCGGACTGGTCGTTCACCAGCGAGCTGGAGATGGTCCGCAAGGACGGCTCCACGGTCTGGACCGAGGTCACCACCAACCTCCTCTTCAGCGACGACGGCGAGTTCAGGGGGATCATGGGCATCACCAGGGACATCTCCGAGCGCAGGAAGGCAGAGGAGGAAAAGAAGGCCCTCGAGCACCAGCTCGTCCAGGCCCAGAAGATGGAGTCCATGGGCACGCTGGCCGGAGGCATCGCCCACGACTTCAACAACATCCTCTCGGCCATCATCGGGTACACCGAGCTCTCGAAGATGCACATCCCGGAGAGCAGCAAGGCCCACTCCTACATCGACCATGTGCTGGGCGCGGGCATCAGGGCAAAGGGGCTCGTACAGCAGATCCTTTCGTTCAGCAGGCACTCGATGCAGGAGCTGAAGCCCGTCGAAGTGGGCGCAGTCATGAAGGAGGCGCTCCACCTCCTCAGGGCCACCATCCCTTCGACGGTGGAGATCCGCACGGACATCCGGAACGAAGGCTGCGTCCAGTCAGACCCCGCGAAGATCCACCAGATCCTTATGAACCTCTGCACCAATGCCGCCCATGCCATGGACAGGCAAGGGGGCGTGCTCGAGGTCGGGCTCAAGCGGGAAAGCATCACGGGCGATGCCGGACAACAGCCGCTCGACTTGACGCCCGGTCCCTATCTCAGGATCACGGTGAGCGACACGGGCCACGGCATAGCGCCTGAGCTCATGGACAGGATCTTCGATCCGTATTTCACCACCAAGGAGCGGGGCCGCGGCACGGGCCTGGGCCTGGCGGTCATCCACAACATCGTGATGAGCCACCAGGGGGCGATACGGTGCACCTCGGCATTGGGGAAGGGGACCGTCTTCGACGTCTATCTCCCCGAGGTCGAGGGCGTGGGCGCGGATATGGAGAACAACGGGACGGAGCACCCGTCGTGCGGCACCGAGCGGGTCCTGTTCGTGGACGACGAGGAGGCCCTGGCGGACGTGGGCAGGACCATGATGGAAACCCTGGGCTACACCGTGACCTCCATGACGAACCCGCTTCTGGCCCTGGAGCTCTTCACCCGGGACCCGGGGGCCTTCGACCTGGTGATGACCGACATGACCATGCCGGGCATGACGGGCGACCGGCTTGCCCGAAAGCTCATGGAGGTGCGGCCGGACATCCCGGTCATCCTGTGCACGGGCTTCAGCGAGCACATCTCCGACGAGCTGGCCCAGGGGATGGGGATACGCGAATTCGTCATGAAGCCCTTCGAGATGAAGGGCCTCTCGCAGCTCCTGAGAAAGGTCTTCGACGGCAGGTCCTGATACGCCCCCCGGATGCCCGATTCCTCATGCGATCGATGTGACGTCCTCAACCGGTGACCCTCGCCCGCACCCCGACCGGGGCTGACGGCTTCGTTCCCGGCATGCCGTCCCAGATCTCGATGTCGTCCACCTGCCGGGTATAGGTGCCCGGATTCAGGTTTCCGGGCACGCTCCGTCCGTTCATGGACGGGATGGAGAAGTAGTACACGTTTCTCGACCACAGGCCGGGGCCGTAGGCGTCGTTCACCTTGACGGCCCCGTCGTAGACGAACCTGCTGACACCGGTGGAGAACTTGACGTAAAACTCGTAGTGGTGCCACCTTCCGTCGGTCATGCCAGGGCAGGTGATCCACCTGCCGGAGGCGACCATGGCGGCCTTTGCCCTGGCGGAATAGTACACGAGGTCGGGCTGGGCCATGGCGTAGTGGACGTAGCTGTCAACCCCGTCCCAGTGGGGATAGAAGATCTTCAGGTTCTCGTTTACGGGGTCGGTGGTCACGAAAAAGGGATAGCGCATCCAGAACGAGACGTAGAACTCGTCCGTGGGCCATGGGCTCGGGACGTTCGTCTTCCAGCACAGGTGGGCCGCTGAGACGGTCCCTGAGGTGAAGCTTCGGTCGCGTCCGTTCCTCCCCGGTTCGTTCAGGGTATACTGGGGCGGTAACAGGGTGTTCCAGCTGTTGCCGTACACCGTGAGCCTGCCGTCGATCACCCCGTCGTCGAAGTTCTCGTACAGAAGGCGGTTCGCCGCGTTTCCGTCGATACTCCAAAACAGCATCACCATCGCCGCCGTCACGGCTGCGAGCACGGATCTGGACAAACGAGTTCCCTCCTTACGCTTTGTATTCCGGCAGAGGGGAAGCAAGGCGCATACCATCCTTATATATGCATGTGCCCCAGGAGGCACGCTCCCAAGGGGCGGGAGTGACGCGAAATCCTTCAAGGACGGGATCCAGTGGAATACTATGGTATGGGAATGGGCCGAAGGGGGTGCGGATCGAATGCATCAGTGCTGCCGGAACTGCAACAGGATGACTGCAGGAGAACAGGGCAACAAAAAAGCAGCCAGTCTATCGGTAGATCTCCAGGTGGTTGCATCCGTCGAAACTTCAGCGCCACCCTTCATTGATCTATCGGTGACCAGCTGCTGAAACTTATAATACGGTGCGCGGTCCATCACTCAAGACATGTAAAAAAAATTTTTGCCTCCCGGCCAGCCTGGCCCCGGCAGGCAATGCTGCACAATGTTCGTAACTTGCAAGCCTTACACGGTACAGGGGAGGATTTTTCTTCAGCCGGAAGGCGGGTGCCACCGGTCCATGTGCTCCGCGTGGGTCTTCAGGTATGCCCCGGGCGTGAAGAACCTGTCGTAGAACTCGAGGTCCAGGTGGTGCGCCTGGAGGTAGGTGATGACGAAGATCGAGGGCACGGTGCCCGGGAACTTGCCGAAGGTGTCGAGCACGTACTGCGCCTGCAGGGCGACGCACCGCCTGAAGTCCTCGCCGTGCACCTGCGCCGCCGAGCGGACCTTCCGCGAGTCCTTCCAGGGGCCGGGGGTGTCCGGGTGGAAAGGCCCTCCGGGTCCGAACTTGCGGAGGCACAGCGCGTCGAGAGCCGCGCGCATGTCCGGGTAGTGAGGAGGGCAGAAGCCTTCCATCACCCCTTCGAGCCCCGTGGGGTTCGGGTAGGGCCAGCGGGGGTCGGTGTCGTACCGGAAACATAAGCCAGGGGCCTCCGGGCTGCCGCTCGCCCCGAGCACGCCGAAGGGGTCGACCCCGTCGAACATCCAGCCGCCCAGCCCCATGGCCTGGAGCATGAGCGTGCCTGCATAGCAGCTCGTGGAAAGCTCCACCGCCACCTCGGCCAGGGACCACTGGTCCAGGAAGGTGAGCGGCAGGGGGCTGTCCACGTCGGCCAGGTGCCGGTATCCCCCGATGCCCGGGATGGTCCTGCGGTTGATGTCGTCGTAGAACACGGACCCATTCTGCAGGTAGTAGCACAGCCCTGCCAGGACGTGCTGGGCAACGTCCCCCACGGGGATGACCAGGAGGGTGCCCGGGTGGTTCACCACCCAGGTGTTGTGGGCCTCGACAAAGGGCACCTCGGACGGGATGGGGAGCCTGCCCTCCCGGATCTTTCTGATGGAGCCGCGGGCCGCCTGCAGGGCCTCGCCGAGGTCGAGGGAGCCGTCGGGGTTCCTGTCGGCAAAGGCCGGGGCATCCCGTGCATCCAGCACGTACACCCCCTCGTCGTCGGTGAAGAATGTCATGCTCGTGTGGAAGCCGGCGGAGGAGGGGAAGGTGCGCCCCCCGGCGGCGCAGGCATAGTTCGAGAGGTGAGGGGCGTAGCGCCGGGCCCGGAAGATCAGGTGGTGCCAGCTCGTGTTCCCCCCGCAGGCCATGACCACGAGCAGCCTCTCGAGCTCGGTCAGCGGCAGGGGCTCGTGGCGCGACTGGTAGGCGAACACGCCGTCCGGTATCCCGGCCCCCCGGAAGAACCGCCGGGAACGGCGACCCAGGAGTGCATCCACCAGGCCGAACCCCAGCATGTCCCGGAAGCCTGGGGGAAGGGTTTCCGTGCTCATATTCGCCTCCCTCGGATTTTCACTTGAGATACATATATCCCCGGCCCTGTTCCCTCTCAAGCCAGGCCCCCGGCAGGGTCATGCCCGAAACGAGACGGCCGTCTCCTGCCTCGTCGCGGAGGATCAGGAATGCGGCTCCGGCGGGGTCGCCATGAATAAAAAAGACCGTGGGGGGCTGCTTTCCCCAGGACTGCCCGCACAAGACCGGCTGCGGCCACCGGGCGGCGTGAGGCCTTCTCACTGGAACCCCATGACCTCGTACAGGCACTCGCCCGAGATCCGGTCCTTCTTTCCGCCCCGGGTGATGGTGCCTTCGTAGTCCGCCACCACCCGGAAATAGGTGGGCCTGGCCACGAAGGTGCGGATGAGCCACTGATTGAAGGCACCCCTGCCTGAGACCGTCAGGAGGTCGACCTCCTCCACCAGGGCCTTGTGCCGGATGCGGATGCTCGCGCACGTGGACCCGTCGTTGAACTCGATCTCCAGGAGGCGGGGGTAGTGGCGCTTCAGGACGGGGTGGGTGGCGAAGTCGGACTGGCGGATCCACGGGCTCCCCGTGCCCACGAGGACCTCCCCCTTCCGGGCGATGTACAGGGGTCTGGCGTTTATGGGGGGCCGGTAGTAGTCCACGTCGGCATAGACGATGGTGTAGTCGCCGGCCAGGATGCGGCCCCAGATCCACTTCCGGGCGATCTCGTTCAGGGGCCTCCTGCCCCAGTTGTGGTCCGCATAGCCCGTGCCCTCGACGGACACGGTCCTGCCGTCCACGGTCAGCGTGCCTTTGATGCGGTTCCTGGCCTGGTGCACGGTCCAGAAGAAGTCGAGGTCGTCCTCGGTGATGCCGAGTTCCGGCCCGGTCTGGGGCCGCCAGCCCGGGGCCGTGGTGGTCAGGGTGAAATCGGCCCGCAGCCCGCCCAGGTCCCACAGCACGCGGTAGGTGTCGTCATCGATGCGTGTCACGGACCCGGCCGGACACTCGATGCACACGTCCAGCGTGGAGGCGCTCATCTGCGGGCTCTCCAGGGGCATGACCCGGGTCTGTTTCGTCCAGTCCTTTTCGTAGAGGGAGAAGGCGACCCCGGGTTTGCCCGCGGTGAAGGATGGGTCGAAGAACACGCCCACGAAGGACTGGCCGTTGTCGAGGTGGCCGTCGAAATACCACCACTCGAAGGGCCGCTTCCCCCTGATGACGTGCTTGGCCCGGTCCGATGGGCCGGGCGGGTTCCTGCCCCAGTCGTGGTACGCATCCGGCACGCTCACGATCTCGGTGGGCCTGCTCAGGTGCGTACACCCTCCCAGGGGCAGTGAGATCAGGATCAGGTGCAGCATGAGAAACCCCTTCAGGAAATATGGTGCGCCCTTGGTCACGATCTTTCCTCCTCAGGATCATTTCATCAGGATATCAAAGGTGTGTCCGGGTGCTGCTATGAGGTAAAAGTAAGCGCGTCACGGGTGAAAACAAGGGACGCCTGCAGCAGCGTCATTCATCCTGCCAGTGGATGCACGAGACCGGGCACGAGTCGATGGCCTCCTGGATGAGGTCTTCCGGGCCCCCTTCGGGCTTGATCACCTCCGCCACCATCTCGTCTTCGTTGAGCCTGAACACCTCCGGGCAGATATCCTGGCACAACCCGCAGTAGATGCATTCATCCTTCACAAGGTACACGACCCTGCTCATAGAGCCTCCTTTCACCGCGTCACCATGTCGGGACACATATTTTTTTATATACAGGTCAGCACGGCGGATTCCAGGCCCCTGCCCGGCGCAGTTCCAGGGTTGTCTCCTTCCCGCCTACTGAAAGGCCCGTCGGCCGTTATTATGAATTCCCATCGCTATGAAAAAATGCATGCTCGTTTTCGCCTGCACCGCCCTCTTTGTCTTCGGGATACAGGACTCCGTACGGTCCGGGGAGAAGGTCTACCGGGTAGAGGTGCTCCAGATCACGGACCTCCTGCTCTACACCATGGCCTACGAAGGCTTCGTGAAGGGGCTCGAGCAGGAAGGGCTTGTCCGGGGAAAGAACCTCGTCGTCAAGCGCACCGTCATCCCGTTCGACATCCGGAAACCCAGCCTGTTGAACCGGCTCAGGGGCGTCTGGAGGATCAGGCAGGAGGCCTCGCGCATAGCGGGTGAGAAGCCCGACCTGGTGCTCACCATCGGGGCCCCGGTCACGAAATATGCGAAGAGCCGCATCATCGGCGCGGGCATACCCTTGGTCTTCACCGCCGTGGCTGACCCGAAAGACGTCGACAGCAGGTCTCGCACCCGGGCAGGCCCCGGGTTCACCGGCACCTCCTCGAACATGGACATGGACGAGGTCTTCGACGTGATCCAGCGCTTCTTCCCGAAGCTCAGGAGGCTCGGCATCGTGTACACCGTGGACGACTTCGCCCGCATGGGCGAGGTGGTGAAGGGGGCGCAGGCAGGAGGGCTCACGGTCCTCGCGAGGCAGGTGGGCATAGGCGACCCCATCGGTCCCGCCCTGGAAGAGCTGAAGAAGGAGGGAGCCGAGGCCTTTGCCGTTCCCCCGGATCCCTACTACACCGTGTTCAAGGGCAGGGCGATCGAAGACCTCATCGCCTTCTCGAAGGCGAACAGGACCCCCATCATCAGTCTCGTCATCGCGGACATCCCAGGCGCCGTGCTCTCCGTGGGGGTGGACCTCGAGTACGTAGGCGCCCTGTCCGGGTACCAGGCGTCGAGGATCCTCAAGGAGGGCGTCAGGGCCGAGAGCCTGCCCATCCTGAGGCAGGAGGAGCTCACGGTCAGGGTGGACGAGGATCTCATGGAGGAGCTCGGGCTTAAGCCGCCCCCTGCCTTCCGCACCGGGGCCGCCCGGTGAGTCGCGGGAAGTCTTACCGTATAAGACCCTCGGGCGTTCGGCCCTCGATGATGGCCTTGGCCTGCCTCGCCACGGAGGCGGAGAGGCGGTCCCCCGCTTCCCGGGTCAGGGCGCCCATGTGCGGCGACAGGATCACGTTCTCCATCCCGGCCAGGGGATGGGTGTGAGGCAGGGGCTCGGAGGAGAAGACGTCCAGCGCGGCCCCCTCGATGCGTCCTGACTGGAGGGCAAAGATGAGGGCCTCCTCGTCGATGACCCTGCCGCGGGAGGTGTTCACGAGGACCATGCCGGGCTTTGCCCCTGCCAGGAGCTTTGCGTCGATCATCCTCTCCGTGGCCGGGGTGAGGGGCACGTGGAGGGTGACCATGTCCGATCTGGCCAGGAGGTCGGTCAGGGTCGCGGGCTCCACCCCCAGTCCGCTCAGCCGGTCCGGGGGCAGCGCAGGGTCGAATCCCAGGAGCTTCATGTCGAACCCGGAGGCGATCCTGGCCACCCGGGCCCCGATGTTCCCCAAACCCACGATGCCCAGGGTCCTGCCCCAGAGCTCCCTGCCTGTGACCCATCCGGGCAGGGCCATACCGGAGCGTGCCCAGCCGCCCGACCTCACCCAGGGATCGGCCAGGGTGATCCTCCTGAGCAGGCACAGGAGCAGGCCGAAGGCGAGCTCGGCCACGGCCTGGGAGTTCTCCCCCGGGCAGTTGCAGACCTGGACGCCGCCGCGCTTCATGGCCTCCACGTCGATGTGGTTGTAGCCGGCGCCATAGGCGATCACGCCCTTGAGCCCGGGCGCCCCGGCCAGAACGGTCTCGTTTATGGGGACGTACTCGGAGACGATGACCTGCACGGCAAGGGAGCCGCCGATCCTGGCCGCAAGGTCCGAGTCGTCCGCCGCGTCGGCCCAGGCAAGGCCTCCTGAGAGGCCCAGCTCGGAGACCGCTTCGTCAGACAGGTAAAACCGGTCTGCGCAGACCACTGCGGAGCCCTGAAGAACCGTCATTTCGGCATCACCAGCATGAGCTTCAGGTCGTTCACGTTTGTCCCGGTGGCGCCGGTGAGGATGGCGTCCTTGAGCTTGATGAGCGCAGGGGTAACGTCGTGCCTTTTCAGGGCCTCGAAGATATCGACATCGAACTGCTTCGCCCGCTCTGCGGTCAGGTTGTCCACGACCCCTCCGGCAAAGGTCGTGGGGCCGTCGGTGCCGTCCGAGTCCTGCCCGATGATCACCACCTCGCCCACCTGGTCGATCCAGAGAGCGGCGCCCATCGCAAATTCCTGGTTCGGGCCTCCCTGGCCCGGCTCCGAAGAGATCTTCACCGTGGTTTCTCCGCCGCCGATGATCACGCAGGGCGGCTCCAGCGGCCTCCCGTACATGAGGATCTCCTTGGCGATGGCCGCGAACGTGCCGCCGAGCTCGCTGCTTTCCCCCTCCAGCATGGTGGAGAGGATCATGGTCCTGAACCCCAGTTCCTCTGCCCTTCGTGCCGCGCCTTCGCAGGCGGCGGTCCCGGGGACGATGATGAAGTTGTCGATGTGGTGGTCCGAGAGGTCCTTGGGTGTCTCCTGCGCAGGGCCGCCCGCCTTGAGGTACGCGCTCACCGATGCGGGGACCCTGTCCCAGAGATCGTACTTCGTGAGCGTCCTGCGGGCGTCGTCGAAGCTCGACGTGTCGGGCACGGTGGGGCAGGTGATGTAGTCCAGCGGGTCTCCGATGACGTCGGACACGGTGAGGTTGATGAGGTGAGCCTGGGGGTGTACGGCCTTGGCGAGCCACCCGCCCTTGACCCGGCTCAGGTGCTTGCGGACGTTGTTGATCTCCACGATGTTGGCGCCGCAGGTCAGGAGCAGCTTGTTTACGAGCTTCTTTTCGTCGAGAGTGATGCCCTCGACCGGGTAGGGCATGAGCGCCGAGCTTCCTCCCGTGACGCAGGCAAAGACGATGTCCCCGGGGAGCGTCTTTTTCGCCAGGGCCAGGGCCTGCTTGGCTGCGCTGAACCCGTTTTCGTCAGGGATGGGGTGGCTCGAAAAAAAGAGCCGCGAACGGGAGAGCGTCCCCTCCTGCCCGTATTTGCAGATGATCACGCCGTCGTCGATCCGGTCTCCCAGGATCTCCTCCAGCGCACGCGCAATGGGGAAGGTGGCCTTGCCTGTGCCCAGGAGATAGATCTTCCCCTGCGCTTTCAGGTCGATGCGGATGTCGCCCACCTGCAGGGTGTCCCCCTCGAGGGAGACAAGCTTTCGGGTGGCCTTGTAGGGATCTGCCTCGGCCAGGGCGTGGTCCACGATGTCGAAGGCGATGCGGCGCAGCTTCTGATTGCCATGGGAGAGCAGTGCATCCAGGTTCCTGATGTAGCTCATGGGGCACCTCCGTGGGTCATGATAAAGTCCGGCAGGGCCGCGGCCCATTGTCTGCGGATCGTTGCTGTCTGCCGCAGCCCTGCCGTTGGATGGGGGAATCCGCTGGAGTCTCTGAGTAGAAGAACCGTTCCCCTTGTCCTCACACCTATAATGCGCAGTGGTAGTCCAGGCCGGCGTAGCGGGCCTGGGAACCGAGCTCCTCTTCGATGAGCAGGAGACGGTTGTACTTGGCGGTCCGTTCGCTGCGGACGCCCGCGCCGGTCTTTATCTGGCCGGCGTTGATGCCCACCACGAAGTCCGCGATGATGGGGTCCTCGGTCTCGCCCGAGCGCTCGGAGACCATGATTCCGAAGCCCTGCCGGTAGGCGAGCTCGGCCGCGTCGAGGGCCTCGGAAAGGGTGCCGATCTGGTTGAACTTCCACAGCAGCGCATTGGCCGCGCCCTTCCTCTCCCGGATGCGGGCCGGGTTCGTGCAGTAGAAGTCGTCGCCCACGATCTGGACTCCCAGCTCCTTCGTCGCCCGGGTGAAGCCCTTGACGTCGTCTTCCGAGAAGGGGTCCTCGATGCTGATGATGGGGTAGTCCCTGCAGAGGGCCTTGTAGTAGTCGAAGAGCTCGTCCGTGGTGTACTGGATGCCCTCGAGGGTGTACTTCTTGGTCTTGGGGTTGTACCAGTGCGTGGCCGCGCAGTCGAAGCCGTAGCCGATCTTCTTGGCGTAGCCCGAGCGATCCACCGCCTGCACGAGGCAGTCCATGGCCTCGCGGACCTTCTTGATGGGCGTAGCGAAGCCGCCCTCGTCGCCCACGTTGGCCGCGATCTTGCCGTACTTTTTGATGACGATCTCGCGCAGCTCGTTGTTCACGGCGTTGCCGATCATCATGGACTCGGAGAAGGTCTCGGCGCCGATGGGGAAGATGCAGATTTCCTGGAAGTCGAGGTCGTTGGAGGTGAGCTTGCCGCCGTTGAGCAGGTTGAGGAGCGGGACAGGCAGGACGTGCGCGTTGCAGTTGATGTACCGGTACAGGGGGAGGCCCACCGCGGTGGAGGCGGCGCGCGCCACGGCCACGGACACGCCCACGATGGCGTTGGCGCCGAGCTTGCCCTTGTTCTTGGTGCCGTCCAGGGCGCGGAGCTTCTCGTCCACCTTGCGCTGATCCGTGACGTCCATGCCGATGACGGCGGGGCCCAGGATCTCGTTGATGTTCTTCACCGCCTTGCGGACGCCCATGCCCGCGTAGCGCTTTTCCTTGTCCCGGAGCTCCTTGGCCTCGTTGGTGCCGGTGGACCTGCCGGCAGGGACATCGGCTCTGCCCAGGATCTCATTGTTCACGAGTACGTCCACCTGGACCGTCGGGTTCCATCTGCAGTCAAGTATCTCCCTGGCGAAAACGCCCGTGATGTTGAACTTTTTCATCGTATTCCCACTCCTTTCGAATCGTTGTTTTTATTGAGCCGATGCCTGGTCGAGAACGGACAGCGCCCGCTGCGCCTGGGGAAAGAACAGCACGGAGGGCTTCGGGTTCGGGACCATACGGATTGCCGTTTCCAGGGCCTGCTGCGGGGTGCGGGCCGTATCGAGGAACATCCTGCGGAGCACGGAGGCGTCCACGCTTTCAGTCGCCACCACGATCCGCACGCCCTTCAGGAGGATCTTGCCCAGCAGGAGGGCGTGGTCCATCTGGATCTTGTAGCTTTCGTTCAGGCGGCGGATGACGTCGTCGATGTCTTTTGCCCCTTCGTAGGGGATGAGCATGTCGTCCGAGCCCAGCCCGTCCCGGCAGGAGCAGTAGAGGACCAGGACGCTTCCCGTAGCCATGATCGGGGCCAGGGCGATGAGCGGCTTGACCGACTGGTAGAAGTTGATGTTCAGCGGTCTGCCCGGCGTGGTGACGACGATGTCGGGCGGCGACGTCAGGGTGATCTGGCAGAAGGACCGCATGAAGGCCACCGCCGCTTCGTGCGCCTCCTTGAGGCCGCCGGTGAAGACGCCTATCGTCTGGCCCTGCTGGTTCAGGACCACGTTCACGGTGAAGTGGATTCCGAGCATGCCCGCGGCTTCGGCCATGTCGAGGTGGATGGGGTTCTTGCGGAGTTCGCCCGGCCTCGCGTCGGGAGACATGAGCATCTCGGGCCGGTGATTGATCTCGATGGTCCTTTCGCTGGCGATGCCCGGCAGGACCGACTTCCTTCCTCCCGAGAAGCCCGCGAACTCGTGGGGCTCGACCTTGCCCACGGATATCCTCAGGTCCGCATCGTACACGGCCTTCGACACCTCGACGGGCGTGCCGAAGGAGGTCGTCCCGAGGGAGACGAGCAGTCTCTTGTCGTAGGGGTTGTGGTTGATGACCGTGAGCCCCTCGAGGTTCTCTTCGCCCACGATGGTCCGGATCTCCTCCTCGGTGGCGGGGCGGTGCACCCCGATGGCAATGACCACCGTGACCGCGCTTCTGGGGATGCCCGCTTCGGAGAGCTCCTCCAGGATGAAGGGCATGGACTTGGCCGTGGGCACGCCCCGGGTCGAGTCCGACACGATGACGGCAACCCGCTTTTTGCCCCGGGCGAGGTCCTTCAGCCGCGGGGTGCCCAAGGGGGCTTCGAAGGCCTTCCGGTAGGCGTCGGGGCAGGCGACGGCAGGGGGCTCTTCGAATCCGGCCAGGCCGAGGCATATGTCCCGGTCGACCGATATTTCAACGTCCTCGACCCTGTCCCGGTAGACGACCGCGCTGTCCTGCTCGTGGATGGAATACATGGCGTCTCCTAGTTTTCGAGCTTCGCTTCTTCCTGGGTGATGGGAGGCAGCCCCTTGATGTCCCGAATGATGTGCATGATCCCGTAGACCGTCATGAGGAAGAAGCTCACCGGTACCGCTGCATAGGGGATGGCGGTGGAGATGCCAAGGGCCGGGGTGACCTGCTGCCAGGTGCTCTGGACCAGGATGGCGCCTGCCACGGTCACGATGCCCGCGGTGACGGTGGCCAGGTAGATGACGATCCGGGAGAGGGCGTTGCGCACCGGCTTGGGCATCATCTCGCGGAAGATGGTGATCCCCAGGTGCCCGTTCCTCTTGTGCAGGATGCTCGCGCTGAGCAGCGCGTACCAGACGATGGTGAAGCGGAGGAACTCCTCCGACCAGGTGAGTGCGCTGTTGAAGGCATACCGCCTGATCACGTGCATCCAGGCGACCACGAGCATGAACGCGCAGATGACCATGGTCGCGTTGAGCGTCGCCTTCTCTATCACATCACAGAACCGTTCCAGTCTCGGTTTTTCCATGTCGGTCTCTCCTTTGGTCCGCCCGGTATCTCTCTTTCCTGTGGATCAGCGGGGGACGGACCCCCTGGCCCGTCCCCTCGCGTCTGTGAAGACTAGAACCCTGCGTTCACGTCCTTGTTCACGGCAGTGATGGCTGCGAGCCAGCTGTCCACGAACTTCTTGTCAACGCTCGCCTTGATCTTGGCGACCACGACGCCCTGGGACTTCTGCCTCATCTTCGCCTTGCCGGCCGGGGTCACGTCGTTGACTTTCATGCCCTTGGCGGCCAGCTTGGCGATGATGGCATCCTCGCGGGCCTTGTTGACGAACCGGCTGTAGTTCTGGGCCAGGATGGCGCCTTCCTTGACGATGGTCTGCTGCTCCTTGGTGAGCTTGTTGAACCACTTCAGGTTGGCCACCAGCGGCATGGGGTCGTAGATGTGGCCGGTGAGCGAGGTGTACTTCTGCACTTCGTACATCTTCACTTCCCAGATGTTGGCCAGCGGGTTTTCCTGGCCGTCCACCACCTTCTGCTGCATGGTCAGGTAGAGCTCGGTCCAGGGGACCGGGGTGGGGTTGGCGCCCAGGGTCTTGAAGTTCTCCATGTGCATGGGGGCTTCCATGGTCCTGATCTTGATGCCCTTGAGGTCGTCGGGGCCGGCGATGGGCCGGACGTTGTTCGTCACGTGGCGGTAGCCGTTCTCCAGGTAGGCCAGGCCCTTGAGCCCGATGTTCTCGCTGGAGTTGAGCAGGGCCTGCCCCATGGGGCCGTCGAGCACGCTCCAGGCGATCTCGTAGGAGTCAAAGGCAAACGGGATGTCGAGGACCATGAAGTTCCTGTTGAAGGTCGTCAAGGGGCCGGCCGATGCGGTCGCCATCTCGAGAGACCCGTTCTTCACCTGCTCCACGGACTCCCGCTCGCCGCCAAGCTGGGAGTTGTAGTACAGGCCGACCTGGATGGCGCCCTTGGTCTTTGCCTCGACATACTTCTTGAAGACCTGCATGCCGATGGACTGCGGGTGGGTCGGGGAGTTGCAGAGCGATACCCTGGCCTTGATGGGAGCGGCAAAGACCATCCCCGAGAACAGCAGCGAGCACGCCGCGACCAAGGCTGCCATGGTGAGCCAACGATTCTTCTTCATACGCTTACCTCCATGATGTTTTTGCTTATTCTTTATGTTTGGCTGCATACACACAGGTGATCCCTCCTCCAGGGGCCGCCTAATACCCGAACATCTTCGGCAGCCACAGGGTGAGCGGCGGCCAGTAGGTCAGCAGGAACAGCACCACGATGCTGGCCACGAGCATGGGCCAGCCCCCCCGGAAGGTGTCCTCCACCGACACCCCGGCCATGGGGCTCGTGACGAAGAGGGTGATGCCGAAGGGCGGCGTGGCAAGGCCGATGACCAGGTTGACGCAGATGATGACGCCGATCTGCAGGGGGTCGACCCCCAGGGCCCAGGCGATGGGTGCGATGATCGGGCCCAGCACGATGACCGAGGCGTAGTCGTCCATGAACATGCCGTTGATGAGCAGGCCGATGTTCACGAAGAGCAGGAAGGCCCACAGCGGGATGTCCGAAAGCGGTGCGGCCAGGGCCTCCACGATCTGTTCGTTGGCGATGGCCCAGGCGGTCACCGTGGCGGCTCCTGCCAGCAGGATGACCAGGCCAGAGGTCACGGCCGTCTCCATGAAGATGCCGGGCAGGTCCCGCCACTTCACCTCGCGGGTCACGAACATGGTGAGGATGAAGGCGTAGGCGGCTGCGGCTGCCGAAGCCTCGGTCACGGTGAAGATGCCGCCGAAGATGCCGCCCAGGATGATGACCGGCAGGAGCAGGGCGGGGATGGCGGCCTTGAACTGGGTCCACTTCTCGGGCCAGGCCATCCGCTCGTGCCGCGGCAGCTTGTCTCTCTTGGCGATGAAGTAGATCACCAGCATCTGGGCCACAGCGATGAGGACGGCCGGGATGATGGACGCCAGGAAGATGCCGGCGATCGAGGTCTTGCCCACGGAGATGCAGTAGAGGATCATGAGCACGCTGGGGGGCATGATGGGCCCCAGGAGCGAGGCGCCGGCCATGACGCCCGAGGCGAACCTGGGCTTGTAGCCCTCTTCCTTCATCATGGGGATGAGGAAGGAGCCCAGCGACGCTGTCTCGGCCACGGCCAGTCCCACGATGGCGCCCATGAACAGGCACGATCCCACCGTCACCAGGGCGAGCGCCCCGCGGACATGCCCCACGAAGGCGTTCACGAAGTCGGTGAGCGATTTCAGGATGGCCCCCTTCACCATGAGCTGGCCCGTGAGGATGAAGAAGGGCACGGCCAGCAGGGCGAACCCGTTCATGCCCTGGAACATCCGCTGGGGGATCAGGGTGATGGGGTAGTCGCCGACCACGAGATAGACGAACGAGCTCAGGATGAGGTTGAAGGCAATGGGGAATCCGCTGATGAGCAGGATGAAGAAACAGGCGATCAGGGCTATCAGGGCGATGGACATAAGTTGCTCCTCCTTAAGAATCAGGTTCTGCGGTGCACACGCTTAACTGTCATGCGCCTGTTCGTTTCCCCGGGCGCTCCCCAGTTTCATGGAGATCTTCCTGGCGGCGCAGCGGACGGCTTCCACGAGTCTGCCTCTTTCTTCTTCAGGGAACCGGAAGATTGGCCCGCTGATGCACAGGCTCGCAGCGATGCTCCCGCTGTTGTCGAAGACCGGGGCCACCACGGAGTAGGTCCCTTCCTCACGCTCGCCGATGCTGACCGCGTACCCCTCGGTTCGGATCCTCGCCAGGTCGGCCTCGAGCTTTGCCGGGTCCGTGAGGGTCTTGGGGGTGTACTTCTCGAGAGTGCCGCTGTGGACGATGCGTTTGCGGGTCTTTTCCGGGAGGTGGGCGAGGATGACCTTGCCCGAGGCGCCGCAGTGGAGGGGGAGGACCTTGCCTACCTGGGTGATCTTGGCCACGCCGTAGCGGCTCTTCACTGCCTCGGCGCAGATCCGGTTGCCGTCACCCGGGACGTACAGGGTCACCTCCTCGCCGCAGTCGTCACGCAGATTTTCCATGATCGGGCGGGCCAGGTCGGTGATGTCCGCCTCCTGAGCCAGGGCGCCCTTCCACTGGTGGAACCTGATCCCGAGCCGGTACTTGCCGCTTTCCGGGTCGCGTTCGAGGCAGCGCTTCTTGTCCAGGGTGGCCAGGATGCGGGAAACGGTGCTTTGGGTGATGCCGGTCATGGTGCAGATCTCTGAAACGGAGAGGGATGGGGTTTCGATGGTGAAGCAGCTCAGGATGTCAACGGCCTTCTCGACGGATTTAATGTTCTGCATCGGCCACCCCATGCGCTTTGTGCATATGCAATGCACTATGTGATTGTGATATTACACCATTCATTTTCCGTGTCAAGCATATTTTTCATAACTCCCGCCGATCCTTTGTCAATGACGCTTTTCGCGGATAGGGGCGGGTCCGGTGGGCTGGATGAACGACGGGAAGCTTCGGCGTGAGGAAGTTACAGGCAGCCTTGCTGCTTGAGAATGACAAACGCAGGGCCCGCTCCCCACTTCCGGTTGCCGAGCTCGTCACCCGTTGCCGTCGGATACAGGAAGACCGGCCCGGCACCGATAATCCACCCCCCCTCGCCCACGTTGTTGTCGTGGTCGACCATGGTGTCGTGGTAAGGAGACTGCCGCCTGCCCGAGACTCTCGGGCTTTGTGCGTGTACAGGTGCATATGCGTGGTGTTGAGCCAGACGAAGAAGGGTTTGCCTGCCTTTATTTCAGCTTTTTTCCACCAGCGTCCCGTGCTCCACAGGGACAGGGATCGTTCCTCCCTGCATGGGTGAAATTCACGGGGTCAGGAGGCCCTTTCCCGGTGAACAAGCTCATGACATCCGATGCAGGACGGTTGTATCTCATGAGCCCGGCCATGAGCTGCATGAGCCTTTCCGTGTGGCTGAAAAAGGAGCGGTAGCCTTCACACAGGTAATTGAGCCCGGGCTCGCCGTCTGCCGTTTCGATCAGACGGTTCTTGGGGCATTCCCCATTGCACAGATGCAGGTACCTGCATTCCCGGCACTGCCGGGGAAGGGTTTCACTCTTGTCTCTGCCGAACCTCCTCTGCCTTTCCGAAGAGACGAGCTCGATCATGGGCGTGGTGAGGATGTTTCCAAGGAGGTGGCCCGGGTCCACGAAATGATCACACGAATAGAGATCTCCATTATGCTCCAGGGCAACGCCCAGCCCGCATGAAGGCCCGAAGATGCAAACAGTTCCGGCATGTCCGAGCCAGCCGGCCAGTACGGCATCGAAGTTCAGGACAAAGGTTCTGCCCACGTCTCTTCTGACCCACACATCGAAGATGCTGCTCAGGAAACTTCCCCAGCTGGCGGGGGGAACGGAGCGGCCGACGGGTTTTCCGCCACGCTGAAATGCCCCCGCATCCTCCTTCTCCACGATGGGGATGAACTGAATGTAGCGCGCCCCCAGCACGTCCCGGAAAAACCGGTATACTTCAAGAGGACGCTCTGCGTTCTTCCTGTTGATCGTGGCGAGGATATTGAACTCCACGCCGTGCTTCACGAGAAGCCTGGCAGCTCTGAGAACCCGCTCAAAGGTTCCTTGCCCGCGAGCGTCCCTGCGATAATGATCGTGAAGCTTCCTGGGACCGTCCATGCTGAGGCCGACCAGGAAACCGTTCTCTTTGAAGAAACGGCACCACTCATCGTTCAGGAGGATTCCATTGGTTTGGAAGGTGTTCTCGACAGCGGTTGAGGGCTTCCGGTGCTTTTCCTGCAGCTCCAGGGACCGCCGGTAGAAATCGAGACCCATGAGCGTCGGCTCTCCTCCCTGCCAGGCAATGGTCACCCATGGGGTTTGGTGCGCATCGAGGAGTTGGCGGATATAAGCCTCGTGGACATCATCCCGCATACGGAAGCTGCTCCCGGGGTACAGTGTTTTTTTATCGAGAAAAAAGCAGTAGCTGCACCGGAGGTTGCAGGCAGAACCAGCAGGCTTTGCCATGACGTGAAAGGACCTGGGCTTCGGGGGTGCTGCCATTACAGGTTCTCCGCCTACCTGGTGGAACGAGCTGCAGGCATTTTTTCGGTCTCTTGGATTGTGAAGGCCCACTCAGGCATGGTGAACGACTGATATAATATACCAGGATAACTTGCTGAGGTTTTATTTCAAATAGCTGGCGGTTCGATAAATCGGATTAAAATCTGTCTCTTAATTAAAGATGTTTGTCACCGCGATCTATCAAACTTTTTTAAAAAAGTTTGTAACTCCGCAATAACACTTTGATAAAAATTTAATCTAGTCCCACCAACCACATGCTATTTACCAGCGATAGCTTGACCCTCAACCTGCTCAAGCCCAATTGCTATTCTGGTAGCACTAATGCTTTGACAACCAGTATAGAGCATGAGTGCAGCAGGAATAAGTGCCCATACCCAACCTGCAAAGAACCATACCGCTAAAGCAATAATGAGATAAACCACCGCTGCATTGGCATTTGATTGAGCCGCAATACGGAAATCACGAGAGGATCTTCCATCCAGTATAGCCTTGTTTACCGCATAGTCCGTGAATGTCATATCCAGCTACCTCTTATACCCTGATATTGACTGCTGATTATATCATATTCCCACCGTCAGAGCAATAAGAAAATGCTAATACAGTAAGTTTGGGAGGGGGTACTATTTTGCATAGGGAGAAATTCCCAAGGGGGTACTATGGGAGAGGTGGGATATGGATGGATTTGCGATGAACAAACACGCATATACAGTAGTATACGAGTCTCACTGGACGCACGACCACCCTCGTGCCAGCGGGTACGTAGGGGGGTGCGTGTTATGAGAAAAAATCCCTCCAGGAATTTTTTACAATAGAGATGCGAAATCCAGGCGGCGGCTGTTTAATCCTGTAATAGTCAACAAACCTGAAAGAAGTGTTGAGTATAAAAATTACATCGGATAGTATGATCCCCAGTTGATACATGCCTGAAGAAGACAGAATTATTTGGGTGCAACCAAGCACGTATTTTAGTTGTAAATGCAGACTCTTTAACAGCTTCAAAATAGGAGTAAAGCGATATGGCAGGTTCTGTTAATAAAGTTATCCTCATTGGGCGCTTGGGCAGAGATCCCGAGATGAGGTTCACCCCCAACGGAAAGGCCGTGACCAACTTCACCATGGCCACGAGCGAGATCTGGTCCGACCAGAACGGGGAAAAGCAGGAGCGTACGGAGTGGCACCGCGTGGTGACCTGGGGCAAGCTGGCCGAAAACTGCGCCAAGCTGCTCGCCAAGGGCAAGCAGGTCTATGTGGAGGGCCGCCTCCAGACCCGCCAGTGGGACGACCGCGACGGGAACAAGCGCTACACCACGGAGATCGTCGCGAACCAGATGCAGATCCTCTCGCCCATGGATTCATCGGCCGGCCGGGCGCACGACATGTCCGGGGACCCGGGCTTCAACCCCGACGAGTGTATGCCCAGCTCCCCCGAGTTCGACGACATCCCCTTCTAGACCTTCCCGACACATCTCTGCAGGCGTGAGGAGCCGCCCCTTTCAAGGGGCGGCCTGCCGCTATCCCGAGATCCCGGCCATGACGCGCTTCAGGCCCGGAGCGCAGCCCCTGATGCTCTCGATGCTCACGCAATAGGTGAACCGGACATACCCGGGCCAGCCGAAGCCCATGCCGGGCACGGCCAGGATGTTTTCCTCCAGAAGCTTCGTGCAGAAAGCCACGTCGTCCTGAAGCGGCGATTTCACGAACAGATAGAAGGCCCCCTCGGGCGGCACGTACGTCAGTCCCGCCGAGTCGAGGATCTTCATGAACAGGTCCCTGCGGGCCTCGTACTGGGAGATGTCGACGCTCTCCCCCAGGCAGGAGGCGTACACCTGCTGCATGAGCGCAGGGGCGTTGACGAACCCGAGGATGCGCGTAGCCAGGACCAGGGCGTTCGTGAGCGTCCCCTTGTCCTTCACCCCGGGGCCCACCGCGATGTACCCGATCCGCTCGCCGGCGAGCGAGAGCTCCTTGGAGGCGGAGGTGACCACCACCGAGCAGGGGACCTCCTTCAGCACCGAGGGCACCTGCCTGCCCCCGTAGACCAGCCTCCGGTAGGGCTCGTCCGAGATCACGAGGATGTCGGGGCGGTCCTTCAGGAGGCCGGCCAGCCCCGCGAGCACCTCCCGGGGATACACCCTTCCCGTGGGGTTGTTGGGCGAGTTGATGATGATGGCCCTGGTCCGGCCGGTCATGGCCGCCCGGATGTTCTCCAGGGAGGGCAGGAAGTCGGGCCCGCTTTCTGCCACCACGAGGGTGCCCCCGTGGTTCTCGACGTAGAACCCGTACTCCACGAAGTAGGGGGAGATGGCGATGACCTCGTCCCCGGGGTTCGTGACCGCCTTGAGCACCGCGTTGAGCCCCCCGCCCGCGCCGCAGCACATGACGATGTCGCCCGCGGCGAGCGGCACCTCGTAGAGGGAGGAGGCATATCCCGCGACGGCGGCCCTCACGTCGGGGTAGCCCGCATTGGCCATGTACCCGTGGTTCATGGTCAGGGCGAGCTCCGACATCCTTTCCAGCACCGTCTCAGGGGGCGGCACGTCGGGGTTGCCCAGGCTGAAGTCGAAGACGTTCTCAGCCCCGTGGATGGCCTTGAGCCTGCTGCCCTCCTCGAACATCCTGCGGATCCACGAGGATTTCTCCATGTAGCGCGCCATTTTTTCCGCAACGATCATCGAAACCTCCGGCTCCAGTGTCCAGAGCATTATACCAGCGGGCGGCGGGGAAGTACAGGGCGGCGGGCCATTTGCCCGTTGTGGGCACCTAGGCTTCGATGGTATGGGAGCGCTTGAGGGCAGGGCGTTCCATGAGACATCCGATCGTGAAAAGGCGGCTCGAGACGAGGGGGAGGACGGGAGCCGGGTTTCTCAGTCCCCTTTCATGTTTTTTCTTAATATTCCGGACCATCCCGGACGAAGAGTCAGGGTAAGAAGACCCGAGGTGTGCGGATACGTGGGGAGGACAGGGAAGCATGAGGAGCAATAGAACGAAATATATTGAAATGGCGCTTTTTTTAGCCGTTCTCGTCCTGGGGTTGTATTTCAACATTCTGGACAACAAGGCGACGAACTGGGACGACCCCGGGCTGCTCGAGTGGCTCG
Source organism: Deltaproteobacteria bacterium (assembly GCA_035352355.1). Taxonomy (GTDB): domain Bacteria; phylum Desulfobacterota; class Desulfomonilia; order UBA1062; family UBA1062; genus Phosphitivorax. The sequence continues at coordinate 127,419 of DAOPXM010000004.1, read as the reverse complement.
CCGCGCAGACGAGTATGGCGGACGCGGTGAAGCACGTGCTGGTCGTGCATTCCGTCTCGACCTACCAGCCCGTGAGGGACCTCACCTACCTGCTTGATTACGCCCTGTGGGGCCCGGGACAGAACGCCGTGATCTTCGGCATGCACCTGCAGAGCCTGGTGCTCTACCTGCTCATGGTCCTCGCCTGCTGGATCTTCCTCCTGGAGCTCTTCAAGGTCTTCGTGGACGACGAGTCCCTGGCCTTCGTCTGGGCAGGCCTCACGGCGACCCTGTTCGCCGTGCACCCGGTCCACGTGGAGAGTGTGGCCTGGATCTACGGGCGCAAGGAGCCCCTGCTCGGGATCTTCACCTTCCTGAGCATGTGGGCCTTCATCAGGGCCAGGACCGCATCGTGGAGGTACTACCTCGCCAGCTTCGCCTTCCTCGTGCTGGCGATCCTGTCGAAGCCCACCGCACTGGTGGCGCCTGCGGCCATGCTGGTGCTCGACCTCGCCATCCAGGCGCGCAGGCCGTCTCCCTCCTTCTGGAAGACGAGGCTCATCGTGTACCTGCCTATGCTCCTCGTGGTCGTCCCCATGGGCATCAGGCTCATAACCATGCTGGACACGGCGGGCGGCATCAAGCCCCTCCACGGCGGCAGCTTCTGGACGAACCTCCTGGCGGTCTCCCAGATCTTCATAAGCTATTTCCTGCTCGTGGGATTCACCCTCAACTACGCGGCCGACTACCCCATACAGCTCTTCGCGAGCCCGCACGTCTGGCAGGCGTGGGTCTTCGTGGGGCTCAACCTCGCCCTCGCGGGCAGCGCGGTGGCGGCCTTCCGGAAAAAGCACTACCTCTACGCGTTCTTCGTGGCCTGGTTCTACATCTTCCTCCTCCCGGTGTCCCACATCTACCCCATCTCGCAGACCCTGGCGGACCGGTATGCGCTCCTCCCGTCGCTCATGTGGTGCGTGCTCCTGGGGTACGGCTTCGCGAGGCTCTGGATCTTCAGGCCCGCCGCCTCGCGGTTCTCCCCGGAGTTCCCCACCCTCATCGCGGCCTCGGTGTTCTCGGTGCTCGTCGTGTTCTACGGGTTCATGACCTTTCACCAGAACGACGTCTGGAAGGACGCCCAGAGCCTCTGGGAAGACACCCTGGCAAAATACCCGACGTCGTCTCCGGGCAACGTGAACCTGTCGGCCATCTACCTGGGCCAGGGCCGTTTCAAGGAGGTCCAGGAGCTCTGCATCACCGCCATCAAGCAGAGGCCCTACGACTACCTCGCCATCAGCAACCTCGCCCTGGCGCAGATGATGATGGGCCAGTACGACAACGCCATCCACAACTACCGGCAGGCCCTCGCGCTCAAGCCGGAGCTCCCCAAGTCGAAGCTTGGCCTCGCCTTTGCCTACTGGCTCAAGAAGGACTACGCGAGCTCGTACGCCGTCTATGCCGAAGCGCTTGAAAAGGGCTGGGGGTGGGGGACCAGCGACTATCCCCTGTACCACTACCGCGCAGGCTACGCGGCCTGGAAGAGCGGGAAGAGAGACGAGGCCGTGAAGTATCTCGATCGGGCCATGGCCATGGCGCCCTCGAAGCCCCTCATGTATGACGACCTCGGGGGGGTCTACACCAGCATGGGCGAGCTCGTCAAGGCACGGTCGGCGTTCGCTGAGTACGCGCCCCTGGTGAGCGACGAGAAGACCAAGGTGCAGCTGGAGCGGGTGCTGGAGCTGCTGGACGAGAGGATCAGCCGCCAGTCCCCCGGCGCGGAGGCGCAGGCGAAACCTTGATGAGCGCGTAGGTCTTCCCCGCCTCGAAGGAGGTGACGGGCTCGACGCGCATCCGGGAGGAGAGGTCCTCCAGCAGGTCCTCGAGATCGGCCGTTGTCACGGCGAGATACGCCTGGTAGCCCACGGGCACCATGTTCCTGCCCACCACCACCGCCGTGGACCCGCCGTAGCCGGCGTATCCCCTCATGACGAGGTCGTCCTCGAACACGAGCAGGGGCGTCAGCGAGCTGAGCTGCCGGGCGAAGGACGCCGGCTTCTCGGCAGAGGCGGGCACCAGGACCAGCGCCGCGTACCAGCTCAAACAGAAGACCGCCGCAATCCCGACGCCTGCGATGGCCATGGTGTACCGCTTCCGGGCAAGCCACGCCAGGACCGCCCCGAAGGCCAGGAAGAGCAGGATCACCGCCCCGTGGGCAAGGTCGAAGGAAAAGTCCATGACCGAGCCTGCGACGACGAGGGAGAGCGCCGTGGCGGCCAGGACCGCCGCGGTCCCCGCCGCGGTGAGCGTCCGCAGGGCCTGAAGGCTCTGGAGGATGAGGAACTTCCTGGACATCCAGTACCCCACGATGATGCCGCCGAAGGGCACGCTCAGCAGGGCGAATCCCTCCTGGACCCTGCTCGACAGGAGCAGGACGAAGAGGCCCATGACATACGCCGTCTTGGGCGCCAGGAGGCTCCTCCACGAGCCCGCCTCCCTGGGCCCCTCGCTGTACATCCACGCCGGGACCGCCAGCAGGAGCCAGGGCAGGTTGAACTTCACCCACAGCCAGGCCCTGGCAATAAATCCCTGCTCATGGTCCGCGCTGAAGAGCGTCCCGGCGAACTCCGGGCCTTCAACCAGCCGGTAGGCCACGTACACGGCGAGCATGGCGCCCCCGACGAGGACTGCCCCGTAGCCCGCCTTGATGGACAGGAGCCTTTCGGGCGACATGTCGAGGAGGATGAAGAGGACCACGGAGAAGAGGAAGAAGGCAAGGGGCACCCATCCGCCCGTGAGCGCGGCAAGGCACAGGAGCACGTACGAGAGCAGGTACCACCACGGGTTCAGCTCCTTGAGGTAGATCTGCGAGAAGAGGAGAAACGCGAGGACCGTGAGGCTCACGGGCAGCGCCTCGGGGTTCAGGGTCCCGTAGGTCGCGATGAAGCCCCAGGTGGCCATGGTGAACAGGGCCGAGCAGACGCCCGAGCTCAGGTCCCACAGCGAGGAGCAGAAGATGAACACGCCCAGGGCAACCAGGCTTCCCAGCATGATGCCCGTAATCCTCAGCGACATGAGGTCAGGGAAAGGCAGGGTGGAAAGGAGCACGGGGACCAGGGGGTCGGGGCCGGTGAAGGGGGCGCCGTTCAGGGTGGGCACAGGCCCGAAACTGCGGCTGAGCTCCTGGATCGACTGGAAGAGCCAGACCTCGCCGGCCCACGGCACGTCGATGGTCAGAAAGGGGGCGAGCAGGGCAAGGACGAAGAAGAAAACCCCCATGAGCACAACAAATGAACGGATTGCCCTCACTCAATCACCTCCTTCGCACCTAAGAGGGTTTACCCGAGTATAATCAAGTGTGTCAAGTCTTGAATCCTCCTTCGCGTCTTCTATGGAGGACGCGATGATCCACCGCATCGTGCCCTGTGGGTCCATGCCTTTGAATCACGCGATCCCCCTGTGCCGCGGAACCCTTCGCGCAGCAATGCCCCGGGGTTATGGAGTTGACATTGAAATCTTCTCCCCGTAGTATCTGGCCAAAGGAAAGACGATCGGGGTGATGAATGGCTTCCATCGAGGAATTACTCAAGAACAAAGGCATCTCGAAACCGAAAGTGGCAAAGCGCTCAGACCAGAGATGGCCTGACGAGATCAGGTCGGTGAAGATCACGAGGGGGTACTGCAAGCATGCCCTGGGCTCGTGCCTCATCGAGGTGGGCGACACCCGCGTGGTCTGCGCGGCGAATATCGAGAACAAGGTGCCCCCCCACTTGAAGAATACCGGCTCCGGCTGGATCACGGCCGAGTACGGCATGCTCCCTGCCTCCACCACCACCCGCATGGTCCGCGAGTCCTCCAAGGGCAGGCCCCAGGGCAGGACCCACGAGATCCAGCGGCTCATCGGCAGGTCGTTGAGGGCCGCCGTGAACCTGCAGGACGTGGGCGAGCGCACCATCTGGATCGACTGCGACGTGCTCCAGGCGGACGGCGGCACCAGGACGGCCTCCATCACCGGGTCCTACATCGCGCTCAAGGACGCCCTTTCCTCCCTTGTCTCCCAGCAGGCCATCGCACGGAACCCCATCCGGGAGCAGGTTGCCGCCATATCCGTGGGCATCATCGCAGGCGAGGTCTACCTGGACCTCAACTACGAGGAAGACTCCCGGGCGGACGTGGACATGAACGTGGTCATGACCGGCAGCGGGAGCATCATCGAGATCCAGGGCACGGCGGAAGGCCGCGTCTTTACGAAGGGCCAGATGAACGACCTGGTGGAGATGGCGGAAAAGGGCATCGCCGAGCTCATGAAGATCCAGAACCAGGCGCTCGGCATCGCATGAAGCTCCTGGCGGCCACGAACAACAAGGGCAAGATCAAGGAAATCGTTGAAATACTCTCCGACCTGGGGATCACCGTGGTCACCCCCCGGGAGACCGGGCTCTCCCTCGACGTGGAGGAGACCGGCTCCACCTTTGAGGAAAACGCCCTCATCAAGGCCCGTGCCTGGTGCGAAGCCTCGGGCATGCCCACCCTGGCGGACGACTCCGGGCTGTGCGTCGACGCCCTTGAGGGCAGGCCGGGGATCCTGTCCGCCCGGTTTGCAGGCGAGGGCGCGAGTGACGGCGACAACATCGCTCTGCTGCTCGCATCGCTGAGGGGCAGGGAGGAGCGCTCCGCCCGGTTTGTCTGCGTGGTTGCCCTGGCGCTGCCCGGCGGGGAGGTGATCCATGCCGAAGGGCGCTACGAGGGCATCATCATCGACGAGCCCAGGGGCACCGAAGGCTTCGGCTACGACCCGGTCTTCTACGACCCTGTCATGGGCAAGACCCTTGCCCAGATGAGCCCTGCGGAAAAGAACGCCCGCAGCCACCGAAGGCGGGCCCTCGATGCGCTCAAGGAAAAACTCGTGAAGTCGGGGCTCCTTTCCTGAAAGGAGAGGTCATGGGCTACGAGCTCGTTGAGCACACGGCGGACACAGGTATACGGGTGGAGGCTTCCGACCTGTCGAGTCTGTTCAGGGAAGCAGGGCTCGCCCTCGTGGATATCTTGGGCGCTGCCAGCCGTCGGGAGACGGTCACCCTGGACGTTTCCGTGGAAGGCATCGACCGGGTGGATCTGCTGGTGAGATGGCTCCAGGAAATCCTCTATCTCATCACGGTAAAAGACCTGCGCGTGGGGTCCATCAGTGTGGAGCACCTTACGGACACAGGCGTGCGCGCCCGCCTGCGGGGCGCATATGAAGGCACCGGGCTGAAGCAGGAGATCAAGGCCGTGACCTACCACGGCCTTGACATCGTCGATAAGGGCGGATCGCTCACCGCAACGGTCATCTTCGATCTCTAGGATGGGTGCATGGACAGGCTGAAAGTCAGGCGCCTCGACGAATACCGGGTGGAAATCGAGCAGCAGAAGCCCATGCGCGCCCCCGGCCTCGTGTACGCGAGCAGGGCGATCGAGAAGGACCTCGGCAGGGAGGAGGTGCTCAGGCAGGTGGCGAACGTGGCGTGCCTGCCGGGCATCGTGGGGCCCTCGATGGCCATGCCGGACATCCACTGGGGGTATGGCTTCCCCATCGGCGGCGTCGCCGCCTTCGACCTCGACGAGGGCATCGTGTCCCCCGGTGGCGTGGGCTACGACATCAACTGCGGTATCCGCTGCATAGGGACGAACCTGACGCGTGCCGATGTGACCCCGGTCGTGCGGGACCTCCTGGCCCTTCTCTACACCAGCGTCCCCTCCGGCGTGGGGTCGAGCACCAGATCCTTCCGGGTGGACAGAAAGGAATTCAGGAAGGTGCTCGCCATGGGCAGCGCCTGGGCGTTCAAGAGGGGCCTGGCAACGAGGGAGGACCTCGAGGCCCACGAGGACGGCGGGTGCATCGAGGGCGCCGACCCCGACGCCGTGTCCGAACGGGCCTACGAGCGAGGTCAGCCTCAGCTTGGGACGCTGGGCTCCGGCAACCACTTCCTGGAGATCGACGTGGTGGACGAGGTCTTCGATCAGGAGACCGCAGCGGCCTTCGGCTTGTTCCAGGGTCAGGTGGTGGTCCTCGTCCACACCGGGTCCCGGGGCTTTGGCCACCAGGTCTGCGACGACTACGTGCACTCCATGCTCGCTGCAAACCGCCGTTTCGGCATCGAGCTTGAGGATCGCCAGCTGGCGTGCGCGCCGGCGAAAAGCCAGGAAGGGAAAGCCTACCTGGGCGCCATGGCGGCCGCCGCAAACTTCGCCTTTGCCAACCGGCAGCTCATCACCCACCTCATCCGGGAGGCTTTTCAGGTGCAGTTCGGCAAGGCTTGGGAAAAGCTGGGCATGAGGCTCGTCTACGACTGCTGCCACAACATCGCCAAGAAGGAGACCGTGATCCACGAAGGCAGGAAGAGGCGCGTGTGCATTCACCGGAAAGGGGCCACGAGGGCGCTGCCCCCCGAAGACGAGCGCCTTCCGGCGCGGTTCAGGAAGACGGGCCAGCCCGTGCTCGTGCCCGGCGACATGGGGAGGATGTCCTACGTCCTCGCCGGGGACACCGGCGCGGGGCAGACCTTTTCCAGCGCCTGCCACGGGGCCGGAAGGCTCCTTTCGAGGGGCCAGGCGAAGAAGCTCGCCCGGGGCAGGTCCATCCTCGACGAGCTCAAGGGGCAGGGCATCGAGGCCATGGTGGCATCGAGGGCCACCCTTGCGGAGGAGATGCCGGATGCGTACAAGGATGTGAACGAGGTGGTGTCCACTATCACCGGGGCAGGGATTGCGCGCGTGGTGGCGCGCCTGAGGCCTTTGGGCATGGTGAAGGGCTGAGGTCTGCCGGAGGGACCGGCAGGTGTGTCAGCGTACAAAAACCCCCCACCCCTGCCTCCGTAGCCCGTTGCGGGCAGGAGGCAATAAAGGGCGAGGGGTTGTTTTCGATCCGGTGGAAGGGGTTCGCGATCAGCCCTGCTCGGGTGCTTCCGGAGCGGCGACTTCCTCGGCTGCCTCAGGAGCGGCCGCCTCGACGAGCTTCGCCTGGGACAGGTGGCAGATCACCTTGTCCGGGCTCACGCCATGGCCCAGCGTCGCCCCCTCGGGGAGCTTCAGGTCGGATGCATGGATCACGTCGTGCTTGTCCACGATGCCTGTCACGTCCACCTCGATCTCGGAGGGGATCCTGGCCGGGACGCACTTGATGGAGATGCTGGTGGCCTCGTGACCGACCTTGCCCCGCCCTTCCTTTTCGGCCGGGGACACGCCCACGAAGACGAGCGGTACTTCCACTGTCACCTCCCGGTTGAGGTCGACCTTCAGGAAATCGACGTGCAGGATCTCACCCTTCAGAGTGTCCCTGTGGACTTCGTGGATGAGGACCGGGATATTCTTCCCGTCTAAAGATGCGTCGATGATGGAGGTACCGTGCATCTTCCGGTAGACGATCTCGAGATCCTTCTGCTTAACCTGGACCAGCGTTGACTCGAGGCCCTTCCCGTACAGAACGGCAGGGATGATACCGTCCCTGCGAAGAGCGCGCACCTTCTTCTTCTGGGCCGTCCTCGATGCCAATTCCAAGGTTATCTTTTCTTGCGTTCCCATTGCTATCCTCCGCCTTTCCATTACGTATGAATTTTACTTGAATCCCTGCCATACCATAGAAAATCTCATCAATACAACCCCGATGAATGCACGGTGCGTACTATTTCGGAAACACTGCGATCTCTTAAGCATTCTCCTCTTGACTTATAAGCCCGGTGTGTTAATTTTTTATTCGATACTGGCAGAGACCCCTGCCGGTATCTTTTTCTTTTTATAAGTGGAGATGGATATGAAAAGAAACCCCGTCACAAAAGAAGGCTACCGGGCCCTTCAGGACGAGATCGACCGCCTGAAGAAGGTTGAGAGGCCCCAGATCATCAGGGCCATCGAGGAAGCCAGGGGCCATGGAGACCTGTCCGAGAACGCCGAGTACATCTACGCAAAGGAGCGGCAGTCTCTCATAGAGGGCAGGATCCAGGACCTGGAGAACAAGCTGGGCAATGCCGAGATCATCGACACGACCAGGCTCCCTGCCGACCGCATCGTGTTCGGCTCGAAGTTCATCCTGAACAATACGGAAACGGACGAGGAGCTGGTATATCAGATCGTGGGCGTTGACGAATCCGACATCTCCCAGGGCAAGATCTCCGTGGAGTCCCCCATGGCGAAGGCGCTCATAGGCAAGAAGCTCGATGACGAGGTGGTGGTCGACACCCCGAGCGGCAAGAGGGAGTTCGAGGTCGTCGAGATCCTCAGGAACTAGATCCCCAGGTTTTCTATAAAATTTTCTTCCGTCCACCCCCCTCGGCCCCGCAGGAAAGTTGCCGGTTCGCCCCTTCCCGCTCAGTCGGGGATCACCCCTGAGGGGCTCTGGGGAAGGAAAAAGATGTGGGGCTTCCCGGTGGCAGGGTTCGTGCCCACCCTGACCGGCGTCCCGTAAACCTCGGTGACGTGCCCCTCGCTGAGGACCTCCTCCGGTCTCCCTGAGCTGTGGATGCCTCCCCCCTTCATCATGACGAGGGAATCGCAGTACGTCCCCGCCAGGTTGAGGTCGTGTAGGATGATGAGCGCGGTGAGGCCCGTGCGCTTCGCGAGCGACCTCATCAGGTCGAGGGTTCTGATCTTGTGCCCGATGTCGAGATGTGCCGTGGGCTCGTCCATGAGGATGAGCTCGGGCTGCTGCACGATGCCCTGGGCCAGGAAGACCCGCCCCATCTCGCCGCCGGAGAGCGTGCTCACGAGCTTGTCTTTGAACGTCGACACGTCGAGGAGCTCCATGGCTTTGTCGACGATCCTGCCATCCTCCTTGTTCAGGCGGGCGAGCCTCCCCCTGTGGGGATACCTGCCCATGGAAACGAACTCCCTGACCGTGAAGGGAGGCGGTGTCTGGCGGAACTGGGGGACCACGGCCACGGACCGGGCGTAGTCCCTCCGGGAGATGCCGGCGATGTCAGCGCCCTTGAAGGAGACGACCCCCTTCCAGGGCTTCATGAGCCTGCTCAGGGTCCTGAAGAGCGTGGTCTTGCCCGCGCCATTGGGCCCGATGATCCCGAACACGCTCCCTTCGGGCACACTGAAGGTGACCTCCCGGATCACGGGGGTTGTGTTATAGCCGGCGGTGACGCCCTCGACCTTCAGGATGCCCACGTCAGATCACCTCCTCGGGCCGCGCCTTCAGGAGGTAGAGCAAGAAAAAGACGCCCCCCACCATGCCGGTGATCACCCCCACGGGCAGCTCCAAAGGCCTGATGACTACCTGGGCGATGCTGTCCGAGAGGATGAGGAAACCCGCCCCCGCCAGCACGGACGCGGGCAGGAGCACGTGGTGGTCGGCGCCTGCGAGCTTGCGGGTGAGGTGGGGGATGACGAGCCCGATGAAGGCGATGACCCCCGAGACCGCCACGCATACCCCGGTGACCAGGGAGGCGGCCAGGAGCAGCAGGGTCTTCGACTTCCTCGCGTCGAGTCCCAGGTGGTACGACGATTCGTCACCCAGCGACAGGAGGTTCAGGTCCTTTGCGAAGAGGATGAACCCGGGCACCAGCGGGAAGACCGTCAGAAGCATGGCCATGGAGCCTTCGGGCGGCGCGCTCAAGGACCCCATGAGCCAGAGGATGGAGGCGTGGACCTCGCGGGACGACGCCACGGCGAAGATGAACATGACGGCGGACGAAAAGATGAAGCTCATGATCACGCCCGACAGGATGAGCATGCTGTTCGTGAAGTTCCGTGCGTAGGCGGCGCCGAGCACAATCCCGATGCTCAGGCAGCACCCGAGAAAGCAGAGCAGGGCCATGGGCAGGCCGCCCAGACCCAGGAGGATGGCGACAACGGCACCCAGCGCGCCCCCTCCGGACACGCCCAGGGTGTAGGGTTCTGCCAGCGGGTTTCTCAGGATGGCCTGGAACACCACCCCGCAAACCGCCAGCGAAGCGCCGACGATGCCCGCCGTCAGGGCCCTGGGGAGGCGGAGCTCCCAGATGAGGGTGTGGGCGACCCCGTCTTCGGAAGGAAAGAGGAGCGCCCGCAGCACCTCAGCCGGAGGGATCCCGGTGCCTCCGGTGAAGAGGGCGAGCACGATGCTGGTCACAGCGAAGAGGAGCAGGGATGCGAGGACGAGGCCCCTGTTCACGAGACTCCCGGGTAGAGCCTGGCCACCACGGCCTCGAGCGCCTTGAGGTACATGCCGGGCGTGGGCTGGCACACCAGGTCCGAGCTCATGACGTGGACCCTGCCCGAGCTCACCGCCTTGATCCGGGGAAACACCGACCAGGAGGAGGTCCCGTCATCGGTCCCCTCCATGTCGCTCACGATGAAGATGACGTCCGGGTTCCTGGCCACCACGGCCTCGTAGTTGATCCTCGGGTACTTTTCCGACAGGCTGCCGAAGATGTTCCTGCCGCCTGCCAGTGAGATGATCTCACCGGTGAAGGTGGCACTGCTGGCGGTGATGAGCGGGCTCGTGCCCATCTGCCAGAACACCCGGGGTTTTACCGCGTCCGTGGGGAGCTTTGCCCGCAGGGCGTCGATCCGGGAGCGGACGTCGCCGATGATCCGGTCCGCTTCACTTTCTTTCCCCAGGATGGACCCGAGGCGCCTGAACTCGCGGCACATGCACGCAAAGGTCTCGCACCCCTCGAAGACCTCCACCTTGAGGCCCAGCTTTCTGAGCTTCTCGACGTCGTTCTTCTTGTTGCTGTCCGTGCTGGCCAGAACGAGGTCGGGCTTGAGAGACAGAATCTTCTCGAAGTTGAGCATGGTGAGGCTGCCGACGACCTGCTTGCCCTTCGCGCTCTCCGGGCAGAAGCTCGTGATCCCCACGAGCTTCTCCTGGCTCTGGAGGTCGTAGAGCTGCCGGGTGAGCGAGGGCGCCAGGGAGACGATCCTGCGGGGGGAAGCCCCGAAGGCGGACGTCGCGGCCAGGAGGAGGATGGTGATGACGATGATGCTGCGGAACGTGGTTCTGGTCATGGAACACTCTTTCTCCAGGGCCCTGCCGGGCGGGGGTCCGCTGCCGGCTGCGCCGTTGGATTCGTACTTGTGGCCCTTAGAATAAACACAGAACGTAGGTGCAGGCAAGCCCCGCGTGCGGCTACTGCCTGCGGATGGTGAGCTCGTCTCCGGGCTGGATCGATGCCGTGGGCTTGAGCTTGTTCCACTTCCTGACGTCTTCGATGGACACGTCGAAGCGCTTCGAAATGCCCCAGAGGGTGTCCCCCTTCTTCACCGTGTACTGGACGGGTCGGGGGGAAGGCTTCAGCCCCTTGGCCGGGACCTTCAGGACCATCCCGGGCTGGATCGTCCGGGCGTTCCTGATGTCGTTGGCTTCCATGAGCGCGTCCACCGTGGTGTCGTAGCGGAGGGCGACGGCCTTGAGGGTATCCCCCTTTTCCACCACGTGGGTGCGACTTTTCGTGGATTTTTCCGGGTCCTTGGCTTCCCGGGTTTCCGTTGTCTCTTTCCGGCCCTTGCCTGCCTTATCGCCTCTGGGGATGACGAGCTCCTGGCCGATGGAGAGGCCCTGGCCCTCTTCGAGCCCGTTGGCCTGCATCAGCTCTTTGACCGTGACAGAGTTGTTTTTCGCGATCCGGTAGAGGGTATCGCCCTTCTTCACGGTATGCGTCGCGTCTGCCGCGGTCTCGACGGCATTGTCAGCGGCTTCTCCGCCCTCGTCTGCCGTATCCGGAGGTCCCTCTTTCTTCTTTTCCCTGGCCGTGTCCCTGGATGAGCGGCTGCTCTTCGCCTTCACGTACTCGACAACGGTCTCCGACGTGCCTCTGGGCACCTTGAGCTCGTGGCCGTTTTCGGACGGGGGCGTGCACTTTCTCACGAGTTCCGCATTGAGCAGGCAGATCTCCTTGCTCGGCACGCCCAGGACCTTCGCGATCTCCTCAAGCTGGGTGAGGCTCGGTACCCGTACCGTCTCGTAGTCCACGGTGCTTTTCGTGCCGTCGGCCTCGTTGAGCCCGTAGTAGGCCCGGTTCTTGGCAAGGACGATGGTGGCGATGAGCTTGGGGATGTAGTCCAGCGTCTCGTGCTTGATGGGCATGTGGTGGGAGATGTCCCAGAAGGTGTTGATCTCGGGGTGGCTCCTCATGATCCGGTAGAGGTTGCCCTCCCCGGCGTTGTACGCCGCCCCTGCCAGGAGCCAGTCGTTGAAGATGCCGTAGAGGGCCTTGAGGTATTTTGCCGCGGCATGGGTGGACTTGATCATGTCCCTGCGCTCGTCGACCCAGGAGTTCACCGTGAGCTTGTAGGTCTTGGCGGTGCCCGCGGTGAACTGCCAGTATCCGGTGGCGCCCGCGGGGGATACCGCGTTGGGCCTCCCGCCGCTTTCGATCATGCAGAGGTAGACCAGGTCCTTCGGGATCCCGTAGCTCGCAAAGATCTTTTCCATGGTGGGGCGCACCGTGTCGAACTGGGCGAGCTCGGCCCGGAAGTGCTTTTTCAGAGGGCCCGTGTAGCGCTTGACCCACCACTGGATCCTGTTGTTCATCTCGAAGTCGAGATCGTGCAGGTCGCTCTGCTCCAGAGGTGAAAGCTGGGCGTCCTCGACATCACCCGCGGGTTTTTTCAGGTCAAGCTCTTCTGTTTTTGCTACCGGCTTTGCTAGTGCTTCTGGAATTCCGAAGTGTATTGCTAAGATTGGCTTTAGGGATTGAAACAGTGCCTGACTGCCCGGTTCTGGTGGAGAGCCCTGGGGTGGTGGGATCTCCTGCTGGGTGAAGGAACATCCCAGTACAACGCCCAGTACGAAAAGGAATAAAAAAAACCTAGATTTCATGCCCTTTTACATACCCCCAGCCGCGTTAAAGACATATACTACCCGGAATGCCTGAACCCTTCAAGAAATTTTTTCATCTAAAACATTGTGTTGAAAAAGCCGATACTTGACGGTGATGAATTGAACGGTATAAACATGGATTGCGAATATAAGGAGAATGGATACGATGAATCTTCCAGTAGTACAACACCACAATATTTCGGAACTGATAAGCCGGTTCGAGTCTTTTCCCGTACTGAGCAAGGAAGATGAATATGACCTCGCAATAAGGCTCAAGGAATACAACGATGTAGATGCAGCTCACCGGCTCGTTACCTCCAACCTGAGGAACGTGGTGCGCATAGCCATGGATTACGCGGGCTATGGGCTGCCCATAGAGGATATCGTCCAGGAAGGCACCATCGGCCTTATGGTGGCGGTGAAGAAATTCGACCCCTACAAAGGCAACAGGCTCATGACCTATGCCGTCTGGTGGATCAAGGCCATGATCCACGACTATATCCTGAAGTTCTACTCCCAGGTCAAGCTGGGGACCACCAAGCTCCAGAAGCGGCTCTTCTACGGCCTGAACAAGCTTTCGGCCGAAGAGGCGGTCGTGGACGGGAACATCACCGACCGTACCCAGGCCATCTCCGCCCGCCTCGACGCAGACCCGCAGCAGGTGGAGGAGATCATAACCCGGCTCACCTATCGCGACCAGTCCCTGGACACTCCGCTGGCCGAGGACAGCGACGCGAGCTTCATGGACCTCCTGGCCGATTCGGGCTCCAATCCCGAAGACCATGTCATGGAACAGGAGAGGGCGACCCTGGTCAACGGTCAGATCCATCAGGCCATCTCGACCCTGTCGGAGCGCGAGCAGGACATCGTCAGGCAGCGGCTCATGGCAGACCGTCCCCAGACCCTCGAAGACCTGGGCAGGCAGTACAACATCTCCAAGGAACGCATACGCCAGATCGAGAACAACGTGAAAAACAAGCTCCGGAAAGCCCTCGAGGGCGACGTGGACGAGATGACTCAGTAGGGGTGACGTATGGCTTACCAGAGAAGGCACCCCTTGCGGGACATACTGGACCTTCAGGACAGGATGAACCGGGTGTTCGAGGAAAGCCTCCGCGATCCGGGGCTTTCACGGCTCCCCGGCCACTGCAACCCCCCGGTTGACGTGTTCGAAGACGACGAGCTCATGTACATCCGGGCAGAGCTTCCGGGCGTCAAGCGGGAAGACATCATCTTGGACTTCTCCGACGGCGTGATCACCATCACGGGTAAGAAGCCCTTTGCCCACGACAATCAGAACGAGAGCTACCACATGATCGAGCGGCAGTACGGCTCGTTCAGGAGGAGCTTCAGCATCTCCCACCCGGTGGACACTAACGCCGTTCAGGCCAGGCTTCAGGACGGCGTGCTCGAGATATCGTTCCCCAAGCTCAGGGACAAGCGGACCCGCAGGATCCCCATCAGCGAGAAGTGACCAGGTACGTATCCAGGTTGAGCCGGTAGCCCCCGTATTCCCTCGTGACCCGCTCCTTCAGGGAGAACTGCGGGTGGCTTATCTCCTCCGGGTCTCCCGTCTGGATGTAGCAGAACCGCCCCGGAAGGCTCAGGCAGCTCAATACCGCCTTGACGAGGCTTTCCCGGGGGGAGAACGAGCGGGACATGAGGGCGGGGAAAGGCCCGACAGGCCTTTTCAGGGGGTCGGCCTCCACCACGTCGATGTCCTTCAAGCCCAGCCGGTCGATCACGTGCCGAAGGAACAGGCATTTCTTCCCGCTGCGCTCGATGAGGGAGACCTTTGCTTCAGGGTTCATGACCTTGTAGGGAATGCCCAGGAAGCCCGAGCCCGACCCCAGGTCGGCGATGCGTCCCTCGCGAACGCTGCCCAGGAGGTCCATGGTGTCCCGTACCTGTTCGTGCAGGGTCGCTTCCAGGGAGGGGCTCACGAGGTGGAGCCTCCCGTTGAAGCGCTTCACTTCTTCGATCCAGAGAGTCAGTGCCTGATCCATCACTTCCCCACGCAGAACCGCTCAAATATGCGGTCGAGGATGTCTCCGTGCACGCCCTCGCCGGTGATCTCCCTGATGTTCTCCAGGGCTGACCCCAGGTCGATGGCCAGGGCGTCGGGCGTCACGCCCTGACGGGCAGAGCTCAGGAACTGCATCAGGCTCTCCCGTGCCCGGGAAAGCAGGTAGGCGTGCCTCTCCAGGAAAATCCTGGGCAGGTCCTGCGGGAAGCGGGCTGTCATGGCGGCAAAGAGGTCGTCAAGGCCGGAACCGTACTTTGCCGACACCCAAACCGCTCCGTCCCCCCCTGCCTGAGGGGGCCTTTCCTCCACGAGGTCCGCCTTGTTCATGACCGTAATGGTCTTTTCCCCCAGCCTGAGCCACTCCTCCTCGCCCGGGGAGAGTCCGGCCGTCGCATCCACCACGTAGAGCACGAGGTGGGATTTTTGGAGCATCTCCATGGTGTTTCTGATGCCGATCTCCTCGGGGCCCGACGATGCGGTCCGGATGCCCGCCGTGTCGTGGAAGACGAAATCGATTCCCGAGACCGTGAGGTGTTCCCGGAGGATGTCTCTCGTCGTGCCCTCCTCCTCGTGGACGATGGCCCGGGGATACCCGAGGATGGCATTGAACAGGGAGGATTTCCCCGCGTTGGGCAGGCCTGCTATGGTGGTTATCACGCCGGTGTAGAGCCGGGAGGCGTTCTCCGCGCCTCTGAGCAGGTCTTCGATGTCGGATGCTACCTGCTCGACGGGGAGGGCGAGGGAATCGGGGCTCGACTGCACATCCTCGAGGATGAACGAGGCCTCGATCTCCGAAAGCACTCCCTGGAGAGCAGCTGCGATCGATTCCAGCTCCCGGGACAGCCCGCCCTGGAGCAGGGTCTTGGCCATCTCCACGCCGGATTCGCTGCGGGCCTCGATGAGCGCTCCCACCGCCTCCGCCTGGGCGAGGTCCAGCTTGCCGTTCAGGAAGGCCCTCCTGGTAAACTCGCCCTTTTCCGCCCTGCGGGCCAGGCCCGTGTCCCGGATGAGCCCCATGATGCGCCCGACGATGAGCGGGTTCCCGTGGCAGCTGATCTCGGATACGTCTTCGCCCGTGTACGAGCGGGGTGCGGGATGGAAGACGACCATGGCCTTCTCCACGTCCCTTCCTTGAGAATCCTTGATGACGACGGGAATCTGCACGTGGGCGGGCCACGAATCGTGCCCGGTGAGGGCGGCGAGGATCCGGCCCGTCAGGTTGCCGCTGATCCTCAGCGTGCTGATGCCTCCACGCCCCCTGGGCGTGGATTCGGCATAGATGGTGTCGCTTACGATCTCGATGACTTCCTCGGGAGGATGACCACCTTCTTGTACACCCCTTCCCCGATGCTCTTGGTGTTCACCCGGGAATCGTTCTTCAGGGCGAGGTGGATGATGCGCCTGTCATACGGGTTCATCTTTTCGAGGGATACCGACTGCCCGGTCCTTCTGACCTTCTGGCTCATCTTCATCGCCATGGACCGCAGGTGATCGACGTGCCTTTTCCGGTAGCCCTCGGTGTCGATGGTTACGTATACGGGTTCCTCGCGGTCCTTGTTCAGGATCCGATTGACGATGAACTGCAGGGAGTCGATGGTGGCGCCGCGTTTGCCGATGAGCAGGCCGGACCCGTCTCCCACGACCTCGACGACATGGTCTTCCTTGATACGCACCTCTGCCGGCATGTTCATGAGGGCAAGGATGTCCTTGACGATCTTCTGCGCCTCCTCGAGGATCTCCCGGGGCACCGGCACCGGTTCCCGGTCAGGCTCCTCGGCGGCCCGGGGAGGCAGGGGCTCTTCCCTCGCCTCTTTCCTGTGCTCCCTCGGCTCCCTGTGGTGATCCCGGTCCCTGTGCTCATGGCGTTCCCGGGGGGCGGCCGGCGGGGTTGCCGGGCGGGCTGCAGCCGGCTCTCCTTTCCTGGCGGGCCGGGCGAGGATTTTGGCGGATTTGGTCCCTATGCCGAAGAGGCCCTTGGATCCTTCCGAAACAACCTGAATGTCAAGGCTCTCGAAATCCAGCCGGAATGTCTTCATTGCTGCGACGATGGCCTCGTCCACAGACTTTGCTTCGAATTCTCTGTAATCCTCTTCCATGTGTTTCCTTCTCCTATGTGTGTTTCCGGTTAATGTAGGCCTGCTGGGCGATCGACAGGATGTTGCTGATCAGCCAGTAAATGACGAGGCCTGAAGGGAAGTTTAGAAAGAGCACCGTAAACATGACAGGCATGATGAGCATGATCTTCTGCTGCATCTCGTCCCCCGGCGCAGGCGACATCTTCTGCAGGACGAACTGGCTCACCCCCATGAGGATCGGGGTGATGTAGTAGGGGTCCTTTGCCGAGAGGTCGGGCAGCCAGGTGCCGAAGATGTGGAACGGCGTATGCCTGAGCTCGATGGCCTGATAAAACACCTTGTAGAGGGCGAAGAGGATGGGGATCTGCAGGAGCATGGGCAGACACCCGCCCATGGGGTTGATCTTGTGCTCCGAGTAGAGCTTCATCATCTCCTGGTTCAGCCGCTGCTTGTCCTCCTTGTACTTTGCCTGGAGCTCCTTCATGAGAGGCTGGATCTTCTGGAGCTCTTTCATCGACTTGAAGCTCTTGAGGGTCAGCGGGTACAGGATGATCTTGATGAAGACGGTGAGGATGATGATGGTGAGCCCGTAGCTCTTGGTGAATCCGTAGATCCAGTTCATGGCGACGAGCAGGGGTTTCGCTATGATGTCGAAGAAGCCGAAATCCAGGGCCTTGTTCAGGTTGTAGTCCGCCGCCTTGAGGGTGCCCAGCTCCTTGGGGCCCACGAACAGGAGATAGTCCTTCTGCACGCTCACGCCGGGCTGGATGGTGGTGGTGCCGGAGCGGTACATCATCCTGACCAGGGTATCGCTGGTCCGTTTGATGGTCAGTGTGGTTCCCGCCGGAGTGGTGGGGATCAGCGTCCTGAGGAAGTACTTGTCCTCGAAGCCGAACCACTGGACGCTGCCGGTGAAGTCCCGGAAAATCCCGACATTCTCCACCTTCTTGAGCTTGAACTCCTCGAGGTGCTTGTCATTGAGCAGCACGGGGCCCTCGAACGAATAGCCGGAGGCCTCGAAATCGCTGCGGTAGATCCCGTCCATGTACTGGCGCATGTCCATGGAGAACGGCGCAGCGGTGTGGTTTTCCACTGCCATCCGGTAGTTCAGGGTATAGGTCTTGGGGTCGACGGTAAAGGTCTTCCGGAGCACGATGCCCTGACCGATCTGAGCCGTGAAGGCGATCTCCCTGGTGATGCCCGAGCTGTCGGGCTGTGACTTCGTCACAGAATAGACCACCGATGCATCCGTGAAATTCTCGCCATACCCGAACACGGGCGTGGGCGTGTTGATGACATTGACGGTCTTCGACTTGGGATCCAGCCCTTCCCGATACTTTTTCAGATGGAAGGAGGTGAGCGCTCCACCGGCTGAGCTGAACCTCGCCTGGTAGAGCGGCGTGTCGACGACCACGGTCTGGGCCTGGGCGGCAGGGACGGGCAGGGGCTGCGCCTGGGAAGGGGCTGTGACGGCCGGGGCCTGGACCTTCTGCGGAACCGGCGCCTCCTGCCGGGCAGCCTGCTTCGGGGGCTGCTTCGGGGCATTGGGCTTCATGATGAAGAGGTCCCACCCCACGAGTATTACCAGTGAGATGATTACAGCCAGCAGCGTCCTTTTTTCCATGGGATCACGTCTCCTTAGGATGCTCTACACAGGGTCATACCCACCCGGGTGGAAGGGGTTGCACTTCAGCACCCTGATGGCGGCTTTCAGGAGACCTTTGGTGATCCCATACCTCTGGATAGCCTCGATCGCATAGTCCGAACAGGTGGGCCAGAATCTGCATGACCGCGGAAGGCCTGGGGATATGGCCTTCTGGTAAAATCGGATCATCATGACAAGCACATCTTTTCCCATGCCCGCGATCCCATGGCGCTGCGGATCTCCTGCAGGAGCATCTCGTAGCACGCTTCTTGATCCTGTTTTCTCGCAATGAGGACGATATCGTACCCAGGGGGGAAGATCTCTTTATTCCTGCGATATATTTCCCGTAAGAGCCTCTTGATTCTATTCCTCTTAACAGCGGTGCCTATTCTTTTGCTCACGGTGAAGCCAACACGAACGTGATTCAGTGAATTCGGAGCGGCGAGAATGATGATGTGGTGCGTGACGAGCCGGCGAACCTTTTTCGCCTCTACCCTCAGGAATTCCTGTCGTTTCCTCAGCCGCTCCCGCTTCGGGAATTTCTCGTCTGACATTATACAGCCAAACGCTTACGTCCCTTGGCCCTCCTTGCATTGATGACAGCTCTCCCGCCTTTTGTGCGCATACGGACGAGGAAACCGTGCGTGCGCTTGCGCCTGGTATTGTGTGGTTGAAATGTCCGTTTCATCAGATACCTCTGTCTACGAATTTAGGCGCTTAGTAATGACACACCCCAACAATGCTTGTCAAGATGCAAAAGGGGGAGAGTATTTGCAAGATTAATAAGATAAGTGGGGGATCACGAGCGCGTGGACGGAGGGCGAAACAGGGAAGAGAAATTCAGGAGCCTCAAGCCGCCGGCATTCTTTTTTTGCTCCCGGCTTGCTCTTCCCTTTCACGCCTCCCTTCCTGAACATCCTCCCTTGTTGTTGATAAATAATCCATACGATGATAAAAATACACAGATAGTCCTGGAACCGATCACCTTTTTGAGGTAGCCTGAGAGGGATTGTACCCAGAGCAGCTGAGAGGAGGTTTATATGGCCAAGTGTTCATTCCGGTTTGCCCGGTTGTTCCTCATCCTCACCGTGACGGTGCTCCTGTCCGGATCCCTGGTGTTCCTGTCCGGCTGCCACCACCGCAAGGCCCATGAGGAGAAGCCCGCGGGGACCTACCTGGAGGACATCTATGCCGTATCCAATCCGAGCACTGATCTGGAGCGGTTCAGCAGCGCCATGCCCTCCTACCTCGAGTACCTCGACACCCTCATCAACCCTCACACCGAAGACCCGGTCCTGTTCGGCAGGGTGTCCGGGGCCTATTACGGGGACGCCTACTGCAATGTCGAGGACAAGGACCCGAAAGAGGCGAGCCGTCTCTACCTCAAGGGAAGGGATCTCTGCCTGGAGGAGCTCAGGAGGTACCGGATCTTCAACCAGGCCTACACCTACAAGAAAACAGCCCACGACATCAGGCAGTCTCTGCCTGCCAGCTTCAACAAGAAGAATTTCCCCCTCATCTTCTGGACCGCAATGAACTGGGCAGGCTGGATCAGCGTCAACCTGGACAAGCCCGAGGCGCGCGAAGACATACCCAAGGTGATCGCCATGCTGGAGTTTGCCAGCTCGTTCGACGACTCGTACAACAGCGGCATCATCCATGCGATGCTGGGCTCCCTGTACGCGATGCAGCCCAGGGATGAGGGCGGCAGCCCGGAGAGGTCCAAGGAGGAGTTCGACAAGGCCTTTTCCTGCTCGTTCAACAGCATCCTGACGTTTCACGTCATGTATGCCAGATATTATGCCTGTCAGGTTCAGGACCGGGAACTCTTCAAGAGAAGCCTCGAAACGGTCCTCAATGCGCCGGTGGACCTCTACTCCGACATGAACTTCGTGAACGAGGTGGCCAAAAAGAAAGCCAGGATCCTCATGGCGGACATGAACAGGTATTTCAAGGAGCCGGAGAAGCAGCAGGAAGATTCCGCAAAGCAGGAAGCTGAATCGGCTGCGAAAGAGGACGCCGGACAGCCGCAGGAGACCGAAGAGCTGCAGAAAAATGACCAGGCTGACTCGGCAGGGAGCGAAACGGAGAAGCAGTAGGCAGAAGAAGGTGGCGAGACCGGCTTGAGCAGGGCAGCCGGTGCCGCCCCGGGCGATCACGGACAATCGGGCTTGACTTTCAGAGAAACCTCCTGAACAATTGTGTCAATATATTAAAGATATTATTTGATAATTCTATCGTTTCGTAACCGGCGGTGAATGCTATGCATATCCAGTGTTTCTTTGGTTTTCATGCATGGAACGGCTGCACGTGTTCCCTCTGCGGGAAGGTCCGTGACGAGGAGCATGACTGGAGTGGAGAGGGGAACGTCTGCTCGAGGTGCGGCAGGTGTTCCGATGGGAAAACGGGGCCCGAAGGGGGCGGTGCGGTCAGGGGCATGCTCCCGGGCTTCGGGAGTCTGGACGAGAGGTTCGTTCACAATCCGGACGGAACGGTCAGCGACCAGGCCACGGGACTCATGTGGGCGGAACAGGACAATGGGCACGACCTTTCGTGGGGGGAGGCTGTCATCTACTGCAGGACCTACCAGAGCGGGCAATATCTCGACTGGAGACTGCCCCACCCGGAAGAGCTCAGGACCTTGAAGGGCGCCGTCGATCACGCGGACTGGGGAACGTCAACCTCGAAAGCACGTGGCATCCTGAACAGCATCATCAGCTCACCTTATTCTTATTGGACGTCAAAGCTGGATGACTTCAAGACCTACAATGTATTTTCATTCGCCGGGTGTGACACGAGGACCAGTCCTCCTTCTCATAAACTCGACTGCCGGGTGTTGCCGGTCAGGGGTGCGTCGGCACTCGTGGTTCAGGACGACGGCACGATCGTCACCTATTCGAACGGGACGGTCCTCCACAGGCAGTCACGCCTCATGTGGCAGAACAAGACGAGCTACATCAGTGTAAACTGGAAATACGCGAATCTGTACCGCAAGCACATGCGGGGGAAAAACATCGAGCCGCTCCTGACCCACAACAGCAAGAGCTTTCTCGACATGATCATGAACCATCCGAAAAACGATCACTATTCGGACTGGCGGATACCCACGAAAAAAGAGATGAAGATTCTCTACAGGCATCCCCGCTCGTTCATCCGGTCCTACGAATCGGTATGGTGCTACGACGCTTCGGGTTATCCAGCGGCATTCAATCTGAAGAGCGGGAGAACCACGCACCGGGACCTCAGCAGAAGCAGCAACATGTGCGTCATCCTCGTCCGCGACAATAAATAAATGAGGATGCCTGGGCCCTGGGCATGCAGGCTCAGGACCTGAGAGCCCCTCAGCATACTTCTGTTTTCCGGCATCCTCTGCCTCGACCCGCCCCCTTCTTCTTCCTTGTAAAGCTTCCCCGGAGAAAGTATACCAATCGCATGAAAGGCGTGTTCTGCACGAAAGAGGTGACTGAAGGCATCGACGGGGGCGCGACCAGCGTGCTCGCGAGGCTGGAACGCATCATGGAGGGGAGCCCGGTCTTCTGCATGGACCAGATCCATTCGGACATCATCGTGCGGGCGGAAGACCTGTCCCCGGGGCAGATCCCCCGGGCCGACGCCATTGTCTCCACGAACGTCGAAAACGTGCTCTGCGTGCGCACCGCAGACTGCGTCCCCGTGCTCGCCTGGGCGGAAGACAGGCCGGTCATCGCCGCCATCCACGCAGGGTGGAGGGGGCTGGCCTTAAGGATCGTGGAAAAGGCGGTGGGCGTCATGCGTTCCCTGGGGGCCCGCGACATCAGGGCAGGCATCGGGCCTGCCATCGGGCCGTGCTGCTACGAGGTGAAGGCCGATGTGGTGGAGGCCCTCGGGATCGAGCCGGTGACGGGGAAGGACGGGGCGACGTTCGTGGACCTCTGGGAGGCGGCCGCTTCCCAGCTTCGAAATGCGGGGCTCGATGCTGGCGCCATCAGTGTGCTGAGGCTGTGCACCTCGTGCCATCCGGAGCGGTTCAACTCCTTCCGCAGGCAGGGGGCGCTGGCGGGCAGGAACATCTCGGTCATCGGGGGGAAGGCGTGGTCGTTGCAGGGCTTACAGGCGGGATAGCGACGGGGAAGTCCACGGTGGCCAGGGTCCTTGCCGGACTCGGCGCCTTGGTGGTCGATGCGGACCGGATCGCCCGGGAGGTGGTGGCGAAAGGCACGCCCGTCTGGCAGGCCATCAGGGACGCCTTCGGCGATGAGGTGCTGGGGCCGGACGGCGAGCTGGACCGTGATGCCATGGGCGCCATCATCTTCAGCGATCCGGAAAAGCGGGCGCTCCTGAACGGCATCGTGCATCCTGCCGTGTACGAGGAGATGGACCTCCAGGTCGAGGCCGCAAAGTCCCTCGGCCCGGGCACCGTGGTCGTCTGTGACGTGCCGCTCCTCATCGAGACCGGAATGCACAAGGGTTTCCGCGACGTTATCCTTGCGTACGTGCCCGAAGACGTCCAAGTGGAGCGGCTCATGGCACGGGACAGGATCAGCCGCGAGCAGGCCCTGAAAAAGGTGCGCTCCCAGATGCCCATCGAAGAGAAGAGGAAGTACGCCACCATTGTCATCGACAACAGCGGTACCTGCGAGCAGACCCGGGAACAGGTGCTTTCCGTGTACCGGCGTCTGTCGAGCGAGGCGTGAGCGCGGACAGTTTCTGATCCGGCATCGGGCATGGGGTGGCGGGTCGTGCACGCCAGTAAGGTGTGATCACGGCGGGCGGGCCTGTGTGGAGCGGCAGGGGACCGGGGCGTCGGCTACCCTTCGAGGCGCGCCGTCCTCTCGTCAGGACCGTGCTCCTCGTCGAACTCTTCTACGGTTTCATCATCTCCGTCCGTTTCTTCCCTGCCGCCGGCTTCGGCAGCCCCTTTTTCCTTCTTGGCTTTGCGCGCGAGGAAGGCCTCTCTGGGGCTCACCCGACGCAGGGCGGGTACGCCTTCCGCCCTCCCGCCGGCCTCCTCTTCCTCGGCCTTTTCCCTGCGGATCAGAGCAGCGAACTGCAGGGCCTCCCGGAAGGTGGGATTGGCCTTTATGCACCGCTCCACCCACTGCAGGGCGTATTCCCAGTCCCTGGCGTTGTAGTAGAGCCTGGCGATATTGAAATAGAGGTGCTCGTCCCTGGGGGAGATCTCGAGGGCCTTGAGGTAGTTGTCCAGGGCCTCCTCGGTCATGTTCGCCTTCCTGAGCTCGATGCCGAACTCGTTGAAGATGTGCTTGTTTTCTTCCTCGAAGATGGCCTCCACATGGGAGAGCTTCTTGAATACGCTCTTGGCCTTGTCGGTCTGGCCCATCTCCATGTAGAGGGTGCCGATGCCGAAGTTGGCCTTGATGCTCTCCGGGTCTATCTTGAGGGCCGAGGTGTACTCCATTTCCGCAGAGAAGTTCTCGCCGCGGTTCCGGTGCTTTTCCGCCAGGGCGAGGTGCTTGTCGTGCTCCCGCTCTTCCCTGGTCTTCACCTTGAAGTCTGGCTCGAAGGTGTACTTGCTCAGGAAATCGTCGTAGGGCATCTTCACGACGATGCCCGTGGGCTGGCCCTCGTTCCCGAGATAGCTCACCTCGACGGTGTCGTCGTCCTTCTGTTCGGCGTAGCAGTAATTCTTTACCCGCTGGGTCTTCTGTGTATGGCCGGTGCCCAGGGTTATCGTCGTTTCCTCAAAGAACACGCCTTTGATCTTTTTCAGGAAGTTCGCCATAGCTTCATTATCGGAAATAGATTTTCATATGTTGAAAGATTTTTCCGATTTTCCCGGCATGACGAGTCATATTGACCAGATAGGGCAAGGAGGGATATACAGGGGAGGAGGGAGGGTGCTATGGCAGAGATCGGGTTCATAGGTGCAGGGAACATGGCCGAGGCCATCATCGGGGGCATGGTGAAAAAGGGGCTGTACAGGCCCGATCAGATCTCCATCTACGATGTCCGCACCGAGCGCACAAGGGAGCTCGCCTCCGCCTACGGCGTGGGTGTGGCGGCGGCGCTTGCCGACCTGGCGGCTGCATGCCCGGTCGTCGTCCTCGCGGTGAAGCCCGACAAGGTGGACACGGTCCTGAGCGGGGCACGGGATGAGCTCGCCGGCAGGCTGGTCATCAGCATCGCCGCAGGCATTGCCATCGGGAAGATCCAGGCTCTCATCGGCCGCGAAGCAAAGGTCGTGCGGGTCATGCCCAACACGCCCGCCCTGGTCCTGGAGGGGGCGTCCGCCCTGTGCGCCTCGCCCTCGTGCACGCAGGCCGACGTGCAGACCGCCTTCGCCATCTTTTCGGCAGTCGGACGGTGCGTCCTGGTGGACGAGGGGATGATGAACGCGGTCACCGCGCTGTCGGGTTCGGGGCCGGCGTTCTGCTTCCTCTTCCTGGAGGCCCTGGCGGACGGCGCCGTCCGGGCGGGCCTGCCCCGGGACCTGGCCCTCGAGCTCGCGGCTTCGACCCTCAAGGGCGCTGCCGCCATGGTCCTCGAGACAGGCAGGCACCCCGGCGCGCTCAAGGACATGGTCGCCTCCCCCGGCGGGACCACCATCGAGGGGATCGCCGTGCTGGAGGCGAAGGGCTTCAGGTCTGCGGCCACGGAAGCGGTCTTTGCCGCGTTCCAGAAGGCGAACAAGCTCGCCTCCTGAACCGCGCCCTCCTGCAGACCATCTTCGATCCGAACAGACGGAAGGCCCGTCCTCCGGAGCTTCAGCGCACCCTCGTGTTCTTGATGATCTCCACAGCGTCTTCGGGGGTGTTCACCACGGTGAAGATGGACCGGTCCTCCGGAAGGATCATGCCCTCGGAGATCATGGTGTCCCGGATCCAGTCCAGCAGACCTTTCCAGTAGTCCGTGCCCACCATGACCACGGGGAAGGGCTTGATCTTGTCCGTCTGGATGAGGGTGAGCGCCTCGAAGAGCTCGTCCAAGGTGCCGAAGCCCCCGGGGAAGATGATGTAGCTCATGGCGTACTTGACGAACATGACCTTCCGCACGAAGAAGTAGCGGAAGTTCACGTGGATGTTCGTGTAGGGGTTGAGGTGCTGCTCGAAGGGGAGCACGATGTTGAGCCCCACCGACTGTCCGCCGCCCTCCATGGCTCCCTTGTTGGCCGCCTCCATGATGCCCGGGCCGCCGCCCGTGATGACGCTGAACCCTTCCTGCGCGAGCAGCCTGGCCGTTTCCACGGCCATGGTGTAGTATCTGTCCCCCGGCTTCGACCGCGCAGACCCGAAGATGGTGACGGCGGGCTCCAGGCTGGACATAGTCTCGATCCCGTCCACGAACTCCGCCATGATCCTGAAGATGCGCCATGACTCCTGGGGATTGATCTGATCGATGAGATACCGGTCATTTCTCATATACGCTCCTCCATCTGCAGCTCATGTTCCCTTCCCCGGTCCGATGTGGTATGGGGGCACAAGGGTCTTCTATGATCGATCTCCATATTCATACGACACATTCCAGCGACGGGCAATACACTCCCGGAGAAATCCTCCGCCGCGCCTCCCGGATCGGCCTGAGCACCCTTGCCTTCTGCGACCACATGGAGGTGGCCGCCGGTATCGAGGGTCTCGAACTCGCCGCCGGAACAGGTCTCGAGCTGTTCACGGGTGTCGAGCTCTCGACGGCATGGGAGGGCAGGGAGCGCCACCTCCTGTGCTACGGGTTCGACCCCGAAGGGAAGGTCGTCCGCAGCCTCATCAGCGATGCCTGCTCCCGGATATGGGGCAGGATGGAAGAGGTGCTCGAGCATTTCAGGGGCCTGGGCTTCCGCCTCGAGCGGGAAGAGATCAGCGGATGGGGCGCCTCCGTGCCCACCGGGGTGACCATGCTCAGGGCGCTCTCCGCGCTCAATCCGGACGATCCCAGGGTTCTCCGCTACACCTGCGGCGACCGGTCCGATTCCCCCTACCTGAACTTCTACCGGGACTATGCGCTCGAAGGATTCGGCAAATCCGTGCTCTCCGAGCTCCCGGACCTGTTCGAGACCGTGTCCCTTCTCAGGGATGAAGGCGTCCTCGTCCTGGCGCACCCGGGCAACGTGAGCGGGGACTTCCTGAAGAAGCTGAAACACGAAGGGCTTCAAGGCATTGAGGTGTACAGCTCGTATCACGGGCCGGAGACGATGTCCTGCCTGCGGGACCTGGCCTTGTCCCTGGGTCTGCTGGCGAGCGCCGGGTCGGACTTCCACGGGGAGGCGATCAAGCCCGGCATCTCCCTGGGGGATGTCCAGGGCCGGCCGGACGAGGCCCTGATGGAGGCCGTCAGGGAATCCATGTCGTCCTGGCGGTAAGGAGAGCGGCCCCCTGCACACGGCTTCTCAGTGCTCGATGATGACGGGCTCCAGGAGGATCACCAGCTCGCTCGTCTCGACCGAATACCGTTTCTGGCTGAAGAGGTAGCCCAGCACGGGGATGGTCCCCAGGATGGGGATGCTCGTGCTCTCGTCCGATACGCCCTTGCTGATGAGGCCTCCCAAGGCCACGACGTTGCCGCTCTTCACCCTGAGCTGGGTGGTGACCTCCTTGAGGTCCACCGTGGGCAGGGTGTAGGTGTTGCCGCTGATGATCTTCTCGTCGAGGTTGATGATCCTGCTCTTGATGGGCGTGACGCTTAAGTTCACCTCGTTCTTCTCGAGGTCGATGTAGGGGAGCACGCCCATCATGATCCCGTCGAAGATGGAGCCTATGGTGACGTCGGGCTGGATGATGGTGGTCCCGCCCTCGGTGGTCGTGGTGGTGAGCTCGACCTCCTGGATGTACGAGGTGTTCGTGCCCACGCTGATCATGGCGGGCTGGCCGTTGGTGACCCTCACCCGCGGGTTCGAGAGCACCTTGACCTTCCCGAATTCCTGCAGCGCGTTGATCGCCGCATCGAAGCCGCTTTCCGAGTTCGCCACCGTCATCTGGAAGGCGGGGACGGGGTTTGTGGACGGGAGCCGGAGCGTCTGCTGGATGGGGTTGAACACGTACCCCCGGATGCTCCCGTTCATGCTGGTCCAGTCGATGCCGTACTTCGACGAGTCGTTCAGGGTCACCTCCAGGATCTTCGCGGTTATGACCACCTGGGAGTTGTAATAGGTCTTGATGGTCCTGATATACCCGTCGATGCGGGAGATGGAGTTTCTGCGGTCGGTGACCTCCAGGAAGCCGATGGCCCTGTTCATGGAAAAGGTCCCGTGCTCGGTCATGGCTGATCTGACCACCTGCTCGATCTGGGTATAAATGTCGTTGCTGGAGGTGGTCGTGGTGTTTTCGATGGAGAACTGGCCCGAAAGGGGGCTCGAGGTGGACTGGTAGCTGGAGCTCGAGCTCGAACCGGACCCGGAGCTCCCGACACCGACCGAGCCCGATCCGCCGAGCACGTCGCCCCCCACCGACACCCTGGTTTCCTTGTTGGACGAGATGAAGTTGAGGTGATAGGTCCGCGAGCCGGTCCCCTTGACGTAGAGGCAGCGGCCCCTGATCTCGTAGAAGATGTTCAGCGAGTCCGCCAGGGTGTCCAGGGCCTGCTCAAGAGGAGTCCTGTTGAAGGCCACGCTCACCGGCCTCAGGTAGATGGGGGCGTTGTTCAAGACCATGGCGACCTGTCCCTGGCCGGCCGGTGCGGCCCCATGCTGGGCCGGTGCGCCTCCCCCTTTGCCTTCCGGCACGAGGCGGGAGTCGATGACCAGATCGAGGCCCGCGATCTCGGCAATGGCAGAAAGGACGTTCGTGAAGCTGGCATTGTCCGCGGACAGGGTTATGGTCTTTCCCGCAAAGGGGCTGGGTTTTTCATCCGCGCTCGGCGGTGCCATCTCCGGCAGTCCCCTGGGGAGAGGAGGCGTGACCCGGGCGGTCTCCTTCTCGATGGCCTCGGTCTCCTTCTCCATCAGCCTGGTCGTGGTGCAGCCCCCCAGGAAGAGCGCTGCGCACAGGAGGTACGGGACGATGCTAATATGCTTTGACATGGATTGTCTCCTCGATTCCATCGGTATACCGGATTGTAATAGAGTTATTACGGATGGCTGTCAGGGTGAACTCCCCGGACCTCTCTCCGACATGCATCTTCTTTCCGTTCACGACCCCGAACCCGCCGTTCGGGCCGTCGACCACCATGGTCACCGAGACAGGGTCGCGGGACACGGGCTTTCCGGCCTGGGGAGCAGGCTCCGCAGGCGCCGGTTCCTCTGGGACCGTCTCGGCCTCAACACCATCGCACACGAACACGTTCCTGATGTGCCCGGTGGAGATGCTGTCCCCGGGTCCCCCGGATGAGACGTCAAGCCCGTCGATGGCGTTCAGGAACTGGGGCCGCTCAGGGACGTAGGGCTTCGGTTCGGGCAGCGAGAAGGTGATGGTCGCACATGCCATGAGGGCCACGATGGGGAAAACGAAGAGGACGACGATCCTGAATCCCGGGTTCATTGCCGGCAGTCTCCCCTCTTGAAACCCGACACGGCGAGGCGGACGCCTTCCGGGGTGCCTTCGAGCACGGCCCGCTTCAGGAAGAAGAACCCGTGCTCATACGTGGACATGACCTTGTCGTTGAGCTCCCCGAAATCGTTCGGCTCGATGCTGATGTCGTAGCTTACGTCCGCGCCGCTCTCCCGGGAGAGCTCTCCCAGCCGTTCCCAGCCCACGCCCAGGGTTTCGAGCTTTTCCCGGTAGGCCCTGCCCTCGGTCCGGACCCGCATGGTGGCGAGGTATTTCTTCTCGCTGTACTGGGCACTGGTCCGGCTGACGTGAAAGAAGGCAAAGGAGGAGATGAGGCAGGCCGTGGCCAGGACGCCGACGATGAGGGCCAGCCGGAAACGCTTCATTGTTTTGCCTCGCACTCGACTTTATAGCTCGCCTGGTCTTTGCTGTGGCTGAATGAAGCGCCAAGGACCGGGTAGTGTTCCTGCACCCCGGTCAGAAAGGTCGAGAAGAGGATCTTGGACTGGGGATACTGGGCCGAGATCGTGCCCTCTATCTTGATGCGGAATATGGGGCTGCCCGTGGGGGGAAGCGCCTGTCCGCTTTCACCGTTCTCGCCCTGGGGGTTTTCCTCGAGACCCGAGCGCAGG
Source organism: Deltaproteobacteria bacterium (assembly GCA_035352355.1). GTDB lineage: Bacteria > Desulfobacterota > Desulfomonilia > UBA1062 > UBA1062 > Phosphitivorax. The sequence continues at coordinate 97,869 of DAOPXM010000004.1, read as the reverse complement.
ACCTCGACGCGCCTGATGGCCATGTCCGCCGGAACGGCCCGGGTGATGGTGCCGAGCATGGCGTAGAGCTTCGGCTCGGACTGGAAGTCCCGGTACAGGGAGATGAGCCCGTTGATGCGGCTCGGGTCGAGCTGCTTCAGCACATGGGCATACTGCCCCTCCAGGGCGCCCATGTCCCTGAGGTACTCCAGCCGGGCCGCTTGCGCCCTGTTCTCGTACTCCCTTGCCTGGGAGTAGTTGCCGTATCCGAGGAGGAGCAGGACGACGGACAGAAGCGTCATGACCGCTGAAATTCCCAGGGAATAGCCGGCCAGACACGAAAAGTTCCTGGTGTCGCGGTATGCCCGGGGCACGAAATCGTAGCCCTTGCAATGTACGCTGCCCACGAGCTCCGCCGTACAGGGCGGGGTCCCCTGAGCCTCTCCAGGCTCGAAGACCTGCGCGTCGATGCCCGCATCCCTGAGGTCGGCCGCCGAGATCTCGCCTGTGCCCACGATGTAGACCGCTTTCGGGGTCTCTGCGTAGGTGTTCCTCATGAGGGACGTCATCTCGCTCACCCCGGCAAGCGTCTCGGCCGTCAGGTCGAAGGCGTTCATCTTTCCGATGGCGATGAGGTGGTAGATGATGCCCGCCTTGGTGCCGATGATCCGCACGTACTGGTCGTCTTCGAACAGCACCACGCACATGTCCCCGGTCCTGTGCCCCACCAGGGCTGCAACGAATGCCTCCACCGGACAGAAGGAGTCGAGGAAGACCTCGTTCTCGTCCAGGATGCAGATCTTCTCCAGCTCGCTCGTCGGGATGGCGAGATAGGAAAACCTGGCCCTGATGTTGTCGATGTCGTATACTTTCCTGTAGGAGATGCTGTAGGGCTCGTTGAACAGGCCCGTCTTGTCGATGGTTGACCTTATGTGCGCCTGCGTGGCCTCTTCCGACACGCTCGAAAAATCCCCCAGGTCCGCGTAGATGCTCCGGGGCGAGAAGCAGACCGCTAAGGGCTTCCCCTCCAGGGAGGCGGAGCGGAGCTCTTCATCGGTCATGGTCCTGACGCCGTGCAGAAGGACTGCGTCCTTTTCCCTGGTGTACGGTGCGACCTTGTGCTCGCCTTCACCCAGGGAAACGGAAAGACCAGCCTTCCGTTCCTTCCTCTCCCCGGCGGCCCTGTCCGGGCTCAGTTTCTTCAGTGTTCCTTTGATGTCGATCACCATGCAGACCTCTCCTGCAATCACCATTGTTCTCGGATTTCCTGAAACATTTCTTTAGGCTGTTCTGCTAGGGGAGGGGCAGCAGGCCGATCATCTGGTTGATGTCCACCGCTTCGAGATAATCGTCGTACGTTGCGGTCTCCGGGGAGCCCGGCTGGGCGAAGGAGCGGTCGTCGCCGTTGTTCACGATGCCGTTTTTGTTGTCGTCGTTGGGGGCGTTCACCCGCAGGTCCGCGCCCGAGGACAGGACGAGGAACGCGGCCCGGTACCCGGTTCCGGCGGCCCCGTCGGCATACAGGGTCCGGTTGTTCGGGGGGCTGGAGCTGATCGTGACGAGCGTTGAGTAGAAGTTCGCGCTGGTGGTCGTGGTGAGGTCCTGGTGCACGGCGTAGAAGAGCGTTCGGGTGTAGGGGTCCCTTCCGTTGCTCCCCAGACCGATGGTGGCGTAGGGGAGGTATCCCCGGTAGGTGTTCGCGGTCTCGAGCCCGTTCGTGCTGCTGCTCGCCCGCGGGAGCCTGCCGTTTGCCCGGGCGTAGCCGATGAGGGCGGTCCTGGCCTGTGCCACCGCAGAGCGGGTATCGGCGTACTTCTTCTGCTTGACGAGCATGGGCAGGAGCTCCACGCCCATGGAGATCAGGATCCCGACGATGACGAGCACGAAGGCCATCTCGATGAGCGTGAACCCTTTGGTATCGGATGTGCCGCGTCTCCTCACGTCAGCCTCCCCGGACCTGGGAAATCAGGTCATACACAGGCCCGATGAGGGAGACCACGATGAAGACGAAGAGCCCGCCCGCCAGCGCCATGACGATGGGTTCGACCATCTTGCCCATGACATCCACGAACCGGGAAGTCCTCTCCTGGTAGAGGTCGGTGAGATAGGCAAGCCTCTGGTCCAGGGTGCCGGTGCTTTCCCCCACGGAGATCATGCGCAGAGTGATGGGGTCGAAGAACTTCGTTTCCGAGAAGGAGTTCGTGAGCGTATTCCCGCTGTTCGTGGACTTTCTGATGCTTTCCACGATGGATATGACGGCCGGGTTCCTGAACGTGGTCTCCAGGATCTCGAAGCATTTCGTGAGCGTGACCCCGGAGCGCAGCATCAGGGACATGTTCGAGAACATGAGCGTCAGCGACGAGCACTTCAGCAGGTTGCCCGCAACGGGCAGCCTGAATGCGAGCCTCGCCAGGTGCAGGTTCGTGCGCTCGTTCTTCTTGAGCATAACGATGCCCAGGCCGAGCAGGGCTGCCATGATCGGGAACAGGAACCAGTACTCCTTCATGAATGCCACGCCGTGGATCACCTTGAGCGTGATGCCGGGCAGGGCCACCCCCATCTGCTTGAAGGTCTCCACCAGGCTCGGGAGCACGAAGAAGAGCCAGAAGAACATCACCGCCCCCATGGCCGTGATGACGAACGAGGGGTAGATGAGGGCCCTCCTGGTCTGGGACACGATGTCGTCCACCCGCTTGATGTGGTCCGCGGTGTTCTTCAGGGCCTCCTGGATGGTCCCGGTCTCCTCCCCGATGGAGCAGAAGAACACGAGCATCCTGGGGAAGACCTTGGGCTGCGAGGCAAAGGCCCCCGAGAGGGACTCCCCCGAGGCGATGTCATCGATCACGCGCTCCAGGGCCTTCCTGAGCTTCACCTTCCTGATGGTGTCCCTGATGCTCGCCAGGGAATCCAGCAGCGGCAGGCCGCTGCCCACCATGGACGACAGGGACTCGCAGAGCTCCACAATGTCGAGCCTGGTCACCTCGGGCTGGATCATCTCGTCGAGCACGTCCGAGAGGATGAACCTCTTCGACTTATACGTGATGAGGACCCGGTCCTGGGAGGAGAGCGTCTCAATCAGGCTCTGGATGCCCGGGAACTCCCCCTTGTCTTCGGTGATGGAGCCGTCGGGATTGAGCGCCTGGTACACGAACAGCATCAGCGCAGGACCCTCCTGGCCTCGTGGAAGCTGGTCTTTCCAGCCAGGATCTTGCGCACGGAATCCTGGGTCAGGCTGTACATCCCTTCCTCGAGGGCCTTCTCCCTGATCTCGAAGGGGTGCGCCCCCATGGAGATGAGCCGCTCGACCTCGGTGGTGACCGGGAGGATCTCCGCCACCATCATCCTGCCCAGGAACCCGGTGCGCAGGCACTGGGGGCAGCCCCTGGGCGAATAGAGCGTGGTGCCCGGCGTGATGCCGAGGGTCTTGTGCTCCTCGACGCCCGATGTGTAGGGCTCCTTGCAGTACGGGCACAAAGAGCGCACGAGCCTCTGGGCGATGACGCACAGGAGCGAAGAGGAGATCATGTAGTCCTTTATCCCCAGGTCCTTGAGCCTGGGGATGGCTCCCACGGCGTCGTTTGCGTGCACGGTGGACAGGACGAGGTGTCCGGTCTGGGCGGCCCGCATGCCCATGGCGGCGGTGTCCGCGTCCCTGATCTCGCCGATGAGGATGACGTCCGGGTCCTGCCTGAGGAAGGCCCTGACCGCCGACGAGAACACGTAGCCTGCCTTCTCGTTCACCTGGGTCTGGCGGATGAGGGGGAACTGGAACTCCACCGGGTCCTCCACGGTGACGATGTTCTTCTCGATGGCGTTGAGCTCCCGCAGGGCGGCGTAGAGCGTGGTGGTCTTGCCCGACCCCGTGGGCCCGGACACGAGGATCATGCCGAAGGGCTTCTGGAGGATGTCTTTGAGCTTGCCGATGTCGCCGTCGTCGAGCCCCAGGTTCTTCAGGTTGTAGAGCTCCTCGGAGCTGGACAGGATCCTGAGCACCATGTTCTCGCCGTGGGACACCCGCAGGGTGGACACCCTCATGTCGTAGCTCTCGTTGAGGAAGTCGAAGGTCAGGCGCCCGTCCTGGGGCTTGCGCTGCTCCGAGATGTCCATCTCCGCCTTGACCTTGATGGTGGAGATGATCCTGGGGTGGATCTCCACCGGGAAGGTGTAGAAGGGGTACAGGATCCCGTCGATGCGGTAGTGGACCTGAGTGGTCATGTTCGTGGGCGTGATGTGGATGTCCGTTGCCCGGGAATTGATGGCGGACATGAGGAGGAGCCGGTAGAGCTTCTCCGTGTCCACGTCGTGGGCATTGTGCCTGGCGTGCTCGAGCTGCTCGGCGATCTCGTCTTCGAGGGGGTGCTCCAGGAGGTAGTAGTCCTTCTCGATGTGGCGGTGGATCTGGGAGGAGGACGCCACCATGCACTTTATCCTCTTCTTGGCGATCCGGGAGGCGAGGTCGATGACCTTCGAGTTTTCGGGCTCGCCCGTGGCCACGGTGAGGAGGCTGTCCTCCACCGCAACCGGGAGCAGGGCGTTGTCCTTTGCAAAGGCCAGCGGCAGGGTCTTCAGGGCCTCCTTGGGAGGGGTGTAGTTCCTCAATTCGAGGAACTCGATGTCCGACTGCTTGGCGATGGCCTGGGCAAGCTCGGTCTGGGTGACCAGACCCAGGCGGAGCAGGATGTCTCCCACACGTTCCCGGGTGGCCTTCTGCTCCTTCAGGGCAAGACCCACCTCCTGGTCCGTGATGATCCCTTCATCCTTGAGCAGATCGCCGATACGTTTTTTTTCCATGGATATCCTGTTCTTTTAACGAAGATTATCCTTCCCATCGACGTCTCTGGAGCAGAACTTTACCTCAGGCGTGAAAGGAAGCGGCTTCCCGCAGCCACAGGTGGCGCCGTGCCGGAAAGGGTTCAAGGAGGATAGTGCGAGGTCCTGGAGGGGAACAATGGCCGGCCGATGCACCCGCATCGGCCGGCGCTGTGGGTGCTGCTATGCTTAGAGTCGCCAGGTGAGCGTCAAGGGGGCTGTCCCGCCGTAGGTGGCGTTCGCCCTGATGGTGCCCGTTGTCGCCACCCCGTCGTCGTACTTGAGATCGATCTGGGCGGCAACACTGGCCGGGACCGCGGTGAGCTGCACGGAGTTGGAGCCCAGGGCAGCGTTCCAGAGGATGCTGATGGTCCCGCCGTACACGTTCGAGGGCAGGTTGGTGGCGTAGTTGCCGTTCAGGATCTGGGCGTTCTGCAGGTCCTGGAAGAGGTTCAGCACTTCTGCGCCCACGATCTGTCCGTTGTTGTTCCCGTTCGTGGCGTCGTTCGGGGGTGCGGTGGCGAGGCTTTCATCGCCGGGGTACTGATTGTACCGGTCGAAGAAGGTGAAGTACGCAGCGGATATGGCGTCCTTCTCGCTCACGAGCCTTTTCATCCTCGCGTTCTCGATGAGCGCCTCGCCCTTGAGCACGCCCGTGATGAGGAGCCCGACGATGACGAGAACCAGCGCAAGCTCTACCAGCGTGAATCCCTGCCTGTTACCGACTCTGAATTTCAGCATATCGTACCTCTCTCTTTCTCTGGATCGTACTTGGGCTTTTCGGTTCGCGTTTTATAAATCTTGAAAGAATGATGAATAATATGAGGGACATTTGACATACGGCCGAGCGGACAGGGTGTCCGGCGGGGGTGGGCGGGTCTGTTCAATTTCCGTTAAGTCAAGGAAAGCAGATCCCTTCTCTACATGCGGGAGAGGGCTGCTTACGTTCTCCTCCACGCACGGGAGTCATCGCCTTGCACTTGGCAGGCTTACGGCCTTCTCCCGCCTTCATCGGGGTCGGGGTCGGTATCGGTATCGGGGTCGATCCCGATTTTCTTTTCGACCCCGATACCGCCCCCGACCCCGAATGCAGTGGGTTCCATCGGGCGATCCTCCGTACCGGGCACAGGAAGAAAGCACAAAGCCTTGGGGGGGAGCGGTCGGGCTCCACGCCTCATTTCAGGCGCGTGCCGAGCGGGCAGGGCCTGATCCCGGTGAGGTCCCGAATGTCGAACACACGGGAGTCCATGTTCCAGCTCGTGTATTCCAGCGTGCCTGCATCGAGATCCACCAGCGGTCCGAAGGCGTACGAGCCGAACAGGGCGGCCTGGGATATCCTCTCGCCGTTTTCGGCATCGAGGACCAGGAGCGAGGAGCTTCCGGAATCGATGCCGCCGCACTCCCCGGGTGTGAATGTCGTCAGGTACAGCCTCGAGTCCATGACCAGGGCGCCCGTGCAGGTCCCGGAATCGAGCGCCGCCTTCCAGAGTATCTTTGAGGGCGTCATGCAGGCGACGTGGTCCCCGGCAACGGCGACCACGTGGAGCTCTTTGCGCAGGGTGAATGTCCTGAGCATATCGAGGGGGTTCGGCAGGTCCGGGTTGAGCAGGTGCAGGATCTTCAGGTCGCGGCTCAGGACGTAGACCAGGTCGGTTCCCGATGCCGTCACCACGCAGTCCAGACAGGGGTCGTACTCGAGAATCCGGGCCGGGCTTCCCAGCTCGATGGCGGTCACGAACTCCCCGTTTTCGGCCTTGCATGCAGAGATGGCAGGCCCGCTGGCAAGGTAGGCGATGCCCCTGCCCAGCGCGAAGAGATCGCCCTTTGAGGTCCAGCTCACCTCTGGCCCGTCGCGCAGGGCAACGATGTCCCCGTCCATGTTCGGGCCCGCCACGATGAGGCCGCCCTCCGCCCTGACCTTCCCCCCGACCCCGTGCACCATCCAGGAGCAGGCGCCCGTGGCCATGTCGATGGAGAGGAGGTCGTCCCGCGAGGTCAGGCAGAGAAGCGTGTTCCCTGAAGCATGGGCCGACGGGGAGACGCCCCTGGGCATAAAGCTCCTGCCCGGGGCCAGATGCAGGGGAGGGTTGGCCATGAGCCGCAGGTATGCGGCGTTTTCCACCGTGAGCCAGCCCGGTTTGAAGGCCAGGTCGCTGTTCACCGGGAGCCGTTTTGTCGTGCTGTAGAGGAAGGGCGTCTGGCAGATGAAGGAGCCAGGAGGCTCGAACGTGCTTTTCGAGGGCAGGTAGGCCCCTCCGCCCTTGGCGGCGACACTCCGCAGGAAGGGGGTGTCCGGGCCGACCGTGTGCACGGTGATGCCTTTCGTGCGCAGGTACGCGGCCACATCGTCCAGACAGTGCGAGCGCTCTCCCACGACCGTGTCCAGGGGATTTTTATCGTTGTCGAAGTCCTGGATATGAGATGGGACGTTCCCGTCGTTGACCGCGATGCCGGTGGTGGCCACGATGATGTGCCTCGACGTGGCGCACGTGCCAGGGAACTGGGACGCCATGGCCAGGCACGCCTCTGCGAGCTTCGCTTCTTCGTTCAGGGGGCGCAGGCTCTCCAGGGACGTGAAGAGGGCCTTCCGGTCGTAGGTGAAGGGCTGGACTATCCCTTTCGAGACCGTAGCGACGGCGATGGGGCACAGGTCCATGTCCTCCACCAGGTCCGTGAGCAGGGTCATGGCCTGGGTCCAGCACTGGGTGACGCCTCCGAAGTGGTACATGTCCACCGCCTGCTTCGACACGTTTCCGAAGGCGCCGTGGAAATAGGACCCTTCGGCCGTGGTGAGGATGTTCGTGAAATCGTCCCTGTCCCGGGCGGGCACGATCTCCCTGCCGGTCTTTTCGAGGTAGGTCCTTCCCTCGTCGTAGGTGTATCCGCTGGAGGTGAGCATGCCCTTTGAGTCGTCCACCAGGAGGATGATGGAGGGCCTCCACCCGGAAAGACTGCGGTCCGGGACGGTCTGGGAGGGCTGGCTCCCGACACGTGCCCGCCAGAAAAACATGGACTGGTTCTCCCACACCCGCTCGGTCACCTCGGTGAGGAAGCAGGCATGATCCCACCCTTCCGGTGCCCGGTACAGGGAGGCTTTTTGTGTGGGCTGTGCATCGGCAGGTGCGTGCCTCCCGGCCAGGATCGACTTGAACACGCTTCCCGCCCTGATGTTCTGGGCAATGAAGCCAGCGGCGAGCAGGGCGATGCCCTGGATGACGAGGCAGAACAGGAGGATGTACAGGAGCACCCATCCCCGGTTACTGCAGATGATAGCTGAGGGATATGTCTTTTTTTTCACCATTGTGGCTGGCCAGTAAACGAATGGTAAGGGTATTGCCGGTTACCCGGGCATCGAATTCACGTATCGCCTCGGCGAGCAGTTGGGCATTCCGGTAGAGCCCGTCCTCCTTGAGCTCGTAATGGTTCGAAGGGACGGTCCTGTCGCCTGCCTGCACCCTGGGGGTGCTTTTCAGGGGTATGGGGCTTGTGCCCCGGGAATAACCGTGGGAGATGACGTAAGCGCCGCTGTCGGAGATGATGCCCAGGTCCGCCCAGTAGTCGGGGCTGCCCTGCGAGTCGACATCGAGGCTGTCTAAGCTGATGGTGGTCCCGCGGGATCCCTGGACGACGGAGTAGTAGGGAGGCGAGTTCTCCGAGTGGAGCGAGATGCCCGGATACCCCGACGTGACCGGGGCGCCCGCGATGAAGAGCGAGCCGTCGGCACAGGCGACCTTGAGGTCCTGAGGGAGGAGCAGGGCGCACTGCTTCAGGTCCGCATCGATCTGCGCGATGGCGCTGCGCAGCGACTGCATGCAGTACCACTCGTCCCTGGATTCACGGTAGCCCTTCGAGATCAGGGCGTACATGGAGAAGAGCACGAGGATGAGAAACGTGCCTATGGTCAGAGACAGCATCAGCTCCACGAGGCTCACGCCCCTGTTCATACGAGACCCCTCTGCAGTCATGGGGAAGATTTTCCACAGGAGATTCACCGACGGCGTATTTATCATTAAATAATAATATTGTTCCTGCCGGGCTCAAGGTGTGGTCCTCCACATCCGCGACAAGCCTGGCCAAGGCTTGAAAATGGGAATGGACATCCCATGTATTCCTTGATAATAACCCACTCAAACGCCAGCACGAGAAAAGGCGAGGTATGGGAAGAAAAGGCAACGCCATCCTGATCGTTATCCTGGTCATCGCCATGGGGCTGACCCTGTTTCTCCTGGTGCCCATGGGCGGCGAGGTGGGCGCCATACGGGAAGCCATGATATCATTCATGTTCCGAACACCGCCGCGGTTCATCTCCATGGACGTCAGCGTGGACGGCATCCCCAGGACGATCGGGGCGGGAGAGACGCTGAAGGTCACGGGGAAGGAGACCATCGTCATCACCAGGGTGAGGGCGAACACCTTCTTCCCGGCGTACCTCACCGCAGACGTGGTGGGGTTCGGGAAGGACGACGACCTCCGCGAGCCCATCGACACCGCCCAGGTCCGCAGGCAGCTCATGGACGCGGGCATCCGGGCCGTCCCCATCGAGATCTCCTACATCGACCGCACCATCACCAAGGTGCCCCTGGAGATCGATCTCGACGAGAAGGACTTCCTGGACCGCATCACGCAGGCAAAGGACACGGACGCCCGGATCGCGGCCCTGAAGAGCGCCCACGCGAGCTTCCCCAGAGAACGGAAATTCGTTGTCATGCTCGACGAGCTCCTGTCCTCGAAGAACGACTACGATACCCTGGCAGGCATCTACCGCAAGCTGGCTGAGGCAAACCCGGACGACATCGACGCCCTGACCCAGCTCTCCCGGTGCTACGTCAAGCTGGGCAGGCTCAAGGAGGCCATGGACGTCAACCAGAAGATCGTGGACAAAGGTCACGGGGACGCCCAGACCTACCGGCGCATGGCCATGATAGCCGGAGAAGATGGCGACTTCGAGACACGGGTGGGCTACCTGAAGAAGGCGCTGGGCCTGGAGCCCAATTCCGAGCCCATTGTCACGGACCTGGGGAAGACATACGAGCAGGCCGGCATGAACGACCGGGCGCTCGAGCTCTACAAGTCGTACGCAGGGCGAGCCAAGGGCAAGGACATCCTCGTCCCGGTGATCCAGGACGCGGTGAAGGGCAGGCGCTACGATGAAGCCGCGACCCTCCTGAAGCGCTACGTCGCGCTGTACCCCCAGGACAGGAACGCGTTCGCCCAGCTCGCCTACGTCATGGGCAAGCTCGGGAAGACGGACGCCCAGACCGACTACTACACCCGGGCGGTCGACCTGAACCCCAAGGACCCGGTGCTCCTCTACAACCTCGCCGTCTCCTACGAGAAGGCGGGAAACGACAAGGGAGCGCTCGATACCTACCGGAAGGTCCTCAAGATCAGGCCGGGTGACCGCGACACGCTCCTGCGGGCCGCGCCGCTGTCTTTGAAGACGGGAGACTACCGGGCATCCTACGACCTCTATCATGCCCTCATCAAGGCCGCCCCCTCGAACGAGGCCAGGAAGGGCCTCGTCAGCGCGGCGGTCGGGATGAAGGAGCCCGACCGCATCATCGAAGCCTCGCGGGAGTACCTGAAGAACGCCCAGGACCACGACGTGGCCATCACCCTGGCATATGCGTACGAGACGAGGGCGCAGGGAAAGAAGGGCAAGGGCAGGCTCGACGATCTGAGCGCAGCGCTCGATGCGTACCGCCTCGCGCTCAAGATCAACCCCAACTCTCATAAGGCGCAGGAAAAGATCCCCGAGCTGAAGATCGAGACGATCAAGCTCAGGAAGGGGACATAGGAAACGGTCCGGACGATGAGAACCAAGGGATGCCGTATTCCCTGCCTGGAACCATGAAGAGGACATTTGCCATCGGGGACATCCATGGATGCCTGGACCTGCTGGAAGACCTCATCTCCAGGATCGATCCCGGCAGCGACGAAAAGGTCGTGTTCCTGGGTGACTACATAGACCGGGGCTTCAAGCCCTTCGAGACGGTGGAATATCTCATCTCCCTGACGAAGCGGTTCTCCTGCGTCTTCCTGCGGGGCAACCACGAGCAGATGTTCATCGACTTCCTCGAGTACGGTACGAACAGGTCCGTGTTCTTCGCGAACGGGGGCATGAGGACGGTCCAGTCGTACCTCGGGCACGAGCCCTTCGTCTCCCACACCCAGGTCGCCCATGCCATGCCCGAGTCCCACCGGAATTTCTATGCCGACATGCAGTGGTTCCACGAGGACGAGCGGTACGTCTACGTCCACGCCGGCCTGCGGCCAGGCGTGCCCATCGCCGAGCAGGACCGCCAGGATTTCATATGGATACGCGATGAATTCATCTTTTCCCCCACCGGGATCGAAAAGAAGGTCATATTCGGGCATACCCCCTTTGCCAGGCCTCTGGTGAAGAGCGACAAGATAGGCATCGATACCGGCGCCGTGTACGGCGGGGCGCTCACGGCGGTCGAGCTTCCCGGGGAGGTCTTCATACAGTCCCGCCGGTGAGCGGGTGTGCGGGAACACGAGAGCATATGGTGAAGGACTACTATCAGATTCTGAGCGTGACCCGCGATGCCGGGGCTGATGAGGTCAAGAAGGCTTACCGCAGGCTGGCCCTGAAGTTCCACCCTGACGTGAACAGGGACGACCCCAAGTCGGTGGAGTACTTCCGGGAGATCACCGAGGCATACGGCGTGCTCATCGACGCCGACAAGCGCAGGCGCTACGACCGGGACCGGAGCCGCAGCTTCCAGCGGGAGGATGTGTACCAGGACATCTTTGCCAGGAAGGACTTCCGGGAGGTCTTCGATGACCTGCCCATCAAGGGGGAATGGCTCGAGAAGCTCCTCATGGTGAGCAGGGTGATCGTGTATGAGGCGCTGGCCACCGGAGGGAGCCCCCGGGACGTGCTGAAGCGCTCCCTCGTGAAGCTCGCCGCCGGCAGCGCACAGAGGTTCTTCCACAGCGTCATGGACATCCACGAAGACATCGTCATTCCCGTGGACATCGCGCAGAGCGGGGGGCACATCACCATCGAATACCGGCCCGGCTTCACCAGGAAGAGGATCAGGGTGAGCATTCCGGAAGGGATCAGGGCGGGGACGACGCTCAGGATGCCCGGGATGGGCAGGAGGAATCTCGCGAACAGGTCAGGGGATCTCTATTTGCACGTGTCGATCGCATCGCTGTAGATGACGATCTGGTTCTTCCCGTGCTCCTTTCCCCAGTACATGGCCCGGTCGGCCATTCTCAGCAGGTCATTGCAATCCACGGTGTGGTGCGGCAGGCCCGCCAGGCCGATGGTGACGGAGACGCCGAGGCTCACCACAACGGTCTTGCAGATCCTCTCCGACACGACCATGGCCTCTTCGAGGGAGGTCTCCGGGAAGATGATGACGAACTCCTCCCCTCCGTAGCGGGCGAGGATGTCGCAGTTGCGGGTGTTGTGCCTGAAGATGTGCGCCAGGCGCGTGAGGAGCTCGTTGCCTTCCTCGTGCCCATTGGAGTCGTTGTAGTTCTTGAAGTTGTCAATGTCGATCATGGCGAGCGACATGATCCTGTTGTAGCGGATGTGCCTGGTGGCCTCGCTCTTGAGCAGGGAAACCAGGTGGCGGAAATTGTAGAGCCCCGTGAGCTCGTCGGTGCGGGACAGGGTCTTGTAGTAGGCGGCGAGCTCGGCCTCCTCCTTGAGCCTGGTCTCTTCGGTGATGCGGTCGATGGCGATGAGGAGGTGGTCCAGGAGGATGGGTTTGGTGATGAAATCGGATGCGCCCAGCTTCATGCACTCCACCGCATCCCGGATGGTGCCGTAGCCGGTGATCATGATCACCTGGATGTGGGGGCGCATGTTCTTGATGAGCTTCAGGAGCTCGGAGCCCGTCATGCCCGGAAGGTGCAGGTCCACGATGGCGATGTGGAAAACGTCCTTGTCCACCAGGGTCATGGCCTGCTCCCCGTTGGCCGCCGTGATGAGCTCGAACCCCTTCTCCACGAGGAACTCGGAGATGAGGCCCAGCGTCTCGTGATCGTCGTCAACCAGAAGGATCTTCACTGTCCTGCCCGTCTTTGCGTCAGTCATGTTTTTCAATAAAAGCGTATCGTTGCCCGTGCTCCACCACAGGAAAATCGGGCCTTCCTGAGCTATATTAACGGAAATCGGCTCAAAATACATGAGTAAAAAATGTCCTGCAGGGCAGGAAGGGGGAAACAGGGCGCGCAAGGGCCCGGAGAAGACCTGAGGAATGGGTGGCTCCATGGCCCCGTGGGCCCAGGAAACATTCAAGTTTTCTTACGTCCGGGCCGTTAACGCATGTCGATGGACAAGGCGAACCACACGTTTATCCTGGGCAGGCAGGTGGAGGGCATCCCGACCCTGGAAGCCAGCAAGGTGAGGCTCTTCGAGGCGCTGCAGGACGAGGAGGCGGACTTCGAGAGGCTCGAAGGCGTCATCTCTGCGGACCCGGCCATGGCCTCGAAGATCATCAAGCTCGCCAACTCCCCCTTCTACCGTCATGCAAAGGGGGCCATCGGCATACACCAGTCGCTGCTCATCATCGGCATGGACATGGTGAAGTGCATTACCCTGTCCATGGCGGTGATCAGCAGCCTCAAGACCGAATCGAAGTACGCGAGGCCCCTGTGGGCTCACTCCTACGCCACGGCGCTCATCGCCCTTTCCCTGAGCCGGGACAGGGCCGAAAAGGACCTCCTGTTCACCGGGGCCCTCCTGCACGACCTGGGGAGGATGGTCTTCCTGTTCAAGGCGCCGGAGGCCTACGTACCCCTCATCGAATTCGAGGGGAACTGGCCCGACGAAGATCTCGAGAGGCAGGTTTTCTCCACCGACCACTCGGTCCTCGGCGAGGCGGTGGCCAGGACGTGGCATTTCCCGGAAGGGGTGGTGGAGATCATCAGGCATCACCACAGGCCGGTGAGCAGGGCAAGCGCCATGGTGCACCTCATCAACCACGTGATCTGCCGTCACGAGCGGGGCATGGGAGTCGGCGATTCCCAGTACGATTCGCTACTTCGCTCCTATCTTGGGGAAATGTATAAAGATCTTGTCAACACCATCCTCCAGCGGTATAAGGTAAACCATGTGATAATTGAAAATCTCTTTTGAGAGGCAGTGGCGGTGGTGCTGTGAAAAATAGCGTGTCAGGACTCAAAGCACCCTTTGAATTTTCCAACGACCGGGAAAGGCTGCTGCTTGACCTCCTCAAGAAAGCCACGGATTTCTACGAAGGCACCATCGGCATCCTCTCGAGCATCTTCGAGCTCTCGGAGCAGGTGCGCCGGGGGTCTCCGGAAGACGACTTCTATGCGTACATAGTCCAGGTCCTCATCAGGGAATCGCGCTGCGAGAACGCGAGCGTGTTCGTGGTGGAAGAGAACCGGGTCGTGCTCAAGGCCGCAGCCGGGATCGACCTCCACGGGCCGTCCCGGAGGGTGAGCATGGAAAAGGGCGAGGGGGTGGCCGGCATGTGCGCGCTCGAGGGCAGGCCAATCCTCGTTTCTGAAGCGGGGGAGAGCCCCTATTTCAAGGAGATCCCGGGCACGCAGGTGAAGATCGGCTCCATCCTGTGCGTCCCCATCAAGGAAGGGGAGATGACCTTCGGCGTGCTCAACCTCTCCCATTCCCGCCCCAATTTCTTTGACGTCCACACCCTGAGGGTCTTCGAGCTCCTGGGCCTGCTGGTGGGCCAGATGCTCACCCTGGTCCATCTCTCCACCCTCTTCCAGCGGAAGAACTCCGACCTCAAGGACCTCCTGAGGCAGAAGGACGAAAGCTTGAGGGCCATATCCGAATGCTACATCTCCGTGGTGGACTCCTCGGAGGACATGATCTTCATCTTTTCCGCGGACGATACGGTGGCGTTCTGCAACCAGCGGCTTCTCGTGGTCCTGGGCAGGACGCCGGCCACGCTCGGAGACATCTTCGACCAGGAGACCGTCGAGGACATCCGCAGGCACCTGCCGGGTCTGCAGCCGGGCCAGTCCCGTGACTTCGAGCTGAACATCTCCGTCGGCACAGTCACGGGCATCATAGGGCAGTTCTTCATCAAGCGCCTGAGCACGGAGCAGGTCCTGGTGGTGGTGCGGGACATCACGGCCAGGAGGCGCATGGACCAGCGCGCCATGCAGACCGAGAAGCTCACCTCGCTGGGTCTGCTCACCTCGGGCATCGCCCACGAGCTGAACAACAGGCTCACCCCCATCCTGGGCTTCGCTGACCTCATCGATGCCGAGGCCATGAGCGGGCAGGACCGGAAGAGGCTCTCGGTGATCATCAACGCAGCCAACTCCGCCAAGCACATCGTGGAGTCGCTGCTGAAGTTCTCCCGGAACAAGCCGCCCGAGAAGGTCGTGTTCGACATGCGCGACATCATCAAGCGGACCGTGAGCCTCTACACGCCCACCGTGAAGAAGCGCGGCATCACCCTCCATTGCGAGGAGCACCCCGAGCCGCTCATGGTCCGGGCCGACATGAACTGCATCGAGCAGGTCCTCGTGAACTTCATCAACAACGCCATCGACGCCATCGACGACAACCCCGGCAGCATCCGCCTCACGGCCTGCCAGGACAACACCCACGTCCACCTCTCCATCGAGGACACCGGTCCGGGCATCCCCGAGGAGATCATGACCAAGATCTTCGACCCGTTTTTCACCACCAAGGCAAAGGACAAGGGGACCGGTCTGGGCCTGAGCATCTGCTACGGGATCATCTCCGAGCACAAGGGGGAGATCTCCCTGGAGAACACCGGGAACGGCGCTGTGGCCCGCATCAAGATACCCGCCATGACGGCCGATAAGCAGGAGCAGGGGACGCAGGCCGGCGAAGAAGACGCCCCGTGCGAAGCCGCGTCTGTCGGCCAGGAGAGGCGCTCGACGATCATGGTGGTGGAAGACGAGGAAGACCTCCTGGAGCTCATGGTGGACACCCTGAGCCCCTTCTACGAGGTCAGGCCCTTCAGCAACGGGCAGGCCGCGTTCGACCACCTCGATGAGCACCCCTGGGAGCTCATCATATCGGACCTGAGGATGCCGGTGATGGACGGGATGGAGCTCTACCGCACCGCGGTCAAGGCGCAGCCCAGGCTCAAGAAGAAGTTCATGTTCATCACCGGGGACACGTATGACTACCAGATCAAGGAGTTCCTTGAGACCACCGGGGCGGCCTATCTTCGCAAGCCCTTCAGGATCAAGGACTTAAGGGACATAGTCCAGAAGCAGCTGTACGCAAGATAGGGCGCAGAGACACATGGAAAAGAAGAAGATTCTGGTTGTGGACGACGAAGAGATCGTGCGGTATTCCCTGGTGGATATCCTGCGGCGCCACGGCTACGACGTGGACGACGCGCATTCCGCCGAACGGGCGCTGGAGCTCTTCGGCGAGAAAAAATACCACCTGGTGCTCACCGATCTCGTCCTCGAGGGCATGGGCGGCCTTGAGCTCCTGGAGAACGTGAAGGTCATCTCTCCGAAGACCCTGGTCATCGTGATCACCGGGTACGGGTCCATCAAGACCGCGGTCTCCGCCCTTCGGCTCGGGGTGTACGACTACCTGCTCAAACCCTGCGACGAGGACGAGCTCATCATCCGCATCCGCAGGGCGCTCGAGATGCAGAGCTACGGCCAGGAGCAGAAGCGCATCCAGGAGGTCAGCGCCATCACCAAGACCACGGTCACCCTGTCCGACCGGATCAACACGCCGCTCAACATCATCCTGGGCAACATCGAGATGCTCCAGATCTCCCCGGAGCTCGAGGGAAACAAAAAGGTCCTTGAAACCTTGAAAGTTATGGAAGATCAGATATTCAGAATAAAAGAAGTGATGGATAAACTTGCACGGACGACAACGGCGGAAACAAGGAAATACACCACGCTGAGGGACTACGAAATCATCGATCTGGCGGCATCGAAACGCGAATGACGGAAAGCAAGAAGATACTCATTGTTGACGATTCCGATGAGCTCACGCACGTGATCTCCGACTTCCTCAGCATGTTCGGGTACCACGTGCACACGGCACGTGACGGGGTCGATGCGTTGAAGTTCATGGAGAGCGAAACCATGGACGTGGTGATCAGCGACATCCACATGCCGAGGATGGACGGGTACACCCTCATGACGGAGATCAAGACCAGGTATCCCGAAACGCCCATCGTGCTCATCACCGGCTTCTCCGTGAGCGAGGCCAAGAAGCTGGCCTTCGAAAAAGGCGCGGACGCCTTCGTGGCGAAGCCGTTCCATCTCAAAGACCTGAAGGGTGTGATCGATTCGATCTTCAGCCATTGATGTTCACTGCATCTTTTTAAGAACACAACAACCGAGAGGGGGAATGATATGAACAGAAAAACGATGAAGAAGCCCAAGAGGATCCTCTGCTACACCGACCTGGCCAAGTACAGCTCATACCTCGTGAAGTATGCGTACGAGCTTTCCAAGATAATCGATGCGGAGCTGTTCGTGCTCCACAATGTCACCGACATCGGGGGTGCTGCGGGTTTCTACGTTCCTCACATCAACATCGAAAAGCTCGAGGACGAGGTCATCCAGGCCGCCCGGGACAAGGTGTACGCCATCTGCCACCAGGCGGTGGGGGACAGCATCGACGCAGCCCACCGGCTCGTCATCCGGGGCGGTCTCATCGAAACGCTCGACAAGGTCATCAAGGACAAGAAGATCGAGCTCGTGGTGCTGCCGCACAACGGGGACAAGGGGATCCTGTCCTGGCTCCGGGGAGACTACGCGGAGCGGTTCATGCGCGAGGCGGCAATCCCCTTCGTGGTGCTGCCCATGGACGCCTCGTAGCCTTACCGGTCCGGCAAAACAGATCGCTGAAGCGGGGTCCCGGCATGGGGCCGTATGCCTTTGGCGGCAACAGGTGTCGGATCAATAAACCGCCGTTTCCCGGCGTAAGGTGCTCAGGCCCGGCCATGACGCCGTGCGCCGGGAAATCAGAACCACCTGGGATGGATGGGCTTGTTGGATATCGTAGTGCGCCCGCTCCCTTCGAGGGGGTTCCGGGGAGGCTGGTGCTGTTCCGGATGGACGGGCATCTCTTCCCGGGGATTCGTAGGATCTCCTTCTTCGTCTGCGCTCCCGCTCTCCTGGCGCCCCTTGCTGCCCATGGTGTACTGGCCCAGGAGCTTGAACAGGGAGGGGAGCACGAAGAAGAGCACCAGGAGTATGATCAGACTGGTGAAGGAATCGTTTTTCATGGCTTGAATGGTATCACAGGTTCAACGCCGCAAACCAGGATTTTTTTCCGCAGGCACCGGGCGCTGGCCATTCCAGTCCGTGAGCGGACAGTTCCCGCACCGCGGGTCCCTCGGACGGCAGAACTCCTTTCCCACGAACACCAGGTAGGCGTGCAGGTCTTTGTAGACCTGGAGGTCCCTGGGCAGGCCCTGTTCGAAGAGGACGCGGATCTCGTCGTACTCCCACGGCCCCACGTCCATGGCGTGCCGCGAGAGGATCCGCTTCGTGTAGGCGTCCACCACGAACACGGTCTTATCCCCCGCGTAGCAGCAGATACTGTCCGCGGTCTCCTTGCCGATGCCGTTGATCTCGAGGAGGTCATCCCGCAAAACCGGGGCGTCGAGGCCCAGGTATCTGCCGAGGTTGCCCTGCGCCCTGTCGAAGACCCGACGGACGAAGTTCTTGAGCCTGCGGGTCTTTATGTTGTAGTAGCCGGAGGGGCGGATGAGCGACGCCAGGGTGGGCTCGTCGGCTTCGTGCAGCCTGTCCAGGTCGAGCATGCCGTGCTTCTTTAGGTTGAGGATGGCCTTCTCGACGTTCACCCAGGCGGTGTTCTGCGTGAGCACTGCGCCCACGGCCACCTCCAGCGGGCTGTCGCCGGGCCACCACCCGGACGGCCCGTAGCTGGCCGAGAGGATGCGGTAGAGGCGGTACGGGTCGAAGGGGTCAGCAGGCAGCCTTGTTCCCTGATTCTTTGAGCAGGATGGCATCTTTCATCTTGTCCCGGATGTCTCCCCTGATGTTGAAGAGCATTGCCGACATTTCGAGCTCGTATTCCAGCGCTGCCTTCGCGTCGAGGCGGCTCACCACGTCGAAGGTCCGCTTGAGCGCGCGCACCACCTCGGGGGACCTGTGGACCAGGAGGTTTGCCCAGGAGGAGATCTCCTCCTTGAACCGCTCCGGCGCCACAACCCGGTTCACCAGACCGATGGCACAGGCCTCCTGCGCACCGATGGGCTCGCCCCTGAGCGTCAGCTCCTTGCTCCTCGCCATGCCGATGCGGGCGATGAGCGGGGTGAGCAGGGGGTTGAACCCGTACTTGATCTCCGGGTGGCCGAAGATGGCGCTTTCGGAGGCGAGGATGATGTCGCCCATGAGGGCGAGGTTGAACCCGCCGCCAAAAGCGATGCCGCTCACCGCGGTGATGAGGATCTTGTCGTAGTCGATGAGCATGGAGTAGATGCCTACGGCCAGGTTGAAGTAGCGTGCCGCCTCCTCGCTCGTGAAGTGCGGGGCCTCCTTGAGGTCGATGCCTGCGGAGAAGCACCGGTCGCCGCCGGTGAGGATCACGAGCCTGACCGTGCTCTCTTCCCGGAGAAACGAGCAGAACGCATGGTTGATCTCGGAGAGCATCCCGTATGACAGGGCATTGAGCTCGTGCTTGCGGTCCATCTCCACGAGGGCGATCTCTCCGGTTACCTCAACCTTGATAAACTGGTAGTCCATGGTCTGCTCCTCACACTATAATGTATTATTTCTACATGGATAGGACCGGGCTGTCAATGCGGGATTCCGGCGGGTCCCCGTGCGCGCAGGGGCGCGCCAACGCATGTTACGGCGCCCCGGCCAGGGGCGGTGGTCCCTCGTGCAGTCTTTCAAGAACATCTCCAGCTTTCTCAGTCGCGGCAAGGGCGGTTGTCCGCTTCAGTCACTGTGTGTCATCTCTTATCACACCGCCTGCGGCAGTCAAGAAGGATCGGAGCAACGGCCCCTTGCTTCCCTTTGGCCCTTTCTGCTATGTGTCGGCAATGGCGTGCCTGAGCGTGAGTCAGTTGAACGAGCTGGCGAGGGTTTCTCTCCAGTCGTGCTTCGAGCCGGAGATCTGGGTGCAGGGCGAGATCCAGGGGCTCAAATACCACGCCAAGTCCGGGCACCTGTACTTCGACCTCGTGGAGAAAGGACCGGCGGCCCTGGACGGGTACGTGGCAAAGATCGGATGTGCGTTCTTCCGCAATTCCTACACCAAATGGCGCTCCATGCTCGCCTCTCTGGGGGTGACCCGGTTCGAGCTGAACTCCGGCATCGAGGTCAAGCTCAAGGCCAGGGTCGACCTCTTCGTGAAGGAAGGCCGCTACCAGCTCATCGTGAGCGAGATCGACCCATCCTTCACCTTCGGCGCCATTGCCAGGAAACGGGAACAGACGGTTCAAGCCCTGCGCGCCGCGGGACTTTTCGACAGGAACAAGGGGCTGCCCTTCCCGGAGCTGCCGCTGAACATCGGGCTCATCACCTCCGAGGGATCTGCGGCCTTTGCCGACTTCATGCGCATCGTGCGGGACAGCCCCTACAGCTTTTCCATCACCCTGTTCGACGCCCACATGCAGGGGGAGAACACGGTCCCCGAGGTAATCAGGGGCATACGGGCCCTCGAGGGGCGCCCCGAGGTGGAGTCCATCGCCATCATCAGGGGCGGCGGCGCCAGGACCGACCTGTTCTCCTTCGACGACCTGGAGCTGTGCAGGGCCATCGCGCTGTGCACCAAGCCCGTGGTGACCGGCATCGGCCACGAGATCGACGTGAGCGTGGCAGACCTGGTCGCCCACACCTACCGGGTCACGCCCACGGACGTGGCGAGGCACTATGTCGGCCTTGCCGACGAGGTCTGGGCCTTTCTCGACACGGCCTGCCGTGACTTGACCTACCGGTCAGGCGAGCTCCTCGCCGGCGGGGGCGAGAGGCTGAAGACGGTCTCCGCCGGGCTCGGGCATGTGGCGAAGACGTGGATGGTGTCCTCGCTGTCCGCCCTCCAGGGAACGGCCTTCCGCTTCCACACGGCCGTGGCCGGCAGCCTCGCGAAGAGGGATCAGGTCCTCGGGCTGGCCGTCATGGGCATCAGGACCCATGCGGAAAAAGCCCTTGACCGGCAGCTCCTTGCCCTCTCGGAGATCCCGCCCCGCATGGCCCGCGACGCCGGCCTCGCGCTCCTGGCTCAGGGGGACAGGATCGGCCTTATAAGCCGTGGGATAGGGGAGAGCTCCCGGGCCGCCCTCGAAAGAGGGGAGGAAAGGCTGGGATTTCTCGAGACCCTCGCAGGGCTCATGGACCCGGCGAGCACCCTGAAGAGGGGGTTCAGCATCACGGTGGACGGCCGTGGTTGTGTGGTCAGGGACGCCCGTGAAGTGGAGGACGGCGATACCATAGTCACGAAGCTCTTCAGGGGGACCCTCAAGAGCGTAGTCTGGACAAGGAGCCACGATGAAGAAGACGAGCCGGTACTCTGAGGTGCTGGGGGAGCTCGAGGAGACCCTCGAGCGGATGAACAGGGGCGAGGTGCCCATCGACGAGCTCGAGGAAACGGTGAAGGCCGCTGCCAGGAAGATCCAGTATCTGCGGCAGGTGCTCCGCTCCACCCAGAAGGAGGTCACGAAGATCCTCAAGGACATCGAGGAAGACCAGGCCGCCGAAGGCGGGGAGTAGGGGGTAATGGATGATGTTCGCCCCCTTTCCCCTCCATGGGGCAGGGGTGCTTATGTTCTTCCTGCGCCCGAAGAAGGAGCGTCCGATGGAACACTGTGCATTCGGGGTCGGTATCGGTATCGGGGTCGAAAGGAATATGGATCGACCCCGATACCGATACCGACCCCGACCCCGAACGAGGACAGGGAAAACCGTGGGCAAACCAGGCGGAATGCGATGATTCTCACGCAGAAAGAAGAACGTCGACCGGGGAAGGGACAAACGCGCGCCCAATGGGGCCATTGACACATTGACCCCCCGGATTTGCGTCTGTTATAGAGATAGTATGGATACCGGCCAGCAGATACGATCGATCACCCCGTTTCTCGTCATGGACGTGCTGGAGAGGGCCAATGCCATGGCTTCCGAAGGCAGGGAGGTCATCCACCTGGAGGTGGGCGAGCCCGATTTCGACACCCCGGAATGCATCCGCAGGGCGGCCGCCAGCGCTATGGAGAACGCCCGGACCCACTACACGCATTCTCTGGGCATACCCGAGCTCAGGGAGGCGATCTGCGGGCACTACCAAAGGACCTACGGCGTCACGATCGACCCCGGCCAGGTGATGGTGACCGCGGGTTCGTCGCCTGCGCTGCTCACCGCCATCGCCTGCCTGGTGGACCCGGGTGACAGGATCATCCTCACCGACCCCCACTATGCGTGCTATCCCAACTTCATCCGGATCCTGGGCGCCTCTCCGCTGCTCATCCCCACCGGGAGCAGCGACGCGTTCCAGCTCAACCCGGACAAGGTGAAGGCGGCCATGTCGCCAAAGGTGAAGGCCATGGTCGTCAACTCGCCGGCAAACCCTACGGGGATCTGCCTCGACGACGCCCACATGAGGGAGCTCGCAGGGCTCGGCCTGCCCATCATCTCCGACGAGATCTACCACGGGCTCGTCTATGCCGGTGAGCAGCACACGGTCCTCGAGTACACGGACAACGCCATCGTGATCAACGGGTTCTCGAAGGCCTGGGCCATGACCGGATGGAGGCTCGGGTGGGCGGTCTTTCCGAAGAACCTCATCAGGACGGCCCAGAAGATCCAGCAGAACCTCATGATCTGCGCCCCTTCCGTGGCCCAGTGGGGAGGTGTCGCCGCGCTCACCGAGGCCCGGGAGGATGTCGAGCGCATGAGGCGGATCTTTGCTGGCAGGCGGCTGACCATGCTCCAGGAGATGGATAGGCATGGGTTCACGGTGGAGGTGGAGCCCACAGGGGCCTTCTATGTGCTGGTGAACATGAAGGAGTGGACGGACGACTCGCACCGCTTCGCCATGGACATCCTCGAAGCCACCGGCGTGGGCGTCACCCCGGGCATCGACTTCGGCCCGGGCGCGCAGGGCTACCTCAGATTCTCCTACGCTAATTCGGAGGAGAACATCAAAGAGGGCATCGCGCGGGTTGCCCGATACCTCCACACCCTATGATGCCGAAGATCAGGGACGCCCAGTACGCGGGTACGGTGTACGACAAGCTCCCGGGCCTGCCCCAGATAGCCTTTGCCGGACGCTCCAACGTGGGCAAGTCGTCGCTGATCAATGCGCTCCTGAACCGCAAGTCCCTGGTCAAGACGAGCAAGCAGCCCGGCAAGACCAGGAACATCAACTTCTTCCGCGTGGACCTGGTGGAGGCCCCTTCCATCTACATGGTGGACCTGCCGGGCTACGGCTACGCCCGGGTCCCCCAGGGCATGAAGACCGCGTGGGACGAGCTTGCCTCCCGTTACTTCGAAGGCAACCGCGACCTGAAGCTCCTTTTGATCCTCAACGACGTCAGGCGCAACCTCGAATCGGAGGAGTTCCTGATCCTCGACCTCGCCCGCAAGGCCGCCATCACCCCGGTCCTCATCGTCACGAAGGCGGACAAGCTCCCCTACAGCGCCCGCGTCAAGCGCATCAGGGAGATCAGGGAGGCCTCGGGCATGGACCCGATCCTAGCCTCGGCCCATTCGAGGCTCGGGCTCGACGAGATCTGGGAGAGGATCCTCCGGGAAACAGCGTCTGCGGATCCGGAGCCGGAGTAGGCCGAAGCAGGGGCTCCGCCCTGAGAATGGCCTTGCGCTTCCTGGCGCCCATGCCCCCCTTCCCAGGAACCGGTGGCGTAAGGCATGGCCCATGATGCCCGTCACCAGGCGGCTTTCAGGACCCGCAGGGCTTCGTCGTAGCCCACTTCCACCGGGCTGAACGCGATGGCGCCGTCATTGAGCGCCGCCCTCGCAATCTCTTCGAGCCTGTCTTCGGGGACCGCCGCCTGCCTCAGGGATGCGGGCATGTCCGCGAGGGCCCCCATCTCCCTGGAGATCTCCCTGATGGCTGCCACGCTCGCCTGAGCCCTGCGTTCCGCCGGCGTCTTCACGTACTCCTCAGGGCCCCTGAGCGAAAGCAGGAGCTTCTCGATATGGGCCTTTGTCCGGGCCTTCACCCTGGGGGACTTCTCGATGTAGAATTCGAGCCCGTGGGGAAGCATGATGGAGTTGGCGATGCCGTGGGGCACGTGGCAGATGCCGCCGATGGCGTGGGCGCAGGCATGGACGATGCCCACCATGGAGTTCGAGAAGGCGAGCCCGGCCAGGAGTGCCGCGTTGGCCATGGCGAGCCGGGTGTCCCTGTCGTCGGGATTCTTGATCGCATTGACGAGGTTCGCCTGGATGAGCTCGATCGCTGCGATGGCGAAGCAGTCGCTCACCGGGTTCTTCTGCGGACCGATGTACGCCTCCACCGCGTGGGTAAGCGCGTCCATGGCGGTTGCCGCCGTGATCTTCGGGGGCATGCTCATGGTCATTCTCGGATCCAGAACGGCGAGCCTGGGCAGCAGCAGATCGGACGTGAACTGCATCTTGAGCTTCCTGTCGGGATCTGCGATCACCGCGGCCATGGTCACCTCCGAGCCCGTGCCGGCCGTGGTGGGGATGACGATGAAGGGTTTCATGGGCTTGTTGAGCCGGTAGTTGCCCATGAACCGCAGGAGATCGTCCGTGTCCTCGGTGATTACGATGTTGACGCCCTTGGCGGTGTCGATGGCCGAGCCGCCGCCCACGGCGATGATGGAATCGCAGCCGTTGCGCCGGTAGATCCGGGCGATCTCGTTCACCACGTGACTGGATGAATCCTGGGGTGTGTCGTCGTAGATCGCGCCGATCTTCGCGTCCGTGCCGGCGAAGCTGCCGACGACGTGCTTGATGAGACCTGCATTCGTGATGCCCTTGTCCGTGATGATGATGGGCTTCCTGGCGCCCAGACGGCTCAGCTCGAAGGGGATGTTCTCCAGGGCCCTGTACCCGGACACGATCTTGACCGAGTTAAAGAACTCATAATATTCTTGCATTACATCTTTTTTACGGAAAATCACGGCATGCCTCCTTCACTGGATTGAAACGGTTGCCTGATGGCCCCGTAACCGACGTTGAAGTATGTGATCGCGCGGTTCTTGAGCTTCCTGAGGGTGAGCGGCGGCACCTCCTTGATGTAGAAACGGGAGATGAAGTTGGGAAGGAGAAGCGTCTGGGTGATGTTCATGACCCTGATGATGGCCATGGCGTCGGTGAGGCTTCCCCTGACGAACTGCCGGAAGTGGTAGACCGCGTTGGGCACGCTGATGCGCCCGGTCATGACGAGGTAGGCATACTCGATGTTTTTGAACCAGAGCTCCACGTCCGCGTGGAAGCCTTCCTTTTCGCCCAGGTACCGGAACGCCCCGTCCCGCTTCAGCATGAGCATGCTCGGGCCGCCCACCACGGCCATGAGGAAGGAAAACGTCTCTGGCAGGCTGTCTATTTCCCTCCTCACGTCAGGGTCGATCCGGTAGGCGGTCTGCATCCCCATGCCCACGGTGAAGAAGAACAGCCGGGTGACGAGGGTCTTGAATATCTTCCTGCCGGGGACGATCTCCGGGTAAACCCCTTTCATCTGCATAGCACCTCCATTCAAAACAATGGGATTCATAGGAAAACAATCTATGAGAATACTACTAAATAAAAATAATAATAATGGTACAGCAGGCAATCTACTCACTTTCACAGGCCGAACAAGGGTCCATGGGAAAGAAAGGGCTTCGAAGCGCTGCCCGGGAAGGGTTTCGGTATTCCATCATTCGCGTGATCGTGTCACCCTGTGCACGGGTCAATGAAGCGGCACGCTTGATATTGATCTTGTAAATCTTTTTATAAGTCTTATCTTGATGTTCCAACAACCTCGTCGTCGAGATGGACACCGCGTGTGAAACCGTGAAAAGATCTTTCTTTTTGATGTGGTTGCATCGAAGGCATATGGCGCTATTATTCGTAAATTATATTTGATTCACTTTTGCGGATTTGGGCGGTTCGTCTTGAGCCGTTCAAAGAGCTGAAAAGGAGGTCTTATGGGGAATTGCGTATCAGGGTATGCCAGAAGACTTCTCGAAGCAGATCTGTCCCAGGGAACATGCCGGGTCCTTCCCTTGGATGAAGCTCTCCTGAAAGGCTTTCTCGGAGGGGGAGGGCTGGCGGCCCATCTCTTTCTCAACCAGTTTTCGCCTGACTCGGACGCCTTGTCGGAGGACAACCCGCTGATCATCATGACCGGCCCGCTGGTGGGAACGCAGCTTCCGGGGACTTCCCGCTTTGCGGTGTGCGCCCGTTCCCCCCTGACAGGATACTGGGGGATCGGCACCTGCGGTGGCACGTTCGGGCCGGAGCTCAAGTTCGCCGGATATGACGGCATCCTGGTGCGGGGCAAGTCCCGGCAGCCGGTATATCTCCTGATCAATGATGATAATGTCGAGATACGCGACGCTTCCGATTTGTGGGGCGGCCTGGTGTACGATGTAACGAAGACGTTGAGGGAGCGGCACGGGGGATCGAAGAAGCCGAAGATCCTGGCGATCGGGCCCGGCGGCGAGAACCTGGTCCGTTTCGCGGCGATCGCCAACGACAACGCCCACTACATCGGCAGAACGGGTATGGGCGCGGTCATGGGATCCAAGATGCTCAAGGCCGTCGTGGTCACCGGCACCGGCAAGGTGCTTCCCGCTCTGCAGGAGGAATACAAGGCCCTCAGAGAGCGCGTCCTGGAGAAGATCAAGGAGAATCAGTTCGCCCAGGTCCTCCGGAGCATGGGAACCGCCGCATCCATGGACCCGGGGATGTTCACCGGCGATGTGCCCATCCGCAACTGGACCAGAGGAGAGTTCGAAGGTTCGGTGAAGATCGGCGGACCGACCATGACTGAGCAGTATCTTACCAGGGTGCATGCCTGTTATGCGTGCCCTATCGCCTGCAAACGGGTGGTCGAGGTGGACGGAGGCCCGTTCAGGACCGACGAGGGGCCGGGGCCGGAATACGAGACCTGCTGCACCTTTGGCTCATTCATGGAAAATGATAATTTCGAGGGGATCGTCAAGGCCAACGAGACCTGCAATCAGTACGGCGTGGACACCATTTCCTGCGGCTCCACCATCGCCTTTGCCATGGAGTGCTTCGAAAAGGGCATCATCACCACGGCGGATACGGACGGCATCGAGCTCACCTGGGGCAACATCGACGCGGCCCTCCGGATGGTGAAGAAGATAGCGCTCCGCGAGGGCATCGGTGATATCCTGTCCCAAGGCTCGGCCAGGGCTGCGCAGAAGATCGGCAAGGGCGCCGAGGAGTTCGTCGTCGCGGTCAAGGGGCTCGAGCTGCCTGCCCACGACCCGCGAGGGTTTCACGGCATGGGTCTGGAATATGCCGTGGGATACCGCGGCGCCTGCCACCTTCAGCACATGAGCCATACCATCGAGCAGGGGATGACCGACCAGGAAGAAGCCGGTTTCAAGAACGATTATGAAGGGCCATCGAGCGAAGGCAAGGCGGAGATGGTTGTCCTCTCCCAGAATATCGGCGTGCCGGCCACCTCGGCCTGCCTGTGCCTGTTCGTGTACGACTGCATCTCCGTCAAGGATTTTGCTGACATGATCCGCACGGTGACCGGATGGGATTTCTCGCAGGACGACCTGATAAGGCTGGGCGAAAAGATCTGGCTCCTGATGCGGGGCATCACCAATCTCCTGGGGGCGGGGGCGGACCATGACATGCTGCCTCCCCATGTCCTGACGCCCCTGAACGAGGGCATGACCTTCGGTTCGGTGCCTGACATCGAAAAGATGCTGGCGGAATTTTATGAGCTGCGTGGGCTTGATGCCAATGGTGTTCCACGCAGGGACGTCCTGGAAAGATGCGGCCTGCATGATCTTGCGGACAAGCTGTACGGCGGCGGCTGACCGGTGTTACGGCATCCGGCCCTGACGGGTGGGGATGCAGGGCGCGACTGATACAATAAAAACTTTATTTTTTCAAAGGAGGAACAGAGATGCAGTATACGTATGGGACATCCGAATGGGAAGAGGCCTATAACAGGCAGACGAATGAGCGGATTGCGTCCGAGCCAAAGCCCTATATCGTCTTTCTGCCCGAATGGGTGAAGGCGTGGGAGCAGTACATCCAGAATGACGCCAAGTACAAGTCCGTGGCGCTGCCGAACTGGGAGAATCCGATTATCATCCACCTGCAGGCCAACCCGGCCCTGGGCCTGGATCACGACATCTTCGTGAAGATGGATCTCTGGCACAACGGTGAATGCCGGTCCATTCGGTACATCCCGTCCAGTGAAGTCGGGAAGCCGGGCGATTTCGTGATCACCGGCTCGGTGGAGCGTTGGCTGTCGGTGGCCAGGAAGCAGCTCGATGTGGTGAAAGGCATGATGCAGGGGAAACTCAAGCTCAAGGGGGATCTTCCCACCGTCGTGCGTGCGGTCAAGGCCGCTGTCCGCCTGGTTGAAACAGTGGGAGAGGTGGGATGCAGGTATCCGGACGAGCTCACCCCGGAACAGAGGGAGCAGTTCAGGTCCACGGTCAACAGCCTGCTTGCGGACTTCAGCTTGATATAACGTGTAATCTTCTGTGCTCATTGAATGGGAGGTCGAACATGGCATATGAACGTGAACTTTCCTTTGTGTACCGTAATCCGACGAAACTGATCTATGGAGAGAATTCGATCACCGAGGTGGGGCAGGAGGTGGACGCCCTCAAGTGCAGCAGGGCGTTCATGGTGACGGACAAGGGCGTTGTCGCCGCAGGGCTGGCTGACCGTGTGCAGAAGGCCCTTGGCTCGAAGCTCGTGGGGGTCTTCGACGGATGCATCCAGGACTCGAGCCTCCACCTCGTGAATGAAGCGGCCGAGATAGCCTGCGGCAAAGGCGCGGATATCCTGGTGAGCGTGGGCGGGGGGAGCGTCATCGACACGGCCAAAGGCATGGCGATCGTTCTGAAGGAAGGCGGCAGGATTCAGGATTATACGGGATATCAGGGCCTGTCGCGCCCCCAGACGCCGCACATCGTCATCCCCACCACCGCAGGTACGGGCAGCGAGGTCACTTACTTTGCGGTGATCAAGGACCAGGACAACAACCGGAAGCTCGAATTCGGCGAAGACAACATCATCCCCAATGTCGGCATCCTCGATCCGTCCATGACGGTGGGGCTGCCGCCCCTGCTCACAGCCACGACCGGCATGGATGCCTTCTGCCATGCACTGGAGTCCATCCATGCCACACCGTGCTCGCCGGTTGCCGACGGCATGGCGCTTCACGCCATCAGCCTGATCACGCAGTATCTCCCCGTCTGTGTGGAAAACGGGAAGGACATCCTTGCCAGAGGCCAGGCGCTGATAGCCTCCACCATGGCCGGCATCGCCTTCAACAACGCCCAGATAGCACTGGTGCACGCCATGGCGCATACGGTCGGCGGCATGTTCAAGGTCCCGCACGGGCTGGCCAACAGCATCCTCCTTCCCCACGTGGTCCGGTTCAACGCCGATTGCTGCGCAGACAGATATGCCCTCATAGCCCGGGCCATGGGCCTGGAGGTAAGGGGATTGAGCGATGAAGAGGCATCGGAGGCGCTGGCACAGGCCATAACCGGGTTCACCACGAAGATGGGAGTGCCTCAGAGGCTCCGCGATGCGGGCGTACCGGAAGACGCCCTGGCCGAGGCTGCCGATGTCACCATGAGCATGGGGGGCATAGTCTACAATCCCAAGGTCATCAGCGATCCCGAAGAGATCCTCGGCGTGTTCAGGCAGGCATGGTGATCGCCGATCCACGTAAGCACAAGAGGTAGCAGGAGGTGCTATGGATGCTCAAATCGATCTTGCACCAGGCATGGATGATGCGGGTCTTCCCGTGATGATCGCCGACATCATCAGGGGCAATCTGAACGCAAAACCGTACCGGCAAAGCGACTTCAATGCCCTGGACGGCAATATCTACATGCAGGCCCGGGACCTGGACATCGACATGACCATGGTCTTCGAAAAGGGAAAGCTCATCGTACACAGCGGCAGGGTAGGGAATCCGAAGATATCCATCATCACGGATTCGGCTACCCTGCTCGACCTCGCTAACTTGAGCGTCGTCCTTGGCCTGCCGTATTACTTTGATGAGACGGGTCTGGGCGTATTGAAGAAGCTGTTCATAACCCGCGAGCTGAGGGTGGAGGGGATGTTCGCCCATCCCGTCATGCTGACCAGGTTCACGAAGCTCATGTCCTGCAGGTGAGGCGGCGCACCATCGGGCTTCCCTGAGGCAGTGCAGCGGAAAACAGCGGAAAGAACGGGTCCTTCCCCCGGCCGGGGTCCGTGAAAAGAGAGCGGCCCTGCGATCCGGCTTGAAAAATACCACGGATATGGAATAGATCATCACAGCATGGAACACTTCGACCTCATCATCGTGGGCGCCGGGCACGCAGGGGCCGAGGCGGCGTTTGCCGCTTCGAAGCTGGGCGTGAGCACCGCGCTGTTTACCATGAACATGGACACCGCCGGGCGCATGCCCTGCAGCCCTTCGATAGGCGGGCTCGCCAAGAGCCACCTGGTGAAGGAGATCGACGCCCTGGGCGGCATCATGGCGGAAGCGGCTGACGAAACCGCCATCCAGTACCGTATGCTCAACACCAAGAAAGGCCCTGCGGTGCGTGCCACCAGGACCCAGAACGACCGGAGGCTCTACGAACAGGCGGTCAAGTCCCGGCTCGAGAGGGCCGGGATCCACCTGCGGCAGGCCAGGGTCGACAGGATCGTGGTCCAGGATGGCCGGGTGGCCGGGGTGATGGATCACACCGGGGCGCTCCACCCGTGCCGGGCAGTGGTCATCGCGACAGGCACCTTCCTTTCCGGCACCATTCACATCGGGGAGAGCAGGATCCCTGCAGGCAGGGCAGGGGAGGAAGGCTCCTACGACCTCGCCAGAAGCATCGCCTCCCTGGGGTTCGCCATGGGCAGGCTCAAGACGGGCACGCCGCCGAGGCTCCACATGAACACCATCGACACGTCCTGCCTCACCAGGCACGACCCCCTCGAGGAATACACCCCGCTGTCCTTCTCCTCGAAGGGCTCCCTCCTGCCCCAGCTCCCCTGCTACCTGGCCCGGACCACCGGGAGGACCCACGAGATCGTCCGCAGCAACATCGGCTTAAGTCCCCTGTACTCCGGGGCCATCACCGGTACGCCCGCGCGCTACTGCCCGTCCCTGGAGGACAAGGTCATGCGCTTCGGGGACCGGCAGGGCCACCAGGTGATCATCGAGCCCGAAGGCCTAGCCACGCGGGAGGTCTACGCCTCGGGCCTCGGGAACTCCCTGCCCGTAGAGCTCCAGTGGGAGATCGTGCGCTCCGTGCCCGGCCTCGAGAGGGCCGAGATCATCAGGCCCGCCTATGCCATCGAGTACGACTACATCCTCCCCACCCAGCTTTCCCGGACGCTCGAGACCAAGGCTGTCGAGGGCCTCTACCTCGCCGGGCAGGTCAACGGCACCTCGGGCTATGAGGAGGCCGCTGCACAGGGGCTCATGGCGGGCATCAACGCGTGCCTGAAGCTTCAGGGCAGGGAACCCTTCATCCTCGACCGTTCCGAGGCCTACATCGCGGTCATGATCGACGACCTCGTGACCAGGGGAACCTCCGAGCCCTACCGCATGTTCACCTCCCGGGCCGAGTACCGCCTCATGCTCAGGGAGACCAACGCCCTGTTCAGGCTCACGGACAAGGCCTCTTCCCTGGGCCTCGTGGATGGGGAGCGTGTACGGCAGGTTCAGGGCGTCCTTGGCGAGATGGGTACCCTGAAAGGCCTTCTCGAAAGGACGAGCATCGTGATCCCGAAGGACCTGCCGGTCACGCCCACGGGCGGGGCCGAAAGCGAGCGCATCGGCCTGCTGAAGCTCCTGAAGAGGCCCGAGGTGGGCATCGGGGACCTCAGGGATGCCGGGCTCATCCCCCGGACCAGCGAGCTCGCCGCTCTGGAGGTGGAGGTGGGGATCAAGTACGAGGGCTACATCGCGAGGCAGCTTAAGGACATCGAGCGCCTCAAGGAGCTCGAGCGGGTGAAGATCCCCGAGGGCATGCGCTTCGAGGGCATCATCGGACTATCAAACGAGCTCAAGGCGAGGCTTGGAGAGATCCGGCCCAGGACGCTGGGACAGGCCGCCCTCCTCGAGGGCATGACCCCGGCGGGCCTTCAGGCCATCCAGATCTCCCTGCGCTCGTCAGGCTAGTGCACCAGATCCTGGAGCCGTTCCTGGGCCTTTTTGCCATAGGAGCCGGTGGGGTCGAGCCGCACCACCTCGTTCAGGTGGTCGATGGCCTCCCTGGTCCTGCCCCTCCTGACGAGCATCTGCGCAAGGTCATAGTGCGCCTCGGTGTACCCGTTGTACTCGTGAATGGCCTTGGACATGGCCTCGATGGCCTGGTCCTCGTTGCCCTCCTCGAGGTGCACGAGGGCGAGGTTTCTCCAGGCAGGGGCGTAGTGGGGGTTCTTGGTCAGGGCCTGCTGAGCTGCCTGCTGAGCCTCCGGGTAGCGTTTCAGAATGTAATAGAGGCCGGAGATGTTGTTGTAGGCCAGCTCGGGAGTGGCATAGAGCTCGTCCCCGGCAGCGGCCTGGAAGACCTTGATGGCCTCTTCCTCCTTCCCGCCCTGGAGCATGAGGATGGTGCCCTTCATGAAGTAGGCGTCGCTCTTCATTCCCGGGTGGTCGAGGCCCAGTTTGTCGGCGTACGAGATGGCCTTGTCCGCGTTTTCGAGCGCCTTGTCGAACGCCCCGGTCTGACGGTAGGCAAAGGCGTACGCCATGTACACCTCCGGATCGGAGGGGTTCGCCTTCTCCGCCTTCCTGAGCTCCACGAGGGCTGACTGGATGTTGCCCTCCTGGATCTTGCTCATGGCGATGGTGACCATGGGCTTCGACAGGGCTCTCTTCTCTTTGAAGCTCGTGGCGCAGCCTGCGGCCAGTACCAGGATACACAGGAGAAACAGGGTTTTCTTCATCGCATGTCGCCTCGTCATATGTGATTATACCCTGCTTATTATACTATACAGGGCTTCCGGACAACCCGGTATTGCGGCGGAGTGTGTTTGATCAGGCGAACTGGCCTGCCACCCACTCGGGCACGGTCAGACAGCCCATGATGGCGGGGTTCTGGTGGCAGTCCGACCCGCCCGTTGCCATGAGCCCCTGCTTACGGGCAAACTCGAGATAGTTCTCGGAGACGCCCCCGGTGTGCCTGACATGCCAGCACTCGATGCCGTCGATGTACTCGAGCATGGAAGAACGGATGATCTTGAAGTGGTGCCTGATGTCAGGGTCCACGGACATGAGCGAGGTTCCGTTCGGGTCGCCCGGGTGGGCGAGCACGAGCCTGCCGCCCGCATTCCTCACGAGCTCGGAGGCTTCCTTCAGGCTGAGCGGCATCTTGGGCACGTTGCACTTGACGAGATACCGGTCGAAGGCCTCCTGCTTGCTCCGGACGATCCCCCGCTCCACTAGAAAGCTCGCTATGTGCGGCCGGGCCAGGCTTTCGTGTGCGCTTTCCGTGATGGACTCCATGTCCAGCTCGGTGAGCTGCGGGACCCCGACCCTGCGGAACTCCCGGTTGAGGTTGTCGAAGATCTTCAGGGCCCTCATGATGCGGTAGGACCTGAGTTTCTCGAGCTTCCTGATGAGGGCCTCGTTGTAGATGTCGAACCCGTAGCCGAGGAAATCCAGAGGGAAGCTCCTGCCTCCCCGGAGTTCGGGGTGGGAGAAGGTGACGTTGAGCTCGATGCCGGTGACGTATTTCATGCCGTAGCTCAGGGCGAGGGCCGCGGCAAGTGCCTGGGCCGCGATGGAGTCGTGGTCGGTGATGGAGAGGAAGCCGATGCCCTGCCGTTCAGCTTCGGCAAAGATGTCCGTTATGTCCCAGCTGCCGTCCGATCCGTTCTTCGAGTGGATGTGGAGATCGATCTTCATCGCTCATCAGCCCCTGCACAGGGCATGCCACCGGGCCCCGGCGTCACCGGGCCTTCACCCGCCGCTGTCCGTGCTTCCTGCGAGCTGGCCACAGGCCGCAAGGATGTCCCTGCCCTTTTCCTTCCTGACCATCACCGCGTAGGGAGAGTCCTTCAGGACGTCCTCGAAGGCGCTTACCGCGCCGGGATCGGGCGCTTCGAGGGCGCACCCCGGCCAGGGGTTGAAGGGTATGAGGTTCACCTTCACCTTGAGCCCGTGGAGGATGCGGATGAGCTCCCGGGCGTCGCGTATGCTGTCGTTCACGCCCCTGACGAGCACGTACTCGATGGTGACCCTCCTGCGGTTGGGGAGGCCGAAGGACCTCAGCGCATCCATGAGCACGGCCAGGGGATACTTCTTCGTGACGGGCATGAGCCTTTGCCTGACCTCGTCCGTGGGCGCATTGAGCGACACGGCCAGCGCGGCCTCGGTGTCCTGGTGAAGCGTCTTCAGCCCGGGCACGATCCCGCAGGTGGACACCGTGATCCTTCTTTTGGAGAACTGGGGGCCTTCGGGGTCTGTGAGGATGCCGATGGCCTTCACGACGTTGCCGTAGTTGAGCAGGGGCTCGCCCATGCCCATGAACACGATGTTCCTGATCTGCCGGTCCGGATAGGCACGCTGGAGGTGGAGCACCTGGGAGACGATCTCCGAGACCTCGAGGTTGCGGTGAAAGCCCATGGTCGCGGTATAGCAGAAGGCGCACCCCATGGCGCACCCTGCCTGGGACGAGACGCACAGGCTCCAGTGGCTCTTCTCGGGCATGAGCACGCTTTCGATGACCAGCCCGTCGTGGAGCCGGTAGGCGTGCTTTTCCGTCCCGTCGTTCGATACCTGGACCTTCAGGCGCTCGGGGTAGGATATGGTGTACTCCTTCGAGAGCTCCTCCCTCAATGCCTTGGAGAGATTGGTCATGTCGCCTATGCTGGGCACGGCCTTGCCGAACACCCAGGAAAACACCTGGCTGCCCCGGTACGGCCTGTCCGGAAACATAGCCTTCATCTGTTGCTTGTCGAGGTCGAGAAGGTTGATCATTGTTCAGATTATCCTATGAAGGATGGAATAAAATTGCAAGGGGGGAGAAAAGGGATACATCGCCAAGAATTGAGAGAGATTTATAAAATTGCACACCCCCTTCGAGAATTTGTCAAACACCCTCTGCCGCCGGAGGCCCCCGATTACAAGAGAAGCTGTAAAACAGTGTGAATACAAATCATTACCTGTATTCCCCCTTTGGCATGAAAGATGCTCAACGCTCAAAGCACGCAAGAAGACATGGCTGTTCCACCCGCTCGGAAACAGGGGGGAAACGGCTTCAAGCATGGGACAAATTCGTGAGGAAGGAGAAGTCGAGTATGGAGATCAGGAAGATATGCGTTCTCGGGGCAG
The DNA here is from genome assembly GCA_035352355.1 of Deltaproteobacteria bacterium. Taxonomy (GTDB): domain Bacteria; phylum Desulfobacterota; class Desulfomonilia; order UBA1062; family UBA1062; genus Phosphitivorax. The sequence goes on along the minus strand of DAOPXM010000004.1, from coordinate 62,645 downwards.
GACTGATGGGCAGCGGGATTGCGCAGGTGTGCGCCCAAGCGGGATATACTGTTGCCATGCGGGATATCGAGCAGAGGTTTGTGGACGGCGGCATGAAGATCATCAACAGGAACCTCGACGCAGACGTGGCCAAGGGCAGGAAGACCCGGGAAGAGGCGGACGCCATCCTCTCCCGCATCACGCCGCTCGTGGATCTGAAGGCAGCGGCGAGCGACGCCGACGTGGTGGTGGAGGTGGTCATCGAGGTCATGGACATCAAAAAGAAGGTGTTCAAGGAGCTCGAGGAGATCGTGCCCGCCCACTGCCTGTTCTTCAGCAACACCTCCGGTCTGAGCCTCACCGAGATCGCCGCGGCCACGAAGCGGCCGGAGCGGTTCATCGGGACGCACTTCTTCAACCCGGTCCCGGTCATGAAGCTCCTGGAGGTCATCAGAGGGTATGACACCTCCGACGAGACGCTGGACATAGCGCTTCAGTGGGGAAAGAAGATCGGCAAGGAATGCATCGTGGTGGAAGAGGCCCCGGCCTTCGTGGTGAACAGGATCCTGTGCTCCATGATCAACGAGGCGTTCTTCGTCCTGGGTGAAAACCTGGCCAACGCCGCAGACATCGACAAGGGCATGGTGCTCGGGTGCAACCACCCCATCGGCCCGCTCTCCCTGGGTGACCTCATCGGGCTCGACACCCTCCTCCACGTGGTGGAAGGACTCCAGAAGGAGCTCGGAGACAAGTACCGGCCCGCTCCCATGCTCGTCAAGCTGGTTCGCGCAGGGCGCCTGGGGAGAAAATCCGGAAAAGGGGTGTTCGACTACACGAAGAAGTAGGGCATCCCTTAAAAGAGGGCATCCGTCAGAGGTGGGCGTCGATGCCCTATGTGCAACGCAAAGGCCTGGTCCGGCGAGGACTCAGGCCTTTGCTTTCTTAACAATCAAGGGCGGACCAGGCTACCCCTGCCCGGAGGAGCTGCCGTACGTTTTTTGGCCCGAGAGCAGGTGATCGGGGATCCCGTCCCGCCTGAACACGTCCTCCAGGGTCTCTGCCCGGCGGATGACGGAGATCGTGCCGTTCCCCACGAGCAGGGTGGCGGGGCGGGGCATGGCGTTGAAGTTGCTCATGGAGACCTCCTGGTAGGCCCCCACGTCGAGGATGGCCATGATGTCGCCCGGCTCAAGGTCTTCCGGGACCAGGATGGCCGGGAACATGCGGTCCCCGTAGCAGGAGCGGCCCACCACGTCCATCTTTTCCGTAAGGGGCGCGTCGGTCTTGTTGGCGAAGAGGTAGTCGTACACGTGGTGCTCGTAGCGGCCCCCCGTGAACCAGAACTCGGTGGTGTCGAGCGCCGCGTGGCTCCAGGTGATGGGGAAACGCATCCTCTTGATGCTCCTGACCCTCGTGAGGTGGATGCCCGTGTCGCCGTGCAGACTCCTGCCGGGCTCGAGTTGGAGCATGACCCCTTTCGGGTCGATGCCGTGGGCGGGCAGCTCCCTCCTGAGGGTGGCCGTGCAGGCTGCGGCATACTCCTCGATGGTCGGCGCCATCTGCCGTTCCGGGTTGAAGAGGATGAACTTGTCCACGATCCGGGAGAGCACCCGGTACCTGAGCTTCGGGAAGGGGGCAAGGGCCTTCGAGATCCCGTAGAGGGCGAGGTACTCGTAGGGCTCGCTGAACCTGATCTCGGACCCGAACGGGTCCCGGGGACAGGCGAACCCGCCGCCGATGTCGATCTCCCTGGGCTGAAGCCCGCCCAGCGCCTTGCTCACGATGCCGATCTCCCGGGCATAGGACTTCATCTGCTCTTCCCAGTAGCGCGTGGAGGCGCGGTGGCGTCCGTGGTGCTGGTGGAAGCCCGTCACCTCGATGTGTTTCGAGCGCAGCGCCCGCTTCCCGATGGCGATGATGGCTTCCCGGGGCATGCCCCCCTTGTAGGCCATGGCCGCGATGTCCGTGGACAGGGGGCCGGTGGGAACGAAGTCGCTGTACTCGGTGAAGCCCGAGAGGACGGGTTTCAGCCTCAGGCGGACCTTCGCGGTGGTGTTCAGCTCAGAAGCGGCCTGCTCCACCACCTCGATCTCCTCGGCCCCGTCGATGGTGATGCACGCGCCTTCCTTGACGGCATTGAAGATGTGGTCCTTCTCCTTGGGCACGCCGTTGACGGAGACGAACCGGGGGTCGAACCCGGAAGCCAGGGCCACTGCGAGCTCGCCGGCCGAGTAGACGTCGCACCCGCACCCCTCGGAGGCGATGATGCGCTGGATGGCAGATATCCAGCAGGCCTTCGCCGCAGGCATGACCTTGACCGGACCGTCCGGCCAGCCCTGCTCGAAGCTCCTCTGGAAGCGGCGTATGTTCCTGCGGAGCCCCTCCTCCGAGACCACGAACACCGGCGAGCCGAAGTCCCGCACGATGTCCACCGTGTCCACTCCGTCGATGAGGAGGTGGCCGCCCTTCGTGCTCAGGCACTCGTCAATCGTCCTTGCCTCTCCCATACTAAAAAAACCTCCTTTCCTCCATGAGCTCCATACGCTCATGGAGCCAACCATTAGTGTGGATTGCACAGGGACATGATACGCCCGGGCGAAGCTGCATCCAAGGCCAATTTTCGTGAAGGCATAAAAACAGGCAGGTGCGGAAGGGGAAAGTGCGCCCGACAGGACTCGAACCTGTGGCCTTTGGCTCCGGAGGCCAACGCTCTATCCACCTGAGCTACGGGCGCATGTCTTAATTCTTTGCCATCAGATGCTTGACGGCCTTGTCGAGGCCCCCGAGGGTGATCTCGAACATGGGGAACACCTCCCCGATGACCTCGATGGTCTGTGTGTGCGGCCAGACCGTTTGGTACTTTGGATTGAGCCATACACTATGTTTGAATACCTTTGCAAGATATTCCAGCTTTTTTATGCTCGGCTCGCCTGACTGGCTGCCGTAGTAGATGCCCCCGTTGCGGCTCAGGAGTTCGTAGGGGGACATGGAGGCATCCCCGACGATGATGAGCCTGGTGAGCGGGTCGAAGCGGGTGAACTCCTCGAGGTGGACCGGCTTGAACTGCCGGGAGGAATCCTCCCACACCCGGCCGTAGATGGTGTTGTGGAAATAGTAGATCTTGAGGTCCTTGAACTGGTTCCGGGCGTGGTTGAAGAGCACCTGCACCACGCTGACGTAGGGGTCCATGGAGAACCCGCCGTTGTCGATCATGAGGATGACCTTGAGCTTGTCCTTGAGCGACCGGTCGAACACGATCTCGATCTCGCCCGCGTTCTTCATGGTGGCGTAGATGGTCTTCTCGATGTTCAGGGCGTCCTTGGGCCCGGCCGGCTGCATGTGCCTGAGCCTCTTCAGGGCGTCCGAGATCTGCGAGGGTCCCAGCAGGGTGTCTTCGGTGTAGTCCCTGTACCTTCTGTCCAGGGCGACCTTCACCGCGGACTTGTTCCGGGAGACCCCGCCCACCCGCATGCCGCCCGGGTGGTATCCGGAATGTCCCACAGGCGAGGTGCCGCCGGTGCCGATCCACCGGTTCCCCCCGTCGTGCCGCTCGGTCTGGTCCTGAAGCCTGGCCCGGAAATACTCCTCGAGCTCCTCGGGGCTGAGGTGCTTGATCTGGTCAGGGTCGATCCCCAGCATGTCCGCGAGGCGCTCCGGGTCCTTGAGCCACTCCTCGAGCATGGCCTGGATGGCCAGCTCGATCTCGCTGGCGAGGTCCTCGGGGAGCTCCGCGCCCTTGAAGTAGTGGGCGAACACCCGGTCGTAGATGTCGAAGTTGCGCTCGGACTTGATCATGATGGCCCTCGACAGGGAGTAGAAATCGTCGAGGGAGCAGATGAGCCCTTCGTTCAGTGCCCTCTGGAGCCTGAGGAAGCCCGTGGGGGACAGCGGCAGGCCCTTGCTTCTGAGGAGATAAAAGAATTCGGTGAACATGGCACGAACCTACCGGTACGATCCTCCGAGGCTTCTCTGCAGGACCGCGTAGTCCTCGCTCTTCTTGAACAGCACGCCCAGGAAGGGGATGTCGTTCTTGGCGAGGTGCCTGGGGTCGAAGTGCCTGTCCATCATGAGGATCCTGATCCAGTTGATGAGCTCGCGGGTGGCGGGCTTCTTCTCGACCCCCCGGATGTTCCGGAGGCGGTAGAAGGTCTCGATGCAGGCGTCCGAGAGCTTCCGGTCGAGGTCCGGGAAGTGGGCGCGGACGATCTTTTCCATCATCTCCGGGTCGGGGAAGGCGATGTGGTGGAATACACACCTGCCCAGGAAGGGGTCGGAGAGGTCCTTCTTGGCGTTGGAGGTAATGATGATGATGGGGCGGTTTTTGGCCTTCACCGTTTTGTCGATCTCGATGATGTCGAAGGACATCTGGTCGAGCACGTCCAGCAGGTCGTCCTGGAAGTCCGTATCGGCCTTGTCGATCTCGTCGATGAGCAGGATGACCTTGGTGTCCGACATGAACGCCTGGCCGATCTTGCCCATCTTGATGTAGTCCTCGATGTTGCTCACGTCGCGCTTGGAGTCGCCGAAGCGGCTGTCGTTGAGCCGGGTCAGCGTATCGTACTGGTAAAGGGCCTCGACCGCCTTCATGCTCGACTTGACGTTGAGGATGATGAGCGGAAGGTTCAGATTCTCCGCGATGGCGTGAGCCAGCAGGGTCTTGCCCGTGCCCGGCTCGCCCTTGATGAGCAGGGGCATCTCGAGTTTGATGCTCGCATTGACGATCTTTGAAAGCTCTTCATCGAGCACGTAGGTGTTGGTGCCGGTAAAGGTGTATTGTCCCATGGTTCACTCCACACGATATGAAAGGTTTTGCTTTTCCATATCATACAATATTGGGTCATTCAATCGCGGCGGCAACGGCCCTCCCGCAAGGGGCAGGGCTGCTTGCGTTCTCCCTGTGCCCGGGGAAGGAGGAGCGCCCGAAGGAACACGATGCATTCGGGGTCGGGGTCGATCCCGATTTTTCTTTCGACCCCGATACCAATACCGACCCCGACGCCGATGAAGAGGGCCGGCAAGGTGTAAGGCGATGATGCGTAAAGGAGAACGTTGAGCATTGCCCGCAAGGGGAAACGGGGCCCCTGAAAACGGCCCGGCGGTCTCACGGAGAATTGACTGATGGCGTTGTTTGCGTTACAAATGGACCTGTGCAGTCACGGTACGAAGGAGATTCCCTGATTGGAGAATAACGGAGAGAATCAAGAAAAGACGAGCTATCTGAAACGTCTCTGGTCCCTGCTCAGGGGCGAGGACGAGGAGACGGACAAGCACGAAGAGATCGAACGGCTCCTCGACGAGGTCGAGGAGCGGGGCTTCATCGACGAAGACCAGGGGGACATGATCCACAACATCATCGTGCTCCGGGACACCACGGTGCGCGAGATCATGGTCCCCAAGGGCGACATGGTCGCCCTCGAGGTGTCGTCCTCCCTGGACGACCTCGTGGCGCTCATCAACAGGGAGGGATGCTCGCGGATACCCATCTACGAAGAGCACCTCGACAACATCATCGGCATCGTCTACGCCAAGGACATCCTCGAGTACTGGAACTGCGAAGCCAGGCCCAGGGACATCAGGGGGCTCATGCACCCGCCGTACTTCGTGCCCGAGGGCAAGAAGCTCATCGACCTTCTCAACGAGTTCAGGACGAACCGCCCCAAGATAGCCATCGTGATCGACGAATACGGCAGTGTGGACGGCCTGCTGACCATCGGCGACGTCATGGCCGAGATCGTGGGCGACATGGTGGGCGAGGACGAAGACGTCATCGAAGAGGAGATCATCGAGACCGAGCACGGCGTCTTCACTGTCGACCCGAAGATCCCCATCGACGAGTTCTCCGAGGAGTTCGAGGTGGAGATCCCGGACGGCAACTACGACACCATCGGCGGCTTCATCACCAGCCGGCTCGAGAGGATCCCCAGGCCGGGGGAGACCCTGGAGTACGACGGCATCGTCTTCGAGATCGCCGACTCGGACAAGAAGCGCATCTCGAAGCTCGTGGTCCGCACCCAGGCAAGGAAGGAAGCTTGAGAAAGATCCTCCTCGCAGCGCTTTCCGGGCTGCTCTACGCCTGCTCGTTCCCCACGTACAGCCTGTTCCCCCTTGCCTGGATATGGCTTATTCCCCTGCTCTTCCTCATGGAGGAGACAGAAGGGTGGGAGCTCTTCGTCTACGGGATGATCGCGGGCATGGTGGCCTGGGCCGGGATCGCCTACTGGATCGCCTATGTCATGAACGAGTACGGCGGCATGGGCCTGCTCCCGGCGGCGTTCCTGCTCTTCCTCCTCATCGCCGTGCTCTCCCTCTTCTTCGGCGCCTTCGCCGTGGCCGCACGCAGGCTTACCCTCGGGAGGGCGGCCTTCCTGCTCGTTCCCGGGATGTGGGCCCTCTTCGAGCTCATCAGGTCCTATGTGCCGTTTTCCGGGTTTCCCTGGGCCCTGCTCGGGTACAGCCAGTACCCGTGGATCTCTCTGGTCCAGTTTTCGGAGTTCGGGGGCGTCTACCTCGTCGGAGCCGTGGTGGTCATGGGGAATGTCGCTCTCTACGGGCTCTTGAGAAAGAGGGCCGTTGTCCCGGTCCTCGCCACCGTGGTCCTCGCGGTCTCCCTCTCGGTGTGGGGCTCCTTCAGGATGGAGGATTTCCATTCCACGAAGGGGGGCGTCAGGACGGCCGTGGCCCAGGCCAACATCGCCCAGGACCAGAAGTGGGAGCCGGAGATGGTTGACCCCACCATCGACATCTACGTCCGGCTCACCGGGGAGGCGGTGAAACAGGGCGCGCAGGTCGTGGTCTGGCCCGAGGCCTCCTGTCCCTTCTTCCTCATGCTGCAGTGGCCGTACACGGCCCGCATCATAGCCCTGAGCCACTCCACCGACGCCAGGCTCATCGTGGGCAGCCCGGCCTACGAGAACGGCGAGTACCTGAACCGCATGTGGATGCTCGAGAAGGGCAGGATCGTGGATTACTACGACAAGGTGCACCTCGTGCCCTTCGGCGAGTACCTGCCGCTGGCCTCCCTCATCAAGCCCATCTTCTCCGGTCTCACCCAGGAGGTGGGGGACTTCTCCACGGCGAAGCGGGAAGTGAGCCCCATCGACGACGCAGGCGTCATGATCTGCTTCGAGATCATCTTCCCGGACCTGGCCCGGGAGCTCACCTTAAGCGGGGCTTCCTACCTGGTGAACTCCTCGAACGATGCCTGGTTCAAGACCTGGTCCACGCCGAGGCAGCACCTCGAGATGAGCGCCTTCAGGGCCATCGAGAACCGAAGGTGGCTGCTTTCCTCCACGAACCACGGCTACTCGGCCATCATCGGTCCGGACGGCGGGATCGTCAGGCAGATCGGCCTGCTCCAGGAAGGCGTCATCATGGGGGACATCGTGCCCCTGCGCGGCCTTACGTTCTACACACGCTTCGGGCCGATCATCCCCATTATCTGGGCTGGTATCGCGGTTATTGCAGCATTGACAAGATACCGGCGCAAGTGTTAGGAGGGCAGGACTATGGTTGGAGACTATCAGCAATCAATTGATCTGATTCGGGAAAAGCTTGACAACGCCCGAGGTTATCTTTGAAATCCCTGACAAGGAAAAGCGCCTCAAAGAGCTCGAAGCCATTCTAGGGGACCCCGAGACCTGGAAGGACCCGGCGAAGACCCGGGAGCTCCAGTCCGAGCGGTCCCGCATCGAAACCGACGTCACCAACTGGTCGAAGGTCTACGCCCTCTGGGAAGACCTCGAGGCCCTCATCGATCTGGCAAAGGAGGATGAGCAGGCCGTGGCCCAGGACATCCGCGACACCATCGCCCGTCTCCAGGAAAGCCTCGCCGTCATGGAGAAGGCCCACGTCCTGTCCGGGCACGACGACGCCAAGAGCGCGTTCCTGGAGATCCACGCCGGGGCGGGCGGGCTCGAGGCCCAGGACTGGGCGGAGATGCTCCTGCGCATGTACCTGAGGTGGGCGGAGAGGATGGGGTTCAAGGCGAGGATCATCGACATCTCCTCCGACGAGGAGGCCGGGATCAAGAGCGCCACCGTCGAGGTCGAGGGCCAGTTCGCGTTCGGCTACCTCAAGGGCGAGTCCGGGGTGCACCGTCTCGTGCGCATCTCGCCCTTCGACGCCAACAGCCGCAGGCACACCTCGTTCGCCTCGGTCATGACCACGCCCGAGGTGGACACCTCCATCGACGTGAAGATCGATGACAAGGACCTGAGGATCGACACCTACCGGTCTTCGGGTCACGGCGGCCAGCACGTGAACAAGACCGACTCCGCGGTGCGCATCACGCACCTGCCCACGGGCATCGTGGTGCAGTGCCAGAACGAGCGCTCCCAGCACAAGAACAAGGCCTTCGCCATGAAGCTCCTGGCCTCGAAGCTCTACGAGCTCGAGGAGCTCAAGCAGAAGGAGCGGGTGAACGAGTTCCACAAGGGCAAGAAGGAGATCGCCTGGGGATCGCAGATCCGGTCCTATGTATTGCAGCCCTACCAGATGGTGAAGGACCACCGGACGAACCTCGAGGCAGGCAACGTGGAAGCCGTGCTCGACGGCGACATCACGCCGTTCATCGACGCCTTCCTCGCCATGGACGCCACGGAGGGGAAGCAGGGTGAGAAGCGCGATTAGGGACCGCAGGAGCGTCCGGAAATTCACGGGTGAGCCCGTGCCCGACGAGCTGGTCGAGGATGTCCTCGAGGCCGGGAGGTGGGCTCCCTCGGGTCTGAACAACCAGCCCTGGCGGTTTGCCGTGATCCGGGACCGGGCCCTCAAGGAAGAGCTCTCCTGTTTGACCGCATACAAGGCCATCGTCGCCGGCGCGGACGTGATCATCGCCGTGTTCTTCGACACGGCCGCCGGCTACGACCGGACCAAGGACCTCCAGGGGATCGGGGCCTGCATCCAGAACATGCTGCTCGCCATCCACGACCTGGGCCTGGGGGGAGTGTGGCTGGGCGAGATCCTCAGGAGCAGCGCCCAGGTGAAGGCCCTGCTCGGAGCGCCGGACTCCTATGAGTTCATGGCCGCCATAGCGCTGGGTCACCCCCAGGGCAGGCCGCCCCGGGCGCCCGGGAGTAAGCCGCTTGCGGACCTCGTGTTTTTCAGGAAGTGAGAAGGCGGACGCCATTCAGAGCAGGAACGCCTCTGGCACAGCACAGGGATGTGCCGGTGAGCATGGAAGAGAGGGGATATGCCCATAGAGCACATACGACTCGAGGATAAGGAAGTCATGATCGTGGGTACTGCCCACGTGTCGAGGTCTTCGGTGGAGGAGACCCGGGAAGCCATTGCCCGGTTCAAGCCCGACGTGATCGCGGTCGAGCTCTGCCAGAACCGCTACGAAGTGATGCGCAACCCCTCGAAATGGTCGGAGATGGACATCGTGAAGGTCATCCGGGAAAAGAAGGCGCTCCTTCTGTTCGCGAACCTCATCATGTCGTCCATCCAGAGGCGCATGGGGGACAAGTTCGGCGTGAAGCCCGGAGAGGAGATGCGGGCCGCCATCGAGGAGGCGGACAAGGCGGGCATCGCGCTCGCTCCGGTGGACCGCTCCGTGCAGACCACGCTCAAGCGGGCCTGGAACTCGCTGTCCTTCTGGGAGAAGAACAAGTTTCTCTTCTCCTCGCTGTACTCCATCCTCGACATGGAGGAGATCAAGGAAGAGGACATCGAGAACCTCAAGGAAAAGGACATGCTCACCCAGGCGGTGGAGGAGATCGCCAGGCAGTCTCCCACCATCAAGCGGGTCCTCATCGACGAGCGCGACGCCTATATGGCCCGCAGGATCGTGGACGTCGAGGGGAGCCGGGTTCTGGCCGTCATCGGCGCAGGGCACATGGAAGGGCTCGCGGGCCAGATCAGAAATCCCCTCCAGGACATCTCCGTACTGGAAGAGGTGCCCGAAAAGAAGGGCTGGATGGGGTGGATCCTGCCCATCGCGGTCCTGTCCCTGGTGCTCGGCGGGTTCTTTTTCAGAAGCCCCCAGCAGGGCTACGAGATGGTCAAGTGGTGGATCATCTGCAGCGCCACCCTGTCCGGGCTGGGCGCCATCGCGGCGCTGGCCCACCCGCTCACCATCCTCGTGGCCGCAGTCTCGGCGCCCATCACCACCCTGAACCCCGCCCTGGCCGCCGGATGGTTCGCCGGCCTGAGCGAGGCCTACATCAAGAAGCCGAAGGTTTCGGACTTCGAGAGCATCCATGAAGACATCATGAAGGCGAAAGGCTGGTGGACTAACCCCATCACCCGGATCCTGCTCGTGGTGGTGCTCGTCAACCTGGGCGCTTCGGTGGGTGCCATCGTGGCCATGCCCATCCTCACGCGGATCGTCCTCAACGGCGGGTAGGCACCTGCACGGAATTGGTATTGTTTGTCGAGGGATTCCAAGAGTATAGTAGGGACATGAAAGGGTGCGTTCATACCAGGGGCTTCACGGGGACGCTTTTGCTCTGCATCTGGCTGGCGGCTGCAGCCGCGGGATGTGCTGCGCCAGGCCGCCAGCTCACCAGCGATGAGTGGGCCACGGTCACGTCCAGGACGTACACCGGCGTTGCCAGGGAAGAGATACTCGATGCCGCTGAGAAGCTCTTCAGGCTTGCGGACGGCGACGACTTCGCCATCGACCGCGCCGGTGACGGGATGACCGCGACACGCTCCTGGCTCGCCTACACGGCGCTGACCGCCGCCTCCGGGTCCGACACCTGGAAGTTCGATGTGCAGCCCGTCGGGGCAGGGTATACAGCAACCGTCCAGGTCAGCACGCGGGTCCAGCCGTCGGGCGTCGGGCCAGGCCCCTCCGGGACGCCCGCGGCAGACCTGCCGGTGGACGGCACCGCCCTCTTCGACCTCTTCTGGAGCCGGATGGATTACCTGCTGGGTATGCGGCCGGACTGGATGGACTGCCGTATGGCCGACGAGAGACAGAGGCAGGGGGCCGTGTGGGGATCGACCGAAGCCTTGTGCAATTCCTTCAACATGAAGGACCAGAAGCCGGCCGAACCGCTCGTGAAGAACAGGAGGCGGTAGCGATACCGCTTGCGCGCGCAGTACCCGGACGTGACCTTCTTCTTGCAGAACGGCCCGATCCACCTGTCCGTGATCATCTCGGAGTCGGTAAAAAACCGCACATAACAGGAAGTCCGCGCTTCTCCGGCACGGGGCCACCCTTCACATGACGCCTGTATCCCGGTGTTCCCATTTGAGGGCCGGTGTTTGATTCTTGGCAGGCAGGGAATATTATAAGGGGTAAGTCGCTGGGGAGGGGGCTGTGAACCGCAGCGTGGGGAGTCCTGTCTCTGTAAGGCCTTGTTGGGAAGGTCATAATCTGGTAAGGAACATGGTTGGAAAGGTTTCACTGTACGGGTGCAGGCCTTTTCAAGCTGTGGTGAAATGCTATGCTGAGGCTTCGTGGCATCAGCTTTTTAGGAGTTTGTATGGATAAGGTCAGTTCACCGTTCGGGAGCCGCGCCTCCATCCTGAAGCTGCTGGACATCAACCCGGTCGTGCGCAGTCAGCTCATGGAATACGGAGATGCGGGGGAAAATGCCTTCGATGTCTACACCCTGTACAAATCGGCCGCAAAGAGACGTCTGAGCGACACCATCGAAACCAATGACGCCATGGACATGCAGTGTCTTGCCTGGATGACCAGGCAGGACCTCCAGCAGGCCAGGAGGCTGCTCAGGAAACTGGGATACATCACCGAGGTGGTGGACCGGGAAGACGCGAGGAAACCCGAGATCAGATCCGTCAGGCTCGAGGGCCGCGTGACGAGACGGCAGTGAGGGGCTTTTCACGCCCGCCCAAGCGGGCGTGAAGCGGGTACGGCCGTCGGTGCTTTTTTATTGACCCGGCACACTTTCCGTGAATGGTATACGGCTCCATGCCGGGACCCTGCTTTGATCTGTGTGCCGGATCAGCAATAATTGGCCGCCTTCTTCGTCGGAGCGATTTCCGGGGCGGACATGGTCAACAGGCCGCTGATCGTGTCTTTGAGTCTGGTGAGATCGTGCGATTTGAGGACGTACGCGTCCGCCGCCATGGCGATGGGGTTGTCCCGGTAGCTTGCATACGCCGAGTGGATGATCACCGGCTTGTCGATCTTCGACTTGAGGATGTGTCCGAACGCGTCGAGGCCGTCCATCTTGGGCATGCGGATGTCGAGGATGATGAGGTCCGGTTCGACATTGGCCTCATCGAAGAGCAGCGTGAGGGCCTCTCTGCCGTTCGACGCCACCTCCACGTCGTAACCGTCGTCGATCAGCTCTTCCCTGATCAGGAACTGCAAATGCTTGTCATCTTCAACCAGTAAAATCTTCTTCATTCCATAACCTCCCGGCTTTCTGATTCTATCTTCTCAGGAGCCCAGCAAGTATCAGCACGCATTCACCGATGGCGCCTGTGCCCTGCTCAATAACATCGGCATTTCCAATGCCTTGTGATGAGCATAAAATATGCCACTGTGAATGTTGTGATGCAGTCAATTGAAAATACATGTAAAATATGGACAACAGGAAATGGGGCGGGCTTTTTCCGGGTGGAACGCCGTGCGCGTTGTCAATATATTGACTTGCAACCCCTCATCATATGAGGCGCTTTGACACTTGTAGCTGGTCCCTTCAGTGCTTCTCCTTGAAAAACGATGTCAGTCATGTCCTACAAAACCCTTTGGGCGGGCTCTTACAGAATTATCCTCGATAGTCTTATTCCCTCACCCTTGATACTATGGCATAGTCAGAGCTGCCAGAAGATAGAGATATTCTTACAAAGAGTCAAGCATCAATTCTTCTGGCTTTTTCTTTTTTCATCCACCGGCATCAAGCCCGTCGTCGAGAACCCATGCACCAGGCACGGGTGCATCCTCCGTACGAAAGCCTCCCCTTTGACTGCGCACGCCGAGCCCGGCTTCCTCGTGGGATTGCCCTGGTGAGGGCGCTACACGGCAGGTTCGATCCGGTATCCCCTCTCATCCCAGGCGAGCCACTGCCCGGTGTCGAAGAACGGGGGAAGCACTATGAGGCGCTCAGACAGGAAGGCCCGGTGCAGATGACCGCAGATGATCGTGTCCACGCCCCGCCTGGAGGCCAGGGAAGGGTCGATGGCCGCCCGGGGTGCCCTGACGAAAGCGGACGAGGAGACCATGAGCCGCGCGATGCGCTCCTTGCTGGCACCATTCAGGACGCGGTCGAGCAGCCTGAGCACCGGCCACCCGAGGGCGTGGAGGACCTTGAACTTATAGTCGCCCTCCGTGAGGGTGTGGCCGTGGGCCAGAAGGACCCTCCGGGAGGACGGCGCATGCACGATCTCCTCTTCACCGAGCACCCTGATTCCGGGAGCGGAGCTGTTCGCGAGCAGGAAATCACGGTTTCCCGGGATCACGAAGACCCGGGGCGAGGAGAGGGCGGTCAGGACATCCGCCAGCACGGGCTCGATGCCGGTAAACCAGTAGTCGAAGAGGTCTCCCAGGATGTAGATGGGGCTTTCCTGTTCCTTCATGTGCTCGAGCCAGGATATGAACCGTTGGGAGTCCTCCCTGCATCCCGGCCGTATGTGGATATCGGCAACGCATATCATCACGGACTGATACAACCAGAAGATGCTTGAATTATCAAGTCAATCCTTTTATATAGGCTACCCATGAATCCGATGAGAAGTACCCGTCCCTGGAGCTGGTACGCGGTTGTCCTCGCAATCCTGCTCGTTTCCTGCCTGTGCCTCTCCCTGCTGAGCGGAAGGGTTTTCAGCAGCGTTGAGATCATCATGCCCGAGCACGAGATGGAAAAGGGGCAGGACTACCAGGATTTCATTGCACGCCAGGAGGAGTTCAAGGCCCCGGCTGAGCCCATCCGGAGGGCAACCACCGTCACCCCGGGAGACACCGTGTATGCCATCCTCCTCAGGAACGGCATACCCCAGAGCCAGAGCAGGTCGATCCTGGAGGATACGAAGGAGGTCTTCGACCTGTCGAAGGTCCTTCCCGGGCATGAGCTCGTTCTCGTCTTCTCACCGGACAACACCGAGCTCATCGGCCTGGAATACGGGATATCCGACACGAGCCGGCTCGTGGTCACGGTCGACGGCACCTCGGTGCAGGCGGGCACCCGGCGTGCCGGGATTCCTTCGGGCTTGAGGAGGGGATCGGGCCGCATCGTGCAGCAGGAGCTCGGCGTGCGCTACGAGCGTTCCGAGGGCGCAATCTCCTCGAGCCTGTACGAATCCGCGGTCCAGGCAGGCCTGCCCCCCGAGATCGTCATGGGGCTCACGGACATCTTTGCCTGCGACATCAACTTCTTCACCGACATCAGGGAGGGCGACTCCTACACGGTCCTCTACGAGCGCTACTATGTGCAGGACACCTTCAAGGGATACGGCAGGATCATCGCAGCCCGGATCCTCAACCGGGGCGAGGAGCACGTGGCGGTGTACTACTCGGACGGCAAGAGCGCAGGCGGCTATTACGACGAGTCGGGAAACCCCGTGAAAAAGCTCTTCCTTAAAACCCCGTTCAACTACCGCCGCATCTCTCCGGAGCTCTCCTCCCACGGGATGCACCCCGTGAGCAAGGGCCGCGCGAGCCATCCCGGGGTTGACTTCGCGGCGCCGTCGGGCACACCCGTGGTTGCCCTCGGGCAGGGTGAGGTGATCTACAAGGGCTGGTCAAAGGTGTTCGGCAAGTGTCTCCAGATCAGGCACCCTTCCGGCCACGTCTCCTATTACGGACATCTCTCGGGCTTCCCCAAGGGGATCTCCGAGGGCAGGACCGTGGAGCAGGGCGAGGTGATCGGCTATGTGGGCATGACCGGGCTCGCAACGACCCCCCATCTCGACTTCCGCATACGCCTCGAAGGGGACTTCATCAATCCCCTTACGCTCAAGCCCGTGAGCGGGCCCGCGCTCGATGGCAGCACGCTGGCGCGGTTCAGGGAGCACTGGACAAAAAACCTTGCCATGCTTGACGATACGTCGCTCAACTATACAATGAAGCTCAGTACCAGAAACTGACCCTTATCCCACAGGAGGTGTTTCGATGGAAGCCTATGCACTGATCACGATCGTTGTCATTGTCGTTCTCTTTCTCTTTTCCGCCATCAAGATATTGAACGAGTATGAAAGGGCGGTGGTGTTCAGGCTCGGCCGCGTGCTCGAGTCGTCGAAGGGCCCCGGGCTCATCATCATCATCCCCCTGGTGGACCGGTTCATCCGGATCAGCCTCCGTACGGTGGTTCAGGACGTGCCCTCCCAGGACGTGATCACCCGGGACAACGTCACGGTGAAGGTCAATGCCGTGGTGTACTTCCGGGTCATCGAACCCATGAAGGCGGTCCTCGAGGTGGAGAACTACCTGTACGCCACGAGCCAGTTCGCACAGACCACCCTGCGTTCGGTGTGCGGCCAGGCGGAGCTCGACGAGCTGCTCGTGAACCGGGAGGAGATCAGCGCCCGCATCCAGGAGATCCTCGACCGCCACACCGATCCGTGGGGCATCAAGGTGTCCGCCGTGGAGCTCAAGTACATCGATCTCCCCGAGGAGATGCAGCGCGCCATGGCCAGACAGGCTGAGGCCGAGCGCGAGCGGCGCTCGAAGGTCATCCACGCCGAGGGCGAGTTCCAGGCCTCCCAGCGGCTGGCGGATGCCGCGAAGGTGATCTCGGAGCAGCCCGTGGCGCTGCAGCTGAGGTATCTCCAGACCATCCGGGAGATCTCTTCCGAAGGGGCCACCAACACCATCGTGCCCATCCCCATCGACATCCTGTCCCCGTTCCTGAAAAAGGACTAGGCTGTCTGCGAAAAAGGGCTTCCGATGGGCGCCGTAACGAGCCGCAGCAACCCTGCGTTCAAGGAGCTGCTCAAGGCCAGGAAGGACAGGGGCCTCATGCTCCTCGAAGGCAGGAGGCTCGTCATGGACGCCCTCGCGAGGGGCATGCAGCCCTCGCTTGCGGCCCTGACGCCCGGGTACCTCGATGCACACGGGCAGCCCGGCTTTCCCCACGCCGTCGTGACCGAAAGCCTGTTCGGCAGCATCGCCGAGACCGCAACTCCCCAGGGCATCCTCGCCTTCTTCCCCGTGCCCTGGTCGTCCTGGGAAGAGGTGGCCAAGCAGGAAAGGATCGTCATCCTGGACGGCCTGCAGGACCCGGGCAACGTGGGCACCATTGTCCGAACCGCGGAAGCCTTCGGATTCACCGGTCTCCTCCTCACCCCGGAAACGGCCTCCCCGTTCTCGCCAAAGGCCGTTCGCGCCTCCATGGGCTCGTCTTTGGGGGTGCGCATCGCACGGACATCCAGGGATGAGGTGGGGAAGCTGCCCCACCGCATCGTGAGCCTGGCGCTGACCGGCAGCTCAGGATTGAGCCCCGACCTGTTCAGAGGCAGGTTCGCCATCTGCCTCGGCCAGGAAGGGGCAGGATTGAGCCCCGAGCTCCTCGGGTTATCGAGCGCGAGGGTAGCCATCCCCATGCAGGGGGAGGTGGAGTCGCTCAACGTCGCCGTGGCGGCAGGCATCGTCATGGCCTATGCCAGCGGAGCCATCGGCCCTTCCTGAAAAGCGATCGGGTCTTCAGAAACCCTTTGCCTTCCTGCCGACGCCCACGATGTCGATACTCGCCCGGATGAGCTCCACATCAGTGCTTGCGCGGGCTGTGCCCTCGATCCTGCCGATGACGCTGCCCGGTTTCAGGAAGCGCTTTTCGTTCAGCCCCCGTTTGACCAGGGTGACCTCGACGACCCCGTGCTTGATGATGGTGACGTCCGTGGTGCTGTCAAAGGGGATGGGCTCCCCCTTGGGGATGAGGACCGTGGCGAGGATGTCGTTGTGGAGGTCCACCAGGGGCTGGTGCCTGAGGTCCTCGCCCGCCTTCTTCACGATCCTGCTGCTGTAGAGCTCGTCGAGGGAGCGCCTGATATTGGGGTATCTCATGCAGAGCTCCTTCAACGGCTTTGCCGGGATCCTCACGAGCTCGCATGGCTCTGCGGCCCTGACGCCCGCCGACCGGCCCTTGCCGGAAAAGAACCCCAGCTCGCCGAAGACATCCCCGGGGAGCATGAAGGCCATGAGCTCGCCGTCCCTGACCACCTCGAGGGAGCCCCTGATGACGATGAATACATCCGAGCCCGGGTCGTTCTGCCTCACGACGAAGCGGCCCTTCCTGACCCGCTCGATCTGCATGATCTCCAGGAGCCCGGTGAACTCGTCCATGGACAGGTCCCTGAAGATGTCCACATCGTCCTTCAGCCAGGCCTCGCTGCTCCGGGAAAATTCGTGCGCGGCGTCACCGGAGAGGCCCATGGAGCTCAGGAGCCTGATGAGCATCCCCTGCGCCTTCGGGTGCTTGCCGAAGGCGGTTCTGGCCGCCTTTGCCGCAGCCAGTGCCCGGAGGGGAAACCCTTTCCGGAGATATTCCCGCATGCAGGCCTCGTACAGCTCGAGGGCCTTCTCGGTATCGCCCTGGGCAGCCTTTCTGGAAGCAGCCTTCAGGATGTCCTTGGGGTTGCCCGTTTTCTGACCAGGTTTTTTCATCCCGATCCTCCTCTCATTGAACGTGTTCATCAAAGACCGGTGGCAGAGTCCCCTGGATGCGGATACGGTCTTCTGACAGGTATTGGACTGGTCGTGGAGAACAAAGGTGAATGAATGATAATCCGCTGCCCGGCATATGCAAGGGTCTCCTGGTGACTGCCCTCCATGGTGACGGAATCTTTCCCGGTTCCCGCCCCCTTTGGTGTTCGTATCCGCTGGAACGACAGGGAGAGGGGCGCGGTCAGGGCTGGCCGGGGATCAGGCAGGGAGTCCTGTTGGGCAGGGATCGGGATGCGTGCCCTACAGGCACCTTTCCCTGATGTACTCGGCGATGTGGAAGCTGGCCTGTCCGTCGCCGAAGGGATTGTCGAGGTCGAACCGGGCGGAATCCGCCATGTCGAGGGCTGCTTCCCGGATCTCCCGGGGGTCTGTCCGGACGAGGCGGTTCGCCCCTGCCTGGACCGTCTCGGGCCACTCGGTGACGTCGCGGACCGTGACGCACGGGCTCTTCAGCAGGAACGCCTCCTTCTGCACCCCGCCCGAGTCGGTGACCACGCACCGTGCATCCCTGACCATGGCGAGCATGGTGAGGTAGCTCACGGGCTCGATCACGGTCAGGCCCGGTTCGGACCGGATCACGTCCTGGTGCAGGTTCCGCGTCCTGGGGTGGATGGGCAGGATGACCGGCACCTCCCTTGCCAGGAGGGAGAGCCCTTCCCAGATGGCCAGGAACTTCGACCGGTCGTTCGTGTTCTCCGCCCGGTGGATCGTGGCCAGGACGAAGGGGGACGGGCAGGGCTGGGGGGTATTCGCCCGTGAAAACTGCAGGAGGGCATCGTACATGACGTCGCCCGTGAAGGTGCCGGTTATCCCCTCCCGCTTCAGGAGGCTCACGGCGCCCCGGGTGGGACAGAAGTGGTGGGCTGATACGTGGTCGGTGAGTACGCGGTTGATCTCCTCGGGCATGGCTCGGTCGAAGCTGCGCACCCCTGCCTCCACGTGGCCGACGGCCATCCCGAGCTTGGCTGCCGCCAGGGCACCTGCCAGGGTGGAGTTCGTGTCGCCGTAGACGAGCACCAGGCCGGGTCGCTCCGCCACGAGGACCTCTTCGACGGCCTCCAGCATCCGGGCGGTCTGCTGCGCGTGGCTGGACGATCCGATGCCCAGGTGGTAGTCGGGGTCGCCCAGCTTCAGGGCGGCAAAGTGCACGTCCGACATGGTGTAGTCATAGTGTTGGCCGGTGTGGATGACCTTGAAGGGGATCCCGAGCTCCTTGAAGGCGGACACCACCGGTGCGAGCTTGATGAACTGGGGCCTCGCCCCCACCACGTGGACCACCTGTCGGGGTCCGGATGCGGGATTTCCTGGGCCAGGCATGCTCACCCCGGGCGCCCTAGAGCTTCACCACGGCGCAATTCCTCTGGATCTTGCTCTCCAGGCTGCTGCAGTAGCGCTGGGCCATCTCTTTCGTGTGGAAGGTGCCCCACCTCACCAGGAAGGTCTTGCCCCTGGCCTCGACCTGGCACCGGAGGCGGGTCTTGTCATTGATCTCGTCTGCAAGCTGCTGCGCCGCTTCACGGGTCTTGAACGCGCCGATCTGGATGGTGAAGCTCTCCGTCTCCGGCGCGTTCTTGTCCTGGAGCAGGAGGATGTCCCAGTAGGAGTACTCGAAGCCCCCTCCGGCAGAGCTTTTCTGCGGATCGGGCTTTTCCTTTTCGGCCTGTGCGACGGCCTGATCCGGGGCCTTCGAGACGATCTTGCTGAGGTTCTTCTCTATGGTGTCGTAGGAATACTCCGGCCTGGTGTTGAGCGTGGTGAACAGGACGCTCGCCCCGGTGAGGATGGCGATGGACAGCAGGAGCAGGGCGACGTTCTTTGCCAGGGACTGTTTCTTGAGCTTGCCTTTCCGCTTCTTTCTGACCTTTGCCATATGCCTCTACATGCTCTCCGGGGCGCTGATGCCCATAAGCGCAAGTGCATTCGCCAATACCTGTTTCACCGAGGAGATGAGGATGAGCCTGGCCATGGTGAGGCCGGCATCGTCCGAGATCACCCGGTTCCTATTATAAAACCGATGAAAAGCTGTTGCAAGATCCAGGAGATAGTAAGCGATTCGGTGCGGCTCGAGGTCCGAGGCGCATGACACGACCACGTCCGGGTACGAGGCGATCATCTTGATGAGGTCGAGGTCGTCGCCCTTTGCCAGCAGGTCCGGCTCCAGGCGCGAGAGGTCGGGCTCGAGGCCCTGCTCGCGGGCATTCTTGAGGATGGAGCAGATCCGGGCGTGGGCGTACTGGATGTAGTACACCGGGTTCTCGTCGCTCTTCTTCTTGGCGAGGTCGAGGTCGAACACGAGCTGTGCGTCGGACTTGCGCATCATGAAAAAGTAGCGGCACACGTCCTTGCCCACCTCGTCGAGGATCTCGCGCAGGGTGACGAACTCGCCCGAGCGCGTCGACATCTGCACGGGCTGGCCTTGTCTCACCAGGGACACGAGCTGGATCAGCAGGGCGTGGAATGCCTCCTTCGGGGCGCCTAAGCCCTCGATGGCGGCCCTCATCCGCGGGACGTAGCCGTGGTGGTCTGCGCCCCAGATGTCGATGACCTTCTTGAAGCCGCGGTCGAGCTTGTCCTTGTGGTAGGCGATGTCCGGGGCGAAGTACGTGAGCGACCCGTCCTGCTTCCTGAGCACGCGGTCCTTCTCGTCCCCGAAGCGCGTGGTCCTGAACCACAGGGCGCTATCGTCCTCGTAGCTCAAGTCGTGTTCGCTCAGGAAGGCGAGCATGTCCGCCACTTTGTTGTCCCGGTACAGGGTCGATTCGCTGAACCAGTTGTGGAAATGCACGTTGAAGAGCTCGAGGTCTTCCCGGATGCCGTTGAGGATGGCGTCCGCCGCGTAGCGCCTGCACTCGGCAACGGCCTCGTCCTCGCCCATGGAGAGCAGGGCATCCCCGCGCGCACCCTTCAGGGCGTTCGCGATGTCCCTGATGTAGTCGCCCTTGTAGCCGTTCTCGGGGAAGGCAGCCTCGACTCCGTGGAGCTCGCGGTACCTGCTGAGCACCGAAAGCCCGAGCATGTTCATCTGGTTGCCCACGTCGTTGATGTAGTACTCGGACTCAACGTCGAAGCCCGCGGCCCTGAGGATCCTGGCGAGGGTGTCGCCCACCGCCGCGCCCCTTCCGTGGCCCACGTGCAGAGGGCCGGTGGGGTTGGCGGAGACGAACTCCACCTGCACCTTTTCCCCGCGGCCGTACGCGCTCGTTCCGAACCGTTCTCCCGCCTCGAGCACCTCGCCCAGGACGGCGACCCACATCCTGGGCGACACCGTGAAATTGATGAATCCCGGGCCGGCGATCTCGATGCGCTCGAAGACGTCGGTGAGGGGGTCCATGCGTTCCTTGATCACTGCGGCGATGTCCCGGGGCTTGCGTTTCGCCAGGGAGGCCATGACCATGGCCGCATTCGAGGCGAAGTCGCCGAATTCCTTGTTCGACGGGATGCTCAGGCCGAGGTTTTCCAGATCATACCCGGGGATCTTCCCTTCATCGATGAGCGTCCGCAGCGTTTCTCTCAGGAGTGACTGTATCTGTTCCTTCACCGTGGTCCTCTGGTCTTGTCGGAATTTCTGGCACCCTTATCGGGTGGTATCATGTAAATAACAAATCCATGTTTTTTGTCCAGCAATTTTCCAGGAAATCACATATTTTACCGCGCCGGGCCACCGTCAGGATCGTAGTGTCGGAAATAAGAAAACATTGCGTGTGCGGACCCGGCGGAGGTGGAAAGGCGTGGGCCAGAGGCTGGCCTGTGCGGTGCATTTGTGGATAAAGATGAATGATTTCTAATACCTCTCAGGGAGAAACCTCGTTTGCGTATTGACATCCCACAGGAGAATCTCTATAACTCTGTTAGCAGTTAAAGCGGGTGAGTGCTAAAATCCATGGCGTACCAGTTGAGCGAACGAGACAAGAGCATATTGGGTGCGGTCATTCAGGAGTACGTATCCACCGGCGAACCGGTGGGGTCGAGGATTGTATCCAGGAAGTACACGATGACCCTGTCCCCTGCCACGGTCCGCAACGTGATGGCGGACCTCGAGGAGCTGGGGCTCCTCTACCAGCCCCACATCTCCGCCGGCCGGATACCCACCCCCGAGGGTTTCCGGTACTACCTGAGCGAGATCATGCAGGTCAGGGCCCTGCCCAAGGGGGAGAAGAACATGATCTCCCGGCACATGGCAAAGACCATGGGGGACGTCAAGGAGACCCTGTACGAGGCCTCGCACCTCCTCTCCCAGATTTCGAAGAACGCCTCGATCCTCATCATGCCCAAGATTGATCCCTTCCTGTTCAAACGGATCGACTTCGTGAGGCTCGACGAGAGCAGGATCCTGGTGATCCTGGTGAGCAAGGCGGGCATGGTGTACAACCACATCGTCCACGGCGAGGACATCTCCCAGGATCTCCTCATCAAGTACGCGAACTATCTCAACGAGTCCAGCGCGGACCTCTCCATTCACCAGATGAGGGACCGGCTGGTCAGGGAGATGTCCAGCGAGAAGGCCAGGTTCGACACCATAGTAAAACAGGCTCTGGACCTGGGAATGAAGGCCTTTGCGGGCGTCACCGGGTCGCCGGACATCTACATCCAGGGCAAGGAGAGCGTGTTCAACAGCCCTGACCTGGCCGATCTCGGCAAGCTCAGGGAGATCGTCACCGCATTCGAAGACAAGGGAAAGATCGTGCGTCTCCTCAACCGGGTGCTCGAGGACCCCGGGGTCAAGATCCTCATGGGAGACGACTTGGAGCAGTTCGGGACGGATTACTTCAGCCTGGTGGCAAGCGGCTACTACCGCAAGGATGTGCCGGTGGGATCGCTGGGAGTGATCGGCCCGATCCGGATGGACTATTCGCGGGTCATCCCGCTGGTGGGGTACATGGCGAAAATATTGAGTGACCTACTGGAGGATGTGTAAGAATGGACGAGGAAAAAAAAGATGCCCAGGTGAATGACCAGTGCGCTGTTCCCGAAGAAGGCGGGCAGGAAGCGGCGCAGGAGCCTCAGGACGAGGTGGCGGCGCTGAGGGCCCAGGTGGAGGAGTACAAGGACAGGTACCTGCGCTCCTGTGCAGAGATGGACAATATGCGCAAACGTCTTGCCCGGGAACGGCAGGACATCGTCAAGTACGGCACGGAGAAGCTGCTCAAGGATTTCCTCCTGGTGTACGACGCCATCGAGAAGTCGATACACTCCGCAGTCGAACGTCATCCGGACGATGAGCCCCTGATCCAAGGCCTGCGGATGACTGAAAAACTGTTCCTCGAAACCTTGAAAAAGAATCAGGTGGAACCTATAGAAGCGAAAAACGTACCATTTGATCCGAGATACCATGAAGCCCTGATGCAGATAAACAGGGAGGACATGCAGAAAGGGATGGTGCTGGACGAGCTCGAGAAAGGGTTCATGGTTCATGACCGGGTCTTGAGACCAGCGAAAGTGACGGTTTCGGGTTGATCATGGGAGAAAATACAAGGAGGAGAGCAGATGGGAAAGATTTTAGGAATTGATCTGGGTACCACCTTTTCCTGCATGGCGATCATGGAGGGTGGTGAACCGAAGGTCATACCAAACGCCGAAGGAGCCAGAACAACACCTTCCGTCGTCGCATTCACCACCAGCGGAGAACGGCTGGTGGGCCAGGTCGCAAGGAGGCAGGCCATCACGAACTCCGAGAACACCCTCTTTGCCATCAAGCGGCTCATCGGCAGAAAATACGAAGACCCCGAAGTCCAGAATGACAAAGGAATCATGCCGTTTAAAATCATACGAGCGGACAACGGGGATGCGGCCATCAACGTGGAAAACCGCAAATACGCTCCTCCCGAGATCTCTGCCATGGTCCTCCAGAAGCTGAAGATGGACGCCGAGGCCTACCTCGGGGAAAAGATCGAGGAGGCGGTCATCACGGTACCCGCCTACTTCAACGACTCCCAGCGGCAGGCCACCAAGGACGCTGGCAAGATCGCGGGCTTCGAGGTCAAGCGCATCATCAACGAGCCCACGGCTGCGGCCCTGGCGTACGGCCTGGACCGGAAGAAGGAGGAGAAGGTCGCTGTCTTCGACCTGGGCGGCGGCACCTTCGACATCTCCATTCTGGAGATCGGTGACGGCGTGTTCGAGGTGAAGTCCACCAACGGCGACACCCACTTGGGCGGCGAAGACATCGACAACAGGATCATCGATTTCCTGGTCTCCGAGTTCAAGAAGGAGACGGGTGTTGACCTGAGCCAGGACAAGATGGCCCTCCAGAGGCTCAAGGAAGCCGCGGAGAGGGCGAAGATCGAGCTCTCCTCCATGATGGAAACCGAGATCAACCTGCCCTTCATCACCGCCGACCAGTCAGGGCCCAAGCACCTGAACATGAAACTCACCAGGGCCAAGCTCGAGGCCCTCATCGAAGATATCATCACCAAGCTCGAAGGCCCCTGCCGGAAGGCCATGCAGGACGCGGGCATGTCCACCAGCGACATAGACGAGGTCATCCTCGTGGGCGGGCAGACGAGAATGCCCAGGGTGCAGCAGAAGGTCAAGGAGATCTTCAACAAGGAGCCCCACAAGGGCGTGAACCCGGACGAGGTTGTGGCCATCGGCGCTGCCATCCAGGCGGGTGTCCTGGGCGGAGAGGTCAAGGACGTGCTGCTCCTCGACGTTACCCCGCTTTCGCTGGGCATCGAGACCTTAGGCGGCGTATTCACGAAGATCATCGAGCGCAACACCACGATCCCCACGAAGAAGACCCAGATCTTCTCCACCGCTGAAGACAACCAGAACGCGGTGACCATCCGGGTGTTCCAGGGGGAGCGGCCCATGGCGAACGACAACAAGCTCCTCGGCCAGTTCGACCTCGTCGGCCTGCCGTCAGCACCCCGGGGCATCCCCCAGATCGAGGTGAGCTTCGACATCGACGCAAACGGCATCCTCCACGTGTCCGCAAAGGACAAGGCCACGGGCAAGGAGCAGTCCATCCGGATCACGAGCTCCTCGGGCTTGAGCGAGCAGGACATCAACCGGATGATCCGCGAGGCCGAAGAGCACGAAACCGAGGACCGCAGGCGCCAGGTGCTCGTGGAAGCGAAGAACCGTGCGGATTCCCTGGTCTACACCACGGAGAAGACCGTCAAGGAGCACGGCGACAAGGTGGATGCCCAGACCAGGGCAAGCATCGAGAACGCCCTGTCCGACCTGAAAGACGCTATCAAGAGCGACGACGCGGACCTCATCAACCGCAAGATCGAGGCGCTGACCTCGGCATCACACAAGCTCGCAGAGGTGATCTACTCCCAGGCCGCAGGCGGTCCCGGAGGCCCGGAGGCAGGCGCCCAGGCCGGAGCGGGCGGCGGCAGGCGTCCCGACGAGGACGTGGTGGATGCGGAGTTCGAAGAGGTCAAGGGAGACAAGGGCTAAGGACAGTAACAGGGCAGGTATCCCCGGCACGGGACGTGAGGGGATACCTGCCCTTCACTTTGCATTGATCCTGTTGTATAGAGAAATTCATGCCTATCTATGAATACAGGTGCAGGAAGTGCGGCGCGGTGAAGACCGTGTACGCCCACAGCTACAAGGACCCGGACGACCTGGTCTGCGACGGCTGCGGGGGCAGGAAGCTCAAGAGGATCATTTCGAAAGTCAACTACCACCAGTCCCAGTCAGACCGCCTCGCTTCCTACGACCCGAAGTCACGGAACTTGGACTCCTTCATGCGCGACTCCCGGAACATCGGGCTTCATGCCGAGCACATGCTTCAGAAGGCGGGGGTGAAGCCGACGGAGGATTTCCAGAACAAGCTGGATAACTTGAGGGCGGATCCTTCGCGGGTGCTCAAGGACGAGTAGCCGGGAAGAAGCTGGTCGGGAATCCGTTTTATCCAAGGCTTGTGAGAGATCAGGTCTCTATGCATGAAAAAAGCACAGCAGAGGATGCCGTGCTTCTCACTTCTCCCAATACTGCTTCAGAAACTAAAAAGCTTCTTTTTCTTTGAAGACGGCTTCAGGCTCTCCCCGCTTATCTTCGCGAACTGCTCGAGAAGCTCCTGTTGCTCCTTCGTGAGCTTCTTCGGAATCTGAACCTTCACGCCCACGTTCAGGGAGCCGGTGCCGTTGTGGCGCAGGTGCTTGATGCCCCTGTCCTTGATGGTGTAGATCTCGTTCGGCTGGGTGCCGGGCTTGATCTCGAGGTCGGTTTCTCCATCGAGGGTCGGCACCTTGACCGTGGTTCCCAGGGCCGCCTGGATGAACGATATGGGGATCTCGAGATAGAGGTCGTCTCCCTGCCTGATGAAGGTTTCGTGGGGCTTGACCTCGATGAAGACGTACAGGTCGCCCGGAGGACCTCCGAGATCACCCAGCTCGCCTTCGCCCGTGATGCGCATGGTCGCCCCGGTGTCGACGCCTGCCGGGATCTTGACTTTGAGCTGGCGCTTGCGGGTGATGGTTCCCGTGCTCCGGCACTCCTTGCAGGGCTTTGCTATGACCTTGCCCGTGCCCCTGCAGTGGGCGCAGGTAGTGGAGATGGTGAAGAAGCCCTGGGTCCGGTAGACCTGGCCCTTGCCCCCGCAGATCCCGCAGGTCTCGGGAGACGTGCCCGGCTCGGCCCCGGTCCCGCTGCAGCGCTCGCACGGAACGGTCTTGGGGACCTCGATCTCGACCTCGGTGCCCTTGGCCGCCTCTTCCAGGGTGATGGAGGTGTCGAACCTCAGGTCAGCGCCCCGGGCGGGCCGCCTGCGCCCCCCCCTCCTGCCGCCGAGCCCGAACACCTCGCCGAAGATGTCGCCGAAGGAGGAGAAGATGTCGTCGAAGTTGTTGAACCCCTGGAACCCGCTCCCCTGGAGACCCTCGTGGCCGTACTGGTCGTACATGCGCTTCTTTTCGGGGTCCCTGAGGACTTCGTACGCCTCCGCGGCCTCCTTGAACTTGTGCTCCGCCTCGGAATCCCCCGGACACCTGTCCGGGTGGCACTTCAGTGCGATCTGGCGGTAGGCCTTCTTTATATCGTCTGCGGTGGCGGTGCGGGGGATTCCCAGGATCTCGTAGTAATCCCGTTTCGTCATGACGCTACGACTTTTCGCTTAAGGATATCTTCCCCTCGGCGAGCTCGCGAAGTGCAGTCACGACAGGCCTGTTCTCCTTGCGCTTGGAGAGGGCAGGCGCCCCTTTCATGAGCTGTTTGGTGCGCTTCGACGCGGCTATTGCGAGCGAGAAGCGATCGTGAACTTTATCTAAACAATCTTCAACTGTTACTCGTGCCATGGTTTCCTTCCTGACAATCTCAAAGTGACGTAGCCTATGCCATACATTTCAAAAATCGTCAAGTCTCATCAATGTCATGAGTCCCGGGCGTGCCCGGGACTCGTGATCTCACACGCTTGGGCGGGACTTTCAGGGATCAGTCCTCGTAGTTCCCCTTGGGCCCTTCT
Source organism: Deltaproteobacteria bacterium (assembly GCA_035352355.1). GTDB lineage: Bacteria > Desulfobacterota > Desulfomonilia > UBA1062 > UBA1062 > Phosphitivorax. Next base: position 35,679 of record DAOPXM010000004.1, on the reverse strand, counting down.
TCCGCCTTGTGGAGCTTCTTGGCGCGCTCCAGGATCTTGTCCTTCGTCCAGTCGTCCGGGTTCTCGATGCGCGTGCCCTTGGGCCCCAGGTCGTAGGAGCCGGCCTCCAGGATGGCCTCCATGGCCAGCGGCGCCGTGTCACCCGCGTTGAAGCAGTTCACGAGCAGATCGTAGACAAAGTCCTCGACCCCCTTGACCATCCGTTCCCTGACTTCCTTCGGCTGGGCGAGGAGCCTCTTCTCGAAGGGGAGGTTGAGCTTCTTGTAGTCGCCTTTCTTGAGCGCCTTGTCGTTGGCGTAGGCCACCATCTCAGCCCACATTTCCTCGGTCACGCCCTCGCCCGGGAGCTTGACGAAATTGCCCGACTCGTCCAGGAAGGCGTTGCCGAAGGCATTGACCTTCAGTCCCCAGGAGATCATCTGCAGGGCGGTGGCCACGTTGGCCTTGGTGGTGGCGGTCTCGCTGGCGATGCGCCTGAGGCGCTCGGCGCTGTTGCCGGAGGTGCCGTGCTGGGCGCCGGAGATGCCGTACTTCTTCAGGGCCTCGTGGATGTCCCGGGTGAGCTCCACCTGGATGCCCGCGTCGCTCTCCTCGATGCCGTGGGTGGTGCCGTTGTTAAGGGCGATCCAGTCCGGGAAGATGCCGTGGGCGTTCAGGCCCTGGATGAGGAAGAGGGCCTCCTCCGGCGTCGAGAGCCCGGCCTTGCCCTTGATCTCTCCCACCTCGGTTTCGTAGCCGGCCCAGCCCGGGATGTATTTGCTCAGCTCGAGGTTGGCGAAGAGGTTCTCCTCCTCAGCCATGTGGGATGCGTCGATGGCAATCGAGGTGATGCCCGCATCGAGCATCGAGGGGATGTCCACTTTAGCCTTCTCCACCTCGATGGGTTTTTTCAGGCCGAAGTGGTCGGCGTGCACGGCCACGGGCACGGTGATGCCCAGCTCGTTGCAGTAGGCGTCCACGTACTGGGCGAGGTTCCACATGTTGATGAGGCAGTAGTCTGACTCTGACTTGGCGATCTCGATGATGACCGCTGCGTTGGCGCGCTGGGCCGCCTTGAGCGTGGCCTTGATCACGGTCGAGCTTCTGCCGTTGGCCGCGATGGTCATGGCCTTGCCCTTCTTGAGCATGGCGCGGTCGATGACCTTGCCGCTCACGATGAGCGCCTTGGAGTTGGGGAAAAGCTTCTTGATCGTGGGCGGTCGCCCGATCTCGAGAACCTTGTTGAAATCTGCTGAATAGCTCATATTCGTCCTCCGTAGCTCACTCTATAGCGCAGCATATGTTTTCATGAAAGGTTCTTTTTCGCGAACTCCTCGTATTCGAGCACGTCTTCCCTGGAGCCGATGATGAGCGGCACCCGCTGGTGCAGCTTGGTGGGCTTGATGTCGAGGATCCGCTCGTAGCCCGTGGAGGCGTAGCCGCCCGCCTGCTCCACCACGAAGGCCAGGGGGTTGGCCTCGTAGAGCAGCCGGAGCTTGCCCGTGGGCTTCTTGGGGTCCTTGGTGTCTTCGGGGTAGAGGAAGATCCCGCCCTTGAGGAGGTTGCGGTGGAAGTCGGCCACGAGAGAGCCGATGTAGCGCGACGAGTAAGGTGCCCCCAACTTGTTGTCCTCTGACTTCAGGTAGTCGATGTATTCCCGGGTTCCCTTCTTCCAGTAGCGCTGGTTGCCCTCGTTGGTGCTGTAGATCTTTCCCCGGGGGGGGATGCGGATGTTCGGGTTCGAGAGCACGAACTCTCCCACGCTGGGGTCCAGCGCGAAGCCGTTGACGCCGTTGCCTGTCGTGTACACGAGGTTCGTGCTCGACGAGTAGATGATGTACCCTGCGCCGAAGAGCTTGTGTCCGGGCTGGAGGCAGTCTTCGAGCTCGCCGTCGCCGCCGTCGGTGATGCGCTTGTAGATGCCGAAGATGGTGCCGATGGAGACGTTTACGTCGATATTCGTTGAGCCGTCGAGGGGGTCGAACATGACCACGTAGTCGCCCTTGGGGTGCTCGGACGGGATGACGATCATGTCGGGCTCTTCCTCCGAGGCCATGACGCAGACCTTGCCGATGTAGTTGAGCGCGTTGATGAAGACCTTGTTCGCGTAATCGTCGAGCTTCTGGACCTCCTCGCCCTGGACGTTCGACCGGCCCGTCCTGCCGAGGATGTCCTCGATGAGGCCTGCGTGGGAAACCTGGGCTGCCACCACCTTGGCGGCGAACACGATCTGGCTCAGGATGGCGCTGAAATCGCCCCGGCCGCCGTAGCGGCTCTGCTCGCTCATGATGAAACGGTCTAAGGAAATGATCTTATCGTTCATGGTTCCTCCCCAAGCACTGAGAGTTTAATAGAAGACGGTTACCGTGATCTCAAGGATGATACCATTTCAAGGGGCTAAAAATCAAGGCGATGTCGTGCCGTGCCCAGTGGGTGTGCCGGGCGGAAAGGACAGGGGCTCCTGGGGTCCCGGGTCGCCGTTCCTGAGGAAAAACCCGGCTGAAGAAATAAATATCTTTCAGGGGTTGACAGGGAGCGTGTTTCTATATATAGAAACAATATGAAGAAGATCGTATCCATGACCGCAGTTGTCGAGAGCAGCCTCTGGTGGTGGCGTACCTGGATGAAGGGTGTGACCGGAGGTTTGCCATAGGGCGATTCTGATCAGTCAGGCATCTCGCAAGCGGCAGGCTTCCCAGGGAGCCTGCCGTTTTTTTTCGTGAAAGGGGACATGATGGACGTTTTCAGGATATTCAGGGACAGGAAAGACCGGGGTGTTGTGGTGGAGAAAAGGCTCGCCTGCGACACGCTGACGCCCGTGCAGGCCTACGGGTCGTACGTGGGAGGGGGCCAGGGATTCCTCCTGGAGTCCATCCCGGGCTCGTACAGCTTCATCGGCAGAATGGACTCAGGCCGCACCATGACCCTTCACGAGGAGGACGATCTCTGGTCGAAGCTGCCCCTGACGGGCTGTCGATTACGCTTCGAGCAGGACGGCCTGCCCCCCTTCATCGGCGGCTACGTTGGGTACCTTGGCTACGACATGGTGCGCGGCATCGAGAGGCTCCCCAGGCCGGTCATGTCTTCGGGATTCCCGGACGCGAAGCTGGGCTACGTCGACACCCTCGTGGTGTTCGACCACCTCAGGCAGTGCGTGAGCCTGCTCCACACGGTACCGAAGCCAAATGTGGGGGACGACGAGGCCCTCGCCCTGGCGCGGGAGGCGTTCTCACCCGTCGAGGACGCCCTGTTCTCGAAACCGTTCATGCCCTCTGCCGCGGTCCCGCCCCGCTGCCATGTCGTGGGGGCGTTCCTGGACGACCGGGCCTTTCTCCATGCCGTGGACAGGACAAAGGAGTACATCAGGGACGGCGAGGTCATCCAGGCCGTGCTGTCGAGGAGGCTCGAGCTCGATGCTGCGTGCGATCCCTTCGACACCTACCGCCGCCTCAGGCACATCAACCCCTCGCCCTACCTCTTTTATATCCACTTCGACGACGTGACCCTGGTGGGTTCCTCTCCCGAGGTCATGGTGAAGCTCAAGGGGAGCACCATCACCTCCCTGCCCATCGCAGGCACCAGACCCAGGGGAAGGAGCGCGGAGGAAGACGAGCGCCTGGCCGAGGACCTCCTGAACGACGAGAAGGAGCGGGCGGAGCACCTCATGCTCCTCGACCTGGCGAGAAACGACGTGGGCAGGGTGTCGAGGCCGGGCTCGGTGAAGGTCGTGTCCCGGGAGCTGGTGAAGCGCTACTCGCACGTCATGCACATCGTGTCCGAGGTGCAGGGCGAGAAAAAGCCGGCGCTCACGAACATCGACGTCCTGAAGGCCTGCTTCCCTGCGGGTACGGTGTCCGGCGCGCCCAAGGTCAGGGCCATGGAGATCATCGACGAGCTCGAGGGCATGTGCCGGGGGCCGTACGCAGGCGCTGTGGGGTATCTCTCCTTCTCCGGCGACATCGACACGGGCATCGCCATCCGCACGGTCTTCATCCGGAACGAGCGGTTCTTTGTCCAGGCAGGGGCGGGGATCGTCTGGGACTCGGTCCCTGAAAACGAGCTGCGGGAGATCGACAACAAGCTCAAGGTGTTGAGCGCCGCACTGGGAGGCATGGCATGATCCTCATGATCGACAACTTCGATTCCTTTACCTACAACCTGGTACAGGCGTTCGAGCACCTGGGCGAGGAGGTGGCCGTGTACCGCAACGACGCCATCGACGTCGATGACGTGACGAGTATGGGGCCCTCGGGCATCGTCGTCTCGCCCGGCCCCGGCTCGCCGGCATCAGCCGGGGTTTGCGTGGAGGTGATCAGGCGGCTCCACCGGGACGTCCCCATCTTCGGGGTCTGCCTCGGCCACCAGTGCATCGGCGAGGCCTTCGGCGCCCGGATCGTTCACGCAGGCCGCGTCATGCACGGGAAGTCCTCCCCCATCACCCACAGCGGGGAGGCCCTGTTCGCCGGGGTCCCCCAGGGGTTTTCCGCCGTGCGCTACCATTCGCTCGTGGTGGACGTTTCCACCCTGCCCGCAGAGCTCCTTGTCACGGCCTCCTCCGACGACGGCGAGGTCATGGGTCTGAGGCACGAGCGCTACCCGCTCTTCGGCGTCCAGTTCCACCCGGAGTCCATCGCCACGGACCACGGGTACGCGATCATGGCCAATTTCATTGCACGAACCAGGGAGGCTGTATGAGAGACTTTATCGAAAAGCTCCTGACCGGGGCAGACCTGACGGATGCGGAGATGGAGAAGGCCTTCGACATGATCATGTCGGGCATGGCCAGCGACATCCACATCAGCGCCTTCCTCGTCGCACTCAGGGCAAAGGGCGAGACGCCCTCCGAGATCGCGTCCGCCGCCCGCATCATGCGGGAAAAGGCGCTCAAGGTGAGCGTCGACTTCGACGTGGTGGACACCTGCGGCACGGGCGGGGACAGCGCCTCGACCATGAACATCTCCACGGCAGTGGCCTTCGTCCTGGCAGGGGCCGGGCTCAAGGTGGCCAAGCACGGAAACCGCTCCGTGAGCTCCACCTCGGGCAGCGCCGACTGCCTCGAGGCCCTGGGCGTACCCATCGACCTGGGGCCCGGGGAGGCCGCCGAGGCGTTGAGGAAGGAAGGGTTCGCCTTCATGTTCGCGCCGAAGTACCACCCGAGCATGAAGCACGCCATGCCCGCCCGCAAGGGCCTGGGCATGAAGACGGTCTTCAACATCCTGGGGCCGCTCACGAACCCGGCCCGTGCCGCGTACCAGGTCGTCGGGGTCTACCGGCAGGACCTCATCGACCCCGTGGTCGAGTGCCTGAGGATCCTCGGCTCGAAGGGCGCCATGGTGGTCCACTCCGGGCTCGACGAGGTGTCCGTCTCCGGGACCACCTCCTATGCCAGGCTTCACAACGGGACCATCGAGAAAGGGGAGATCAGGCCCGAGGACGCGGGCATCGAGCGCAAGCCCATCGACGACCTGCGGGTGTCGACCCCCAAGGAGTCGGCCGATCTCATCGAGAGGGTCTTCGACGGATCGCTGAAGGGGGCCTGCCTCGAGGGCATCCTCCTCAATGCCGGAGCGGCCTTCATGGCGATCGACGGGGACACGGACATCCGGGAAGGCGTTCAACGGGCGGCCCGGGCCATCGAAAGCGGGGAAGCGCTCCGGGCGCTCCAGCGGGCGAGGGGATGATGGACTTCCTGAAGCGGATGTACGGGCTCTCGAAGGCAAGGGCAGAAGGGCTTACTCCCTCGTCGTGCCGTCCCCCCATGCCGGTGAGGCCCTTCCGGGACGTGCTCTCCGGCATGGCGATCATCGCCGAAGTGAAGTACGCCACGCCCGCGGAAGGGGACCTCGGGATCAAGGAGAGCCCTTCGGAGCTTGCAGCCGCGTACCAGTGCATGGGCGCCTCCGCAATCTCCTGCCTTACCGAGCCGGCGTTCTTTTCCGGGAGCATGGGCTATCTGGCCGAGATCAGGAACGCCTGCAGCCTCCCGATACTCATGAAGGACTTCATCGTGGATACCCGGCAGATCATGGCCGGGAGGGAACTGGGGGCGGACGCCTTCCTGCTCGTAACGGAGATGCTGGAGGCCGGCGAACTGGCTGACCTGTTCGCCTGCGGGCGGGAGCTCGGGATGGACTGCCTCGTGGAGATCCACGGCCTCGAAGGCCTCGAGAAGGCCCTGAGCATCGGCGCCGGGATCATCGGGGTGAACTGCCGGGACCTGACGACCCTCACGGTGGACCCGAAGCGGCACGAGGAGATGGCGGATCGCCTTCCCGAGGGGGTGAGGAAGGTTGCCGAGAGCGGAATCTCTTCGAGTGCGAGGCTCGCGGAGCTGAAACGTCTGGGCTATGACGCGGCGCTCATCGGCCGGGCCATGGCCAGGCATGACTCGAGAAAGGAGCTCCTGCCGTGTGGGTGAAGATCTGTGGGATCACGAGACGCGAAGATGCGGTCGCTGCCTGCGAGGCAGGCGCGGACGCACTGGGGTTCGTGCTCACGAAGAGCCCCCGCAGGGCGGACCCCCGGGCCCTCATGGGGTGGATCCGTCTGGTCATGGGGGTCGAGAAGGTGGGCGTGTTCACGGACGAGCCCCTCGGTTACATCGAGGAGGTCTCGACGCTCCTGGGCCTCGACACGGTCCAGCTGCACACGCAGGTGAGGCCCGGACACGGGGTCCTCAGGGCGCGGTTCAAGATCATCCGGGCCGTGAAAAGCCTCGATGAGGCTGCCCTCGATGATCCCACCGACCGCATCCTCTTCGACGCAAGCATGGGAACCGGGACGAGGGGCACCTGGACGCCCTCCGGCGTCCCCTTCATCCTCGCCGGGGGGCTGACCCCGGAAAACGTCCGGCAGGCGATCATGCAAGCCAACCCTGCCGGGGTCGATGTGAGCTCGGGCGTGGAGGTTTCGCCGGGCATCAAGGACGCGGCAAAGATGGGAAAATTCATACAGGAGGCAAGGTCATGAAAGGCTGTTTCGGAGAATTCGGCGGCCAGTACGTCCCCGAGACGCTGCTCCCCGCTCTGACGGAGCTCGAGGAGGCGTATTCTGCGGCAACGAAGGACGCCCTGTTCTGGGACGAGTACGACGGGTATATGCGGGACTACGTGGGCAGGCCCTCGCCCATGACCCACGCCCGCAGGCTCTCGAGCCACCTGGGCATCGAAGTGTTCCTCAAGCGGGAAGACCTGAACCACACCGGCTCCCACAAGATCAACAACGCCCTGGGCCAGATCCTCCTGGCTCAGAGGATGGGCAAGGGGCGGATCATCGCCGAGACCGGGGCCGGCCAGCACGGGGTGGCCACGGCCACCGTGTGCGCGCTCTTCGGCCTCGACTGCGCGGTGTACATGGGCACGGAAGACATCGAGCGGCAGAGGATGAACGTGGAGCGCATGAGGCTGCTGGGAGCGGAGGTCGTGCCGGTATCCTCCGGGAGCGCAACGCTGAAGGACGCCACGAGCGAGGCCATCAGGGACTGGGTCACCAACGTGGACTCCACCTACTACCTCATCGGCTCGGCCATCGGGCCCCACCCGTACCCCACCCTGGTCAGGGAGTTCCAGCGGGTCATCGGCACCGAGGCAAGGGGCCAGATCCTTGAGAAGACCGGCCGTCTTCCCCACGCCGTCATCGCCTGCGTGGGCGGCGGCAGCAACGCCATCGGGATCTTTGCCGGATTCAGGGACGACCCGGTCGAGCTCATCGGCGTGGAGGCCTACGGCAACGGAAAAGACCGGCACGGCGCCAGCATCTCCTTCGGGGTCCCGGGCGTGCTCCACGGCACGAGGTCGTTTTTGCTCCAGGACGGGGACGGCCAGGTCCTTGAGACGCACTCGGTCTCGGCGGGCCTCGACTACCCGGGCGTGGGCCCGGAGCACAGCTATCTCGCCTCGACGAAGGGGGCCAGATACGAGCTGGTGGACGACCGGCAGGCCCTGGACGCCTTCCGGCTCCTGAACAGGCTCGAAGGCATCGCACCTGCCCTCGAGAGCGCCCACGCGGTGGGATATCTGAAGCAGTACGCACAGGAACGCCCGGGCGCCACCGTGGTGGTGAACCTCTCCGGCAGGGGAGACAAGGACCTGCACACCGTGCTCAAGGAGGGTTTATGATATCTCAGGCGATACGCAGCAGCAAGCGGGCTGTCATCCCCTACGTGACGGCAGGGCTCAGGGGGCTCGACGCCACCTCCGGCATCATCAGGGCGCTGGACGAGGCGGGGGCCGCGGCCATCGAGATCGGCATCCCCTTCTCCGACCCCATGGCCGACGGGCCGGTGCTCCAGAAGGCCTCGCACCTGGCGCTCCAAGGGGGCTTCACCTTCGACGGCCTCATGGCGCGCCTGGACTCGTGGAGCGTGGCAACGAAAGCCCCGCTGATCATCATGTCCTATATCAACCCCCTCATGAGACGGGGCTTAGGCGACACCCTTGCCCGGTTCCGGGACGCAGGCGTCAGGGGCGTGATCATCCCGGACCTGCCGCTTCAGGCGCTCGATATCTTCGATCTCTGCAGCAGGGCCGGCATCGACCTCATCAGACTCGTGGCGCCCACCACGCCCCGGGCAAGGCAGGAGGAGGTGGTGTCGCAGTGCAGGGGGTTCGTGTACGCGGTGACGGTCAAGGGCGTCACCGGCGCGCGGGTGGACCTGCCGGCAGGGGTCAGGGAGCAGGTGGAGGGCACAAAGGCCCTGACGAGCCTCCCGGTGTGCGCCGGGTTCGGGGTGTCGAGCGCTGCCCAGGTGAGCGAGATGCTTACCTTCTCGGACGGCGTGATCGTGGGCAGCTGCCTCATGGCAGAGGTCATCGACGCGGACGACCCGGTGGAAACGGCCCGTAAGACCTTCGCATCTCTCATGAAGGAGAACTGAAATGCTCATCGTCATGCACCACAAGGCCAGCACGAGGCAGATCAGCGCCGTCATCGACACCATCTCGGGCATGGGGCTGACAGCCCGGCCCATCCCCGGCAGCGAGCGGACCGCCATCGGGGTCCTGGGCAACAGGGGCTACGTCGAGGACGCTCAGATCCGCAGCCTGCCCGGGATCAAGGAGATCATCCACGTCTCGAAGCCCTACAAGCTGGTTTCCCGGGATTTCCACCCCCAGGGGACCATCGTCGCGGTCGGGGGACTTGCCATCGGCGAAGGCCGGCGCCCGGTGGTCATAGCCGGGCCCTGCGCGGTGGAAAACGAGGGCCAGATCTTAAAGACCGCCCGGGCCGTGAAGGACGCGGGAGCGGATATGCTGCGCGGGGGCGCCTTCAAGCCCCGCACCGGCCCCCACACCTTCCAGGGGCTGAAGGAAGAAGGCCTGAAGCTCCTGGCAAAGGCAAAGGAACTCACGGGCCTGCCCGTCGTCACGGAGGTCATGAGCCCCGACAGCGTGGACCTGGTGGCGCAGTACGCCGATGTCCTGCAGGTGGGGGCCAGGAACATGCAGAACTTCGACCTCCTGACAGCGGTGGGCCGCATCCGCAAGCCGGTCCTGCTCAAGCGCGGCATGAGCGCCACCCTCGAGGAGTTCCTGGCCGCCGCGGAGTACATCTATGCGGAGGGCAATCACCAGGTCATCCTCTGCGAGCGGGGTATACGGACCTTCGAGACCGCGACGCGCAACACCCTGGACCTGTCCGTCATCCCCCTTCTCCAGGAGATGACCCACCTGCCCGTGATGGTCGACCCCTCCCACGCCACGGGCCGCCGGAGCCTGGTTCCCCCCATGACCATGGCAGCCCTGGTGGTGGGCGCTCACGGCATCATGGTGGAGGTCCACCCCGACCCGGACAAGGCCCTCTCGGACGGACCCCAGTCCCTCACCATCCCGGGCTTTGCCAGGCTCATGGAAGCGATCAGGGCATGACAGAGAGCCGGCATAGGCCTTTTCCGCAGGGACAAGACTATTGCCCCGGCCTTGATAGTTTTTTCCAGGACCTTGCAAAGCACCCTGCCTTTGTATAAGTAGTGCCTTGTCAGGGGACATGATGACCAGAAAGCAGGTTGACGGACAAAACGCGATCACGGGGGAATGAATGGGAATCGATATCACGAAGACGAGAATTTTTACCGGCAAGGTGGTGCTCGTATATCTGGTCAATGCCGCTCCCGAGTTTGCCAACGGCATTTCCATATATAAGCCGGAGATCAGGGAAATCCTGGGCCGCACCTTCATCGTGGGGACTGTGCCCAACGATATCCAGGACTGGACCTCGGGCCTCAGGGTGGGCATCGACTTCGATCAGGTGTTCCATTTCGTCGAGTTCAGGGACGAAGCCGAGTATCTCGAGAGGATACAGTTTGACGAACAGATGGTGCATTGATCTTAGCCCGGGCCGTATCAGCACCATGGCAGCACGGTATTGGACGCCATGACCGTCAATCCAGTCAATCCACGGCCCCGATAAAAAGGGCAAAGACGTTCATGTGAGAGATCCGGCTCCCGTTGATCGGGCGGGCCGCCGGTGGTATTCTCAGGTACATGGGGTTCGTGTGGCGCTATCTACCGGTGTTCTTCATCTGGTTCATCGGGCTGAGCGTGCTCAACAACGCCCTGCACCACATCTCCCCGCCCGTGCAGAGCGTTCGGCTCCTCGCCGTCCTTCCCCTGGGCTTGTCGCTCGTCCTCCTGTGGTTCGCCTGCCGGAAGGAATACGGGGACGGTCGCGCGCGAAGGAGATTCACTCCCTGGGCCTCCGGAATGACGCTCCTGTACTGCACCCCGCTCATGCACGGGCTCTCCCTGCCGCTCTCCCTCGATGACCAGAAGCTTCTCTACGAGCTCAGCGCCCTGGCCCAGTTCGCCGTCCTTATCGCCCATGCCCGCACCTGGTTCAGGCCCTGGGACTGGGCCTGGGTCTTCGGGGCGACGCTCCTGTTCGGCCTGATCCTCGAGAACGGGGGGATCATCCTCGGGGTCTTCTCGGAGCCGGGCTTCCTGCTCTACCTCCCGGGGCTCCCCGCGCCCCTGGCAACGGCCCTGGGGTGGGCGAACGTGCTCTACTGCGCCTTCTTCGCCATCGAGAGGGTTCTGCCCCCCATGACGCCCGTGAAAAGGGGACTCACGTGCGCGCTCATCGGGCTTTGCCTGGACATCCCCTTCGATCCCGTAGCCACGAGGCTTCAGTGGTGGGTCTGGGAGGCCTCGCTGGACATACGGGTCTGGGACGTGCCCGTGATCAACTTCGTTGCCTGGTTCTGGGCGCTCTTCCCCTACGGGGCTGCGTACTATGCGGTGAGGGAGAGGGGGAGGTTCGGGGAGGTGAAAAAGGTGGGATGTTTCGTGGCGGGATTCCCGGTCATCCTGCTGGGGGAATTCCTGGGTGTGGTGGCCACCCTGGCGCTGACAGGGGACCGGGCGGGACTTGCGGCGATGGGGAGGCTCTTCAGCCTCCTGGGTTTTCCATGACCCTGCGGTAGAGGTCTTCGTACCGGTCGACCATGGTCCGGAGGCTGTACTGATCCATGATGCGCTTCCTGGACCGGTCTCCCAGGGTTCTCCTGAGATCAGGGTCGAGCAATCGTTTCCACCCCACGCTCAAGGCCTCGGGGTCCCCCTTCGGGACCACGATCCCCGTATCCCCCACCAGGAGGGCGGAGTCGCCCACGTCCGTCACCACGCAGGGGACGCCGGTGGCCATGGCCTCCCCCACGGCATTCGGAAGGCCCTCACTTAAGGAAGACGAGGTGGCGGCATCGAGGCAGGCGTTTACCCGCGCGATGTCGGATCGCTCGCCCAGGAGGTGGATCCTGCCCCCGTGATTCCGGGGGAGCAGGGGCTTCATGAGCGGGTTGTCGGCATCCACCCCACTGCCGGCCAGGACGAAGTGCGCCCCCGGGCAGGAGGCCAGGAAACTGTCCGCCGCCCGGAAGAAGGTAGCGTGGTCCTTCATGGGGTCGAGCCTTGCCACGAGCCCGACGACGAAGGCGTCCGCCGGTATGCCGAGCTCTTCCCTCACCTGCGCGCGGGCAGCGGGGTCGGGCCTGAACGTCCCGGTGTCGAACCCGTTGGGCAGGACGGCCCACTCCTTCGGCCGGTAGCCCAGCCTCTCGTGAACGTCCCTGCCCGCGTGGGAGTTCGCCACCACGACGCACGGGACGCGCGACAGCAGGGCGCCCGCCTTCACGGTGAGCCGGTAGACCCGGCCGTAGCGGGAGAGGTCCATGTCAGAGCAGCGGATGTTCCACAGGGTCCTGCCCGGCTTCATGAGGGCGAGGCCGAGGAGGTGGGCGTGGTACATCCAGCACTGAATGATGTCCGGCTTCATGAGGGCGGCCATGAACCAGAGGCGTACAATCGCCCTGAGCTCGGGCGTGCCCTTTGCCATGTTCAGGCTCAGGACGGGCACGCCTGCCCCTTCGAGGCTGCGGCCGACGGTCCCGGGCCGCGTCATGGACACTACCCGGTTCTGGAAGGCGGATCGGTCCATGGAGGTGACGAGCCTCAGGAGACTCCTCTCCGCTCCTCCCACGTCCAGCGTGGAGATGAGGTGCATGACCCTGATGGGGGCTCCTGCGGCCATGCTATGCCCCGTACCGCTCCTTCCACATCATGAACACGAGCAGGAGCCAGACGCGGTCGACGGCCGTGGAGTCCTTTCCGGCGCGGAACCGGGCCACGGTACCCAGGACCATGTCCGGGTCCACGAAGGACTGGGCCCTCAGAGCATCCGGGTTGAGGTGGCGGCTCACCAGCTCCTTCAGGTCGTCGTGGAGCCACGAGTAGATGGGTACCGCAAAGCCCTGCTTGGGCCTCCTGAACAGGTCTTCGGGGAGGTACCGCCTTAACAGCCGTTTCAGGATGTATTTCATCTCGCCGTTCCGGTGCTTCATGCTCAGGGGCAGGGTTGAGGCGAACTCCACGATGCGGTGGTCCAGGAAGGGGTCCCTGCCCTCAAGGCTGCAGTACATGGTGGCGCGGTCCACCTTGGTGAGGATGTTTTCCGGGAGGTAGTGCTTCATGTCCCAGCTCATCATGGCGTCGAGGATGGTGAGGGACGCGTCGAGGTGGGGCCGGGGGTCCCGGTAGCTCCCCGTGAGCCTTTCGACCTCATGGGGGAGCCAGTACCCCACGGCGTAGGGATATGCGTTCCGGACGTTGCCGTCCCAGTGGGAGAGGACTGCCGCGAACTTGCGCATGCGGTCCTCGATGGCCGGGAGCCTCAGTTTGGGGAACGCCTGGGCTAGGGAAGCGAACCGGTCGCTCCCCAGGACCCCAAGGACCTTTCCTGCGGCCCTTCCCAGCACGGGCGGCGCCGGGGAGAGGAAACGGTCCAGGCCGCTCATGACCCAGTACCGGTGATAACCGCAGAACAGCTCGTCCCCGCCGTCTGCGGAGAGGCTGACCTTGACGTGGCGCCTGGTCATCCGGGACACGATGGTGGTGGGTATGCCGGATATGTCCCCGAACGGCTCGTCGTAGATCTCTGGCCACAGGGGCAGGATCTCCCGGGCATGGTCTGCCGTCACGGTCTCTTCCGTGTGCTCAGTGCCGAGGTGGAGGGCGACCTTCCTCGCCCACGGGGATTCGTCATAGCTTTTTTCCTTGAAGCCGATGGTGAAGGTTCTCAATGGCACGGCCGAGTGCTTAGCGAGGATGGCCGTGACCAGGGACGAATCGATGCCCCCGGAGAGGAAGACACCCACCGGCACGTCGGCGATGAGACGCTTCGTGAAGGCGTCGACCATGATCTCCTCGAGCCTGTCCACGAGGCCCTCCTCGGGTCCCGGCAGGGGATCCCGGTGGGAGGAGGTGTCGGCCCGCCAGTAGCGGTGCTTCTCGATGCTGAGCCCCTTTGCGACCTTGAGCCAGCAGCCCGGCTCGAGCTTGCAGGTATGCCGGTAGATGGACCGCGGCGCAGATATGTATCCGTAGTGGAGGAATTCGCCCAGGCTGGCCCGGTCGACCTCGAGCCTGCCCCGAAGCCCTGCCTTCAGGGCCTTGAGCTCCGAGGCAAAGGCGAAGGTCCCCTCGCCCAGGTAATAGAAGAGGGGTTTGACGCCCACACGGTCCCGGAAGAGGTACAGGCACGCCTCGTCCCTATCCCACACCGCGAAGGCGAACATGCCCACGAACCTCTCCACGCAGGCCGGTCCCCAGGCGGCAAAGGCGTGGAGCACCACCTCCGTGTCCGAGGTGCCCTGAAAGATTGTCCCATTTCCTGCGAGCTGTGCGCGGATGTCGGCGTAGTTGTACACCTCGCCGTTGTAGCAGAGGGTGTATCTGCCGTCGGGCGTGCTCATGGGCTGGTGGCCGGTCTTGGTGAGGTCGATGACGGACAGGCGCCGGTGGCCGAGGGCCAGTTGCGCCGACCCGTCGAGGAACAACCCGTGATCGTCCGGCCCCCCGCGGGTGAGCGTATCCGTCATCGCCTGGCACAGCCCGGCCAGCCGAGGGCCGTCCTGAGGGCTCCAGATGCCTGCTATTCTGCACATGAGCTCTTCACAGCGACCATGAGAAGGGTATCCTCATGCCTTAAAACCCGTAGGTCAGATCCTCCGGGACGTCGCCCAGCACGCCCCTGACCCTGTCCCAGTTCATGAGCCCGCTTCCGTGGAGGGATTCTCCAGAGGAAGGGTCGGGGTTGGGCAGGAGTTCGCCCAGGATCCCGGCCAGGAGGACGGGGTTCTGCGTTGCGTGGTATTTTTTTACCAGATTATCGATGAGCCGAGGGCTGAGCCTGTTTCCCCGCTTCTTTCTCTGGATCTGGCATTTCCTGAACAGCTCCCTGGCCGTGTAGGTGGGGTGATGGACGCCCAGCGAAAAGCGCGGGAAGGTGAAGGTCTGGGGACTGATGCACAGCCTCTGCGCCTGGTCGAACATGTCCATGTCGCAGCCCAGCACGTCCCTGAATCTCAAGCCGTGTTCCCGCACAATGTGCATATTGAGGAGCTTGATGTAACCCACCAGGCCGAAGACCGGGTCTCTGAGCGGCGCCAGGGCGTACAGAACGTCCTCTCTCATGAGTCTGAGCAGCCTCATGGCGCAGTCCCTGTGGAGGACCATGTCCGCATCCACCCACAGCAGGTAATCTGCGTCTGCCGCCAGGTCGAGGGCCCTGTTGGAGGCCGCGCTGATGGGAGAGACATCCCGGACGACCTCGATCCGGTGGACGGGCAGAGACTGCCTCTTCACGCTCTCGATGCAGTCCTCCTCGGAGCGCTCCCCGATGGTGAAGACGCATGCCATGATCTTCCTGCCGAGCATGGCCTCCGCCCGCAGTGGGAACGTCAGGCTGTGCAGGGTTCCCCGAATGCCCAGCAGCAGGTTGTTCATGATGTTGTGCAGCACGGCTTCCTCAGTATCCGACGATGCGGTTCAGCGTGGAGCGCACCGGCCCCAGGACGTGCCTAAGCATCCTGCTCGGCCCCCTGCCCAGAATGATGTAGGCGAGCAGGGCGAGCTCCCGAGCGGGGTTATGGCTCAAGGGACCGATGCTCCAGGCCCTGTACAGGGCGCTCAGGGCCTCCAGCGGCTCACCGTTTACCCGGGCAAGGTGAGCCTCCTTCCGGTAGCTCGACCGGTAGGCCTTATCCCTGATCCCCGCCAGGCGGGCGTCGTGGGGGTGCGTCCGGAAGAGCCTGTCGAGGACCTTGCGGTTCTCCCGGGGGATCTCTCTCCACCCCTCGTTGGTCTTCGTCCCGGGCCAGTCCCGGTTGTTCGAAAGGACAGCATCCGTCCGGACGAAGGCCCCGGTACCGTACCTGAGTCCGATGCGGATCCAGTACTCCCAGTCCATAACGTAGTGGAGGCCGGGGTCCAGGTAGCCCACATCTTCGAGCACAGCCCTGCTCAGGAAGACCGAGGGCTGGGTGGACACCCCGCCGCACGCGGCGATCATCCCGTACGGGTCCATGCCGGCGGGCCTCTTGGTGAACAGGACCCTTCTTCCTTCCCGGTCGCAGGTGTTGGCGCCGCCGTGGACGAGGACCGTGCCCGGGTTCCTGCGGAAGAGGTCTACAACCGTTGATACCGCGCCGGGGCAGTAGGTGTCGTCGGCGTTGAGCCAGGCCACGATGTCGCCCGAGCTCATCCGCCAGCCCTTGTTGATGGCGTCGCACTGGCCGGCGTCCGGCTCGCTCACCCAGGAGGTCAGGTGTCCTGCGTGCTTTCTGATGATGTCGATGCTGCCGTCGGTGCTTCCGCCGTCGATGATGATGTACTCGATATGGGGATAGTCCTGGGCGAGCACGGACAGGATGGCCTCCTCGAGGAACCCGGCCTGGTTGTACGAGGGTGTGACGATGGAGAGGAGGGGTTGCTCCATCAGTCTTTTCCAGTTAAGCTCCTGTAGAGGTCCAGGTATCGCTGTGCCTGGACGGCCGGACTGTACTCCTCCACCGCCACGCGGCGGCAGTTGGCCGAAAGACCAGCCCGCAGGGCGGGATTAAGGAGCAGGGAACGGATGGCGTTTCCGAGGCCGGCGGAATCCCTGAGAGGTGTGAGCATGCCCGTTTCCCCGGGCCGCACCATGTCCGGTATGCCTCCCACGTCAAACCCCACCACAGGCGTTCCACAGGCAAAGGATTCGAGCACTGTGTTCGGCAGGTTGTCCTGCAGCGACGGGATCACGAACAGGTCGGCCGCACTGTATGCCAGGGCGAGCAGGCGGTCGCTGTCCAGTGAACCTAGGTGGAGATGAGGGATCGAGGTGTCCACGGACGGCATGCCCCTGCCAAGGGACACGAGGTGGATCCCGGGCAGGTCGGCGAGGGCTGAGAGGGCCTGGGCCAGATAGACGAAGCCCTTGCGCTCCTTGGTGGTGGACTCGGAGATGAAGAGCACTGCCCTGGCATCCAGGGGCAGGCCCAGGGCGGTTCGGGCCATGACCTTGTCCAGGGGCGAGAAGGCATCGGTATCGAGGCTGTTGGGGATGACCGAGACCGGGAATCTGCTCATGAGGCTACTGTTGCGGACTTCCTGAGCCAGCCATCTGCTCGGGGTGACAATATGCAGGCGCTGTGGGCTGATCCTGCCGAACACCTCTCTCTTGCGTCTCCACGTCCTTTCCGAGAGGTCGCGGGGGGAGGACGAGCCCAACTGCGGGCACTGCCCGCAGGATGCGCGGAAGCACCCGCAGCCAGCGTCGTAGTGGCAGCCGCCGGTGAACGGGTTCATGTCGTGCAAGGTCCAGACCAGGGGGATGTGGTTGGGGATGCCTGAGAAGAACGAGGCGTAGTCGATGAAGTCCGCGATCCAGTGGAGGTTCATCACGTCGCAGGAGGGCAGCTGCTTCAGCACGGTGCCCGTGTACTGGTTGCGGTCGGTCCTGAACAGCTCGTAGCCCGAAGGCCGGGACCGGTTGTATCGTGCATAGTCGAGGTACACAGACACCCCCCTCAACCTGGGGACAATGCGCTCGCCCAGGGAGGAAGGGGGGGTGAACAGGACCACTTCCGGGTCGGTGCCGGCGCGCCGGGCCACGAACATGCCCGACTGCTGGCCCAGGGCGCGCAGGCCGAGGTTCAGCCTGTAGGCTGCGCGGGCAGCGCCGCCCATGATGTCCGTGGTGTTCACCTGAAGTATGCGCATGCGGTCGTTCACCCTTTCCTTGAGGTTCCCGTGAGCCTGCCTGCCAGCTCTCGGAGGATATGAGGCCTGCCGACGGACCGCTCAAGCGCGGGCAGGACCTTTCTCCTCCAGGGTCCGGGCAGGAGCTGGAACAGGCGGGCGCCCAGTTCCACGGCACGGGAGGAGGTGCCTGCCCATGTGTCCTGTTTGCCGAGTTCGGCAAACTCGTGTCCGGTAATGATTTTCCGGGCATGGAAGTATTCCCCAATCTCATACCCGTAGTCCGCAAAACCCAAGGCGCGGCATATGAGGAGGGCCTTACACGCCTCGAGACGATCCGGGAGGGGCACCGGTATGTCCCAGGACTCCTGGGCGAGGTAGTCCTTCAGCCACAGGCTCTCGCACCACAGGGGCTGTTTCCTGCTCAGAGCGGCAAGCCCGTTGGCCCGGCCGACCCGGTGCAGGGTGAGGTCGAACAGGAGGAAGCCCTGCGAGCGCAGGAACTGGTCAACCTGGGACGAGACGGTTTCTCCGGTATAGTTCTCCACGTACCCGGTCTCTGCCTCGATGCAGATGGTGCCAGGCAGGAGGCATGAGGCCGTCTGCAGGATCTGTAGCTCGAGCCCCTGGGTGTCCAGCTTGATCACATCCGCCCTGAGACAGCCGTCAGCGGCCAGGTGGTCGAGCGTCACGCACTCCACCTCGGCCGTGCCCGTTTCCTCGAAGAGGTCATGGTAGCTGAAGCGTTTAAGCCATGTATGGCGGGGCTTCAGGAGCGAGCAGCAGTGGGGCGACTTGGTCAGGTGCATCACGGCGCGGCCCGCCTTGCCGCTCACGGCATGGGGGATGTAGCGGGCCTGCCGGTAAGGAGAAGGCAGGGTCGACATGCGTCGGCATTCGGTCTCGTCCGGATCGAATCCCACGTAGTTGAGCAGGGGGAACAGAACGCTCCACTTCGCGTCTAGTGCCCCACTGCATCCGAGGTCGATAAAGTCGATGCCCCGTTCCTGAACCTCCGGGAAAAGTGTGAGCATGTCCATGGGGTCTCCTTCAGCGCTCCAGGTACAGCCTGTTCTTCTCGAAGTCGTAGGCGATGCGGAAGAGCAGGCCCTGGATCCATTTCCTGGGGAACAGCCTGTGTGAAGTGAAGGGGGACAGGAATTCCATTACCGCGCACATGATCCGGTACTCCCGCAGGCCGAGAAGTTTTTCGATGTCGTCAGTGCGGCGGCACGGCTCGGCGAGCGTGCCCTGCCCGAGGTCCTTTTTCATCATCGCCACCTGCTCCGGGTGCTCTCCGGAAAACCGGGTGACCCAGCCGGGGTGGGTATGGACGTTGTGCATCCTGAACGGGCGGACCACGGTGGAGAAGTAGTTGTCCTCCGCCCACTGGATGATGCCCGCCGAGTACTCCCCCCAAGGCCCCAAGGCGTAGTAGCGCGCCTTTTCGTATACCTGCTTGGGAAAGAGGAGAGAATAGTGGTAGAGCATGATGCCCTGCCGGGCGAGGTCATCGGGCTTGAGCCACACGAGGTCGCGGAGATTGCGGCCAGAGGGGTCTAAGACCGTGGGCGGCCGGTGGGTATGGTAGCTGTAGCCCGGTCCCCACTTGAACAGGCGGTGGTAGGTGGCGGCTCCCTGCCGCAGGTACCAGCTGTCCGTGAGGTAGTCGAACCCTCCCCAGAAGGTGATCTGGTGGAAAGAAACAGCCGTGATCGTGGGATTGCGCTCAAGGATCCAGAGGACCTTCTCCATGTCACGGGACCGATAGAACTCGTCGATATCGACCTGCCAGAGATGGCTGCCGGTGGCGCGCTTTGCGTATGCCCGGCTCTGCTCGTCCTTTTCTCCCGGCCAGAAGCCGTCCATGTGCCCTTCCATCTCGGCCGTAACGATCGTGACCTTGTCCTCGGGATCCTCGGTCTCCTTGAACGCGCGCAGCGTCTCCAGGGTGCTGTCCAGGGAGTGGCCATCGGGCTTTGCGATGTTCCGGGCCGTGGGGGTGGCGCCTTCGACCACGATGATCTGGTGGGCAAAGGGGTACAGGGCCCGCAGAGTATAGGAGACAAAGGGCTCTCCGTTGAGTACGATGATCCCGAACGATACCCTGGGCTTCATGGGCGGATGCTTCCCTTCAGGATGAAAGAGTACTCCGCGTGACTCGGGGAGATGGAGAAGGTGCAGTAACCCTTCTTGTTCAGCTTTCTGATTGCAGAGATGGTCTTCAGGACAACCCCTGGCTCGATCCCGTCGGCGATGAGCGAGGTATACGCAAGTTTGCCGGAGTGGTTGCGGGAGTCGTGCAGCTTCGATCTCCTGATGTGGCCGCAGGGCGTGGCAATAGGGGTAGCGCCTCCGACCGCGAAGATTTGGTGGGCGAACGGATAGAGCTGTCCTATGGGGTATCGTATGAACGGCTCGCTGTTCAGGCCGTTGGTATCGAAGGTTATCCGAGGTCCGCTGTCCATGGTGTATCCTCCCTCTATCTAACCAGCTTGACCGCTTTGAGAACGGTCCGAAGCTGCCGGTACGGGGTCCGTTCCTTCCTCAGGTGAAGCTCGAAGGAGACGAACCTACGAATGTTGCCCCGGCTGAAGGTACGCACGATTTTCCCCTTCCTGTACCCATAGTTACATGCGAAGAGGGTGTAGGGATAGGTCTCCCCCATGGGCACGTTCCTGAGGTTGAAGGAGGCCTCTGGATCATGTTCGTACGAAATGAAGCCATTTCTGCGGTGGGTATAGTCGTGGTTCTGGTGGATGACCGTGACCTCCCGGGAGAGGTCGATGACCTTGTACCCGCTTTTCCTCCCGTTGTAGATCATCCAGAGATCCCACCCGGCCCTGCCCACCAGGAGCTCCGGTATCTGGCCCGGACGGTACTGGCCGCGAGGAAAGGCGAAGAAGTCACTCCCAGCAGGAGGGTGACGGCGGCCGGATGCCCTCACGAGAGCCTCGATCTCAGCCTCCCAGGACCCATGCTCGAACTTGAGAGGCCCTTTCACCTGGACGTCATCCCTCTGCCCGGCTACCAGGTATTCTCTTTTTTCCAGCCTGTGGATTTCGGAAAGGGCCTCCACGAACCTACGAGTGATAATGATGTCAGCATTGATGAAGCAGCAAAGAGGGTTCGAAGATATCTCTTGGGCCTTGAGGAACATGTCGTCGATCCTGGGCGTGCCTTCATCTGAGATCCTTACCCCGGAGATGAGTATGATGCCCTGCTGGTTACTGAAAGAGTCGATCCCGGCGCAGTCGCCGAAGATGAGGGTCTCGGACATCGGCGCGGCCCTCTTCCAGCTCAAGAGGGCATTCCTCTGGTTGATACCGGCAGGGCCCGTGAAGTCCTTGGCGGTAGTGAAGAAGGTAATCATCGACCGTCAGGCTCGCGCATCAGCGTTCGTTCACGCATAAGTCCCGTCTGTCATGATATGCTCGAAATCATCCCGCCCGAGACTGAACCTGGGTGTGATCTCCTCCAGGAAGTGCTCTCCGTCGAGTTCGGAGGTCATGATGGTGGAGTTCATAGCTTGTCCTTTTCCCCTGGGTTTATGTCGAGCCGGTGCAGGCTCTCGAGGAGGAACCGTTCGATCTTTTCCCTGGACTGCTCCTGCGGGGTGGAGGGGGGCTGGCCGACAGTCATCAGATATTCCGCTGCCTGGAGCATGACGGGGTCTTTTTCATGTGTGAAAAGCAGGGGTGATCGCTCGTCCGTGCCGAACCACGCAGCGGCTGCACTGTTGTTGGCCAGGATGCTAGCCACGAGCAGGGCCACCTCGCGGGACGTGACGTCGCTCAAGGTATCGTTGCCGTAGAGGAAGCGGTACCGCAGGAAAATATCGCGCGGGTCAACGGGCCCTGGGGGCAGGAGGATGTCCTGGAACATATTCCCGAGCCTTGTGGCCGGCATGAGCTCAACTGTCGCCCGGGCCAGGCCCGAGGGAAGCAGCATGTTGGAGCCGTGGACACCGATGGCGCAGTCGGAAGCCTTCATGTAGGCCAGCCATTTCCGGTCGAGGTCTCGATTGTACCCGCTGCCCCTGAGGTCGATCAGGGAGCCCGAATCACGGATGCAGGGCTCTTTCCCGAATCCCACCAAGACGAAGGCCATGTTGGGGAAGAAGGGGAGCAGGCGGTCGTGGAGTTTCTGCAGATTGTTCCTCTGATGAGCGAGGGTCGGGCCCCAGGTGCGGTCTTCTCGATACGAAAAGAGGATGACTGGCTTCTTTGATGAGAGATCGCCGGAGACGTCCGGGAGGTCCCGGACGAAAAGGTTCAGGTCGTACCTAGAACTCGACGGATGGGAGTATGCGCGGCTGAGGAAGACTTCCTCCCTTGAGCGGATCCGGGCATCCATCCACTCCTGGAGTCCGGTATGCCAACTCCCTCCGTCCTTCTGGGCCACCGGGATCTCCCAGATCTCGGCAACGCCCTCGGGCACAAGGTGGGAGAGTTGGGGGGTGGTGAGGACGCAGCAACCGATCTCAGGGCTCTTCTCGAGGTGGCGCTGCACGTTGAGGAGCTTGAGCAGAGAGTGGCCGTAGAGTAAGTCCAAGCAATTGATAATCACGATCCTCCGGGCGTGGAAGAATGTGCGGACAGTGGGTGTCGGGCCGCCCGGTATCGGGTCGAGTACACCCTTCCGGAGCGATCTGGCCAGCCATATCGCCCCTGTGGGGTCGATGACCTCGGTCGTAGCCAGGTCGATGGAGACCGGCGACTTTATGCTGTGGGAAACAGGGAGATCCACATAAAAGCTTCCCTTGCAGACAGGGCAGGATGCCTGAGCCAGGCAGTGCATGCTTGGGATGAGTACCCTTGAGATGCGAAGGTCCGTGCCGTCCCTTGGGCATGCGAGGGTGAGGTCGATGTGGGGGTGGATGCGGATCATAGCTCGTTCTCCCAAGAAGCCTCTACCAGGCACACCCCGTGCGAAAGCGGGGGTATCTCCGACGTGCCGTAGAAGTCGCCTTCGACCACGGTCAGTGTCATAGCATACGGCAGGGAGTCGTAGTATGTTCCGCTTCTACCATTGTCAGGCATGATGCTGTATCCAATCGTGTACACCCCGGCAGGCAGGGGGAGTCTGCTGATGGTGCAGGTAAAGCACCCAACTCCCTGCACGGGACCGAAGTCCTCCCTCGTCAAGCGGTTGTGGTGCAGAAACACCGGTACGCCCAGTTGGGTCTTGAAGGATATGCTCGCAAGGACATGCGAGAACTGTGCGTTTTCCATTGTCTGGTAGTAGAGGCGGATTGATATGTTCTGGCCGGACGTACAGCTGTCTATCCTGTTCCCCTCGGCGTCCCTGACCTCGATCTGCGTCACCCTGATCTTCCCGTTGCCGATCTTGTCGGTGCGGTCCTTCAGCAACAGTGAGCTGGCATTGTTGATCGAAAGGTAACGGGTGATGGCTTCCTGCTGGCTCCCCAGGAAATCTACGCAGCCCTGGTGGAGAACCATGCCCCGGGTGCAGAGGTTTTCGATCGCAGCCATGTTGTGGCTCACGAAGATGACGGTACGGCCTTCCCGGGCAACATCTCCCATCTTCCCCAGGCACTTCTTCTGGAACTCTGCGTCCCCCACGGCCAGCACCTCGTCCACCAGGAGTATCTCCGGCTCGAGGTGGGATGCGACGGCAAAGGCGAGGCGCACGTACATGCCGCTGGAGTACCTCTTCACCGGGGTGTCGAGGAATTTCTCGATCTCGCTGAACGCCACGATCTCGTCGAATTTCCGATCGATCTCGTGCTTCCTCATGCCGAGGATCGTTCCGTTGAGATAGATGTTCTCCCTGCCGGTGAGCTCGGGGTGGAACCCGGTGCCCACCTCCAGCAGGCTGGCGACCCGGCCGTGAAGCAGGATGTCGCCGGATGACGGCTCCGTAATCCGGCTGAGGATCTTGAGCAGGGTGCTTTTCCCTGCGCCGTTCCTGCCGATGATGCCCATGACCTCGCCGGGCTGGACCTCGAAGGCCACGTCCCTGAGAGCCCAGATGGTGTCTCCCCTCTCCTCTTCAATCCTGGTGAGCCGGCGGAGCTCCCTGAAATTGCGCACCGGCGCGGTCAGTGCGTCCACCACTGCCTCGCGGAACGTCCTGTTCAGGCGCTCCTTCATGCCGATGTGATACTGCTTGGAGAGTCCGCGGACTTCGATGATGGGATGGCTCATGGTCAGATCACGTCCGCAAAGTGTCGTTCCACCTGTTTGAAATAGGTCAGACCGGTCAGAAACATCGCCAGGCTGACGCCAAGGGAGAGGAGGACCATGTCCGTGGGGAAGGGGACGGTACCCAGCAGGGCTGCCCGGAAGCCCTCGATCACGCCCGTCATGGGGTTGAGGGCATAGATCATGCGGTACCTCTCCGGCACGAGCGAGGCAGGATACACGATGGGGGTCGCAAACATCCAGAACTGCATGAGGAAGGGGATGGTGTAGCGGATGTCGCGGTACTTGGCATTGAGCGCGGCTAGGAGCATGCCCGCCCCGCCGGCTGTGAGCATCATGAGCAGGGTCAGCAGGGGCAGGGTTACCGCCATGGCGGTGGGGTAGATCCGGAAGTAGGCCATCATGCCGACCAGAACGGCGAAGGCTATGGCGAAGTCCAGCAGCCCGGCGATCACCGGGGTGAGCGGGATGATGAGGCGCGGGAAATAGACCTTGGTGATGAGGTTGCCGGAGCCCACGATGCTGTTTCCGGACTGGCTCACCGCCTGGGCGAAGTAGGTCCACGCGATGAGCGCGGTGTAGTTGAAGATGGGATAGGGCACGCCGTCCGAAGGGATTCTGGCGAGCCTGCCGAAGAAAAGCGTGAAGACCACCATCATGCAGAACGGCTGGATCACGGCCCACAGCCCGCCCAGCACCGTCTGCTTGTACTTGACCTTGATGTCCCGGGCCACCAGAAAGTACAACAGGTCGCGGTATTGTCTCAGCTCCCGGACGTCAATGAGCTGGAGCCCTTTTTGGGGCCTGATATGGATGGTTGTTTTCAATGGGGCGGGATCCTGCCTGCCCATGCTACAGCTCCGCCATCCCGGGTGAACCCGGGGTGTTGGTATGTCCACGTATGGTGTCCCATTCTCATCAAAACGCTACTGTATTCATCGCCTTTGGGTCGATGAATCTTTAGCGCGGGATCGGCCCGAATCCGGGGAAAGCCCTTCGTAGATGGAGATAAACCTCCTGGCGATGGAGTTCCAGCAGATCATATCTTTTAAATCATGTCTTTTTTCGTCCAGGGTCTGGGGGGAGATGCCTTCGGTCATCGCCTGGACGATCTTGTCAGCGAGGTCCCGCTCATCGCCCGGTCTGAAGAGGTACCCGTCCCTGCCATGGGTGACCAGCGCCCTGTTTGCCTCGATATCGGTCACCACCGGGGTCAGCCCTGCGGCTATCGCCTCCATCAGGGCGATGGATGTCCCGTCTGCGACCGCGGTGGAGACGTAGACCGAGGCATTCTCCATGAGCTCAGCGATGGCGGCGTGCCGGACGGAACCCACGAAACGCACCTGGCGCGCCACCCCCAGGCTGCCGGCCAGGTCGTTGAGCGCGGATGCCCGGGACCCTGATCCGGCGATGGTGAACAGGGCATCGGGTACGCTCCGCAGCACGAGGGGGGCAGCCCGGATGAGGGTTTCGGCGTCATATATCTTTTCGAGGCTCCTGGTGTAGAGGACGTTTGGGCTTGAGCGGTCGGGTGTGATCCTGAAGAACGCTTCGTTCACCCCGGAGGAGATGACTTCCGCCCCGGAAAGGGAGCCCCTGCCCTTCATAGCCTCCGACACCACGGTGACCTTGTCCGAGAGCTTCACCGCCAGATCGAACAGGAGCTTCATCGGGCCCTTCTCGCTCACCCGCACGTCCATGCCGCGAGCCGTGTTGATGACCGGGGTCCGGGTCAGGGCCCCTGCCGCTGCCGCGATCAGCCCGGCGGGCACGATCCAGTTCCCATGGATGACGTCCGGCTTCTCCCTGAGGACGAGGCGCAGCGCCATGGCCAAGCCGGAGAGCATGTAGACGCACATGGGGAGGACAGGGATGGTCTCCCGCTGGTTCAGGGGGGTGTCGCCGCTGGGGAACCGAAAGCGGTGAACCCGTATCCCGGGCTCTTCCTCGAACAGGGGGCTTGAGGAAAAGATCCGCGGGGTGAGCACCACCACGTCTACGCCCAGGGCCGCCAGCTCCCGGCAGAGCCTGCGGATGAAGATGCCCCGGGTGGATCCCTGGAAGTCGGGATACGATGTCGTGATCACGAGGACCTTCATGTCAAACCCCTATACCAGATCCGGGCACGGTTGCAATGGGCATGCTGGCGCCCCGCTCAGCCCCCTGTGAGAAAATGCGAGCCCCTTTCTAGAATACTGTGGGAGAAGTTGCAACAAATACCTGATGATAGGGATAATTGTAATACAAACATACATATGCCTTGACAAGTATAAGCTGTTAATTTATGTTTTAATCACCACAAGCTTGTGCCATCGTTCATGATATTACGCCCGGAGGACCTCTTGCCATGGGACCCCGGGGCGTTTGTGAGCCGCATCACCTCCGGTAACAGTGCGACAAAGACAAGAAAATACTATTAGGGTAGGCAGGTTGTTATGTCAGGACTTCTCGAAGGGATCAGGATTCTCGACTTCACGTATCTTCTGCCCGGGCCGTTTGCCACCATGATGCTCTCCGACCTCGGGGCAGAGGTGCTCCGGGTGGAGTCCCCCACCAGGATCGACCTGGCGCGCCTTGCGCCGCCTTTTGTGGACAAGGACGGACAGGTCTCCTGCATGCACGCCATGCTCAACCGGAACAAGAAGTCCCTCGCCCTGGACTTGAAATTCCCCGAGAGCGTGGACATCGTCAAGCGGCTCATCAGGGACAAAGGCTTCGACGTTCTCGTCGAGCAGTTCCGGCCCGGGGCCATGGGGCGCCTCGGACTCTCCTACGAGGTGCTTAGGCAGGTCTCGCCCGGGCTGATCTACTGCTCCATAACCGGGTACGGCCAGACAGGCCCCCTGCGGGACCGGGCAGGGCACGACATCAACTACCTCTCCCTGGCAGGGGTCATGAGCTACTCCGGCACGGCCGCGTCCGGTCCGTGCCAGATGGGCATCCAGGTGGCGGACGTGGGGTCGGGTTCGAACAACGCCGTCATCGGGATCCTGGCCGCCGTGATCCACAGGATGAAGACCGGCGAGGGCCAGCACATCGACGTCTCCATGACCGACGGGATGTTCCTCCACCACGTGGTGAGCGGGATCCGGACGCTCGTGGGGGACGAGGACCCCGGGCTGGAGACCGAGGTCCTGAACGGCTCGTCCCTGTACGGCTTCTACGAGACCTACGACGGGAGGTACCTGTCCTTCGGCGGGCTTGAGCCGCAGTTCCTGACTGCGTTCCTGATGACCCTGGGTCTCGAAGGGTACATCAGCCGCCTCATGGAGCCCGGCATCGTCTCGGCGCTCAAAGCAGAGGTGGCCCGGGTCATACGCTCGGGCACGAGGGACTACTGGACAGAAGTCTTCAGCCAGATCGACGCCTGTGTTGAGCCCGTTCTCACGGTCTCGGAGGCGTTGTCCGCCAGTCATGCAGCCTCACGCGGGATCGTCGTGGAGGTCCCGGGCCCTGACGGGACTCCCATCAGGCAGGTAGGACAGCCCATACGCTTCTCCGGATATTCACCCCAATATCGGTGGGCAGGCCCGGCGCTCGGGCAGGACACGGAAGAGGTGCTCAGGTCTCTCGGAATAGCGGACCGGGAGATTGGTGATATGCGATCCAAAGGGATCATAGGTGGAATGTAGATGCGTATGAAAGGGGGATTTCAGATATGGTTGGTATTACTGCCTATGGAGGGTACATACCCCGATACCGGCTGAGCCGGATGGTCATCATCCAGAACATGGCCTGGTACTTTCCGGTGATCATGGCCGTGGCCGGCGGGGAAAAGGCGGTGGCGAACTGGGACGAGGACAGCATCAGCATGGCCGTGGCCGCGGCCCGTGACTGCATGGCCGGGAAGGACCGGGGGACCCTTGACGGGGTGTTCTTCGCCTCCACCACCATGCCCTTTGCCGACCGGCTCAACGCAGGCATCATCGCTGCGGCCGTGAACGCGCCGGAAGAGGGGCTCATGGGAGCGGACTTCAGCGCCTGCCTCAAGGCCGGGACCACGGCGCTCATCTCGGCCCTCGAAGCCGTCGGGTCAGGAAAGAAAGGCTCTGTCCTGGTCGCTGCATCCGACCTGCGGAAGACCAGGATGGCCACCCTGTCAGAGATGTTCACCGGGGACGGCGCAGGCGCTCTGCTCGTCGGCAGCGATGGGGTCATCGCAAAGTTCCTGGGGAGCTATTCGTCCAGCTACGACTTCGTCGACCACTACAAGGGCTACGGCAAGGACTACGACTATCTCTGGGAAGAGCGCTGGGTGAGGGACGAGGGGTACGGGAAGATCATCCCCCTGGCCATCGACGGGTTCCTGAAAAAGCACGGGATGGCCATCAAGGATTTCGACAAGGTGGTCTACCCCTGCTACTACACGGGCACACACCGGGAGATCGCCAGAAAGCTCGGGATCGACCCTTCGCGCGTCCAGGACAACCTGCACAACGTCTGCGGAGACACGGGCACCGCCCACCCCCTCCTCATGCTGGCGGCAGCCCTCGAGGGCGCACGCCCGGGAGACCGGCTGCTCCTGGTGGGATTTGGTCAGGGGTGCGACGTGCTGGGCTTCGAGGCGACCGACGGCATCAGGGATTTCACGCCTGCCCGCGGCATCTCCGGGTCTCTTGCGGCCAGGGTGGACCTGGCCAACTACCAGAAGTACACGAAGTTCAGGGACCTCATCGCCGCCGACCTCGGCATCCGGGGCGAGGCGAACCCGAACACCTCGCTCACCGCCCTGTGGCGCAAGCGCAAGACCATCCTCGGCTTCATGGGCGTAAGATGCCTGAAGTGCGGCACGCCCCAGTTCCCGGTCCAGCCCCTGTGTGTGAACCCCGACTGCGGTGCATACGGCCAGTTCGAGGACTACCCGTTCAGCGACCGGCAGGGGACCGTCGCCATGTTCACCGGCGACCTGCTGGCCCCGTCGGTGGATCCCCCGGCGGTCTATGGCATCGTGGAGTTCGATGGAGGGGGACGTGCCTTCGTCGACTTCACGGACTGCGATCTGAACGGGATCAAGGTGGGGATGCCCATAACCATGTCTTTCAGGAAAAGGTCGAAGGACCAGGCCAGGGGGTTCACCGGCTACTTCTGGAAGGCCGTGCCCAAGGGGTAGGGGGGAGAACATGGCGAGCGGAATAAAGGACAAGGTTGCGATCCTGGGGATGGGCTGCACGAGATTCGGTGAGCGGTGGAACGACGGCCCGGATGAGCTGATGGTGGAGGCCTTCCGGGAATGTATCGAGGACGCGGGGATAGACAAGAACGAGATCGAGGCGGCCTGGCTGGGCACCTGCTTCGATGAGGTCATGGTGGGGAAGAGCGCCCTGTCGCTGTCCATGGCGCTCAGGCTGCCCAATGTCTCCGTCACCCGGGTGGAGAACTTCTGCGCCAGCGGCACGGAGTCGTTCAGGGGGGCAGTGTACGCGGTTGCGTCCGGGGCGTGCGACATCGCCCTGGCCATGGGAGTGGAGAAGCTCAAGGACATCGGGTACGGAGGGCTGCCGGAGTTCAGCACTGCCATAGGGACCGCCAACTCCCTGTGGTTTCCCAACTGCACCGCCCCGGGCGCCTTTGCCATGCTGGCGTCCGGGTATGCGGCCAGGTACGGTCTCGACATCATGGACGTCAAGAAGTCCATGGCCCATGTCTCGGTCAAGAGCCATGCGAACGGGTCCCTGAACGAAAAGGCCCACCTGAGGAAGCCGGTCACCGAGGAGCAGGTCCTGAACTCGCCCATGATCGCCTTCCCCCTGGGGCTTTTCGACTGCTGCGGGGTGAGCGACGGGGCTGCCTGCGCCATCGTCACCACTCCGGAGATCGCCAGGTCCCTGGGCAAGAAGGACATCGTCTCGGTCAAGGCGCTCCAGCTCGCCTTGAGCAACGGCACGGAGATCGCCCACAAATGGGACGGGGCGCATTTCGTCAGCACCACCAAGGCGAGCAGGGACGCCTACCGGGAGGCGGGGATCAGGAACCCCAGGGAGGAGATCAGCATGATGGAGGTCCACGACTGCTTCTCCATCACCGAGGTGGTGACCATGGAAGACCTCCATATATCGGAGCGGGGCAGGGCTCCCCACGACATCCTTGACGGGTTCTACGACCTTCAGGGCAGGCTCCCCTGCCAGCCGGACGGCGGGCTCAAGTGCTTCGGCCACCCCATCGGCGCCTCGGGCCTGAGGATGATCTACGAGATGTACAATCAGCTTCTCGGCCGGGCCGGCTCCAGACAGATCAGGGACCCGAGGTACGGCCTCACCCACAACCTGGGCGGCCTGCCCATGATGAACGTCTGCAGCATCGCCATCGTGGGAAGATACGAACAGTAATCCTAATACCGATGACAGGAGGTTGTCCATGGCGGACAGGAGCAAGGTCGGAAAGGAGTATGACCCCATTGTCTGGGAGGTGGAGCGCTGCAAGATCAGGGAGATGGCGCAGGCCATCGGCGACTTCAACCCCATCTATGTCGACCGGGAGGCTGCCAGGAAGGCGGGCTATCGTGACACCCCGGTGCCGCCCACCTTCCTCACCATGCCCATGATGTGGAGCTCGTCCATGCCGATGCTCATCAATGACCTCAAGATCAATTTTTTCATGGTGCTCCATGGGGAAGAAGGGTATGAATATTACAAAGATATCTACCCCGGGGACATCATCACCGGGGTGCCTAGGGTCGTGAGCGTCGAGGAAAAGGTGAGCAAGGCGGGGAAGAAGATGGACATGGTCACCATCGAGATCCTTTACACCAACCAGAACGGTGAGCAGGTCGCAAAGGCCAGGACGCTCCTGGTGGAGAGAAGGTAGGGGGAAGGCCGATGAGCGCTCAGCTGTTTTTCGAAGACGTCAATGTGGGAGACCTGCTGCCGGCCCTCTCGAAGGGGCCGCTCATGAAGCTCCAGCACGTCCTGTACGCAGGGGCCTCTGGGGACTTCAACCCCCTGCACACGGACGACGACTTTGCCAGATCCGTCGGCATGAAGGACGGCGTGATCACACACGGCATGCTCGTCATGGGGTTCGTGGGCCAGGCCATTACGGACTGGGTCCCCAGGAAGTGCCTCAGGGACTTCAACGTCCGGTTCTCCGGCATGACGAGGCCCGGCAACACCATCACCATCACCGGGACCGTCAAGGACAAGGTGGCGAAGGGAGAGGAGCACATCGTCGTCTGCGAGGTGGTTGCCCGGGACGAGGCAGGCGATGTAAAGATAACGGGAAGCTTTTCCGCAGCCTTGCCTTCGAGGCACGGTTGATTCAATCAGAGCGAGGAGGGAACGGATATGGGGAACATTGATTTCACGGGAAGGGTTGCGATCATCACGGGAGCCGGCGCCGGGCTGGGCAGGCAGTATGCCCTCGAGCTGGCGAAGCGCGGGGCAAAGGTGGTCGTCAACGACCTGGGAGGGGCCCGGGACGGTGTCGGGGCCAGCGATTCTGCAGCAAACAAGGTGGTGGACGAGATCAAGGCCCTGGGCGGGTCGGCTGTCCCGAACTACGATAACGTGGCAACCGCCGCTGGCGGGGAGAACATCGTGAAGACCGCCGTCGACGCCTTCGGCAAGGTGGACATCCTCATCAACAACGCAGGCATCCTCCGCGACAAGACCTTCAACAAGATGGAAGAAGAGAACTGGGATGCGGTGGTGAACGTGCACCTGAGGGGCGCCTACTGCGTTTCGAAGCCCGCCTTTAACGTCATGCGGGAAAACGGCTACGGCAGGATCATCATGACCACCTCGGGCGCGGGCCTGTTCGGCAACTTCGGCCAGAGCAACTACGCCGCGGCCAAGATGGGGCTCGTCGGGCTCGCCAACGTGCTCAAGATCGAGGGTGCGAAGTACAATATAAAGACCAACGTAATTGTGCCCGTGGCTGCTTCCCGCCTCACCGAGGACGTGCTTCCCCCGCAGCTCTTCGAGAAGATGAAGCCCGACTTCATCACCCCCGCCGTGCTCTACCTGTGCTCTGAGGAATGCACGGATTCAGGCATGATCATCAACGCCGTCCTGGGGTACTTCAGCCGCACCGCCATTCTCACCGGTCCCGGCGCCATCCTCTCGGACGGCACCAGGGTACCGAGCCCCGAAGAGGTGAGGGACAACTGGAGCAGAATCACGAACCTCGAGAGCCCGAAGTACTTCGACCAGCTCCCCGAGATGTTCGGGGTCCTGGGCCCGCTCCTCTCGTAAGGAGCGGCATGGCCGGGGCTCATGGCCGCGGCACCGTGACGAAGCGGACGACGTACTCACCGGGCAGGAACAGGACGGACGATGCATTTTCCACCGCGCCCACGGTGATGACGTACCTCCTGTTCCTGTCGAGGGAAACGTCGGCGTCCATCTCGAAGGGGATCTTTTCGGCAGACTGGTCATGGAACCCGAGGATTGCGGGCCGGTGGGAGTGCCCCCTGAACAGGATCGAGAAGGGGACGGCAGGGTCGCTCAGGAGCCCGGGCAGGAACTCTGATATGGGTCTCCTGGTGGCGGCCGGGAAGCTGTAGGGCGCCGAGTGGGTAAACCAGAGATCCCCCAGGTTCATGACATACGGCAGCTTGTCCAGGCAGGAGGCGATGCCCTGGGAGGCATCTCCGGCACAGGCGCTGTGCACATCGTGGAGGATCTGGCACTCGTTGTTCCCCCTCACGCCGGCCACCCGGTTCTCGGCAAGGATGCGGAACGCCTCGTCCATGCGGTGGGGTGCACGGGTGTCGCACATGTCGCCCAGGTGGATGAGGGTGCGGGCCCCCAGCGATCTCAGGGCGGCGATGGTGCCGGCGAGGAGGAGGTTGTTGCCGTGGCTGTCCGCCATGATGCCCAATGGTCCGCGTGCGTGTCCCATAGCCAGGGCATAAAGCAGAACAGCCTGTTTTTCAAGGCAGATGATTGCAGGGCAGGGAAAGGTGATCGATGAGTACTCTTCAGGCAGGGTTCCAATGAGCTTGACATCACAGTGAGAGAGGGAGTACCCTAAAGGTTAAAGTAAAGCTTTATAAATTATCCCCCAGGAGGTCATCCATGGCCGGATATGATGTGGTGGTGATCGGTGCAGGAAACGGCGGGCTCACCGGGGCTGTGACCCTGGCAAAGGCAGGGCGCAAGGTCCTTCTCCTCGAGCGGCACAACGTCCCGGGCGGGTGTGCCACGAGCTTTGTGAGGGGCAGGTTCGAGTTCGAGGTGGCCCTCCACCAGCTGAGCGGCATGGGCTCGGCGGACAACCCCGGGCCTTTGCGGGTGGTCCTGAACGACTTGGGGGTCATGGACAAGCTCGACTTCGTTTCCATGGAGAGCCTTTACCGGGTGTACTGGCCCGGGAAGTTCGACATCACCCTGAAGGCAGAGCGGCAGGCGATCATTCAGACCCTTCAGGAGCGCTTCCCAAAGGAGAAGGACGGCATCACGAAGTTCTTCGACCTCCTCTACGGCTTCAGCATGCAGATGATCCAGGGGCTCTTCTTCCGGGACCCGGACATTTCCAAGGAGAAGTACCCCCTGTACTTCAAGTACGCCTTTGCGCCGACCCAGAGGGTGCTCGACGAGTTCTTCGAGGATCCTCTCCTGAAGGCCGTGCTCAGCATCTACTGGTCCTACACCGGCGTCCCGCCGCGGTGGATGCCCTTCGGGGACTTTGCCATCATGCTGTTCGCCTACATCGAGTTCAAGCCCTACCACCTCAAGGGCGGGTCCCAGGCGCTTTCGAATGCGCTCCTGAACGAGTTCCTGGCGTGCGGCGGCGAGGCGAGGTTCTCCTGCGGGGCCGCACAGATAGGCACCTCGGGCGGCCGGGTGACGAGCGTGACCACCGAGCACGGGGACACGGTGGAAACCCAGTACGTGCTCTCCAATGCGAGCGTACTGGAGACCTACCTCAACCTCATGGACCCAGGGCAGGTGCCGCCAGGCGCCCTGGATTCATACCGGAGCTCCACCATCGGCCCATCCGCGTTCACCCTCTACATGGGGTTCGACTGCGAGCCTGGCGAGCTGGGGATCGACGAGACCACGAACTTCATCACCACCACCGACGATATGGACAAGACCTTTGCCCAGTGGAAGACCATGGAGCAGCAGGGGGTGGGGCTGCTGACCTGCTATGATGTCTCGGACCCCGACTTCTCTCCGGCCGGTACATGCCAGGCTGCCTTCGTGAACCTGCAGTACGCCGATCCCTGGTACCTCGTCCCTCCGGGACAGTATTACGATGCCAAGTTCCGCTATGCCGAAGGCATGCTCAAGACCGTGGAGAACGCCTTCCCGGGCATCAGGGGGCACATCGAGGAGATCGAGGCCGCGACGCCCATCACTCACCTGCGCTACCTCGGGCATCCCGGCGGCGCCATTTACGGCTTCGACCAGTACACCAAAGACACCGCCTACTTCATCCAGTCGACGGTCCCCATCGAAGGGCTGTACTTCGCAGGGGCGTGGGTGGGCTCCGGAGGCTTCCAGCCGACGCTCACCTCGGGCAGGTCTTCGGGCCGGGCAATCCTGAAGTCCATGGCAAAGAGATAAGGGGAGGGGATCATGAGCTTGAAAGACGTGATGAAGGACATCGAAGGGTACGAGGAGATCGTTCGCGAAAACGAGGTCCTGAGGAAATACGGCATCGACTACACGGCCCAGCGGGGGCAGGCCAGGCAGGTTCTTGACCTGATCCACCCCAGGAAGCTCGACCTGCGTGTCTCGGAGATTATCGAGGAGACGGCGAGCACGAAGACCTTCAGGCTTGTGCCTGTCGGGGGGTACCTGCCGCCCTTCCAGGCAGGGCAGTACCTCAACCTCGTGGTCAAGGCGGGCGGGATCGTCACCAGCAGGGACTACAGCATCTCCTCACCGCCCAGCCAGTCAGCATATTACGACATCACGATCCGCCGGGTGGACGACGGGTTCGTCTCCGACTGCCTCCTCGATTCCACGAAGGTGGGAGACCTCATCGAGGCCAGCTCTCCGGCCGGAAATTTCTACTACAATCCCCTCATCCACGGCGATGACCTGGTCTTCATCGCCGGCGGCAGCGGCATCACCCCCTTCATGAGCATGATGCGCGAAGCCGCCGCACGGGGAACCGGCCGGCGTATGCACCTGATCTACGGGAGCAGGAGCGCAGACGATGTAATCTTTGCCGACGAGATCGCTGCCATTGCGGAGAGGCATCCGCAGATAACCTGGACGCTCGTGCTCTCGGAGCCGCCCCAGGGATACGATGGGCATGCGGGTTTCATCTCGGCCGAGCTCATCGAGAAGGTGCTCGGCAGGGATCTGTCAGGAAAGACCTTCTTCCTCTGCGGCCCTGAGGCACTGTACACCTTCTGCCGGGCCGAGCTCGGAAAGCTTAAGGTCCCGGCACGGAAGATCCGCATCGAGATGTACGGGCCGCCCAAGGACATATCGAAGCTGCCGGGGTGGCCGGCGGGAAGAGGGTGCGACACCCTGGTGACGGTCTGGCTGAGCGACGGCAGGTCCATCCGGGCAAAGAGCGGAGAGCCGCTCATGAACTCCCTGGAGCGCGCCGGCATCGTCATCCCTGCCCTGTGCCGTTCGGGAGAGTGCAGCCTGTGCAGGACAAAGCTCCTCAAGGGCGAGGTCTTTCAGCCCGAAGGGGTCAGGCTGAGGAAGTCCGATGTCCAGTTCGGTTACATCCACCCCTGCATGGCCTACCCTTTGAGCGACCTGGAGATCATGCTCACATAGCTCAGGGGACACCCTTCCGGATCTCGGAAAGATCAGTGACACGGGACGCCTGGCCCGGTCAGGCGGGCGTCCCTCATCCTCCTGAACATGAAAATCATAGGCCAATACCTTACATGCCGTCCAGCACCTGGGAATGGCCCGAAACACCGCTCTGCAGGCTTGATTTGTTCCCCTGTATGATATATGTGTCTTCGTGACTTTGAGTGAAATTGAGGCAATATCATAGGATGCTGTTACAGGGAAATCTTTGTTTCACCAATCTGGGCGGAGCTTTGTACAAAATGAGACCTTTGCACAACTCCGACAGCAGCGGAAGTTGTCAGGGTGGTGATTTTC
>DAOPXM010000003.1:25174-150992 GCA_035352355.1 Deltaproteobacteria bacterium | reverse complement strand
TGCCGTGGCCCCGGTCGAGCTCCAGGATCCAGCCGGCCACGTTGTCCAGGAAGTACCGGTCATGGGTCACGGCGATGACCGTGCCCTCGTACTGCTGGAGGTGGTGCTCCAGCCAGGCCACGGTCTCGGCGTCGAGGTGGTTGGTGGGCTCGTCCAGGAGCAGGATGTCGGGCTTCTGGAGCAGGAGCCGGCACAGGGCCACCCGCCTCTTCTCGCCTCCGGACAGGACGTGTATGGGGGTGTCCGCCGGCGGGCAGCGCAGGGCGTCCATGGCCATGTCGAGCTTCGACTCGATATCCCAGGCGTCGGCATGATCGATCTTTTCCTGGAGCTCGCCCTGGCGCTCCATGAGGTCGTTCATCTCGTCGTCCGTCATGGGCTCGGCGAATTTCTCGGAAAGCGCGTTGTACTCCTTCACGAGGTCCACGATCTCCTGCAGGCCCTCTTCAACAACCTCCCTGACCGTCTTGCCGGGGTCGAGGGCGGGCTCCTGCTCGAGGAAGCCCAGGGTGTAGCCGGGGGAGAGCACGGCCTTGCCGTCGAACTCCTGGTCGACGCCCGCCATGATGCGCAGAAGGGAGCTCTTGCCCGATCCGTTCAGGCCCAGCACGCCGATCTTGGCGCCGTAGAAGTAGGACAGCGAGATGTCCCTCAGCACAGGCCTGGACTGGTAGGTCTTGCCAACCTTCATCATGGTGTAGATGATCTTTTCTCCGCCGTTGCTCATGAGAAAGCTCCTTTATCTGAATCAGAATCTACCGGGCTTGCACGCAAGGTTCTGAATGATGAGATGTTCCGGGGAAAGAGCCGCCACTGC
Organism: Deltaproteobacteria bacterium; assembly: GCA_035352355.1. Lineage (GTDB taxonomy): Bacteria > Desulfobacterota > Desulfomonilia > UBA1062 > UBA1062 > Phosphitivorax. The sequence goes on along the minus strand of DAOPXM010000003.1, from coordinate 150,175 downwards.
ATTCACAAACCGTTTCAATCGCCCACGCACCCACTGTATAATGATCTTCCGCTCATTTTGAAAGGGGAAAATTCCTGGGCGGACCGCACAAGGGGACGGATTTATTTTTCTGCATGTGCGCCTTCCGCGGAAAAATAAACCTGTCCCCTTTTTTGCTTTTTTACGCGCTAGTTCCTCCCGTAGATGCGCGGCCTCTTGAAGCGGAAGAAGTTGTCCTTCTCCTCCAGCGCGATGGTGTTCGCCTCGTTGCCGAAGTACTGCTGCCTGAGGGCATCGAGCCTTTCCTCGAGCTCAGCCCCCTGGTAGAGCTTCACGGCCTCGTCGCGCTTCTCCATGTACTGGTAGCCCACCTGCCAGCGCCGCTCGTTGTCGGCGTCGCGAGCGGCCATCCGCTCGACCTGCTCCTCCGAGCTGCCCATCTGCCTGCGGATGTCGCTGATGGCCTGCTGGCGCGCCTCGGGGCTCATGGCCTTGAGCTCGTCCTGCACGGAATCGATGCTGAAGAAGACCTTCGAGAGCAGCTCGGGCTGCTCGAGGATGAACGCCTCGGGAGAGTCCTTGTAGGTGGCGCGCAGGGCGCTCTCGTACACCTGGAACTTGTCCTCGATGCTCGTGCCGTCGTTCTCGCTCAGGGCTGCCAGCGTGTCCTGCATCTGGGCCTTCCTCGCCTCGGTGGCCAGCATGTCCCCGGACCAGATCTTGTCCGCGTCGTCGCCGAAGAGCTCTCTCCTCTTTTTCCACAGGGCAGCCGACCGCTCGGACGCCGACAGCCTCATGAGCATGTACTTGTTGTCCCCGAGCCAGCGGTTGTACTCGTCGAGCCTTGCCAGGGTGTCCATGATCTCGTCAGCCCGGTCGGGAAACGCCCGCTTGAGGATCGTGTAGAACACGGACCTGCCGTTTGCCGGACGGGAGCTCATGACGAAGTCCCTGATGCTGATGATGCCCGCCTGGGTGGCCTTCTCGCCGATGGTCTTCCCGTAGTACTTCCGGAACTCATTTACCATGTGATCGATGAAGGGGTCGTTCTCCACGAGGGGGATGCGCTCGTTTCCCGGCAGGCCGCGGCCGGGGGAAGCGACATCGGGGCCGGAGGGGAGGAAGAGATGGGAAAGGGCGATGACGCACACGATCGCCGCCACACCTGCAGCGGCAAGTGAGAGCTTCTTCTTGGTGTCCATGGTCCTGTTATCTCCAACAATGCACGGTCTATCAACAAGTTTTTATCACATGATCACAGGGATGCGTGCCTCGAGGTCATGGAGACGCGCGGGATGGGGACTGAAAGGTCCCGCGGGGGCAGGGGTGCGTGCCCCCGCGTGACCGGGCCGTCTACAGAAGGGGCTGGAGCTTGGCCCAGATCAGGCTTGCACACTTGTACGAGCCCGAATCGTTGGGATGGACGCCGTCAAAGACGATGTCCGAGTTCACGATGTAGGGCCGTGGGTCGATGAACACGCGGTAGTTGGGGGCTGCCGTAGCGTTGGCCACCGCCTGGGCGAGCTTCGTGTCGCCGTAGTCTACGGCCGGGATGAGCCCGGTGGATGCGAAGAGGCCGTTCTTCACCCGGTAGTAGCCCAGGTAGATGATGTTGTCCACGCCGTCGGTGCCCATCCGGTTCAGGAGGTTCACCACGTCGACGTACACGTCGTTGATGAGGTTCTTGCACGAGGAGGAGAGCCCGGATTCCCACCAGTCGACCTTGCAGTTGTAGGGGTCGAACAGGTTGGCCGGGATCAGGATGTCGTTGCCGCCCGCGTCCATGAAGATGGTGTTGATGTACGGATTGTCGGCCTTTGCATCGTCATACTGATCGGAGATGTGGCTGACCATGGAGCCCGACAGGGCGTACCGGCGGAAGGTCTGGCCCGACCAGGCGTGGAGGTAGTCCTGGATCTTGCCCGACAGGGCGAAGATGGAATCCCCCAGGTTCACGACGTCGTTGCGGCTCGCGTTCCTGATCTTCGAGACGCTGATCAGCGAGCAGCCGGTTGCAAAGATGAGTGCACATAACGCCAGGATACAAAGACTCTTCCCTAACTGAATGCCCTTCATTTCAAATCCTCCTCTTTTGTCATTATTTGCTGCGAACATCAGAACCGGTGGTGCCGAGGAGAAAACATCCGGGACATCTTCCCCTCATGGATTCAAATACAAGTGGTAATGGGGTGATGCATTATTTAATTTTGGCAATAAATATTATAAATCCCGCTTTATTGTCAAGGGATCTTCATTCAATATAGGAATATTCTTGATGATCCAAAAGCCGGGGAGATGGGTGGTCTGTGCAGCCTCAGTCAGGCGGAGAGCCTGTATAGGGGCTTGATCACCGCCCCCGACTTGCGCTAGAAAAGATGGTATGACTGCTTCCGGCCAATAGACTCGAAAGGGGATATGGGCGCATGAAGAAACGGCTGAAATTTTTCTTTTATCATTCGGTCCTGCCATACGTGGGGATCTCCCTCGTCAAGGCCCTGTCCTCGACCTACCGGCTCAGGCTCGTCGACCCGCACAACGAGCAGGACACCATTGACCGGGACGGCAGCATCATCTACGCATCATGGCACCAGCGGTTCTTCCCGGGCATCACGTTCTTCTCGTCACGCAGGCCCATCTCCATCCTCATCAGCCAGAGCCTCGACGGAGAGTTCATCTCCCACATCGTGCGCACCCTCGGGTGGCACCCGGTGAGGGGCTCGTCCTCGAAGGGCGGCAGCGAGGGCCTCCAGAAGCTCAAGGAGCTGGGCAGGAAGGGATACAGGATCGGCCACATCGTGGACGGCCCCAAGGGGCCTTTCGGCGTGGTGAAGCCGGGCCTGCTCCGGATAGCCCAGGTCTCGGGCAAGGCCATCGTCCCGACCATCACCTCCGGGGAGAGGAGATGGACCTTCAGGAGCTGGGACCGGTTCATGGTTCCCAAGCCGTTCTCCCGGGTGGTCATCAGGTTCGGCAGCCCCATCTACGTCCCGGCGGAGCTGGACGAGGAGGAGTTCGAGGGGACGCGGCAGCGTATCGAGGAGTGCATGAAGGAGCTCTACGTGGACACCGACCGCATCTGGGACGACCCCGCGAGGGCGGCCGCGATCTTTCAGGGGTAAGACCAAACCCGCCTCCCAGGGGCCGTTGAGTCCTGCCTTCCCTCCCGCCTTTATCGGGGTCGGGGTCGGTATCGGTATCAGGGTCGAAGAAAGTCGGTCCGCTCGATTTTCGTATCGACCCCGACCCCGAATGCATATCCTCCAACTCCCGTGCACAGGACAGCCCCTCCCTTGCGGGGAGGACCCGGATCGCACGGTGGTGCGCTATCTGACCGAACTCGTGATCATACCCATGACGTCGCTGAGGGTGCACTGGGGGCAGGGCAGCTCCACCGGCTCCACGTACTGGCTGGACATGTAGGGTCCGCCCGTGTCGAAGACCATCCGTTTTGGTTTGCCCCTGGCGCTGTCCCAGGGTTTCCATTCAGGGAGGCCGCTCCTGCGGGCATTGGGGTCCCCCGTTCTGGCGAACTGCGCATGGTAGCGCATCATGGCGCTGGAGAGCTTTTCCCTGCCCTTTTTGTTGGCCTCGCCCCAGGCGATGTGGGTGCAGCTCGAAGGCTCGGGGCAGAAGTTCCCGAACACGAAGGCGATGTCGAGGGCGTGCCCGGCCCCGAGCAGGAAGTCGAAGGGCTTTGGCTCCTCGTCCCAGGCGAACTTGTAGGCGTAAACGTCCTTCTGGTGCTTGGCGAGGATGCGCGCCACGCAGTCGACCCCATAGCTCTGGAACACCAACTGACCCGCGGAGGCCATGGTGTCGTACAGGGGGAGCAGGGGCCACAGGAGCGGGTTCAGGACGTCTCCAATGTCGAAGTCCGGGTGGTCGGGGTCGAACTCATCGAGGGCGAGCCACAGGGCCGACGGGTCGGTCATGAGGAAGGGGATGAAGAGCTTGAGCTCCTCGGAGGTGTTCCCGAGCATGATGGGAACGTGGTGGTAGTCGCCGTCCTTCAGGCACGCAAGGGGATTGCGCGGGATGACGCAGCCGTCGATGGACGAGGTGGAGATGGAGGCGCCCCTCTGCATCCTGTCGAGGAGCATGCCGAGCGGGCCACCGTTCTGGGGGCTGTAGAGGTCGTCGATGGACTTGGATTTCAGGTAGTCCCTCAGCCACGCGTTGCCCTTGGCCGCGATGAGGGCCTTCGCCCCGGTCGTGTCCTTCGCGTAGCCGTCCTGCTTGAGGAGCCGGTAGATGGTGAGCTCGGAGATCTTCTGGGCCTCGGCCATGGAAATGCCGGCAGGGGCCCCGCTCATGAGCACCGCCCGGTGGAACAGGCCTTCCGCCAGGGGAGACACCAGCAGGGTGTGGATGTTGAACGCCCCGGCGGACTGGCCGCACACCGTGACGTTCCCCGGGTCGCCCCCGAAGGAGGCTATGTTGTCCTGCACCCACCTCAGGGCCTGGATGATGTCGAGGAGTCCGTAGTTGCCAGAGTCGTCGAGCCTGTCCCCCGTGCACAGGGCCGGGTGGTAGAACCACCCCAGGTAGCCCAGACGGTAGTTCAGCGTCACGAAGACCATGTTCGACTGCGAGGCGAACCTGGCGCCGTTGTAGATGCTCAGGTCAGAGCGGCCGAAGATGTTGGCCCCGCCGTGGATGAAGATGTAGACGGGCAGGTCCGCCCTGGTGGTCCGGGGCCGCCAGACATTGAGGTACAGGCAGTCCTCCGAGCCTACCCTCACCCCCTTGCCGACGTAGCCTCCCATGGTCTCGAACCCTGTCTCGGTGAGGTAATTCCCATACTGGGCGCAGATGGAGCGGAAGCTCCCGCAGCCCAGGACGCCTCCCCACCTGTCAGGCGGCTGGGGGGCCCGCCACCTCAGGCTGCCCACAGGGGGCTTTGCGTAGGGGATCCCCCGCCACGACCAGGTGCAGTACTCGTCCTGTATGCCCTGCACTGCGCCATACAGGGTTTCCCTGACCAGCGGGTCTGAAGGTGTTGAGGCAAAGATTTTTCCCCACGGCGCGGCAACGGCTGACCCGATGACCAGCAGACCCAGCAGAAACGCTGCGAACGAACGATTCTTCCGGAACATTGTGACCTCCTTTGCGATCAAAACGGCACAATGAAATGCCGACAATCAATAATAAGAGTATAAATATAACCTCGCATGGGGAGAAAGCCAGGGAGAGGGCATCTCCCCATAATTCTGTTGCAAATTGCCCGGACGTGGGATAAGGCACTCTGCTGCGCGCACAACGGCAGGGAAGGAACGCTATGAAGCAGCTTGCACAGAACGAGCACATCAGGAACGTGGCCATCATCGCCCACGTCGACCATGGCAAGACCACCCTCGTGGATGCCATGTTCAGGCAGAGCGGGGTGTTCCGGGAGGGCCAGGAGGTAGCGAAAAGGGTCATGGACAAGCTCGACCTCGAGCGGGAGCGGGGCATCACCATCGCTGCCAAGAACTGCTCCGTGAGCTGGAGGGGGGTCAAGATCAACATCATCGACACCCCGGGCCACGCCGATTTCGGCGGCGAGGTGGAGCGGGCGCTGTCCATGGCCGACGGCGCGATCCTGCTGGTGGACGCCTCCGAGGGACCGCTGCCCCAGACGCGCTTCGTGCTCAAGAAGACCCTCGAGCTGGGCCTGAAGATCATTGTGGTGATCAACAAGATCGACCGCAGGGACGCCCGCACAGGCGAGGTGCTCAACGAGGTGTTCGACCTCTTCATCGACCTGGGCGCCAGCGAGGACCAGATCGAATTCCCCTGCTTCTACGCTGTGGGCCGCGAAGGGATCGCCATGAGATCGCCCCACGAGGACGCGAAGAACCTGCACGTTCTGTTCGACGCCATCCTGAACGAGATCCCGGCGCCCTCCTATGACCCGGACGAGCCCTTCCAGATGCTGGTGTCCGACCTCGACTACTCCGACTACCTGGGCAGACTGGCCATCGGCAGGATCTTCCACGGCAGGACCTTTTCCAACGAGTCGCTGGTGTGCATCAATGAGAAGGGAGAGCACCTGCCGCTCAAGGTGATCAAGCTCCAGGGTTACGAGGGCGTGGCCGTCCGGGAGATCGAAAGCGCCGAGGCGGGCGACATCGTGATGCTGGCCGGGATCGGGGACGTGACCATCGGCGACACCATCTGCACGGCAGCGGCGCCCAAGGCGCTCAAGAGGATCATCGTGGACGAGCCCACGGTATCCATGAAGATCATGGCCAATACCTCCCCCCTGGCCGGGACCGAGGGCGAGTACGTCCAGTCCACCAGGATCTTCGAGCGCCTGCAGAGGGAGACCCTGCGCAACGTGGCCATCAGGCTCGAGGTGCCCCAGGAGAAGGACTGCTTCATCCTCAAGGGCAGGGGCGAGTTCCAGCTCGCCATCATCATCGAGACCATGCGGCGGGAAGGTTTCGAGCTGTGCGTGGGCAGGCCCGAGGTGATCTGCCACGAGCAGGACGGCCGCATCCTCGAACCCATCGAGCACCTCTACGTGGACTGCCAGGAGGACTTCATCGGCATCGTCACGCAGAAGCTCGCGGTCCGCAAGGGCAGGATGATCAACTACACCAACTACGGCGCAGGCAGGGTGCGGGTCGAGTTCAGCATCCCCTCCCGGGGGCTGATCGGCTACCGGGACGAGTTCCTCACCGACACAAAGGGCACGGGCATCATGAGCTCGTACCTGCTGGGCCACGAAGAGCACCGGGGTGAATTCCCCACCCGCTTCACGGGCTCCATCGTGTCCGACCGGCGCGGCACCGCCGTGCCGTACGCCCTGTTCAACCTCGAGCCCAGGGGCAGGCTCTTCGTGGTGCCGGGCGACCCGGTCTACGAGGGCATGATCATCGGCGAGCACGCCAAGGAAAACGACATCGACGTGAACCCCACCAAGGTGAAGAAGCTGACCAACATGCGCGCGGCAGGCCGGGACGACAACGTGCTGCTCTCGCCCGTAACGCCCATGACCCTGGAGCGGGCCCTGCAGTTCATCAGGGAGGACGAGTTCGTGGAGGTCACCCCGAAGTCCATCAGGCTGAGAAAGTCAGAGCTCCTGGCGGGCAAGCGCCACACCATGAGCATCAATAAGAAGAAGGCGGGCTGAGGGAAGCAGGTCAAGGCAGAGGAAGCCGGAATCCGGGAGCCGGAAGAAGGAGCGGCCGTTCGGGCGCATCTTTTCTCATCACCAGGCATCGGTAAGCCGGATGCTCTTCCGGAAGCGGACCCGGGAGCAGAGGTCAGAGGGTTGCGCTGCTTTCGGCTGAGGGCTTTTCGTCTTCCAGGACGAAGAGGGCGGAGAAGCGGACGGCCTTCGAATAGGCCTCGAGCAGTTTGTCCACCTCCTCCATGAGCGGTTTTATCCCCGAGATGTCCGCATAGCCGAGGTCACGGGAGAGGATGAGGTAATAGCCCGCCTCTGCCAGGGAGCCCTGGGCGATGTTCATGAACCTCATCTTGTCGGCCTTGCCCTGCCGGCGGAACCCCTCGGCGATGTTGGCGGCAACGGACGTCGCCGCCCGCCTGAGCTGGTCCGCAAGCCCATGGGTCTCGGTTTTCGGGAACCTGCCCGTGATCCCATACACCTCGAGGACGAACTGATGTGCCTTCTGCCAGACGGGAAGATCTTCAAACGACTTGGGCGCGACTCTCATTCAAACCTCCGCATACGATAGCATTCAATGATATTTTCATTATCACATGAACGAATACAAGTAAAGGCGCATCCCGGGTCAGGACGACCCGGTTCCGTTTCTGCCTGTTGATCCGGCAGACAGGCCACTGAAAGCGGGATCCCGGCATGGGGCTGCATGTCGTCCACGGCAACAGGTGCCGGGTCAATGAAAAGAAAAAGGACCTCCCGAAGCGTCGGGAAATTCTTTTTTTAAGGGAGGAGTTCAGGTCGCCTGATGGGAAGTTTCTCCTGCCTTCATCGGGGTCGGGGTCGGTATCGGGGTCGAAGAGGAAAATCGGGATCGACCCCGATACCGACCTCGACCCCGAACGCTCCATCGGTGGCAGGGCTCGAGGGTGGGATGCCCCATCCTGCTACTCTTCGTGGATCACGTTTTTAATAATATAGCTTCCCGACTTCTCATCCAGCTCGAGCTCCAGGAGGCGGCGGTCTCTCGCTTCCTCCAGGAGGCGGCTGAAGGAGCGGAAGCCGTAGTAGCTCTCGGAGAAACCGGGCATGCGGCGGCGCAGGGCCTGCTTCACCATGGAGCCCCAGATCTTGTCTTCCTCGCCACGCTCCTTGATGAGGGCCTCCACCGTCTCCACCACGAAGTCGATGGCCTTCTGCTTCTTGTCCTCCTCCGAGGTCTCCTTTGGCTCCGCCTTTGCCTGCTCGCCCGCCTTGGGCTTCGGCAGCGGCCTGCGGCCCTTGGGCTTCTTGGACTCGCTCTCCCGGACGAGGTCGTCGTAGAAGATGAACTCGTCGCAGTTGGCAACCAGGAGGTCGGACGAGGAGTTCTTCACGCCCACGCCGATGACGATCTTGTCGTTTTCCCTGAGCTTGCTCACCAGGGGCGAGAAGTCGGAGTCGCCGGAGATGATCACGAAGGTGTCCACGTGCAGCTTGGTGTAGCAGAGGTCCAGCGCGTCGACCACCATGCGGATGTCCGCCGAGTTCTTGCCGGACTGCCTCACGTGGGGGATCTCGATGAGCTCGAAGGACGCCTCGTGCATCACCTGCTTGTAGTCCTTGTAGCGCTCCCAGTCGCAGTAGGCCTTCTTTACGATGATGCTCCCCTTGAGCAGCAGCCGCTCGAGCACCTTCTTCATGTCGAAATGGGCATACCGGGAGTCTCTCACTCCCAGGGCTATGTTCTCGAAGTCGCAGAACAAGGCCATGCTGTACGTTTTATCATGGACGGGCATGGATCTCTCCTCTCAAGGTGCTCCGAGGGCCCGGGAAGCCCCGGTCACCCCTCCTGCACATTCGCCGACCTTTTCCCGGATGCGGCATCGCCATTCAACCCCGGTTTTCGCATGCTGTCAAGCCGTGAAATCAGACGGATGCCATACCCCCGCTGTCCTGGCCCGGTTTCAGGGGGTGGTCGGCCAGGAACACGAGCACGTCCCTGGCCAGGAGCTCGGGGACTTCGAGGGCGGTCATGTGGCCCACGCCTTTGTACCTGATCAGCTTTGCCCCCGGTATCTCCCTGGCCATGAGCCTGCTCGACTCGACGAAGAGGTCGTCCTTTTCGCCGTAGACGACCAGGGTGGGGCAGGTTATCCTCCTCAATCCCTCGACCTTCGGGTCGGGGTCACGGTAGAACGAGCGGATGAACCGGGCGATGGTGGGACGGTCGTTCTGGCTCACCATCTCGAGGGCGAACCTCAAAAGCTCGTTCTTTTTGTCCGATTCCACGATGCCGCGGAAGAAGGGGCCGGGGATGACCCTCAGGGACGCGACCATCTGCGGCCAGTCGAACCTGATGAAGGTCTGGGCGAATTTATCGTGAAAGCGCCTGATCGACCCCTCTTCGGCGGGGATCACCGAGGTGGCCGATCCCGTGTTCGTGAGGATGAGGGAGGCGAAGCGCGACGAGTCCCTCATGGCGTAGCGCACCCCGGCGAATCCGCCGGTGGAGTGCGTCAGGAGGTGGAAGCGCTCAAGCCCCAGGTGGTCAGCCAAAGCGACGATGTCTTCTCCCACGGTGTCCACGTCGAAGCCGTCCGGCTCGCCCTCCACCACGGTGCGGCCGTGGCCGCGCATCTCCATGGGGATGAAGCGGCAGCTCCGGGAGAGCTTTCCTTCCACGAACTTCCAGTACAGCACGTTTTCGATGAGGCCGTGCACGGCTATGACCGGCTCGCCCTCGCCTTTGTCCTCGAAATAGATCCTCGCATTTCCCCGCGTGAAGAAAGCCATGGGGTGACCTCCTCATTCACATTCAAAAAGGGATGGCGCTTATTTCCCCTTTTTCTTCTTCTCCTTACCCTTGAGCATGTCGGCCAGCCCGGCAAAGGGGTTGTGGCCCATGGACGGACCCTGCTCCTCGGCGTGACCGTCATCCGGCCCTTCTCCCAGGTCCCTGCCGTGCTCGTGGTCGTGGCAGTAGACGCACAGGTGCTCCCAGTTGCTGCCGTCAGGGGGATTGTTGTTGTGATTGTGGTCCTTGTGGTGGACCGTGAGCTCCTTCAGGTTCCTGAGGGTGAAATGCCTGCCGCAGCGGGCGCACACCCAGGGGTGGATCTTCAGCGACTGCTCACGGTATCCCTGCATGCGCTCGGCATTGAGCTGGCGGGCCTTTGCCACGAACTGGTCGATCTCCTCCCTGCTCAATGCGGGGCTGCCGGGCTTGGGTTTGCCGTCGAAGCCCATTGTTCTCCTCCTTGACTGCTCTCGTTGGCGGCGCCGTGTCGCTGCCTGCAGGCAGGAGCCCCGGCGCCCGGATCACAGTATATAAATTTCCCATCCATCATTCCACATGATTCTGCCCCCGCGACGAGGGCGTTGCCGGGATTGTCAAACCTCCCCACGGTCTTATCATGTATTCTACCAGTCTCCAGTACGAGCGGGGGGAGAGAACAGTGCTGAACCGGACATCGTATTTTCTTATCTTAGCCGTTCTGACGGGGATACTCGGTGCCGTCGACATCCTCGGCACCGCGTCCCCTGCGGCCAGGATTCTCTGTGTCCTCTTTCTGGCCTTTTTCGCCATATCGTATCTCCTGGAGAAAAGGCCTCCCGTCACCTGAGCACAGGTGACAGATGGTTTTTCCGGCATAAAAATTTTTATTGACCCGGCGACTCTTGCCGTGAACGGTAAAAGGCACGGGCATCCCGCCCTTGAGCCCTGCCCACTGATGGAGCGTTCGGGGTCGGTATCGGGGTCGATCCTGATCTTTTCTTTTCGACCCCGATACCGACCCCGATGAAGACAGGAAAAACCCGGAGCCATGAGGAACTTCCCAGCAGGCACCCTGAACTCCTCCCTAAAAAAGCGATCTGTCTGCCGGATCGGCCGTTCAGGTGTCTTTCTGGCGCAGGACACACATCCGCCGCCTTTCCTTTCTTCTCCGGACCCTTGCCCGGGTTCGCGCGAAGTGGTATAGCTTCGGCAGAGATAAGCAGTATGAAAGACATCGGACCGCGCATCATCCTCCTGCTCATGGGCTTCTTCCTGCTGGCCGCCGGTCCGGTCTCGTCCTCTCCCCACGGCCACCACATATCGTGGAGCGTTTTTCACAAGGATGCCGAATACTTCCGGAAGGTGCAGGCCGATCCCCGCCGTCTGGTTGAGGAGTACTGCGAGGCCGAGTACAACGGCGTTCAGGACATCAGGCTGAAGATCGTGAAGGTCAGGCAGACGAAGACCGTCTCCGGCCGGTCCCCTGGTTCCGAATCCGGGGAAAGCGCCGGGAAGGTGCTCAATTTTTCGAGCGACCGCCTGATCGTGGTGGACTCCTACAAGATCAAGTCCGTCACCGTCGGGGAAGGTCGCGCCGAGGCCACCGTGGTGTACAGGAGGCTTGCCAGCTGCGGCGGCACGGACGGGAAAAGGTATGTGAAGGACCGGAGCAACCGCGACACGGTCAGGCTGCGTCTCGATTACGACGGCTCGTCCTGGTGGATCGTCGACCCCCCGCTGCCCAGGGTGTCCAAGTGGGCGCTCATCGAGTACTCCGAGCGGATCATCACGAGCATGAACCCGCTCGTGAAGTCCGGCAAGGCCTCGGAGGGGCAGAAAAAGTACTACACGGACAACAAGGACATCGTCACCTTCCTCAGGAGTCTCTGACCGCTCCTGGGGGAGATCCCCCGCCTCCCTGCATGCTCCGGGCCTGGACAGGTCGGCTGCCGCGTCCGGCCTTCATGCGATACTCCGTGGGTGTCTTGCCCGTGTGGCGCTTGAAGATCCTGTTGAAGCTCGCCTTGGAGTTGAATCCCGACGCAAAGGCGATGGCCAGGACGGTCATGCCGCCCTTGGCGAGCATGTCCTGTGCCTCCCGGACCCGGCACGAGTTGACGAGGCGGGTGAAGGTCGTATGGAGGCATGTGTTCAGGAATCTCGAGAGCTGGTAGGGCTCGATGCCCATCGCGTGGGCAAAGGACGCAAGGGAGAGGTCCTCGTTGAGGAACATCCGCTCCTGCTCGAGCACCCAGAGGACCCTCCTCCTCATGTCCTCTGCCTGGACAGGGGAAAGCTCCTGCCGGGCCCTCTTCGCCTCCGGCCTGGGAGGGGCCTGGTCCCCGCTGGTCCGCAGGCGGTGGAGCCGGAGGAGGTGCCGGGACTTCCTGATGATGTCCGTTGCCTGCATGGACAGGCAGATCTCCTCGAACATCAGATCCTGCTCGCGATCGGTATCCTGCATGCGGTCTTCCATACGGGCATCCCCATGGCTTGCTCTCTTGCACGTATAGTAACGTCCATCAGGGGGCAAGGCAAGGCCGTCAGGGCGTGCCCGCGTTGTCCATGACCTCGATGAAGCCCTCGATCCTGGTCCTGACACCCTCGGGATGATATCCTCTGGGGTCTGCGATGTCCATGTCCAGGGTGAGGAAGGGGAGGCCGAGCTTCGAGAAGGCGTCCCTGAGGAGCATGTGGGAGCTCTTCGAGGCGCGGCAGGCCGGTGTGGCGAACAGGAGGCCGCCGTCGATGCCGCAATCCCGGACAGTGTCCTCAAGGCCCTCGAGCCTCCTCGAGGTGGGGCCGACAAACGGGTTCTTCAGGCACTTCAGGGCAAGGCCTTCGAAGGGCCTGCTTTCGTCGATCTCGTCCCAGTAGACCCGCGCGGTCTCGCATGCCGCAACGCTCACCTGATGGCTCTTCAGGATGTCGAACAGGTTCGACCGGTACACCGGGATCCAGGCGAACCAGCAGATCCGGTGCCGCTCCGGCTTGAGCCTCCCGGACGCTCTCCTCGACTTCATGTCTTCCAGGAGCTGCGCGTGCAGCCTCTCCCCGCTCGGGCTCCCGTCAAAGAGCTGTCCGTTGATGGAGTAGCCGATGAAATCGTAGCCCTTCACTGCTACGGGCCGCTCCTTCATGAGCTCGAGGATCTCAAGCTTGAGCCTGCGTGAGCGGTTGGAGATCCTCACCGCCTCCTTGAGCCGGTCTTCGTCAAGCGTGCTGCCAGAAATGACGCCGATCCTGCGCGCCGCTTCCCTGAGCTGGCCTTCCACGTAGCGCACCGATTCCTTCGTGACCACGTGGGGCGTGTCCAGGAGGAAGGAATCCCTGCCCCAGAGGCGGGAGAGGATGTCGTTCGTCCTGGCCTTGCCGTCGCAGTAGAATGAAGTGGAGATGAGCAGGTCCGGGGTGGGGAGGCACGATGCGAACCATGTCCCGAGGCTTGTCCTGTGGAACGAGCAGATGTCCCCCGAGTATCCCCGCTCCTCCGCTTTTTCCATGAGGGGCAGTCCCTGGTCGGCTACGGCCAGCAGGCTTCCCGCTATCTCGAAATCGAAAGGCACCACGTCGAAGGAGGCCAGAATCTCCATGGGGAAGGCGTAGATGGAGGTGTAGACCACCTTCCGGCCGGGCTCGAACGCCTGGAGGAAGAGGTCTGCCCACTCACGGTACCACAGCCCCGTGAAGCTCATCCTGTCCTCGAGTCCGGCCTGGGCCATGTCCTTCATGCCCTGGAGCATGGTCTTGAGCATGGTTTTCCTCCTTTATCCCAGGGTTTCCAGGAAGGTCTCGACCTGTATCCGGGCCTTTTCGAGGTCTGACCAGCCGTAGTCGTTCTCCAGCACGAGCACCGGGATCCCCTTCTCCCGGAGGGCGTGCCGGAGCAGGGGGACCGAGTACCACATACAGTCGCAGTACTTGACTGGGGAGATAATCACCCCATGCGCCGCGGTGCTTCCGGCCAGGGACACGAGGCCCTCGATCTGGGCGCCGATGCCATCCATCCTCGAGCAGGCGGATTTGCGGAGATAGGCTTCCGCCAGAGACTTAAAGGGGTTGCCGGAGCCTTCCTGAACGTTCAGGTCCCAGGCCCTGATGCCGGTGCAGGTATCGAACGCCACGATCCGGGCGTGCTTCCCTTCGATGGCTGAAACCACCCCGGGTTCGTTCATGGCGGTGCCGGACAGGATGATCCGCAGCGAGCCGTCTCCCCCGCCGCCCTTTCCCGTCACCTGCTCCAGGGCCGATAGCCGCTCCTTCACCATGAGGTACTCCCGCTCGACGAGGAGGGGGAACACGTCAGTCCCTTTCAGGGAGGAGCCGGGGCGGGCCAGCTCCGAGAAGAGGCCCCTCATGGAGGAGCGCAGCCTGTTGCCTTCCCTGATGGCATGCTCGAGGCCGGCTCCGGTGACCTTCGCACCGGAGAGATCTTCTGCGAGCGACCCTGCGAGTCTTTCCAGCTCAGAGGCAAAATACCTGACCGAGTCGGGGCCCGACTTCCTGGGAATGTCCATGAACACGGGGCGGGGAGACCCTCCCGTGGACCCCCAGATGTCGCTGAGCCTGCGCATGCCGTCGCACGAGTTCGCCAGAACGATGCCGTGGGCTCCCGCGCATGCGCCCTCGAGGAGATCCGCAAGCAGGCTCCTGACATACGGGCAGGTGGCAGGGTGGATGAGACGGTCCCCTTCAGCGGGTCTTCCACCGGGGATCAGCCTCACGGGATCGAACCCCGCCGCCAGGATGATCTCCGGCGGTACATACGAGCAGGCATAGGCGATCCTGCCGGGTCTGCTGCCTTCCATATCCGCCTCCTTCCGGGAGTATGTCAGTATGGTACGGATCGATCGGGCCCCTGTCGCCTCATGTTCCGAACATGAGACCCGTATTGACAGGGTGTGGTGTCTCTGATATTTAACCAATCAGTTAAAACAATCGGTTGGATTCTCAGATCCGGTTCCCGGAGGGGCCATGTCGGACAGACGAGGTAACGGCAGCTCAACGGTCGACCGCATCCTTAAGGCGGCGCGTGACGTCTTTGCAGAAGAAGGGTTCGCAGGGGCGCGGGCGGACGTGATCGCCCGGAAGGCTGGGGTGAACAAGGCCGCCCTGTACTACCACATCGGCGACAAGAAGGCGCTCTACGCTCAAGTCATCCACGCCGTCATCGGGGCGGCTGCCCTGAGGCTCGCTCAAGGCATCGAAGGCGCGGCCACCCCGGAAGACAAGCTGAGGACCTACCTCAGGACGCTGAGCCAGACCTTTGACGAGAATCCCCAGATGCCCCGCATCATGATGCGGGAGCTGGCTTCCGGAGGGCAGAACCTGCCCGGGGTGTTCTTCGATGACCTCCTCGCCCTGTTCAAGACCTTAAGCGCCATCATCGAGGAAGGCCGGGCAGGAGGGGTGTTCGAGGAGACGCTCCCGTTCATGGTCCACTTCATGGCCATCGGCGCCACCGTGGTGTACAAAGTGATGCTCCCGGTGCTTCAGGCCGGCGGGCAGATCCCGGAGGAGCTGAGGAAGGGCATGGGCAGCGAGGTGTCGGGGCTGGCTGCCCGCGAGATAGAGAAGCTGATCCTGAAGGCGGTGCGGAAATGAGCGCGGCACCGCCATCGTCAACCCGGAGGGGAACGTGAAGAAACGCATTGTGGTCATCGTTTTTCTGGCTCTGCTGATCGGCGTGAGCGTCTTCGTGTACCTTGCCCAGCGCAGCGTGAGGAGCGGCGAGACGTATTATTCCGGTACGGTCGAGGCCACGGACTCGAGCCTGTCCTTCCAGGTGTCGGGCCACGTAAAGGAGGTTTACGCCACGGAGGGCAAGGCGGTGAAGCAGGGCCAGGTGCTCGCCCGGCTCGACGACTCGGAGCTGGCCGCACGCGTGGCACAGGCACAGGCGAGCCTGGAGAAGGCCATCGAGGCCAAGGCGCAGCTCGAGGTTCTCCTCGGGGTCTACCAGGGCTCGCTGCCCGCCGACGTGAAGCGGACAGAGGCGGCAGTCAAGGCCGCGCAGAGCACGCTCGACGATGCCAGGAAGAACGCGGACAGGTACGAGGAGCTCTTCAGCCGGGGGGTCGTGGCCGAGCGGGAGCGGGACGCCATCAGGCTGAACTACGACAATGCCCGGGCAAGGCTCGAAGAGGCGGAGGCCGCCAGGAAGCAGGCCAGGAGCAACCTCGGAAGGATCGACTCCACCAGGCGGGACATCCAGGCGGCCCAGGCCCAGATCGAGCTCGCACAGGCGAGCCTCGAGCAGGCGAGGATCCAGCTGGGCTATTCGAAGCTCATTGCCCCGTACGCGGGGATCATCACCTCCCGGAGCGTGGAGCCCGGCGAGGTGGTCTCCCCGGGCAGGGAGGCCTTCACGCTCTCGGACCTCTCGACGGTGGACCTGAAGATCTTCGTGGACGAGACAAGCATCGGCACCGTCAGGCCCGGCCAGAAGGTCAGGGTGACGGTGGATTCGTTCCCGGGCAGGTTCTTCATCGGCCACGTGGCATACATCTCGCCCGAGGCCGAGTTCACCCCCAAGTTCATCCAGACCGAGAAGGAGCGGGTGAAGCTCGTGTACCTGGTGAAGGTGTCCATCCCCAACCCGAAGCACGAGCTCAAGACAGGGATGCCTGCGGATGCCTACCTCAAGTGACCCCTTCATCGCGGTCAATGGAGTTTCCCTGAGCTTCGGCCAGACCCTGGCGGTGAGCGACGTGAGTCTCGGGGTGCCAAAGGGCAGCATCTTCGGCCTCGTGGGATCGGACGGCGCGGGCAAGTCCTCCCTGCTGAGGATGATCTCCACCATGGTGAAGCCGGACTCGGGCAGCATCATCATCGGCGGCGCGGACGTGGTGGCCGAACGGAGGAAGGTCAAGGGGCTCATCGGCTACATGCCCCAGCGCTTCGGCCTCTACACGGACCTGACCGTTGAGGAGAACATCGACTTCTTCATGGACATCTTCGGGGTCTCCGGCGCGGAGCGCATGGTGCGCAAGGAGAAATACCTGGGTTTCTCGAACCTCCTGCCCTATAAGGACCGCCTGGCCGGAAATCTCTCCGGCGGCATGAAGCAGAAGCTGGGGCTGGCCTGCGTGCTCGTCCACGAGCCCAGGGCGCTCATCCTGGACGAGCCCACCAACGGGGTGGACCCCGTGTCCCGGTCCGAGTTCTGGGACATCCTCATTGCCATGCGCGAAGGCGGCATGGCCATCGTGGTCTCCACCGCCTACCTCGACGAGGGTGAGAAGTGCGACGCCGTGGGGCTCATGCACAAGTCCCGCCTGCTGGGGGTGGCTACGCCCCAAGAGATCCGCGCGCAGTACGCAAGCCTCGAGGACGCCATGATCTCCCGCATTGAAGAGGTCGACCAGGAGCTTGTCCATGACACCTTCAAGCGATGACGCCATCCTCGTCAGAGGGCTCGAAAAGCGGTTCGGCTCGTTTACGGCCGTGAACAGGATCTCGTTTTCCGTGAAGAAGGGGGAGATCTTCGGCTTCCTGGGCAGCAACGGCAGCGGCAAGTCGACCACCATCCGCATGCTCTGCGGCATCATCACCCCCACGGGCGGGGAGGCGTGGGTGGCGGGGCACAGCATCCTCACCGAGCCCGAGGAGGTGAAGCACGCCATAGGGTACATGTCCCAGAAGTTCTCCCTCTACGAGGACCTCACCCCGTACGAGAACATCCGCTTCTTCCTTGGGCTCTACAGCGTTCCGAAACCGCAGTGGCGCGAGCGCACGGAGTGGGTTCTCGACATGACCCGGATAGGCGAGGTCAAGGACCGGCTCACCCGGGACCTGCCCCAGGGGTGGAGGCAGCGGCTCGCCCTTGGCTGCGCCATGCTCCACAGGCCCGAGATCCTCTTCCTGGACGAGCCCACCTCCGGGGTGGACCCCATCACCCGCAGGCATTTCTGGGACTTCATCGCCGAGCTGGCCGAAAGCGGCATGACCGTGTTCGTGACCACGCACTACATGGACGAGGCCAGGAACTGCGGCAGGATCGTCATGATCGACCTCGGAAACATCGTGGCCGAGGGGAGCCCCGGGGAGATCGTGGCCTCCGCGTGCCCGGGCGAGCCTGGAGCGGACCTGAACCGGGCCTTCATCACCCTCATGTCGAGGGGGCAGGGATGAGCCCCCGGAGGATAGGCGCCCTGGCGCGCAAGGAGTACTTCCACCTCCTGAGGGACCCCAGGAGCCTCATCCTGGCCTTCATCATCCCCTTGAGCCTCATCCTCCTGTTCGGCTACGCCTTGAGCCTCGACGTGGACAACGTGGAGACCGTGGTGGTGGATGGGGACCGCACGAACGCAAGCCGCGACCTCATCCGCCACCTCGCCGCCTCGAGGTATTTCCACGTCAGGGGGCATGCCCGGGACAGCCGGGAGGCGACGGCCGAGATCGACCACGGCAGGGCCTCCCTGGTCATCGTCATCCCGCCAGGGTTCTCCGGCGACCTGCGGTCGGACCGCACAGCCCCCCTCCAGGTCATCCTCGACGGGTCGGACCCCAACTTCGCGAACACCTCCCGGGGCTACGTCACGATGTTTATGGAAGGCTACAACCAGAGGCTGCTGCTGAGCTTCCTTGACCGCAACGGCATGGAGAAGATCAAGCCGCCTGTGGAGGGCCGCATCCGGGTGTGGTTCAACGAGGACCTCGAGAGCAGGAGGTTCATCATCCCGGGGCTCGTCGCCGTGATCATCATGATCGCAGGGGCCATCCTCACCTCCCTGGTCATTGCCCGGGAGTACGAGAACGGGACCATGGAGACCCTCAAGTCGCTGCCCATCACGGCCTTCGACCTCATCATGGGCAAGTCGATCCCCTATTTCTTCATCGCCATGAGCAACGTGCTCATCTCGGTGCTTCTGGGGCAGCTCCTCTTCGGCATCGTGATGAAGGCGGGCTTCTGGCTCATGATCCTGTCCAGCTCGCTCTACATCCTCGTGGCCCTGGCGCTGGGCCTGCTCATCTCCATCGTCACGAAATCCCAGCTCCTGGCCAACCAGGGGGCCATCCTCATCACCTACCTGCCGTCGCTGCTGCTCTCGGACTTCGTGTTCCCCATCTCGACCATGCCGGTGGTGCTCCAGGGGCTGACCTACGTCGTGCCGGCCAGGTACTACATCGAGATCCTCAACGGCATCTACCTCAAGGGTCTGGGCTTCCACGACCTGTGGCAGGGCCTCGCGGTGATGTCGTTCATGTTCGTGCTCCTGGCCGTGCAGTGCGTGCGCCTGCTCAGGAAGGAGGGCCTGTGAACTGGGTCAGGATCGCCGAGCTGGTGCGCAAGGAGTTCATCATCCTCTTCAGGGATTCCCGGAACCGGCGCGTGCTCATCATCGCGCCCATCATCCAGATCCTCGTCTTCGGCTACGTGGTGAACTACGACATCAGGGACGTGCGGGTCGCGGTCATGGACCAGGACCGCACCCGGGACAGCCGCGCGCTCGTGGAAGCCTTCGAGGGAGGCGGCATCTTCCGCGTCACCCACTATCCCCAAACCCAGGACGAGCTCGAAGGCCTGCTGCTCGACGGCAGGGTGGACCTCGCCCTGAAGATACCCCCCAATGCGAGCGCGCGCATGCGGCAGGGCGAAACGGCGCCGGTACAGATCCTGGCGGACGGGAGAATGAGCAACATGGCATCCGTCAGGATCTCGTACACGATGTTCATGCTGGACAGGTTCAACCGGCAGATGATCAGGGAGCTCAAGGGGGTCGACCTCGACTACGGCTCCATCGATGCCCGCATCAGGACCTGGTACAACCCCAACATGGACAGCCAGAACTTCTTCGTGCCGGCCATCGTGGCCTTCGTGGTCATGCTCATCTCGCTGCTGCTCACCTCCATTGCGGTCATCAGGGAGCGCGAACAGGGCACCATGGAGCAGCTCGTGGTCTCGCCCATCAGGCCCGCCGAGCTCATCTGCGGCAAGACCATCCCCTACATCGTCATCTCCGTGGTCCAGATGGTGGGCATCACCATCCTCGCCAAGTACTGGTTCAGCGTGCCCATTGCCGGGAGCCTGGCGCTCATGTTCGCCGCCACCTGCGTCTTCCTCCTGAGCACGCTCGGGGTGGGACTCTTCATCTCCACCGTGTCCTCTACCCAGCAGCAGGCCATGATGACGACCTTCTTCTTCATCCTGCCGTTCTTCATGCTCTCGGGCTTCGTGTTCCCCATCGCCAACATGCCCGTCGTGGTCCAGTGGCTCACGTACCTGAACCCTTTGCGCTACTTCCTGGTGATCCTGAGGGGAATCTTTCTCAAGGGGGTGGGCTTCGAGGTCCTGTGGCCCCAGTTCCTGGGGCTGGCGATCCTGGGGGCACTCCTGTTCGCCGGTGCGGTGAGCAGGTTCAGCAAGCGGCTCGACTAGGCCTGCCGGGTTCTTCAGTCCTTGAACCAGGGGCTGTAGCGTATGGCGCCGGCGAGCCAGATCATGGCCGCGCCGATGAGGAGCAGGGTGATGGAGAGCGGGGAGGGCTCCCCTGTGGTGACGGTCGCGAGGTCCATGGCGGAGCGGTCGAAGGCATACGGGCTGCCCGGGTCTGCCGGGAACACGGCCGCCCATGTGCTGCTGCTGGTTTCCACTGCTATGCAGGCGGTCTCCCGTGGGGCGGTCAGGACGTCGAATCCGGGGGATACTTCGCTGATGGGTGCTGCCTGGAGACCTGCGGAGGTCAGGGTGCAGAAGGCGAGCACCGTGAAAGCGCGCATCAGTCTTTTTATCAGCTCCCTGGACATATCGCCCGGTTATCACTTCATGCTGGAAATGACAAGCAGGATTATCAGAATAATGTATTTTAACAAAAGAACAGAAAAAAGCAGAAACACAGTGTTGTCATTCATAATGACAGATGATAAAATGATAACATCTTGATTTCATGAAGGGAGGAGAGCTTATGGCAAAATCGGCAGATACTAAAAAAGAAGTCAAAAAGAAACCCCTGAAGACGGCAAAAGAGAAGAAGGCGGCTAAGGCGGAAAAGAAAAAGGCGAAGTAGAGAACCCTTGATCAGGGGGGACGCCATATGCGCTCCGGCCCCGTTCCCATGGCCTGCGGGCGGGACAGGTATGGCGCCCCCCTGATTGCATGACCTTAAGGGGATGGGAAAGCCCTTGCCCGCAGGAGACCGCCGAGCCATTCCCCGATGCCCTGAATTGGCTTGACAGGCCTGAACCCCTTCCTGTAGTTCCTTCGTAAAGATCGGCTGTTGCAGGGTCCCGATCCTCGTTCAAGCCCGTATGAGAGGAGTTTCCCTATGAACATCGTTGTCTCCGGATCCCTGGCGTATGACAGGATCATGGATTTCCCGGGGTACTTTGCCGAGCACATCCTGCCCGAAAAGATCCACGTCCTGAACGTCTGCTTCCAGGTGGACGGCATGAAGGAGAAGTTCGGGGGGACGGCGGGCAACATCGCCTATTCGCTCAAGCTCATGGGCGAGGACCCCATCATCTCCGCGTGCATCGGCCACGACTACCACCGCTACCTCGAGTGGCTCGGGAAGAACGGCATCTCCACCGAGGCCATACGGGTGGTGGAGGAAGACTTCACGGCCTGCGCCTACATCACCACCGACCGGGCCGACAACCAGATCACCGGCTTCAACCCGGGCGCCATGAGGTACTCCTCCAACCTGGACTTCAGCAGGCTCGACCCGAAGGACACGATCCTCATCGTCTCCCCCGGGAACCTCGAGGACATGATCACCTATCCCCGCAAGTGCAGGGAGAAGGGCATCAGCTACATCTTCGACCCGGGCCAGTCGCTCCCCATGCTCGGGCCCGACGACCTGATCGAGGCCATCGACGGCTGCACCATCCTCATCACGAACGACTACGAGCTGGACCTCATCATGAGCAAGACCGGCCTCGACAAGAAGGCCCTGCTCGAACGCGCGCAGACCGTCATCACGACCTTGGGAGAGCTGGGCTCGATGGTCTCCACCCGCGACGGCGACGTCCGCGTCCCCATCGGGAAGACCAGGCAGGTGGTGGACCCCACCGGCGCCGGGGACTCCTTCCGGGGAGGGCTCCTGAGCGGACTCGTGAAGGGCAAGGCCATCGACGAGTGCGCCAGGATGGGGAGCGTGTGCGCATCGTTCTCCGTGGAGTGCTACGGCACCCAGGCGTACGGGTTCACCATCGAGGAGTTCAACGAGCGGCTCTGCTGCCTGGGCTCGTGACAGATCCCTCCATGGAGCACGGCAGGATCGATACCCTCTACCTCCTCATCACGGCGGTGGTCTCGTTCTTCGTGACCATCGCCATCGTATACCTGATGGACATCGTCAGGCCGGGGCTCATCCACTCGAAGGCGGGCACCAGCGTCTTCATCTACATCGGGGTCTTCTCCGCCAATCTCATCATCGATGCCCTGCACCGCAGGGTCGAGAAAAAGCGGAGGATGTAGCCCCCTCCCGGACCGCCCGCGCCGGGCCGGAAAAAAGTTGTCCCCGGAACACCCCTCGAGCACGCCTGAAACCCCTGCTCTGCCCAAGTTTCGTCTCTGTTGAGAATGTTCCCGCACACCGTAGAATGAACACCTATACACAACCGGACAAAGGAGGCCAGAGCAATGGAAATGAGAAGACGAATGCCGGACGACATCAGGGCTGACGTGTCCTCCCAGCTCTTCTGGGACAGCAGCCTCGACTCGGCGGACATCAACGTCGAGGTGGAGGAGGACAAGGTGGTGCTGACGGGGAGCGTCCCCTCGTACGCCGACCGGTGGGAGGCCGAGGTCGATGCCTTCTCCATCCCGGGGGTGAAGGCCGTGGACAACCGCATCGAGGTCAGGCCCATGATCTCCCCGGCGCCCAGCGACAGGGACCTGGCCACCAGGGTCGCCAACGTGCTGGACTGGAACCCGATCATCGATGCGACCGGGATATCGGTGTCGGTGACGGGAGGGGTGGTGACGCTGTCGGGCCGCGTGGACTCGTTCTGGCAGAAGAAAAGGGCCCGCCGCATCGCCGCGAACGTCTCGGGGGTTGTGGACGTAGTTGACGACCTCAGGGTCGTACCGCTGGAGGAGATCCCGGACGAAGACATCAGGAACGACATATTGAGCGCCCTCGAGCGCTCCTACATCGATGCCTCCGACGTGGAGGTCTTCGTGGACGGCTGTGTCGTCATCCTCAAGGGGACGGTCTACGGGTACACCGACTACCGGGCCGCAGAGAGCATCGCAGCCTTCACCAACGGGGTCTGCGATGTCCGCAACCAGCTCACCATCGCATGAGCCCTTCTGCGTGAGGACGGCCCGGTGACGCCGGGCGGGGGAGGAGGCATGGAGATCAGCGCCTACGGCTTTCTCTCGGACTGCCAGTCCGCGGCCCTGGTGAGCCGGGACGGGTCCGTGGACTGGTACTGCACCCCCCGCTTCGACAAGCCATCGGTCTTTGCCCGACTGCTGGACCCCAAGGCAGGCCACTGGTCCATCAGGCCTGCGGTGGGCTTCACGGTCGAGCGGGGCTATGAGGGCTATTCCCTCGTGCTCGTGAGCGTGTTCAAAACCGCCACCGGCACGGTTTCCCTCACGGACGCCCTCATGCTCGAGCCGGGCTCGCGGGAGCACGCCATAGGCAGGAGCGTGCCGCATGTGCTCCTGAGGAGCGTAAAGGGCCTGGGCGGATCCGTGGACATGGAGATGGAGTTTTTCCCGCGGTTCGAGTACGGGCTGACGCACCCCGAATTCAGCCGGGCCGACGGGGGATGGGACGTCCGGGGCGGGCCGGCTGGCCTCGAGCTGAGGAGCCAGGTGGAGATGCAATGCCTAGACGGCGGCATCCGGGCCAGGTTCCGGGTGAGCGAGGGGCAGTCGGTCACATTCGACCTCGCCTACACCGGGAGCTACTGCGGCTCGCCCGCAGGCCCCATCGACGTGGATGCGGCGCTTCGGGACACGGCTGCAGGCTGGCACTCCTGGATGGAGGCCCACCAGGGCTACCAGGGACTGTACCGCGAGGAGGTGTGGCGCAGCGCCATCGTGCTCCAGGGACTGACCTACCAGCCCAGCGGCGCCGTGGTGGCCGCGCCCACGACCTCGCTCCCGGAGATCATGGGCGGGACGTGGAACTGGGACTACCGCTACGCATGGCTCAGGGACGCGAGCCTGGTCATGAACGCCCTGTGGGTGGGCGCCTGCCCCGACGAGCCCGAGCGCTTCTTCTCCTGGATCGACCGGTGCGGCAGGGGGCCGGGACGGGAGGAGGTGCAGATCATGTTCGGCGTGGAGGGCGAGCGGGACCTCACCGAGCATTTCCTCGAGAACCTCGGCGGCTTCGGCAGCAGCCGGCCCGTGAGGATCGGCAACGATGCCTGGAAGCAGAAGCAGCTCGATGTCCTGGGCGAGGTGCTCGACGCCGCCTGGATGCTCAGGGAGAAGCTGAACCCCATGGCGGAGACTACGCGCTCCTTCCTCGCCTCCCTGGCGGAGAGGGCCTCCACGAGCTGGCTGGAGCCGGACAGGGGGATGTGGGAGCTCAGGGACCGGGAGCGTCACTACCTCTCGTCGAAGCTCATGTGCTGGGTCGCCCTGGACAGGGCCGTGAAGCTCGGCCTCGGGGTGCCGGACGAGGAGCGTCAGCGGTGGGCGGCCTACCGCGACGAGATCCGCAGCGCCATCCTCGACCAGGGGTGGAGCAGCAAAGCCGGCGCGTTCACGGGGGCGTTCGGGTCGGACGTCCTCGACGCCTCGGTGCTCCTCATGCCCATCACGGGCTTTCTGTCCGCCAAGGAGCCCCGGATGAAGGCCACCATCGAGGCCATCGACAAGGGACTGGGCGAAGACGGCCTCATCCGCAGGTTTCCGGGCGAGCCGGGTGGGTTCGTCCTGTGCTCCTACTGGATGGCCCAGTGCCTCGCCCTGGCCGGCGAGCAGGGGCGGGCCAGGGAGCGGTTCGAGAGCGTCACCGCCCGGGCCAACGACCTGGGCCTGCTCTCCGAGGAGATCGATCCCGCGACCTCGTCCATGCTGGGCAATTTCCCCCAGGCGTTCTCGCACATCGGGCTCATCAACACGGCCTGGAGCCTGACTGTCGCCGAGGCCTGAAGCCTGAGGCCCTTTCTGCTTGAGAATGGGTGCGGAGCACTTACCATGGAGATACTATACAAGGTCATTTCGCGGCCAGGGGGTCCAGTCATGGCACGGACGGAGCGAAGGAGATCCGAGGATATCAGGGCCGACGTTTCCTCCCAGCTTTTCTGGGACAACCGGATCGACGACTCGAACATCGACGTCGACGTGACGGAGGGGCGCGTCATCCTCTCCGGGACCGTGCCCTCCTACTCGGACAGGTGGCAGGCGGAAGAAGACGCCTACTCCATCTCCGGGGTCAGGTACGTGGACAACCGCCTCAGGGTGAGCCCCACCACCTTCCCGGTGCCCAATGACACGGAGATCGCCTCGAACATCCGCAACGTCCTCGAATGGAACCCCACCATTGATTCCTCGGGGATCGACGTGTCGGTGAGCGACGGCGTCGTGACGCTGTCCGGAGCGGTGGACTCCTACTGGCAGAAGACCCGGGCAGGGTATCTCGTGGCAAACGTGAGCGGGGTCACCGACGTGATCAACCTCCTCAGGGTGGAGCCCATCGAGAAGGTAACGGACGAGGACCTCCGGAAGAACATCCTGACCACCCTGGCCAGGAACACCTTCATCGACGCCGACCGGATCGATGTCCAGGTGGATGGAGGTGTGGTGACCCTGGCCGGCACCGTGGACGACTACCTCGCCTACCGCACGGCCGAGGACATTGCCAGGTATACGAGCGGTGTCATCGACGTGCACAACAGCCTCGTCATAGCCTGATCCTCCTTCGCCAAGGCTTCGGAGGAGAGAAGGGGGTGTCTCGATGAATGTCAAGGAATGCGTCGTAAGTCTCGAGGGAAAGGTGGGCCTGATCTTCGGCATCGCCAACGAGGACAGCATCGCCTACGGGGTGGCGAAGGTCTGCCGCGATGCAGGGGCAGAGGTGGGCGTGACCTATCTGAACGAAAAGGCCGAGCCCTACGTGAGACCGCTTGCGGAAGGGCTCCAGAGCGCCTTCATCATGCCCATGGACGTCCAGCAGCCCGGCCAGCTCGAGGCCGTGTTCGAGCAGGCGAAAAGGCAGTGGGGACGGCTCGATTTCCTCCTGCACGCACTGGCCTATGCCCCGCTGAAGGACCTGAGGGGCCGGCTGGTGGACTGCTCCCAGGAAGGGTGGAACATCGCCATGGACATCTCGGTCCACTCCTTCATCCGCATGGCAAGGCTCGCCGAGCCCCTGATGCTGGGCGGGGGGAGCCTCGTCACCCTGAGCTACCTGGGCGGAGAGCGGGTGATCAGGGGCTACAAGATGATGGGGCCGGTGAAGGCGGCCCTCCAGCAGACCACCGAGTACCTGGCGGCCGAGCTGGGCGGCAAGGGCATCCGCGTGCACACCATATCGCCGGGACCCATCCTGACCCGGGCCGCCACCGGCCTGGCGGAGTTCGAAAGCCTCCTGCGGGAGGTATACTCCCGGGCCCCGGAGAACATCCCGGTGACCATCGAAGACGTGGGCTTCCTGGCCGCCTACCTCTTCAGCGACCGGTCGAAGTCAATGACCGGCAACCTCATCTACATCGATTCCGGGTTCAACATCATGGGAGACTAGGGACCACTGCTCAAAGGAGGGAAGGATCATGGCAGGGAAGGAAACGAGGGGCCCGGAGGTGATCCGGAGGGACGTGTACGCCCAGCTCTCCTGGGACAACCGCATCGACGAATCGAACATCACGGTGGAGGTGGCCGACAGCCGGGTGATCCTGAGCGGAACGGTGCCCACGTATCCGAACCTCATGCAGGCCGAGCGCGACGCCTATGAGATCCCTGGAGTGAAGTCCGTGGAGAACCGCCTGCGGGTGCTGTTCCCCACCACGTATCCGACGCCCGGTGACGCCCGGATCGAAGGGAACATCAGGGCGCTGCTGGAAACCAACCCCGCCATCGATGCGCGCAACATCAGGGTGTCCTCCCTGAACAACGTGGTCACCCTCACGGGCTCGGTGGCCACGGACTGGCAGAAGGGCAGGGCAGGGTACATCGCGGTCAACGTCGAAGGGGTCCTTGAGCTCAGAAACGAGCTGAGGGTGGTCCCCCGGGGGGCCAGGGCGGACGTGGACATCGAGAAAGACATCGAAGACTCCCTTGCCAGGAACGCCTTCATACGGCCCGGCCACGTGCGGGTGGAGGTGAGGAGCGGCGCCGTGGTCCTGAGCGGCACCGTGGACGACTACCAGGAATACCGCACGGCTGAGAGGATCGCCAGCCACACGAACGGCGTGGTGGGGGTGACCAACAGCCTGGCCATCCGGTAGCGGCCCGCCCCCGGTTCTGGAAGCCCCACTCCCTGCGGGACAGCCGAACAGAATGAGGCAGTCGGACGGGTTTCTCCTTTAGAAGTTCTCGTCCCACTTCCAGTACAGCATCACACCCCACGTGTTCGTAGGGCTGGCGGGGGATTACATCTACATCCGCGCCGACGGAGACATGCACCACTATGCCCCTGTGACCCTCGTCATACATGGAGGCGATGGCGGCCCGCACGGATTTATATTACCCGGTTACCGGTTGTCGCTCGACGAGGAGGTCAAGAGCGAGGAGTCCTGCTTTGTGATCAACCTGGGCTACCGGTTCGGGACAAAGTAGGGGATCAGAGCACCTTCTGCAGGAAGGCCCGTATCCTCGGGTGCTCCATGGTCTCGGAGAACAGGTCTTCGGGGTGCCCCTCGAAGATGAACTTCCCGTTGTCCATGAAGATGACGCGGTCGCCGATCTCCCGGGCGAAGCCCATCTGGTGGGTGACGATGACCATGGTGATGCCCTCCTCTGCCAGGCCCTTGATGGTGTAGAAGACCTCGCCCACGAGCTCGGGGTCCAGCGCCGAGGTGGGCTCGTCGAAGAGCATGAGCTTGGGCCGCATGGCCAGCGCCCGGGCGATGGCCACCCGCTGCTTCTGGCCGCCCGACAGGAAGGCGGGGTACACGTCCTTCTTGTCCGTGAGGCCCACCTTGGCCAGCAGGTCCAGCGCGAGCTTCCTCACGTCCTCCCGGGGCTCCTTTTTCACAGTGACCGGCCCCTCCATGACGTTCTGGAGCACGGTCATGTGGGGGAAGAGGTGGAAGTGCTGGAAGACCATGCCGATCTCGCTCCTGAGCTCGCAGATGACGTGGGGCTTCTCCATCACGAGCCTGCCCTTCTTGTCGGTGCGGTAGCCCACGGGCCTGCCTTCCATGAGGATCTTTCCTGCGTCCATCTTTTCGAGGAAGTTGATCATCCGCAGGAGGGTGGTCTTGCCCGAACCCGATGGGCCGATGATGACGATCCTCTGCCCCTTCTCGATGTCGAGGTCCACGTGGTCGACGGCGGTGAGGCTGCCGTAGCGCTTGACGACTCCCTGCAGTTCTATCATCGGTTCTCGTATACCCCCAGCCGGTCCTCGATCTTACGGAAGGTGACCGTGAAGATGCTCGTGAGGATCAGGTAGATGATGGCCGCCTGGGCCAGGATGTAGATGTTGAACGTGGCGGAGAAGATCTGGTTCGCGGCCCGCATGAGCTCCACCATGGCGATGGTGGACACGAGCGCGGTGTCCTTGATGAGCGCGATGAACTCGTTGCCCACGGGCGGCACGAGCCTCTTGTAGGTCTGGGGCACGATGATCCTGCGCATGGCCTGCCAGTAGCTCATGCCGATGGCCTTGGCGGCCTCCATCTGGCCCGAGTCGATGCTCTCGATGGCGCCGCGCATGATCTCGGCCAGGTAGGCGGAGTAGTTCAGCCCCAGGCCCAGCACGGCCGCGGTGAACGGGTCGAGCACGATGCCCATCGAGGGCAGGCCGTAGTAGATGAAGAAGAGCTGCAGCAGCAGCGGCGTGCCCCGGAAGATCCAGATGTAGAACCAGAAGACCGAGGAGATCAGCCGGTTCCTGCTGATCCTGCCGAGCGCGACGAAGAGCCCTCCTATGGGAGAGATGGCCATGGTGATGAACACCAGGAGCAGGGTCATGGAGGTGGCCTTCACCAGGGTGGGGAAGAAGGTCTTCATGTCCTTGAGGAACCGGAGCCACTCCGGGGTCTGGGCGATCTGGGCCTGGCCGAGCATGTTCTTGGCCTCGAGGTTGTCCGGGAGCACCGCGAGGACCTCCCGGCACAGGCGCGCGCTCGACGCGAAGTCCTTCAGGCTGTAGTGGATCTTGGCTGCGTTGATGTGGGCCTGGACGAAGATGCCGGCATCCTCCCCCGGAGGCGGTGGTGGGATCTGATCGAACACGGCGGCCGCCTCGGCCAGCCTGTCATCCTGGACGAGCTTCGTTCCGCGGGCCAGCAGCTCGTACTGGTCCGGCTGTGCTGCATCTGCCTGGCTGAAGCTGACGAAGAGGAAGGCGAGCAGGAGGCCCAGTGCGCTGAAAAGCGCACCGGGCCGGTTTGTGCATGAGACGCTACTTCTTGGTCGTGATGTCATCCCCGAACCACTTGATGGAAATCTTCTTCATGGTGCCGTCTTTGAACATGCCGTCCAGCGTCTTCTGGATCTGCTCCTTGAGCGCCACGTCCTCTTTCCTGATGCCGATGCCGATGGGCTCGGAGAGGAGGGACTCCTTGAACACGACGTACTCGCCGGGCTTCTGGGAGAGGTAGTAGCGGCCCACCAGCTCGTCCACCGCCAGGGCGTCGATCCTGCCGATCTTGAGGTCCATGAACGCCTCGGTGTTCTTGTCGTACTTCTTGATCTCCTTGAACTTCTTGTTCAGCTTGGCCAGCGCCTCCTCGGAGGTGGAGCCCAGCTGCACGCCCACGACCGTGGACTCGCCGAGGTCCTTGAGGGCCTTGATCTTCTTGTTGCCCGCCTTCACCACGATGACCTGCTTCTCCATGATGTAGGGCTTCGTGAAGGCGATCTCCTTCTCGCGCTCGGCCGTGATGGACATGCCGGACCACACGATGTCGAACTTCTTGGACTTGAGCGACAGGACAACGGTGTCCCACGGGGTGGGCAGGTGCTCGATCTTGATGCCCAGCCTCTTGCCCAGCTCCCTCGATGCGTCGATGTCGAAGCCCACGAGCTCGTTCTTGTCGTTGCGGAACTCCATGGGGGGGAAGGCGTCGTCGATGCCGATGACGAGCTTGCCCGCCTTCTTCACGTCGTCCCACGAGGTGTCTGCGGCGAAGGTGCTCGAAGCAAGGGTGATCCCTAAAACGATCAGGCCTAGAATCAACAGGTGTTTCTTCATGATATGCTCCCCCTCGATTTTTTATTGAGGAATTTCCCCGGCTATTTAAGCACAAATGCCGCCGGGAACAAACAACAAAGGTGTCTTGATGGGGAAGATCCCCGGAGAATGGCTCTGGGGGATATTTTCAAGGGGCCCTCCATGACGGGTGGAAGCCGGGCCAACCCGTTCTTGGGTCGGCCCGGCGGGGCGTTATCATAAGGATTAGACCCCGCTCCAGGAGGGGGACCACCCACAGGGAGGATGAGATGGAAGCAGGAATGATTCCCGCCGTTCGCATCGGCGCGCTGGCAACCGGCGCGTTCGCCACCGGGGCCCGGGCCATGGGTGTGCTCGCCGTGGGCGCCCTGGCCATCGGTGTGCTGAGCATCGGCCTGCTCAAGGTCAGGAAGATGAGGATCAGGTCGCTGGTCATCGACGAGCTCACCGTGGGCAGGCTCACGGTGAGGGAAGGGCCGGGGAGCATGGAGCCGCCCGTAGGGTAGGAAAGTCTCCCCAGGCCTTTCCTCCTTCCATCGGGGTCGGAGTCGGTATCGGTATCGGGGTCGAAAAGGAGAATCGGGATCGACCCCGACCCCGACCCCGAGCGCATCGCGCCCCATCGGAAGCCCAGGCAGGGGAAGAACGCAAGCAGCCATGCCATCGAGTCTTTGCGCATCCTTGAGAAGAGCGCCCTCTGCACTTAGAATGAGAATAGTGACACCACCGATCGCTTCGGAAGGGAGGTCCCATGGCTGAAGGCTCGGAGAGGAAGCCGGAAGAGATCAGGCAGGAGGTCTATTCCCAGCTCGTCTGGGATACCCGCGTCAACGCCTCGGACATCGACGTGGAAGTGAAGGACGGCAAGGTCATCCTGAAGGGCCTGGTGCCCAGCTACCTCGATGTGTGGGAAGCGGAGGACGACGCCTATGCCATCGAGGGCGTGAGGTACGTGGAGAACCGCCTCAAGGTCAGCCCGCCCCCGCACTTCCCGGTCCCCGGCGACCCGGAGATCGCCTCCAAGGTGCGCAGCCTCCTGGAGTGGAACCCGAATATCGACGCCCGGGGCATCGATATCTCCGTTGACAGGGGCCTGGTCACCCTCATGGGCACCGTGGAGTCCATCTGGCAGAAGCACAGCGCCGGCCGCATCGCCGAGGACGTGGCCGGGGTCGTGGGGGTGAACAACGAGATCAGTGTGGAGCCGTCCGTCGCGGTCACGGACGAGGACATCCGGACCGACATCATCGGCACGCTCGTGCGGAACTCCTTCATCGACGCGGGCATGGTGAACGTGCACGTGAAGCACTGCGTGGTGACCCTGAGCGGCACGGTCCATGACTACTACGCCTACCGCACGGCCGAGGAGATCTCCCGCTCCACCCAGGGGGTCAAGGACGTGAACAACAACCTCGTCATCGCATGATCCTCCTTCGTTAAAAAAGCTGCGGAGGACAGGTCCTCCTTCAGTCGATCTCGACCCCGATCTCGATCCATATGCCGGTTATCCGGACTGCTGGTGCGCCGTCTCGAGGGGGAGGTACACCGTGATCACGGTGCCCCGGCCGACGGCGCTTGCGGCCGTGACCGCCCCGCCGTGGTTCTTCACGATCCCGTGCACCACGGACAGGCTCAGGCCCGCCCCTTCGCCTTCCCCCTCCGGGGTGTAGAACGGCTCGAAGATGTGCTCGATGGTCTCCTCCGTCATCCCCGGCCCCGTGTCGCTCACCCTGATCCTGGCGTAGTCGCCCACGGCGAGGTCAGGGGAGATGAGCACGGCGGACTCTTCGTCGAGGAACACCCCCGAGAGGTCCACCTCCAGGGTGCCGCCTTTCCTGCGCATGGAGTGGCCGGCGGTGCTGCCCAGATTGACGAGCACCTGCTTGATCTGGGTGGAGTCGGCCAGGACCCGGGCCTCTTCCAGCGAGCGGGTGTAGCGGATCTCGATGGTGGAAGGCAGGGAGGCCCTGAGGAAGTTCATGGCCTCCTCGGCGGTTGCGACGATGTTCAGGGGCCGCTTGAGCTGGGGGGTCCTGCGGCTGAAGGTGAGGAGGTGCTTTACGAGCTCGATCCCATAGGAGATGGCGTGCATCATCTCCTCCAGCATGGGGTAGTGGGGGTTCGTGCGGCCAAGGTCGGCCATGAGCACCTCGGTGTCGATGAGGATGGGGGTGAAGGCGTTCTTGAGGTTCTGAGCGATGCCGCCGGCGAGGTTCCCGAGGGCCTCCATCTTCTGCGTCTGGAGGAGGTGCTCCCGGAAGCGCTCCTCCTTCCTGCGCTCGCTGATGTCGATCCCGATGCCGATGAGCGACCCGTCCGAGAGGCGCACATAGGCCCAGGAACTGGGCAGGATCATGCCCGAGCGGGTGGTGAGCTCCAGGTCCTTCCAGCCGGGGCGCGCCTTCATCATGAACTCCCACACCTCCTTGCGGTAGGCTGCGTCGGGGAAGCAGGCGGCGATGAGGTTCATGCTCCGGGCCTCCTGCAGGGACCACCCCGCGAGCTCCTCGAAGGCCTTGTTCACCAGCCTGATGGAGCCTGACGAGTCGTAGAAGGTGAGCATCACGGGGATGTTGTCGATGATGGTGAGCAGAAGCTCCTTCTGCTCCTCGAGCCTGCGCCCTGTCTGCCGCAGGCTCTTCATGTGCTCGGCGAACTGCTGCCCCAGCTCCTCGTTGGCCTTCCTGAGGGCCTCCTCACCCTCCCTGACGGCGGTCACGTCCTCGAAGAAGAGGGTGAAGCACCCGCCTGCGGGCACGATGCGCACCGAGATCCAGGGGTGCCCGCGGTCCTGGAGGCGGGTCTCTAAGCGCTGGACCGCATTCTCTTTCTCTGCTCTCGCTGTGGCGCCTGAAAGCTGGGAGGACACGGACAGCGGCAGGAGCTCCTCCAGACGGCTCCCCTCGACGTTCTCATCGGGCCTGCCCAGGATGGCCAGAGCGGCCGGGTTTGCATACCTGACGCGGCGGTCGGCGTCGATCCGCACCACCCCCGTGTCGAGCCTGTCGAAGACCTCGACGAGGTCTGCAGGCAGGGCGTGATGCTTTGAATGCCACTTGAAATGCGGCGTGTGATCGCCGGTGTGCCCCATGGCCAAGCTCCTTTTTCCGTGCCGGTGCGTTGTCCCCGAAAGGCAGGCCTTCCATTCGGCGGGGATACGGCAATGTCGCAGGATTATATTTTGATGAGCCCGAAGGGCTGAAAGATGCGCGGCACCGGTTCGTTGAGATCGCACGGCCGGGAAATATCATAATTGTTTATGCTCGAGGATCGCATCATCACCTCCGTCATCGAGGCATGGTCCCTGGATCAGGCCCACCCCCTGCACGAGCGGATCCAGATCCCCGAGCCCCCCTTTCACCACGTCAAGGCCCTGGTGGAGACCGCGTACCTCGCCAGCCTGGAGCGGGAGGAGGACCGGCCCATCCGGTTCGCCCTGGTCCTGGCCGACCCCGGGCCGGACAGGGCCGCACGCGGGGAGAGGCGGCCGCCCGAGTACCTGCTCCACCTCCAAAGCCCCCTGCCGCTCACCATCGATTCCATAGCCAAGCTCGCCCCCGCCCTGGACCCGAGCATCAGCGCCATGGCGGTGGGCCTCACCGGCGACGATGGTGAGCTGTTCATCTGGGGCGTGTTCACTTTCTCGCCCACCTCCCAGTACTTCAACGAGATCCCGCCGTGGGTCTACGGGGACCTGGCCTTCCGGCCGGACTTCTTCACCGTGTACGCGAGCAACGCGGGCTCGCTCCTGATCTCACGCCACAACAGCCAGATCGGCAGGATCCTCAACGGCGAGTTCCTGCCCGCCACGCCGTCGCCCTTCACCATGAAGTCCCTGGGGCGCTACCTGGTGCAGTCGGTCCAGGAGCACGAGCTCTACACCAAGTACGGCGACGCCTACTGGCGCCTGTACCGGGAGACCATGGAGCTGCTCCTGGCGGAGGCGGGGACGAGGGGGCACGGCTCCATCTTCGTCCTGGTGCCCCCGGCCGCCCTTCCGGTGAGCCACGTCATCCCGCGCTTCGGTTTTCACGAAAAGGTCGGCATCAGCCATCTCATGGACGAGCTCCTCCGGGACGACCTCGATGTGCCCACGAGCATCGCCGTCCGCAGCACCTTTGCCGACCGGGTCAGGTTCCTCGCCCAGCTGGGCACGGTGGACGGGGCGGTCATCCTGAGCTCGGAGTTCGGCCTCGAGAGCTTCGGGGTCATGCTGGCAGCCCCGCCATGGCAGGGCGTGGTCGTCACCGGGCCCGACGGCTTCGGCGAGGGGGGAGGGGAGGTGCTGAACCCGGCGCGCCTGGGGATGCGGCACAACTCGGCCCTGGCCTTCGCAGGCGCCGTGGACGGGAGCATCGCCTTCGTCATCTCCCAGGACGGCCCGGTGCGGGTGTTCGTGAAAAGCGACGAGAGCACCCTGCTCTACTGGCCCGACTGCTGCAGCGCCTCCATGGCGCCGTGAAAAGGAGGTCTACCGTGGGACGCCACATCCTCTGCATCAACAGCGGCTCGTCGTCCATGAAGTTCTCCATGTTCCGGGTGGACGGGACGGAAGAGCTCGGTGCATCGGGCGCGGTGGAGCGCATCGGGCTCAAGGGCGGGGTGATCTGGCTCAGGGACGGGGAAGGGAAGACCCTGGTGGACAGGCAGGAAGATGTCCCGGACCACAACTCGGCGGTCGGTGCGATGTTCGCCCAGGCGGTCGGATGCTGCGGACTGCCGGTCCCGGATGCCGTAGGGCACCGGGTGGTCATGGGAGGGGCCCGCCACTACGGTCCCGAGGTCATCACGCCTTCGCTCGTCAAAACCCTGCGGGAGCTGATCCCCCTCATGCCCCTGCACCTCCCGGGCGAGATCAGGGGCATCGAGGGTGTGGTGGCGCACTACCCCGGGCTCAGGCAGGTGGCCTGCTTCGACACGGCCTTTCACCGGAGGATGCCCGAGATCGCCAAGTGGATGCCGCTCCCCCGGGGACTCTGGCACGAGGGCCTCCACCGGTACGGGTTCCACGGCCTCTCCTACGAGTACATCGTGAGCGCGCTGGGTGAGAAGATCAAGGGGCGGGCGGTCATCGCGCACCTGGGCAACGGGGCCAGCATGGCAGCGGTCAGGGACGGGACCCCGCTGGACACCACCATGGCGTTCTCCCCCATGGGGGGACTCATGATGGGCACCAGGTGCGGGGACCTCGATCCGGGGGTGGTGACCTATCTCCTCAATGAAAAGGGGTACACGGCTTCCCAGCTCGAGACGCTCCTGGGCGGGCAGTCCGGCCTGCTCGGGGTTTCGGGTGTCAGCCCGGACATGAAGACCCTGCTGGAAAAAAGCGACACCGACCCCCACGCCTTCCAGGCGATCGAGCTGTTCTGCTACACGGCGCGCAAGTTCATCGGCGCCATGACGGCCGTCATGGGCGGCATCGACCACCTGGTGTTCACGGGCGGTATCGGGGAACGGGCCGCCCCGGTGCGGTGGCTGATCTGCAGCCCCCTGGCCGGCATGGGCATCGTGCTCGACCCCGCGCTCAATGATGCCGGAGCCGAGATCATATCGAAGGAGGGGAGCCGCTGCACGGTGCGGGTGGTCCCCACGAACGAGGACCTCGTGATCGCCAGGCACACCAGTGCGCTGCTGTACGGGGGCTCAGGGGGAGGGCGGGTATGAGGTGCTGCTTCGGCAACTTCAACGACATGCTCAAGGAGGCGCACGGGCTCGCCCCCATCCCCACGGCGGTCATCGACGCGGACGAGCCGTACGTGCTCGAGGGTGCCTGCCAGGCTGCGGTGGCGGGCTTCATATCCCCCATCCTCGTGGGGGAGGAGAAGGCCGTCCGGAGGCTTCTCGACGGCATCGACTGCAAGCGGGATTTTCCGGTCATAGGCGCCGAGAGGGTCGAAGACATGGCGGAGAAGGGCGTGGAGCTCGTGGAGAAGGGGGAGGCGCAGGCGCTCATGAAGGGCCACCTGCATACCCACGAGTTCCTGCACCCCATCCTCGCCCACCACCTCCAGGGCAGGCACCGGATCTCCCACGTGTTCGTCGCTGACCTCGAGACCTACCCCAAGCTCCTCTTCATCACGGATGCGGCGGTCAACATCGCGCCCGACCTCATCACCAAGAAGGAGATCGTGCAGAACGCCGTGTGGCTGGCGCGGCTCATGGGGGTTGACACACCCAAGGTCGCAGCCCTGTCCGCGGTGGAGGTGGTCACGCCGTCCATCGCGTCCACCATCGACGCGGCGTGCCTGGCAAAGATGGCCCAGCGGGGCCAGATAGAAGGCGCCGTGGTGGACGGGCCCCTGGCGTTCGACAACGCCATCTCCGCCGAGTCGGCCAGGATCAAGGGCATCGAGAGCCCGGTGTCGGGCGATGTGGACGTCCTGCTCGTCCCGGACCTGGAGTCGGGCAACATCCTGGCCAAGGATCTCGAGTACCTCTCGGGCGCCCGGATGGCTGGCATCGTGCTCGGGGCCAGGGTGCCCGTGGTCCTCACGTCCCGTTCCGACCCGCCCCAGGCCAGGCTCCTGTCCTGCGCCGTGGCCTCGCTGGTGAGCCACCGCATGCGGGAAGATGAGGCATGAGCATGCAGGGGGCCCTGACGGCGTCCCCTGATGAAGGGCTCACTTTCTGATCGGCAGCTTGAACCCGGGCGTGCGGTAGCGGTTGAAGGGGCGTGTGTAGCTCCACGTGAACAGCCCGCGCAGCCGCTTCGTGCCCGAGAGCCTGAACAGGATGCCGTCGAGCGCGGTCATCTGGAGGAGGAAGAGGCCGACGCCCAGGGCCGGGGCGATCTTCAGCCCCACCAGTGCCGCCAGGAGCCTGCTGCGGTTGAGGGAGGGACGGGAGAGGACGAACCCGAGCGATTTGATCCCAAGCGCGGTGAGGGCGACGTTCGCTGCCAGATGAAAAGCCAGCAGCAAAGGCGAGGTCTGGATCGCCCCCTCGGGGCAGATGTTGAAGCACCGGCAGCAGTCCTCGCAGTGCATGCCCCAGCGGGGCCGCTTCCCCTCGAGGGTGATGTTGGAGACGGGACAGGCTTTCACGCACAGGCCGCAGGCCGTGCACCGATCGTCGGCGATGAAGGTCTTGCCCAGGGTGCGCCGTCCCGGCCCCCGGAAGAGCTGGGCAACGGTCCAGGACCATGCGGTGTGGAAGGTGCCGCACCGGTAGAGCGAGCGCCTGCCCGAAAGGAGGGCCTCCGCATACGCCTGCGCCGCTGCGTCGCCTTTTGTGATGATCGCCTCCGCCTCGGCCCCTGAGGGCGGGTTCACGGCCTGGATCCAGGTGTCCGGGTAGCCCGCGTCTCCGGAGAGCACCACGTCGTAACCCCTGCGCTTCAGGATACGCTCCATCTCCTCGAGGCCCTGGCCCGCGAACCCTCCTTCCCTGCCCGGCTCGGCAGAGCCGCCCCGGGTGGTGAAGAGCGCGGCCTTCGCGCCGAAGGCGCGTGGGAGCATCCGGGCGTACCTCCTCACCAGGGAGGGCGCTGCCCAGCTGTAGGTGGGGTAGGCCACCACGGTGAAATCCGGGACCTCCCGGGGAGGCGCGGTGTCCCCGTCGATGGAGCGGAGCTCCACCGCATGGCCCGCCTCCTCGAGCATGCGCCCGATGAGGGATGCCGCCCTGCCCGTGTTGCCGCTGCCGGTGAAGAAGTGGATGACCGTTCTCATGGTGCGGGACATCTTAGGATATTTCTGCCTGTCGTTCCATGGGGAACATGGCTGGTTCTCAACGCGGCGCTACTCCAACCTGGTGACCTGCCGGGACCCCGAACCCTCTTCCGGGAAGAACTCGCCCACCGCCAGGCCGAAGCGCACACCTTTGGAATCCACCACCACGATCCTCAGGTCGCTCGTTACGCTCTTCCTCCTGCCGTCCGCGTCCAGGCGCTCGTCCCACTGGCGCGCATCCTCCGCGATCACACTCTCGGCGGACCTGCGGTCGGCGATGCGCTCGCGCCGGTCGTGTGCGGTCTTACCGTCCTTGTCCTCGTAGACGCGCTCGATCCCCAGGGCGTCGGCCAGCCGGATCAGCGGGACGATGCTCCCCCGGTAGTTGAGCACCTCTGTCATCCCCACCCTCTCCACGTGCCTCTTGACCCTCTCGGCCGGGATGTAGATGAGCTCGGCCACGTTCACCCGCGGGATGGTGATACGCTCCGCCCCCACCGAGACAAAGAGAGAGGGGGTGACAGCCTGCCTGATGCGGCTGGTGCCCAGCACGAGGGCCCTGGCGAGGGCCATGAGCCCATGGTTGAAATCCACTGTTCCGAGGGGGCTTAAGGGAGTGTCGTCGCTGTCCATGTCGTGTCTCCTCACGTCCCGCTCACTGCCGGCAGGATGAAGGCCATCCCCTGGCAGGGCATAAGGTGATCCCTCCGGTGAAGGATCGCTTCAGTCATGTATCGTCATCCGGCTTTTCTTATTCCCTGTCTTCATCGGCGTCGGGGTCGGTATCGGTATCGGGGTCGATCCCGATAGTTTTCTTTCGACCCCGACCCCGAGCGCATCGCGCTCCATCGGGCGCTTCCCTGTCCGCCAGTCAGATGACCGCCCGTACGGGGAGAGCGTGCTCCTACCTCGCGGGCTTTCTGCCGCGGATGGACCAGTAGAGGTTCACACCGAAGAGCTTGAAGTACTCGATCTCCTCGATGGGGCAGCCGGCGCCCTCCACGAGCGCCGGGTAGTTCCACACCGGGTGGAACACGGCCTCGGTGGTGGAGGAGTAGATGGAGATGGCGATGTACCAGTTGATCTTCTGCACGACGGATCTCCAGCCCTGCGGCTCGGGCAGGACGAACTCGCCGCACACGAGGCAGCCGCCCGGCTTCACGAGCGTGCCCAGGTGGTTCGCCACCTCCTTGACCCTCGTCTCGTTGAACACGTTCAGGAAGAAGTTGGCGATGACCATGTCGTATTTCTCGACGTCCCTGATGTTGAAGATGTCGTCGTTGATCATGGTGATCTCTTTCGGGGGCCGCTCCCTCTCGATGCGCCTGCGCATGTGCTTGAGCATGGTGGCCGAGAGGTCCACGGCCGTGACGTCCACGCCCAGCTTGCTCGCCTCGATGGCCTCGGTGCCGTGCCCCACGCCTGCCACGAGGAGCTTGTCCCCGGGCTTGAGGTGCTTGAGCTGCGCGTTCTTGCACCGGGGGATTTGCCCCAGGCTGTACAGGGTCCCGGTGAGCTCATACTGAAATCCCACGAGCCAGTAACCGTCTTTCATGGTACGCCCCCTTCATCTGAGCTGCCTTGCTTCAAGGCCTGAAATCTCATCTCTTGCGCCGTGCGCGCCCCTTACAGGGGGCGCATTGAATGGTTCAGGATAGCGCCAAGTTGTCTTGTCTGTCAACAATGTAATTTTATTATTCAAATTGAACGCAGGGTCTTGCCCGTAAAAGAGTGGACTGATCAGCGCCGCTGTTCCCTTCCCTCCTGGCGGGCTATTTCAGGCCCTTGGCATTGAAGAAGGAAGAATACTGCCGGTCAATGCCCTGGATGTGGTCCTTGAGCCAGTCCCTCAGGAAATACATGATCTCGATGGACAGCCCGAGCCTTCCCTTCTCGTACCCGTCCAGGAACTCGCCCACCTTTTTGACGAACGAGGCGTGCGCCTGCTTGTGGGAGACCGCGGCAGGGTAGTTGAACCGGTCGAAGAGCTTTTCCTCGTGGGAGAAATGGGTGACGGTGTATTCGAGGAGCCCTTTCAGCGTACGCTCCATCGCCTCCTTGCCCTTCTTCTGGCTCATGGCGTCGCTCAGGTCGTTCATCAGGCCGACGAGTTTTCTGTGCTGCCGGTCGATCTCGCCTACGTTCACGCTCAAGGCGTCGGTCCACTGGATGAGCGACATGCCTTTTCCTCCTGAATTGATCTGTTCCTGTCCTTTCGGCCACGTGCCGTCCGGAGATGAATGGAACTTCCCTGAAGGTCATTCCCTCACCCGGGGATGAAGCGGTAGCCCTCCCCGTAGATGGACTGGATCACCTCGGTGCCGGGCATGGCCGCGGTGATCTTCTTGCGCAGGTTCTTGATGTGGGAGTCGATGGTGCGGTCGTAGCCCTCGAACTCGTAGCCCTGGACCATGGCCACCAGCTCGGTGCGGGAGAACACCCGGTTCGGGTGGGACATGAGCACCTTGAGCAGCTTGAACTCGCTGGGCGTGACCTTGACCGGGCTGCCTTCGGCCGTGACCTGGCGGGTGTCCTCGTTCAGGGTGATGCCCCCTAAGGAGATGACCTTCTCCTCCGGGGCCGGGCGCATCCGGCGGAGCACGGCCTTCACCCTGGCCACCACCTCCCGGGGGCTGAACGGCTTGCAGACGTAGTCGTCCGCGCCGAGCTCCAGGCCGATGAGGCGGTCGATCTCCTCGACCCGCGCCGTGACCATGATGACGGGCACGCTGGAGAACTTCCTGATCCCCTTGCACACCTCCATGCCGTCGAGGCCCGGGAGCATGACGTCCAGCAGGATGAGGTCCACCGGCCGTTCTTTCAGGAAGGGGATCACCGTATCGCCCCGTTCGAGGATGGTCGTCCGGAACCCGGACCTCTCGAGGTAGTCCTTCATGACCGCCGCGATCTTGGCCTCGTCTTCCACGATGAGGATGTGCTCTTGCGCCATGGCACCTCCCTTCACTCAGGCCCGTTCACGGGGAGCTCAACGGTGATCCTCAACCCCCCCAGCGACGAGCGCGATGCTTGAATGGACCCCCCGAAGGCCTCGACGATGCCCCTGCTGATGGCCAGGCCGAGGCCCGTGCCGCCGTGGCTGCGGGAGCGCGACCCCTCGAGGCGGAAGAGGCGGTCGAATATCTTCTCGAGCGCTTCGTCCGGCACGCCAGGTTCGGAGTCCTCGAACACGATGCGTAAGCCCGAGTCCGTGCGGTCCTGCCAGACCTTGAGCCTCCCCGGGGCCTCGGTGTACCTGAGCGAGTTCTCGAGGATGTTGGCGAACACCTGAAACAGCCTCTCCCGGTCGGCCTTCAGCACGGCGTCTTCATCCGTGAACACACCCTGCTCGATGGCGATGCCCGCCTGGGAGAAGCGCAGCGCAAAGGACTTGAGCGCCCCTTTCAGGACCTCCACTGCCCGCACGTCCTCGAGCTTCAGGGAGAGGTTGCCGCTGTCCGCCAGGGACAGCTCCCTGAGGTCCTCCACCAGGGAGCCCAGGCGCATGATCTCGGCGTGCAGCGACCGGAGGTTCTCGGCGTCGGCCTTCCTGACGCCGTCCTGCATGGCCTCGATCTCGCCTCTCAAGATGGCGATGGGCGTCCTCAGCTCGTGGGAGATGTCCGAGATCCACTGGCGGCGGGAGTCCTCGTAGCGCTCGAGGGTCCGGGCCATGAGGTTGAAGTCGTGGGCGAGCTGGCCCAGCTCGTCGCCCGTGTCCACGGAGATGCGCGTGTCGAACTTCCGGGAGGCGATGTCCCGGGCCCCTGCCGTGAGCCTGCCCACGGGTTTGAGGAGGTGGCGGGACAGGAGGTAGGAGGCCAGCGCTGACAGGACGAGGGCCGTCAGGGCGATGATGAGGAAGGCCCGGGCCTGCTGGTGGAGAAAGGCCTGCTCCAGCGGGGCCGTCAGATCCCCGCGCTTCCGCAGGCCGAGCCACCCCACGGTGCGTCCGTCCACCTCGATGGCCCTGAGGAGGTGGTCCCGGGAGGTGAGCGACCTGCCGGCCAAGGCCTGCATGCGGGAGTCGAAGAGGGTGAGCCTGCCTTCCATGAAGGGGACGGCAGGGCCCATGTGGGGAGGGCACGCCGCGGGACCGCTTTCCGGGGTCCCCATGCGCCCTCTGCCGTGCATGCCCATGCCCCGCCCGAAGCCGGGCCGGTCGGGCCGGAGCATGCGCCGGAAAGCGTTTGCGTCCTCCCTGATGAACCCCCAGCCGCCATGGCTGCGGTACTCGTCGGACAGCTTGTCGACCAGCTCGCCCAGCCGCTCCATCTCGCCCCTGTTCACGAAGTCCTCGAAGCCGTGCCGCACGAAGTACCCCATGATCCCGGTCATGAGCACCACCACGATGAGACTCGTGGCGAAGAACGCCAGGAAGATCTTGAACGCGAGCCGTACCTTCATCCTGCCTTTCATGGTACCCTACCAGTAATACACGTCCGAAGGCTTTTCAAACAATTTCGGGCATCACCACAGACTTCCCATGATTCCTCCATACTTTCTCCACATTCGTCAGCTATCTTCTCCTGCAAGGATGGGTTGTGAGGGACCGATGCCCTGTTCCCTTAAGGCATCCTGAAAACGAAAGGAGAAGACACATGAAGAAAACGACGAAGATGAAGACACTGGTTTTCGTGGGGATCTTTGCCGTGATGGCCGTCCCCGTCCTCCTGCGCGCTGCAGACGATTACCGCAGGCCCTGCGGCCCGCCGTCCGTACCCCCGTGCTTTGCCGCCGACTACGATGAAGACAAGGACGGCAGGCTCTCCGAGGCCGAGGAGAAGAAGGCGCACGAGGCCTTCCTGAAGCTCTACGACAAGGACAGGGACGGAAAGGTCTCCGGCAGCGAGTTCGACGCGGTCCGGGCCGACGGCGGCAAGAGGCTCTTCGCCCGGGCGGACACGAACAAGGACGGCAAGCTCACCCTCGAGGAGTTCAATGCGGCACGGCCGGACTGCCCCCGGGGCGGGAAAGGATACATGCGCGGCGGCAGAGGCGCTTTCATGGGCGGCAAGGGAAGGCCCTGCTGCCGGTAGGCCTCTGACCCGGCAAACAAATAGATGAAGCAGGATCCCGGCACGGAAGCCTGATACCGTTTACGGCAACTGTGCCGGGTCGATAAAACCCACAAACGTTACCCCCTCTCTCTTCCACGGGCACCGGCAGGGACTTTCCCCCTGCCGGTGCCTTTTTTTCTGATCCGGCAGACACATCCCTTCAAACGGGGTCCCGGCATGGGGCTGTATGCCGTTCACGGCAACAGGTTCCGGATCAATAAAAAGTTATCATAATGAAATCATTCTCTGATTGTTTGACACAAAGGTCAGCGTTCTGTATACTTCCCACGGCTGGAAATGACGGGCGGCACCATACCCTGTACGAGAGGAGACGCGTCAATGAGCAACATCATCAACCGGGACACCATCGGCGACATGGCACGGCGGGCGGCGACCAAGTACGGCGACAAGATCGCCATCATCTTCCGCGACATCAATCTTTCCTTCTTCGACCTGGAGCGGGAATCCAGACGCT
Organism: Deltaproteobacteria bacterium; assembly: GCA_035352355.1. GTDB lineage: Bacteria > Desulfobacterota > Desulfomonilia > UBA1062 > UBA1062 > Phosphitivorax. The sequence continues at coordinate 106,873 of DAOPXM010000003.1, read as the reverse complement.
TTGCCCACCTCATGGCAAAGTACGGCGTGAAGAAGGGCGACCGGGTCGCGGTCTATGCCTACAACTCGCACTACTACCCCATCAGCATGATCGGGCTGGCCAAGATCGGCGCGGTGCAGGTCCCCATCAACTACATGCTCAACGCCGAGGAGATCGCCTACATCGTCAACCACTCGGGCTCGAAGGTCTTCATCGTGGAGGACACGCTCTATCCCATCATCGCCCAGGCCCAAACGAAGTTCGAGACCGTCGAGAAGTGGGGCTTCATCCCCTTGGGCGACTCCATGGTCCCGGACGGCTTCTTCGACCTCATCGCCGAGATGAAGGACATGTCCGTCGAAGAGCCCCAGGTGGAGGTGAGCGCGGAAGACATCGTGCAGATCCCCTACACCAGCGGCACCGAGTCGAAGCCCAAGGGAGCCATGCTCTCCCACCGCGCGCTCATGTCGCAGTACCACTCCTGCATCTTCGACGGCCAGTACGACACCTACGACGTGAGCCTCCACGCCCTGCCGCTCTTCCACTGCGCCCAGCTCCACTGCTTCCTCATGCCCTACCTGTACGTGGGCGCCACCAACGTCATCATGCACAAGGCGGATGCGCTCGAGATGATCAGGAACATCGAGAAGTACCAGATCACCCACATGTTCGCGCCGCCCACCGTGTGGATCGGCATCCTCAACCACCCCGAGTTCAAGAGCTACAACCACAGCTCGCTGAAGAAGGCCGCCTACGGGGCCAGCATCATGCCCGTGGAGATCATCAAGCAGCTCTCCGTGGCCTTCCGGGGCCTGAAGCTCTGGAACTACTACGGCCAGACCGAGATGGGGCCGGTGGCCACCATCCTGAAGCCCGAAGACCAGCTCCTGAAACCCGGCTCCGCGGGCAAGCCCGTGCTCAACGTGGAGACCAGGCTCATGGACGACGAAGGGAAATTCGTGCCCAACGGCGAGGTGGGCGAGATCGTGCACCGCTCCGGCCACGTCATGACGGGCTACCTGAACGACCCGGACAAGACGAGCGAGGCCTTTGCCTACGGCTGGTTCCACAGCGGGGACCTGGGCAAGTTCGACGAGGATGGGTACCTCTACGTGGTGGACCGCAAGAAGGACATGATCAAGACCGGCGGCGAGAACGTTGCCTCCCGCGAGGTGGAGGAGGTGCTGTACCAGCACCCGGGCGTCGAGGAGGTGGCGGTCATCGGCCTGCCCGACCCCAAGTGGATCGAGATCGTGGCGGCGGTCGTCGTGCCCAGGAGGGGCTCCGAGCTCACCGAAAAGGAGCTCATCGCCTACTGCAAGGAGCACCTGGCCGGCTTCAAGTGTCCCAAGAAGATCGTGATCACGGACAAGCTCCCCAAGAACCCCTCGGGCAAGATCCTCAAGCGCGAGCTCAAGGCGATTCTGAAGTAGGAGGCCCACCGGCTACGGTTTCCCTGTGGGATCCGGGCCGTGCCTGGAAAGGAAAAGCCCGTCGGGGAAACGGCATGTCCGCATCCCCAACGGGCTTTTGTCCGAGGGTACCCGATCAGCCCGCATGGTGCCGGGCCTGTCCGGCGGCTACTGCCCGGGCTGCTCTTCCTGCACCTGGGCCGCGTTCTTGAAATATTCCTCGTTGAGCGTGACCGGGTGGTTCTTCTTCACGCTCTCGATGAGGGTCTTCACGGTGGAGTCGCTCTTCTCTGCCCTGAGCCCGTTCACGATGGACTCCCTGGCCTCGTCGAGGCTCTGCTGCTTCTGATCCTCTGCATCGTCGCACATGATGATGTGGAAGCCGTAGGCGGACTTGACCACGCCGCTCATCTGCCCCTTCTTGAGCTCGAAGGCCGCCTTCTCGAACTCGGGGACCATGGCCCCCCTGTTCACCCAGCCCAGGTCGCCGCCCTGCTGGGAAGATGGGCACTTCGACTTTTCCTGTGCGATCTTGGAGAAGTCCGCGCCCTTCTTGAGCTCTGCCAGGATCGCCTTGGCCTCGGGCTCGGTGGTCACGAGGATATGGCGCAGCTTCACCCGAGGACCGGTTACGAACTTGTCCTTGTTGTCGTTGTAGTGCTTCGAGACCTCCTCGTCGGTGATCTTGATCTCCTTGACCGCCGATTCAGCCAGGGCCTTGGCCAGCATCTGCTCGCTTATGAACTCGAGCTTGAACTTGAGATCGGGGTCCTTGTCGAGCCCCTTCTTCCTGGCCTCGATGGCCATCATCTTGATCTCGGCCAGGCTGCTCACGAACTCCTTTTTGCCTTCGGGGGACTCGTACCGGGCCCGCACCTGCTCCGGGACCTGCGCGAGGATGGCGTCCACGTCCTTGTCCGTGATTTTTTGATCGCCGATCGAGGCCACGACCAGACCGCTCTTTCCGCCTTCGCCTCCTGCAGCCGTTGCATCCTTATCCTTCGAGCAGGCCGACATTGCCAGCACAAGCATTATTCCGACCACGACAAACCTTTTCACTAGAGCCTCCTATGCTTTAGATTTCATCACGAGGGTTCTCTACCACAACCGGAGGGTGAACGGAAAAGAAAAATACGGCGTTTTCCCCATCAGAAGGCAGGCCTGCCCGAGCCGGCTGCAGGGTCCAGGGAGAATTCCGCCGGCCGCGACGGGTCGATGGCGTACCACTCCCGGTCCACGCCCGTCGTCCAGGAGGCGTCCTCGATCCAGGCGTTCCTGCCGTCGGGCGAGCACACGAGGAGCACCACATCCCTGCCGTTGTGCCTGACGAGGATGGGCAGCCCGGCGAAAGCGCCCGCGAGCTCGGGCCTCTCCCTGAAGGCCGCCTCGAGGATCATGGCGTCTGGCAGGGGCCGGCCGCCTTCGGGAAAGAGGATCACGGTCTGGACCGCCATGGTGAGCTTGCCCACCACCGGGGCCAGTTCGTAGGGCTGGACCCTGCCCATGGCGGCGCAGCCGGCGAGGGCCAGCACGGCCCCGATGATGAGTCCTGCCCCGATCCTTCCAGTCCTTCTCACGATCCCTCCTCCCGAGAGCCGGACACGGCTCCCTTGCCTGCGTGCCGGGCCGCGCCCCGGCGTGCGGACGACAGAGCTGCGATACGGCTCCCGGTCAGGGGAGCCGCGGTGTCCATCAGTCCTTGTCTTTCTTTCCCTTGCCGCCCTTGCCTTTCCTGTCGATGTCTTTTTTCCCCCTGCCTTTGCCGTCGGCATAGAGGTGGTTGTCGCCGCGCTTCAGGGCGTGGAACTCCGGGGACCCGGGCTTGATGCCCAGGCTCTTGGCCAGCGCGCCCCAACCCTGTCCCTTCTGGGCCCTGTACCGCTCGACCACGTACTCAGGCGGCCTTCCCGACATCTCCCCCAGCCTGAGGATCATGTAGGCGTCCGCGGGTTTGTCCGCGATGCCGAGGACGGCATCGATCTTCTCGCCGATGAGGTTGAATCGTGTGGAGAGCTTTGATCTGAATCCCGAAGGGTCGGCTTCGGCCCTGATGTTGAAATCCCTGGTCCAGTCGAAATCGCCTGCCTGCGCCTGTGCCATGGGCACGAGCAGGAGCAGGGCCGCTGCCATGAAGAACCACTGAAACCTTCTCATTTTGTCTTCCTCCCTTTCCTGATGCACGGTGATGCCTGTGCCGCCTCTCAGCTGCGTTCCTCTCCCCGCTCGTGAGGGCCCGGAGACCGCCCCCTGTCCCGCCTGGCCCAGGCGCTGTACGCGCCGGTCAGGAGGGCCAGGGCGAGCCAGGCCCCCAGGACGGCGAACGGCACGGCGACCAGCCTCGGCCAGAAAACGGCCACGAGGGCCAGTGCCAGGAGTGTGACCCCTGCGGCGAGCATGATCTTCGACTCCGCGGGCCCCAGCTCCCTGCGGTTGGAGATGGCGGCCTCCACCACCCTGCCTGCCCTCAGGACCCCCACTCCGGCCCTGCCCATGCTGTCCTTTCCCCTGATCATCCTGGCCCGCGGCGGGCGCTTGGCGGCAGGGAGCACGGCGTGCTGCCTGCCCAGCTCGATCTCGGTGGAGTTAGCCAGGTCTTCGAGGTACATCCGCTCCATGGCCAGGGCGAACTCCTCGTCCTCCACGGCCACGTCGAGCTCGTAGTTGCCGATCCAGCTCGAGAGGTTCAGGTTGCTCGAGCCTATCCTGGCCCACCTGCTGTCCGCCACCGCGGTCTTGGCGTGGAGCATGGGGCCGTTCCACTCGAAGATCCTCACCCCTGCCTCCAGCAGGGGCTGGTATCCGGCCCTCGTGACCGCCCGCACGATGGGGATGTCCGTGGTGCCGGGCACGAGGAGCCTCACGTCGACACCGTCCATGGCCGCGGCCTGGAGCGCCTGGACGTAGGGCGTGAACCCGATGAAGTAGGCGTCCGTGAGCCAGAGCGAATGCCTCGCCGCCGCGGCGATGAGCTGGTCCAGGCGGAAGAGTCCGGCGGTGTTCGGGATGCTCGCCACCACCCGGAGGGTGACGTCCCCTTCCGGGTGTATGGAGCCCCGCCCGGGCACCTCGTCTTCGGGCAGCGCAGGCCCCATGGTGGCCCAGACGTCGGCGAAGGAGCGCTCGATGTCGGAGACGGCAGGTCCTTTCACCATGATGCCCGTGTCCCGCCAGGGCGGTATGCCGCGCTCGGGGCAGCCCACCCACATCCGGCCCACGCACAGGCCGGTGACGAACCCCACGCACCCGTCCACCGCGATCATCTTGCGGTGGTCCCGGCTGACCCAGCTCAAGGGGTGGCGGAGCCGGGGGGGATTGAAGCAGCGGACCTCGACACCGGCGGACGCAAGCTGCTCCCAGAACCTCCGGGAGGTCCTCCCCAGGGCCCCCATCCAGTCGTAGATCAGCCTGACCTTGACCCCCTGCCTGGCCTTGTCCTTCAGGACCCGGGCGAACAGCTCGCCCGTGTCGTCGTCGCGGAAGATGTAGTTTTCGAAGTGGATGCTCTTTTCTGCGGATTCCATGGCCTCGATCCAGGCGGGGTAGTTCTCGGAGGCGTCCTTGAGGAGCCTTACCTCGTTGCCCGGGATGAGCGGCGCGCCCGCGGCCCGGGAAAAGGCCTGCTCGGCAAGTATGCGCAGGGTGGTGTTCGTACCCGGCGACGGCCTCTGGAAAAATGGTTTCTTCTTCACGATGTCATGTTTTCTCCGAACACTACCATACCCAAATCAAAGGAGCCCATCCAGAGATTTTTCAGCCCGTCCTCATCCGTCCTTCCCGGCCTTTCCTCCGCGTAGCCCCGGCCTGCTGGAGGAACAGGCCGGCAACGATGAGCCCGAGGCCCGCAACGGTGGAGGCCAGGATCTCCTCCCCCACCAGGAAGCGGATGAAGACCAGGGAGAGGAAGGGTGAGAGGAAGATGAGGTAGCCCACCCGGGCCGTGTTTTCCGAGAGCCGCAGAGCCATGAGCCACAGCACGAAGGTCACCCCCATCTCGAAGAGGCCCACGTAGGCCGCCCCGGCGAGGCCCGCGGGCGAGGGGAGCGTAAGGCCCGTGGACAGCAGGCACCAGGCGAGGATGAAGGGCAGGCCGAACAGGAAGTTCAGGAGCAGGCCTGCCACGGGGTCCCGCGTGTCCCTGGTGTTGTAGATCCAGTAGAGCGACCAGAGCACGGTGCTGAAGAGGGCCAGCCCCACCCCGGCGAGGCTGACAGCCTGCATGCCCGCGAGGCTGCCGCGGGTGGAGATGACCACCACGCCCGAGTAGCACACGAACCCTGCCAGGATCTCGGATACGCCTATCCTCTGCCCCAGCAGCGGGATGGAGAGGAAGGTGATCGTCAGCGCCCAGGTGTAGTTGATGGGCTGGGCCATCTGGGCCGGGAGCCGGTCGTAGGCCTCGAAGAGCACGAGATAGTAGAGGAAGGGGTTGATGAGTCCCAGGAGCAGCGAGTGCAGGTACTGCTCCCTCGTATAGGAGAACAGGAGCGTAAGCCTGCCCTGGAAGGCAAGGATGGCGGTCAGGGCCAGGGCCGAGACCAGGGAGGAGAAGAGGAGGAGCTGGGCCGGCTCGAGGTGTTTGAGCGAGAGCTTGAACGCGGAGGCCACCGTTGACCAGAGGAGCACGGTGGCTATGCCATAGATGTAGGCCTTGTGCTGGTTCGTCATGTGCATCAATGGTAGCCTGAAACCGGAAGGGAATCCAGGGATTATTCGCGCGGTTTCTGCGTGCAGGGACGTCTGCCCCGGAGGTCCGGCTCTTCTCCCATTGGGATAATCAAAATCGCTGTCGGGTTCGAAATCGAAAGAGAGCCGGACAGCCCTGCGGGGACAGGGTTTGTCAAGGGGGGAACGGCCCCGGAACCGGTTTCCCGAGCCCTGGGACCGTTCCTGGATGCTGCATTTTCCTCAGTCGCTCATCACGTACTCGCCGTTCAAGGGGAGGACGAACTCCTGCCAGATCCTTTCGTACTGGGCCGGGTCGGGAACGGCCCTGATCTCCATGATCTCCCTGCAGAACGCGCGCTGGGCATCGTTGGAAGTGTGCTTTCCGTAGATCTGCAGGCCGAAGCCGGCGAAGTCGCGCACCATGAAGTCGAAGATCTGGTTGAGGATGTCCGTGTCGAGGTTCTCGATCTTGGCCTGCTCGATGATGAGCTGCGCGTAGACCACGATGGAGAACATCTCGCCCAGGGTGAGCGAGAAGGACGGGTCCATCTCCTGGAGCTTGTCCGGGAAGGCCTTCTCGAGGAGGTCCCGGAACAGCCCCACCTGTTTGATGAAGGCCGCCACATTGGGGAGGTCCTTGCAGGTGTCGAGCACGGGCCGGTAGTCGTTGAACTGCACCTTGCCCAGGCCGGCCGCAGTGCCCTGGTTGAAGAGGAAGAGGTCGTCGCGGTTCTCGAAGGTCGGCGGGATGTACTCGAAGCTGCCGGGGTTGAAGAAGTAGTTCTTCATGAACTTGCGGATGAGCATGACGTTGACGTGGACCGTGCCCTCGAGCTTCGAGGGGCCCGTGATGTCAAGCGTCGCGGTGGAGAAGTGGGTGTCGCGCTCGAAGCCCTTGGCCGCGATGACGTCCCACAGCAGCGCCATGACCTGCTCGGCCTGAAGGGTCACCTTCATCTTGCTGGTGGGGTTGAAGAGCAGGAACCTGCGGTCGCTGGGGCTGGCGTTGCGGAAGTAGTCCGTTGCGCGGCGCTGGTAGAGCTTCATGCCGATGAGGCGCAGCCAGGCCTCCATGAAGTTAGCCTTCACGTGCGGCATGTCCGTGACCTTGAACCCGTAGAGGGTGCGGTTTGCGGCATGGGTGATGGCCTCGTAGAAGGAGTGCTCGCACACGCCGATGGAGCCGGGGCCGATGTTGAACTTGCCGATGTTCACCGTGTTCAGGGCGCAGTCCCATGCGTGGGGCCCGCGGGACAGGATGTCGTCCTCGGACACGGGGTAGTCGTTCAGCGCGAACTGGGCCACGTACTGCTGGTGCTGGATCACGTTGCGTTTGAGCTCGTAGGCCTTGTGGCGGAAGTTCGCGTCGAAGAAGCAGTAGTCGTCCGAGCCGTCGCGCACCTTGCAGAAGCAGGAGACCATCTCCGCTTCGTTGCCGTTGCCGATGTAGTATTTCTCGCCCCGGGCCAGCCAGCCGCCCTTGCCGTCCGGGTAGAGGCTGGTCTCGGTGGAGTAGAGGTCTGCGCCGTGCTCGCGCTCCGAGAGGCCGAAGGCGAAGATGGCGCCGTCCTTCAGGAGCTTTGCCGCCTTCTTCTTGGCCTTCTCGTTGGGGCTCATCCAGATGGGGCCAAGACCGAGGATGGTGACTTGGAAGCAGTACCAGTAGCCCATGCCGTAGAACGCCAGCAGCTCGGCATACTCGCTGTTGCGGGCCGTGTCCCAGCGGCAGTCGGGATCGCCGTCGGCATATTCCTTCGGCGTGAGCAGCTTGGAGAAGATGCGCTCCTTCTTGATGAACTCGATGAAATCCTTGTACCAGATGTGGCTCCAGTAGTCCTCGGTGAGCCTGGTCTTGCCCATGGCCTCGAAGAAGGCGATGGTCTTGTCCATGATGTCCCGTGATCCCTTGTCCTTCATGAGACTCTGATATTTCTTGGGCTGAAGCAGAAAATTCATGAGATGCTCCTTTCCTCGTGCGGTTTTCCCGGAAGACGCGCCCCGTGCGGTCCACCGGCAATGACAGGCATCAGCTGTGCACGTGCTGTGCCATGGATGATTGTGCTTATAACTCCTTGATATTTTATGGTATCACAGGTGAGCCCGGGATGAAAAGCCGAAATATCGGCTCCAAACTGCCGACATATCGGCTTGATCGCCATCCTCGGCCGTGCCTGACGGCGAGACCCGCCCACGGGGTTCTTCGCGAGCGCCCGCTCCCATGCGGCCATCTTCTCTTCATCTCGCGGCACCAAAGGGATCACGAAGGAACAAGCGACTCGGGTATATCGACCAGCTTGGCCCTGAGGTACTCGCCCAGGGTCTTTGCCTGGGCGTCGAGCCTCACCGATGCGGCCGCTCCCTCTCCCAGGATGCCGTGGATGTAGAAATTGAGCGCCAGGAGGTTGGGGAGCTCGCAGCGGTCGATCCCACAGCCTTTCAGGTCTCTTAGGAGCCCGAGCAGCCTTTCCGTGGTGAGGAAGCCCTTAAGGAAGGCGTAGGCCTCGGGCGTCTTCGCCCACACCCCCAGGTTCGCGTTGCCGCCCTTGTCGCCCGAGCGGGTGGCGAAGACCCGGCCGAAGGGCACCCGCACGGTTCTGCCCCCCGGCGCTGCCGGCAGGTCGGGCACGACGGGCTCTATCCGTACGGCGCTGCCGCCGGGGACGCTCTCCTCCACGGCGAACTCCTGATCCCCGATGACGACCCTCTGGCTGACGTGCCCCTTCGAAACCAGGGCTGGCCAGTAGACGATGGCGGGCGTGCCCTTGGCGGGCGGGGCCGTGCCTGCGAAGCCCGGGATGTTGGCCAGGGCGAGCTCCACCGCCTTCGACGAGAGCTTGTCGACCTTTTTCCGGTCCGGGTCGATGGCCGTGAGCCTGAGGTAGGCAAAGGCCTCCTCGTTCGTCCCAGGGTCCTCCTTGTCCGAGCGTATGAGCTGGACGTCGAGCTTCTGGAACTGGTCGCTGCCCCCGATGGCGTCGAAGAGCGCCTCCTGAACGATGCGGGCCTTCTTCTCGATGTCGAGGCCGGCCAGGAGCAGGGTCATGGAGTTCCGGTAGCCCGCGAGCGTGTTGATGCAGACCTTTGCCGTAGCCGTGGGCGGCTCTCCCTTCGCCCCGCTCACGAGGACCCGGTCCGGGCCCTCCTGGGACAGGCAGATGGTGTCGAAGCGGGCCACCACGTCGGGGGTCAGGTAGCGGTGGTCTGAGATCTCGTAGAGGAGCTGGGCCTTCACCGTGTCCACCGACACCAGGCCGCCCGTGCCCGGGTGCTTGGTGATGACCGACGACCCGTCCCCGTACACCTCGGCGATGGGGAAGCCCACCCGGACGAAGCTCGGCACCTCGTCGATGAAGGAGTAGTTGCCGCCCGTGGCCTGGGCCCCGCACTCGATGATGTGGCCCGCCACGGTGGCGCCCGCGAGCCTGTCGAGATCGTCCCTGCTCCAGCCGAACCTCCACGCGGCAGGCCCCACCACCAGGGACGCGTCCGCGATGCGGCCGCCCACCACGATGTCAGCCCCCTCCTCGAGGGCCTTCACGATGCCCCAGCACCCCAGGTAGGCGTTGGCCGAGATGGTCATGGCCTTCGAGGAGCGGAGCGGGATCCCCTTGTCGAGGTGGACGAACTCCTCGCCCGCTTCCTGGAGCTCACCAAGTCTCGGCATGAGGTCGTCGCCCTCGATGCAGGCGATCGTGGGCTTCAGGCCGAACGAAGAAGCCATGCCAGTGAGCGCGGAGGCCAACCCCCTCGGGTTGAGCCCGCCCGCGTTCACCACCACGCGGATCCCCTTCTCGAGGCACTCGCCCATGATCCCCTCCATCTGCTTCAGGAAGGTGGGCACGAAGCCTGCGTTTGCGTCCTTCATCTTGAGCCTGAACAGGATGGCCATGGTGAGCTCGGCGAGGTAGTCGCCCGTGAGGAAGTCGATGGGGCCGCCCCGGACCATCTCCCTGGCTGCGCTCAGGCGGTCCCCGAAAAAGCCGCTGCAGTTCGCGATGATGACCTTGTCCCTCATGCCGTCCTCCTTCATTCGCCGGTGAAAACCGGGGTGCGCTTTTCCAGGAAGGCCGTGATGCCCTCGCGGGCGTCCCTGGTGGAAGCCACCTCCACGAGCTTGGCCGAGAGGAAGTCGAGGGCTTCGGCGAGTCCCATGCCCTCGGCCCGGTCGAAGGCCTCCTTGCCGATCTTCATGCCGATGGGGCTCTTCGCAGTGAGCGACCCCAGGACCGCATCCACGGCACCATCGAGCTCTGGCGCCGGCACCACCCTCGTGATCAGGCCCATCGAAAGGGCCTCCGCAGCGGTGAGGCGCTCCCCGAGCATGATCATCTCGTAGGCCTTCTTCCTGGGCACGTTCCGGAAGATGAGCGCGCCGATCATCATGGGCCACAGGCCCACGTTCACCTCGGGCGTGCCGAAGGCTGAGTCGTCGCTCGCGACGACGATGTCGCAGGCGAGCATGAACCCCATGCCGCCCGCCAGGCAATAACCCCTGACCCGCGCCACGGTGGGTTTCGGGAACGTTGCCAGGCGCTTCAGGAGCCTGGCGTATTCGGCAAACACCGTGCGGCCTCCCTCCGACATGCCGTCGCCAAGCTGGGCGCCGGTGCAGAAGGCCTTGTCCCCGGCCCCGGTGACGAGCACGGCCCGCACGTCCGCGTCCGCCTCGGCGGCGTCGAGGAAGCCGTGGAAGAGGCCGATGGCCTCGGGCGTGACGGCGTTCCTCTGGGCCTCGCGGTTGATGGTGATCCTGGCTACCCGGTTTTCCACCGTGTAGAGAAGCTGTTCGTCAGCCATGTTCCGATCTCCTTTCCCGGCTTTTACGCGTCTTCTTCCTTCTCGATGTCCAGGAGGATCCTGCCGGGCATGACCTTCTCCCCCTCGGCGGCGTTCACCCTGACGACCCTGCCCGCATAGGGGGCCTGGAGGGTGGTCTCCATCTTCATGGCCGACACCACCGCCACGGCCTGGCCCTTCTCGACCCGGTCGCCCTCGGAGACCATGATCCTCACCACCACCGAGGGCATGGGGGGCGTGACCTCCTGGGGCAGCTCCTTGCCCCGTCTCCGGGGGCCTGCCTTCGCCAGGACGTCCGCGTCCTGGACAGGGTAGGTGATGCCGCCCACGTTCACGAGCAGGCCGTCTTGGCCTTCGGCCAGGAAGGCGCTCACGGTCCGGCCGTCGATCTCGATGAGGATGCGGTTCTCCGAGACGATGCAATAGCCCGCCTTCACCTCGCGGCCGTCGATGACGGCTGCGCAGGTGCCCGCTTCGCTCAGGTCCGCCTGAATGGGGATGTCCTTCCCCGCGATCCGTACGGTATAGTTCATGTCATGTCTCCATGTCCGTTACGGCCTGAAGTTCCCCAGTGCCTGCCAGGGGGAGTACTCCTGCGCAGCCGTACCCTGGACTGCCGGCCGCTTTTCCTTCGAAGCGTGGATCACGTACGCCAGGGCGGCCGCCTCGACGTGCTCGAGCACCGGGTTCCAGGGGCTGAAGTGCGTGTCGATGAAGTCAGTGAAGGTCTCCCCCCTCCTGAAGGCCTTGCTGGAGAGGATGTCCACGAGGAAGGGGATGGGGGTGAGCACGCCCAGGATCACGTAGTCCTTGAGCGCCCTGATCATCCGGTCGATGCACTCGTCCCTCGTGGAGGCGTGGGTGATGAGCTTCGAGAGGATGGGGTCGTACTCGAAGGGCACGGTGAAGCCCGCGTAGACGCCGCAGTCGTTCCGGATGCCCGGGCCCCTGGGCTCGTGCACGTACGAGATCTTCCCAGGCGACGGCAGGAAGCCGCTCAAGGGGTCTTCCGCGTAGATGCGGCACTCGATGGCGTGGCCCCGCGCCCTGACGTCGTCCTGGGTAAGGCCGAGTCCTGCGCCCGAGGCGATCTCGAGCTGCCTGCGCACCAGGTCGATGCCCGTGACCATCTCCGTGACCGGGTGCTCCACCTGGAGGCGCGTGTTCACCTCGAGGAAGTAGAAGGAGCCGTCCGTATCGAGGAGGAACTCCACGGTGCCCGCGTTCACGTATCCCGAGGCCTTCGCGGCGGCCACCGCCGCCGCACCCATGCGCTCCCTGAGCTCCGGCGTGAGCGCGGGCGAGGGGGTCTCCTCGATGATCTTCTGGTGTCTGCGCTGGATGGAGCACTCCCGCTCGAGGAGGTGGACGACATTGCCGCGGCTGTCGGCCAGGACCTGGAACTCCACGTGGCGGGGCCGTTCGATGTACTTCTCAAGGAAGATGTCCCCGTTGCCGAAGGCGCCCTTCGCCTCCCGGGAGGCGGACGTGCAGGCGTCCCTGAGCTCGGCCGGGTCGCGGACGACCCTCATGCCCTTGCCCCCGCCGCCGGCCGCCGCCTTGACGAGCACCGGGTATCCGATCCGATCCGCTTCCCTCGAGAGGACGTCCGGGTCCGTGGAGGGCTCCATCGTGCCCGGGATGACCGGCACCCCGCTTTCGGCCATTATGCGCCGGGCCACCGTCTTGTCGCCCAGGTCCCTGATGGCCTCCGGCGGCGGGCCGATGAACACGATGCCCTCGCGCGCGCAGCGCTCCGCGAACAGGGCGTTCTCCGCCAGGAACCCGTACCCCGGGTGGATGGCCTCGGCCCCGGTCCGCCGGGCGGCCTCGATGACGCGGTCCATGTTCAGGTAGCTTTCGGAAGGCTCGGAAGGGCCGATATGCACGGCCTGGTCCGCTTCGAGGACGTGCAGGGCCTGGCGGTCCGCCTCGGAAAAGACGGCCACGGTCCTGATGCCCATTTCCCGGGCCGTGGCCATGATCCGAACCGCGATCTCGCCACGGTTGGCTATGAGAATCTTCTTGAACATTGCTTTCTCCTACATCCTGAAGATGCCGAAGCCTTCGACGCCATCCCTGATGGGTGCGTTCAGCGAGGCCGAGATGGCCAGCCCCAGGACGTCTCTCGTCTCCGCGGGGTCGAGGATGCCGTCGTCCCAGAGGTTCGACGTGCTGTAGTAGGCGTCCCCCTCCTTTTTGGCCGCCTCCACGATGGGCACCCGGATGAAGTTCTCCTCCTCCTTTGTGAGCGGCGGCAGGCCCGCCTTGGCGTTCTGGTCGTTCTTCAGGGTGATGAGAACACCCGCCGCCTGCTCGCCCCCCATGACCCCGATCTGGGCGTTGGGCCACATCCACAGGAACCTCGGGCTGTAGGCCCTGCCGCACATGCCGTAGTTCCCGGCGCCGAAGGAGGCGCCCACGATGACCGTGAACTTCGGGACCGTGCACGTGGAGACCGCGCACACCATCTTCTGGCCGTCCTTGGTGATGCCGAGGCGCTCGTACTGGCGGCCGATGATGTAGCCGTTGATGTTCTGCAGGAACAGCAGCGGGATCCTGCGCTTGTCGCAGATCTCGATGAACTGCGTGGCCTTGAGCGCGCTGTCCGAGAACAGCACCCCGTTGTTGCCCAGGATGCCCACGGGGCAGCCGTGGATGAAGGCGAACCCGCACACGAGCGTGGGGCCGTAGAGCTCCTTGAACTCGAGGAACTCGCTGCCGTCCACCATGCGGGCGATGATCTCCCGGCAGTCGTAGGCGACTTTGAGGTCCCTGCTCACGATGCCGTAGATCTCACGCGGGTCGTAGACAGGCGGCTTCGGCTCGCGCATCGTGACGTGGGCCTTGAGGTTCTTCGGCAGGGTCCCCACGATCGTGCGCACGATGGACACCGCGTGGGCGTCGTCGTCGGCGAAGTAGTCGGACACCCCGGATTCCATGCAGTGCACCTCCGCGCCTCCCAGCTGGTCCGCCGTGACCTCCTCGCCCGTGGCAGCCCTCACCAGGGGTGGCCCGCCCAGGAAGATGGCGCCCGTGCCCTTGACGTGCACCACCTCGTCGGACATGGCAGGGATGTAGGCGCCGCCTGCCGTGCACAGGCCCATGACCGCCGTGATCTGCGGGATGCCCATCTTGGACATGACTGCCTGGTTGTAGAAGATCCTGCCCCCGTCGTCGATGTCCGGGAAGATCTCGGACTGCAGCGGCAGGTAGGCCCCTGCGGAGTCGAGGAGGCTCACCATGGGGAGCCTGTTCTCCATGGCGATGGTCTGGCAGCGCAGGGTCTTCTTCACGCCCATGGGGTAGACCGCGCCGCCCTTGATCATGGCGTCGCTGGCCAGCACGAGCACCTCCCGGCCCTCGATGACGCCGATGCCCGTCACGAGCCCCGCCCCGTGGACCCTGCCGTCGTACATGCCCCGTGCGGCCAGGGGCGCGATCTCCAGGAAGGGGGTGTTCCGGTCGAGGAGCATGTCGAGCTTCGTGCGCACCGGCAGCTTGCCCTGGGCCGCGAGCCGGTCCCGGTCCTTCTGGGGGCGCTCGTTCCGGGCCTTCTTCAGCTCGGCCTTGAGGTCCGCCACCAGGGCCTCCATGGCCTCATAGTTCTTCTTATACTCGTCCGAGTTCCTGTCTATCCTGGTTTCTATGACGTCCATCCCTCACCTCTGCTCTGGTGGTTCCCCTCTCCATGATCCTCACGGGGGCGTCGCTCACATTCACCTTCATCGGGGTCGGGGTCGGTATCGGAGTCGACCCCATTTCCTTTCGACCCCGATACCGATACCGACCCCGACCCCGAACGCAGTGCATCTCTCCGTCTCCCGGGCACAGGATAGCCCGACAGCCCAACCCCGCCATCATCGTACCGGGGCGAACCTGTCCAGGTCGGCCTTCGCGATGAGCTGGCGCTGCATCTCGGAGGTGCCCTCGCAGATCTCGCCGAACTTCGCGTCGCGGAAGAGCTTCTCGATCCCGCTGCCAGCGAGGTAGCCGTGGCCCGCGAAGACCTGCATGCCCCAGTTCGCGATCTTCGTGACGCCTTCGCTGGCGAAGAGCTTTGCGCACGCCCCCAGGACCTCCGCCCCGGGCTCGCCTGTGTCCATGGCCCAGGCGGCCCGCAGGGCCATGACCCGGCCCAGGTCGTTGTAGGCGAACATGTCCGCCAGCTTGAAGCCCACGTCCTGATACATGCCGATGCGCTTGCCGAAGGCGGTCCGCGTCCTGGCATGGTTCGTGGAGAGCTCCATGCACGCCGTGCCGATGCCCACGCACAGGGCCGCGATCCCCACCGTGCCCAGGGAGAGCAGGCGGCCCGCCTGGCCGAAGCCCTGCCCCTGGACATCCCCCAGGAGGCCCGAAGCCACGCAGCCGTCCAGGGTCAGCGACGAGGCGGGCAGGCCTCTGAGCCCGAGGGTCTCGACGCCCCTGCCCAGGGCGAGCCCTTCCGCGCCTTTCTCCACCAGGAAGAGGCTCATGCCTCCTTCCTTGCCCGCCTCGCGGTCGGTGTACGCGAGCACGAGGATCACGTCGGCGATGGGCGCGTTCACCACAATGCCCTTGGTCCCGTTCAGGAGCCAGGTGTCGCCCACCCGGACCGCGCTCGTGGCGACGGCCCCCATGTCGGTGCCGGCCTGCTCTTCGGAATAGGCCAGCGCCCCCACGGCCTCTCCGTCGAGGAGGGGAGCGAGCCAGCGGTCTTTCTGATCATCCGTGCCGAAGAGCCTGATGGCCCCGGCGCACAGGAACGCGCTCGCCCGGGCGCTCATGAAGGTCGCCGGGCAGGCCTTCGCGATCTCTTCACCCGCGATGCAGTGGCCCACCATGTCGAGGCCTTCGCCTGTGAACCCGTGTTTCAGGATCCCCGCTCCCCCTAAGGCCTTCAGGTTCTCCCTCATGAGGGCGCAGGCCCTCTCGGGCGGGCACGTGTCGAGGAGGGCGGCCCTCGGCGCGATCTCCCTGGCGCAGAAGGCGGCCGTGTCCTGCTGGAGCTTCGTTTCTTCCGGAGAATACTGGTAGTCCATCTCTCACCTCCCCTACATCATCATGATCCTGGAGACGATCATGCGCATGATGTCCGACGTGCCGCCGCCGATGGCGGCGAGCTTGGCGTCCCGGAAATTCCGCTCCACCGGGTACTCGTGCATGAAGCCGTAGCCGCCGAAGATCTGCACGGCCTCGCTCGCCATCTCGAACCCCTTGTCTCCGGCGTAGACCTTGCTCACCGCGGCCGAGAGCGGGTTGAGCATCTGGCCTTTGTCCTTGGCCGAGGCCACCCGGTAGACCGAGAGCCGGCACGCCTCGATAAAGACCCTGAGGTCGGCGATGCGATGCTGCACGGCCTGGAAGGCCCGGATGGGCCGGCCGAACTGCTGCCGTTCGTTGGCGTAGCGGGCGCACAGATCGAGGTTGTACATGGCAGCGCCCAGCAGGGGCGAGAGCAGGGTGCAGCGGTCCCACTCCACGCCGTTGAGCGCGATGAACCAGCCCTTGCCTTCCCCTCCCAGCACGTTCTCCTCGGGCACCTCGCAGTCTTCGAGAAAGACCTCCGAGGTGGCGGAGCACCTGCACCCCAGCTTGTGGAACGGCTTTCCGGTGGAGAGCCCGGGCGTGCCCTTCTCGATGATGAAGGCTGTGATGCCCTCGTGCTTCTTCGCATGGTCCACGTTGGCGAACACTACGAAGATGTCCGCCACCGGGGCGTTGGTGATGAAGGTCTTCGAGCCGTTGAGCACGTAAGAGCCGCCCTTCCTCACGGCAGTGGTCCTCATGGACGCTGCATCGGACCCGCTCCCGGGCTCGGTGAGGCCCATGCATCCGATCAGGTCGCCTTTTGCCAGTCCAGGCACGTACTTCCTCTTCTGCTCGTCGGTGCCGAAGTCGTAGATGTTGTGCGCGCACAGGTAGGTGTGGGCGCCCCAGGCGAGCACGCTCCCGCCGTCGACCCCGCCGTGGCCCAGCGCCTCCCCGGCCAGGCAGCAGGTGAGGATATCCGCGCCGGAGCCGCCCAGCTCCTCGGGGAAGGGCAGGCCCAGGAGGCCGAAGGAGGCGAGCCTCTGCCAGATCTCGAAGGAGAACTCGCCCCTGAGGTCCGCCTCCTCGCACAAGGGCGCGATCTCGTCCCTGCCGTAGCGGTATACGGTGTCCCTGAACATCTTCTGTTCCTGAGTAAGGCTGAAATCCATCGAGAACCTCCTCTTTTCCGGCAGCCGCCGGACCCGGGCGGGATTGCAGTGAAAGACGCCACACCCACCGACCGGCCGTCATGCGCCGCCTGTTTCTCAGACGTTCATTGCACACGCAAGGAAATACCGTCAGTTGACAACTTAACTGACAGTAGTAATTTAACCGTTGGTAGGGTTGTTGTCAAGGCAAATGCACGGGCCTCTCCTCTGACGGGCCGGGTATGCGCTTCTGCCTGTGAAAGAGGCATTGGCTGGCACGGGCGCAGGTACGCAATCCCCTTGACAAGCTCTGTCCGGGGTGATGTATATTTAACTTGCAGTAGGGAAACTGACTTCCGGTTCATGTGCGTCCGGGAAAATCCGACGGTACAGGTGAAGCTGATGCAGAAACATCGAGAGGCCATACAGAACAGGAAAAAGAGGGAGAAGGACCAGCGCATCCAGGGCATCCTCACCGCGGCGAAGAAGGTGTTCTTCTCGAAGGGATACCAGAAGGCGACCATGGACGAGATCGCCTTCGAGGCGGAGGTCAGCAAGCCCACCATCTACCAGTATTTCAAGACCAAGGACGAGCTCTACTCGGCCCTCATGCTGCCGTTCCTCGAGGAGTTCGGGAGCCGTTTCGAGCTCATCGAGCAGAAGCTCGAGAAAAAGGGGTATACGAAGGGCAGGGCCTTCGTGAAGGACGTGTTCCGGGCGTTCATGAAAAGCTACGAGGCCGCGCCGGACTCCCTGCGGGTTGCCAACACCTTCTTCCAGCACGCGGACCTCATCAGGGAGCTCTCAGAGAGCACACGGGCGGTCATCAGCAGCCGGGGCAAGCACGACTTCGAGCTGGCCAGGCGCGTGCTGGAGGAGGCGGGCAGCCAGGGCCTCATCCGGGAGAAGGACCCGTACGCCCTCTCGGACATCATCTGGGGCATGCTCCTGGGCATCACCCAGGTCATGGACATGAAGGCCGTGAGGCACCCCGAGCACGGGACCTACCTGAAATCCACCCTCGCGGAAGCGGAGAAGATCCTGGCCGATGCCATTGCCCTGTCGTGAGGCTCCGGCAAAGGCGTTTCCTCAATATTGCCTGTGAGGTGCCGAGAGGCATCCTGGTCCTTACATAAGGGAAAGGCCGTTCGTCGGTAAGGTGGACCTGAAGGCCTTGAGAAGGGGTGCGGGATGCCGGGGCCCTCGTGCCGGGCCCCGGAACGTGTTCCAGAGGCTTTAAGATCAGTTTGCGACCGAGGTTTTGAACTTCTGGACGTCTTCGGCCAGGATCGTGGCCACGGTGCGCAGGTTGTCCAGCGTGCTCGCCAGTTCCTCCACGGTGGAGGCGTTGCTCTGGGTGGAGGCGTCGATCTGGGTGATGGCGCGGCCCAGCTCGCCGATGTTCTGCGTCTGCTCCATGCTCGACGTGGAGATGACCTCCATCATGCTGAAGAAGGATTCCATGCGCCCCATGAGGTCCTCCATGGACTGGGTGGTCTTCTTCATGACCTCGTCGCCGAGCATGATCTTGTCCACCGTGCCTTCGATGAGGCTCTTGATCTCCCGGGCCGCTTCGGCCGAACGCTGGGCCAGGGAGCGCACCTCGCCCGCCACCACGGCGAAGCCTTTGCCGTGCTCTCCCGCCCGGGCCGCCTCCACCGAGGCGTTCAGGGCAAGGAGGTTCGTGTGGAAGGCCACCTCGTTGACCGTGGACACGATGTCCCCGATCTTCTGGGAGTCCTGGGATATCTCCTGGGTCGCGGTCATGAGCGCTCCGAAGACCTGCTTGTTCTGGTTGATGAGCCTGGTTATGGCGTTCGACGCTTCCTGGCCTTCTCGGATGAGGTCCGCGTTCTGCCGCACCGTGCCGTTGAGCTCCTCTATGGAAGCCGTGATTTCCTCAACGGACGCCGCCTGCTCCTGGGTGGCCTGGGAGAGGCCCTGGGAACCCGCGCTCACGCCCTCGATGGAGTGGTGGAGCTCAAGGGAGGACTCCCGCACATGGGCAACGATCTGCTCGATGTCTTCCATGAAGGTGTTGAACCAGAAGGCGAGCTCGCCTACCTCGTTGATCCCCGTCACTTCGAGCCGCTTGGTGAGGTCGCCCTGGCCCTTGGCCATGTCCTGGAGCATGAAGGACATCTTGCCCACGGAGAGCTTGAGGGTCTTCATGAGCAGCCAGGCGTTGAGGAGGGTCATTGCCACTGTCTCGAAGACGATGAGGAAGAACCCGAACTGAACGTGCTCGAGATTCACGCCGGAATTGATGGACTGGTAGATGAGACCCAGCAGGTTGCCGATGGGGGAGATGACGATGAACAGGACCGTGAACAGAAGCTTGCTGGTGATGTCCATCCTGAAGAGCTTCGATCTGTCCTGATCGTCCAGGATCCCCCTGAAATTGCAGCGCGTGTAGAACTGCACCAGGCTGTTCTCAGAGGCGAGGTAGTTGTAGGGGATGAAGGCCAGGGCATTCATGATCAGGCAGTTCATGCCGAAAATGGCGGTATTCGTATCAATGTATCCCTTCACGTAGAAGGGGCCGATGCAGATGATGGTGGCAAGGACCGCCCATCGGATGAATACGGTGACGGCCTCGATGAGCGGCATCAGGGAAACGGAGCGCAGGGCCCTGAGCACCTCGTCGCGGCTCGGCGATTCCTGTTCCATGATCTCGATGGCGGGCTTGACGTACAGGTACTTCGCCAGCATCCCGAGTATGCATCCGACGAGGCCTGCCAGAGAGGCATACAGGGCCGCCTCCAGGATGTTTTCACGAAACCCCGGAGCAGCGTTGTCGAAGAGGAAGAACACGGTGGGAATGAGGATGGCTACGGACACGAGCTCCTGGCGGTTGAACGGCTGGAAGAACAGTTTTTTCGTCTGCTCCTTCATGGCTGCAATTCCTTTCAAGATGTTGTCTAAATTATGCGGTGCGCTGGTGAAGGGTATATCGGGATAATTATTCTGAATCTTTATGTGATTCATCCTTCAGCAGCAGATTTCCGGCACAGGCTTCCTGATGCCCCTCCGGGCTTCCCGGCCGCGTGGAGGCATGGGGAGGTCAGGGTATTTGGGTGAGGGTTGCATATTCCGGGTGGCAGGGCTACAAGGAACCAATCCCTGATCGAAAGGCGGTGACCATGAAAAAAGAAACAGCGTGCGTCCACAGCGGGACCTACCGGGACAGGGAGGTGAGAGGGATCAACACGCCCATCTTCACGTCGTCTGCCTGCGAGTACCTCGACCGGGAGGGGACCCCGTATCCGCGCTATTTCAACACGCCAAACCAGGAGGCGGTGGTGCGCAAGCTCTGCGCCCTCGAGGGTGCGGAGGCCGGCGTGCTCTTCTCCTCGGGCATGGCCGCCATGAGCACCTCCATCCTCGCGTTCGCCGGCGCGGGCGACCACGTGGTCCTCATGGACGAGCTCTACGGCGGAACCCACGCCTTTGCCACGGGCGATTTCGGGAAGATGGGCATCGGGTGCTCGTTCGCCCCCACGAACGCGGACGCGGTCTGCGAAGCGGCCACCGACCGGACAAAGGTCATTGTCATCGAGTCGCCCACGAACCCTCTGCTGGGCGTCGTCGACATCGCCCGCGTGGCCCGGTTCGCCCGGGAACGCGGCATCACCACGGTCATCGACAACACCTTCGCCTCGCCCATGAACCAGAATCCCCTGGCCTTCGGCATCGACGTCGTGGTGCACAGCGCCACCAAATACCTCGGAGGGCACAGCGACCTCTGCTGCGGGGTGGCGCTCACGTCGAAGGAAAAGGCCCAGCCCATCACGGCCCTGGCGCGACACCTGGGGGGGAGCCTCGACACTTTCGCCTGCTACCTCCTGGAGCGCAGCATCAAGACCCTTGCCTTGCGGGTCGAGCGCCAGTCGGCCAACGCCATGGCCATAGCCTCGTTCCTCCAGTCGCACCCGGCGGTCAGGCGCGTGAACTACCCCGGCCTGCCTGATTTCCCGGGTCACGAGATCGCCCGGGCCCAGATGAAGGACTTCAGGGGCATGCTCTCGTTCTACCTGGACGAAAACAGGGTGGACCCGGCGCGGTTCGTGAGGGGGCTCGACCTCATCGTCCCCGCGGTGAGTCTGGGCGGCGTGGACACCACCATCTGCTCGCCCGCGGTGACCTCGCACGCCACCATCTCACGGGAGGAGCGGGAGCGCCTCGGCATCACGGACTCCCTGTTCAGGCTCTCGGTGGGCATCGAGCACATGGACGACCTCATCGCCGACCTGGAGCAGGAGCTCAAGGGGCAGGGAAGACCCTAGCCGATATCCATGAGAGGCTCGAGGGCGGCGGCCTTCTCGAAGGAGTCCGGGTCCCAGGCCGGGCGGTTGTCCCTGTCGATGAGCCTCGCCCTGACCCCTTCCCGGAAGTCGTGCCGGGTCATGAGGAACCGGGCCACCTTCAGGTCCGAGAGGTAGACCTCCCGCAGGTCGCGGCCCTCGTCCCGGCGCAGGCACTTCAAAGTAACCACCACGGCGCTGGGCGAGCGCTCCGAGAGCCTGCCGAACACCCCTTCGCACAGGTCGTTCAGGATGCTGCATGCCTTCAGGTCGCTCAGAATGTCCAGCACGGACGTCCTGCCCGCGAAGTACTCCCTTGCCCACCTGTCCATCTCCGGGTTTTCCGGTATGTCCGCCTGCACGAAGGGGGAGAGGGCCTGCCGCAGCGCGGAGGCTGCCTCGGTGCGGTCGGCGGGCAGGCCGTCGGCCCGGTCGATGACCGCCTGAAGCGCCCCGTTCAGCCGTGAAGATGGAATGAGGCACGATGCCAGGCCGACGCGGACGCACTCCGCCCCTGCCATCTCATAACCCGTGAGCCCCAGGAACTCGGGGTAGCCCGGGCCGCACTTCGAGAACAGCCAGCCCGTGGAGCCCACGTCGGGGAAGAAGCCGATGCGCGTCTCGGGCATGGCCATGCGGGTGGTCTCTGTGGCGACCACGATGTCCGCGCCCGCCGCGATCCCGAGCCCTCCTCCCATGGTGATGCCGTGGGCGAAGACCACCACGGGTTTCTCGAAGAGGTGGATGAGCAGGTCGAGGTCGTTTTCCTCCCTCAAGAACTGCATGGCCGGCTCGATGGAGCCGTCTCGGACGGCGCCGGCCATGATCTTGATGTCCCCCCCGGCGCAGAACCCCCGGTCTCCGGCGCCGGTCATGACCACGCACTTCACGCCCGCGTCGCGTCGGGCGCGCTCGAGGGCGCCGGAGATGGCGCGCACAATGTCCAGGGTGAGGCTGTTGATCGCCCCGGGCCGGTTGAGGGTGATGTGCAGGGCCGCGCCGCTCAGGCTCACGATCACCTGCTCTTCGTCCAGTCTGGTTTCCCGTTCCATGCGGGCTTGCCTCCCGTGCTCATGTCCATGAGCTTCCATCATAGAGAATAACCGGCGGTTATGCCGGTGAGAAGGGGCGGGCAGGCCGGAACCTGGGACCTTGCCGAAAGGTCAGAGAACGCTCTCCAGGCAGAGGCAGGTCAGCTCTTCGGCCACCTGGGCCTCCCTGCAGGCGTCGCCGTTCCTGCAGCCCGGGCAGAGCAGGGTGATAGCCTGCCTGTGGATCTCCAGGGTCCCTTTCCGGGCATGGATGTCGGAGAGCTCCTTGAGGTATCCCCCGGCCACGGCGGGGTGCAGGGTGTCCTCCCTGCCGAGGCCGATCCACCGGAAGACCCCCTGGTCACCGCGCAACGACCTGCAGTCAGGGCAGGAGAGGATGGCGTTCTCCGAGGAGGCGCTTCCCCCGCGGACCAGAGGGATGAGGTAGTCAAGATCGAGGTTGGAAGGGGTTCCGCAGAACGCGCAGGCGATGAGCAGGTCAGGGCTCTGCCGCCACTCGCGGTTCAGCTCCTGCATGGTGATCCTGCCGCTCAGCAGGGCCTTGAACCGGTTCGCCACGAAGGGGTAGTCGATGTTTCCCTTGAGCGAGGTGCGGGAAACGAGCTTGGCGAACTCGAAGAAGATTTTTTCCCGTATGGTCTTCACGTAGCCAGGGCGCACGCTCATGGCTTTCCCTTTTCTTCATGCCGGCAGACAGGGGCCGCGCCGAGGAGCACGTTCATGGACCGGCTCACCGCCGGTCCATGAAATCATCCGGACTCATCCGGGGCTGACGCTGCATCCCTGGTCGACCATGTCCCGGACGGACCCGGAAGGGTGGCGCCGCACATTTCCCATGCACATGTTTCCGTGTGCCCTGCAAGCGCCTGATGGCCTCCTCCCTTCCATCAACATACCCTCAACTGAAACCTACCCCTTTACGCACTGCTGTGTGACTCCGACCGCCTTTACGCACTGAAGAAATTCCATTCAGACACAGCACTGCATGCAAACCAGGCGCAGGGGCCTCTGCTGAACATAAACCCCATACGCAAGTGGTGAGGTGGTGCATATATTCCTTCTCCTCACATCAACACATGGAAAGCTCTCGGCTGCGGTATGCTCTGGATGTATTACAATATGAAATTATGGGCATGTATATACCCAAGCCCTTGGGAATGCAAATGGAAAAATGCATTGTTTGCATAAGAATACATGGAAAGATCAGAAGATGCACCCCTCTTGAGACCCATGGTACAGCCTCCCTTAAAAAAAGGCCGTCCGGTGCGAGGGCGGAGCCCGATCACCCTTCGAGGACCGGCTTGATCACCTTTCTGCCCTTGAACACGCTCTCCGTCACGACCTTGCCGTCGAGGATGGCGATGTTGTCGTGGATGTAGGTGTAGCGCCTGCCGCCGAAATGGCAGGCGACCACCGCCCTCACCGCGCCCTTCAGGGAGGCGTACCTGTTCACGTCCGTCGCCGGACTGGCCTCGGCATCCTCCAGGGTGAGGGAATGAAAGCCCCTGAACCCGTAGTCCCTGGGTTTACGCTCCGCTGCCTGTCCCTGGACGGGCACGTACTTCACATACCCTATGGTCGCGCCCTCGATGGAGCACTGCCAGGTGTTGTCGCCGACCCCGTCGACCCTGACCGAGGCCTCGCCGAAGCGGAAGACCTCCTTCCTGGCAGGGGTGTCCTTTTCCCGGGTCTTTTCCCGGACCTGTGGCTTCTCTGCTGTCGTTTTCATCTTCTCCACGGCTTTCCCGCTGGTTGCTTCGTGTTCCCGGGATGAAGTCCTCGTTCATACGGGTGAACAGGCAAGCGCCCGCGTGTTCAAGCTGCAGCACGGCGGCTGCTTTCCCATATAAGCAGGATATGCGGTCTTCCGCAAGCACTGAAGAGGGGCCTGGATACAGAGGGTTGAGAAGATTTTCACCCGTTTTCAACCACCGCTTGAGAACCTCCCATGGCCCCCCATTATTGCTTTTCAGAGCCATATGAATTGTCCGACACGGCACGGCTAATCACCGGGTCGCAAGGCAGGGCGTATGGCTCGATCTGTTTCTGCCGGGCAGCCATCCGGCCTGCGAGGCAGCCCTGCCGGGGGCACGTCGGTGCTCCCTTCCGGCAAGGTGCCGGCCTGTGGATGTCCCGAAGGGTGCGGCGGCATGAACGTGTGGATCCTCTATCTCATCGTCGGCGTTCTGGGACTCGTCATCCTGATGTACGTCCTCGTAAGCGTCGTGTCCTGGATCTTCAAGGCGCTGCTTCTGGTCTTCTTCATCCTCTTCCTCTTCGCCGTCTTCAGCATCTGGTGGCGCGCCCGCCACAGGACAACCATCCACCGCTGAGCGCATTCCGGGATGAAACGGAAAACCAGCACCGGGGCCAATGGGCAGGGGCCTTCCAGTGCTTTTCAATTCTGGAGCGCCATCGACCACTTGTGAAAGATTCACGAGATCTTACTACTAATCTTACGAGCCATTGGTACCTCCAGGGGATAGTTTCCTCCCATGCCAAACGGAGATGCTTCTGGCTCGTTTCATATGTTCATGGACGTATGGGATGGAGGCCACCCCTGCATCCTCGTGGATGCGCCTGTCCCGCTGTCCATTTCTCTGTACATCGAGCTGAGCAGGCGGTCCATGGGGCTGCTCGTGCGCAGAAAGGAGCGAGCCATGGAAGATCGCAGAAACATCCGGCCTGAAACGGCCAAAGACCTGCCGGGCAGGCCCGAGAGCCTCTGGACGGGCACGACTCCGGGCACGGGCTTTCCCTCCCTGGACAGGGACCTGCGCCTGGATGCCGTGGTCGTGGGCGGTGGCATCGCGGGCCTGACCACGGCCATGCTGCTTCAGGAAGCGGGCCTGAACACGGCGGTGGTGGAGTCGCGTCGCATCGTCATGGGCGTAACCGCGAAGACCACAGCCAAGATAACAGCGCTGCAGGGGACCGTGTACCGGAGTCTGGTGTCGACCTTCGGGCGCGAGGGCGCCCGGATCTACGCCGACGCCAACGTCAAGGCCCTCGAACAGATGGCGGACCTGATCGAGAGGGAGGGCATCAGTTGCGGGTTCAGCCGCGACCTCGCCTGCACCTACACCAGGGACGACAAGGAGGTCTCCCGGATCGAGGAAGAGGTGAAGGCCGCCGAGGGGGCTGGCCTGCCGGTCTTCTTCACCCGTGAGACGGCCCTGCCGTTTGGGGTGAGCGGCGCCGTCTGCCTGAAGGACCAGGCAAAGTTCCATCCCCGGGAGTATCTGCTCGCCCTGGCCATGAAGTTCACCGGGGCAGGGGGCCTCATCTTCGAGCACACCCGCGCACAGGCGGTGCGCAAGGCGGGGGCGTCGGTGGAGGTCGCCACGGACAAGGGCTCGCTCCGGGCAGGCGCTGCGGTCATCGCCACACATTACCCAGTGCATGACCCGGCGTTCTTTTTCTCCCGGCTCTACCCGCAGCGTTCCTACCTCCTTGCCGCGCGCCTGGAAATGCCCTGCCCCGAGGGCATGTACATCAGCATCGACGAGCCGTTTCACACCATTCGGGGGCAGGCCGTTGGCGATGACCACTTCCTCCTCATAGGCGGCATCCATCACAAGCCGGGTCATGTGAAGAACACGGCGGCCCTGTACCGGGACGTGGAACGGTATGCCCGCGAGCACTTCGCCATCGGCTCCATCGACTATCACTGGTCCACCCAGGACAACTGGACCCCGGACAACGTGCCCTACATCGGCCCCATCTCGCCCCACCAGAAGAACATCTACGTCGCCACCGGGTTCGCGGGCTGGGGCATGGCTCACAGCATGGTGGCCGCGCTCATCATCAAAGACGCCGTGCTCGGGGGGGACAACGACTGGAGCCCCCTGTACAACCCCTCCCGCTTCAAGCCGGGCGGCGTCTTCACCTTTGCGAGGGAGAACCTGCACGTGGCCAGGGAGATCGTCACCGAGCGCTTCTTCACCAGACCCGAGCCCCTCGACGCCGAGTCCCTGAGGCCCGGCGAGGGTGGGCTCTTCGCGCGCGGAGAGGGCCAGATGGCTGCAGCCCGAGACAGCGAGGGCGAGCTCCATGCCGTATCCCCCAGGTGCACCCACATGGGCTGTCTCGTGTCCTGGAACAACGCGGAAGAATCCTGGGACTGCCCCTGCCATGGCTCGCGGTTCACCGGCAACGGGAGGGTCATCCATGCGCCGGCGTTCGTGGACCTCAAGGGCGAGCCACCACAGGGAAAGGAGGGCCGATGATCAAGAAGAGCCGTTCCTGCAGGCTCATCTCCAGGAACCGCAAGAGGCGGGGCTTCCTCGTTTGAGCCGATCCGTACGGAGGTTTGAACGACATGAGGATCGCACAGGCGGCGCCGCTCATCGAGCCCGTCCCGCCGAGGCTCTACGGGGGGACGGAGCGGGTGGTGTCGTATCTGACCGAAGCGCTCGTGGGCAAGGGGCACGAGGTCACCCTCTTCGCCAGCGGTGATTCGAAGACCTCGGCCAGGCTCCTGAGCGTGATACCGAACTCCATCCGGCTGAACCACCACGGCCCCGATCCTTACGCCTACCAGATCATCGAGCTCACCGACGTCCTGGCCCTGGCCGACGAGTTCGACATCATCCACTCCCACCTCGACTACCTGGCCTTCCCGTTCTGCCATTCCTGCGGCACCCCCATCCTGCACACCCTGCACGGCAGGCAGGACTACCCGTACTCGGTGCCCATGCTGCAGCGCTATTCCGATATCGCCCTCGTCTCCATCAGCGACAGCCAGCGCCTCCCCCTGGCGGGCCTCGACCTGAACTGGCAGGGCACCATCTACCACGGCATGCCCGACGACAAGTTCATGCTGTACGGCGGCGAGGGGGGCTATCTGGCGTTCTACTCCCGCCTCTCCCGGGAGAAGCGCCCTGACCTGGCCATCGCCGTGGCGAGGAAGGCGGGAATACCCCTGAAGATTGCCGGCAAGGTGGACGTCAAGGAGCGGCCGTTCTTCGAGGGCGTGATCAGACCCATGCTCGACGAGCCGTTCATCGAGTTCATAGGCGAGATCGGGGAGGACGAGCGGCCGGAGTTCCTGGGCAACGCCAGGGCGCTCCTCTTCCCCATCGAGTGGCCAGAGCCTTTCGGGCTGGTGATGATCGAGGCCATGGCCGTGGGCACGCCGGTGATCTCCCGGCCGTACGGCGCCGTGCCCGAGGTGGTGGAGGAGGGCGTCACCGGGTTCGTGTGCTCCTCCTTCGACGAGCTGGCGGAGGCGACGTGCAGGGTCGGGGAGATAAGCCGGGAGGCCTGCCTGCACAGGGCCAGGGAGCGGTTTTCCGTGGACCGCATGGCGGACCAGTACCTGGAGGTGTACCGGAAGCTCGTGTGCCAGGAGATCTGAAGGCCCCGTCTTCTCCCCCCTTGTGGGCAGAGCTACTAACGTTCTCCTTTATCGGGGTCGGGGTCGGTATCGGGGTCGATCCCGATCGTCTTCTTCGACCCCGACCCCGATGAAGACAGAAAACAACCTCAAGCCAACCAGGCGGAATGCGATGATTCCCCTGCTTGAGGGGGAGGGCCGGGGAAAAGAAAAAAAGCTGCCGGGCGGCCCATTCAGCCCTTGCGCAGGGTGAAGGAATGCATTAATGAGGCCGGTCCATGGATGAGATCGTCAAAATATCCGGCAACCACTATGTGCTCGCCACGAGCGCGCTGGGCGCGGAGCAGAACCGCATCGTCAAGCAGGGCCAGACCTTCGGGGTGTTCGACAGCCGAGGGGACATCCGCTCCTTCGTGTTCAACAACGAGGGCATCTTCCACAACGGCACCCGCTACCTGTCGCAGGAGCAGTTCTTCCTCGAGGGCAGGAGGCCTTTGCTCCTGAGCTCGGACGTCACCCGTGACAACCACCTCATCACCGCCGACCTCACGAACCCGGACCTCATCAAGAGCGCCGAGGAGCAGATACCCCGGGGCAGGCTCCACGTGTTCCGCTCGAAATTCCTCTGGGAGGGGCACTGCTACGAGAAGTACCGCATCAGGAACTTCGGCCTCGAGCCGCGTTCGTTCACGGTCACCCTTCGGTTCGGCTGCGACTTCGCCGACATCTTCGAGGTCAGGGGCATGACCCGCACCTCCCGGGGCGAGCACCTGCCCGTGGTGGTGGGTGAACGTTGTCTCGAGTTCCCCTATCAGGGGCTCGACGGCATCCTCAGGACCACCCGCATCGAGTTCTCCCGGACGCCCGAGACCCTCACCGAAGACGAGGCGGTCTTCGCCTTCTCCTTAAGCACCCAGGGGGAGGCCGAGTTCGAGGTGGTCGTCTCCTGCCTCGCGGACGGGAACGGCCGGATCGGACCCGCGCTCTCGTATGCGGACGCCTACTCCTCGTCCTCGCGGTTCTTCTCCGTGGCCCGGGGCAGGGAGTGCAGCATCGTCACCTCCAACGAGTACTTCAACACCGTGATCGAGCGGGCGGTCTCGGACCTGAGGATGCTGCTGACCCACGAGGGCGATGCGGTCATGTATCCCCACGCGGGCATCCCGTGGTTCTCCACCCCCTTCGGCAGGGACGGGATCATCACGGCCCTGGAGACCCTGTGGTTCAACCCGGACATAAGCAGGGGCGTGCTCCAGTACCTGGCGGACATGCAGGCCACCGAGTTCAGCGACGCCCAGGACGCGGAGCCGGGCAAGATCCTCCACGAGATCCGCATGGGGGAGATGACCAACACGGGCGAGCTCCCCTTCTCGAGGTACTACGGCAGCGCGGACTCGACGCCCCTGTTCATCATGCTCGCGGGCCGCTATCTCCAGCGGACCGGGGACCTCGAGTTCATCACGTCCATCTGGCCGCACATCAGGCGGGGGCTCGACTGGATCAACATCTACGGCGACCCCGACGGCGACGGCTTCGTGGAGTATGCCAGGAAGACCGACGTCGGCATCAGGAACCAGGCCTGGAAGGACTCGCCCGACTCGGTATTCCACGCCGACGGCGAGCTCGCCGAGGCGCCCATCGCCATCTGCGAGGTCCAGGCCTACGTGTACGCCGCCAAGAGGCAGGCGGCCTTCATCGCCCAGCAGCTGGGCCTGCAGGCGATCGCCTTCGAGCTCCTCACCCAGGCAAAGGAGCTGCAGCGGAACTTCGAGCACCTCTTCTGGGACGATGAGCTTCCGGGCTACATCCTGGCGCTCGACAGGGACAAGCGGCCTTGCCGGGTGAGGGCCTCGAACATGGGGCACTGCCTCTACGCGGGCATCTCCTCGCCCGAGCGCGCCCGGGTGGTGGCGGATGCGCTCATGGACGACACCTTCTTCAGCGAGTGGGGGGTGCGCACGGTGGCCAAGGGAGAGGCGCGCTACAACCCCATGTCGTACCACAACGGCTCCATCTGGCCCCACGACAATGCCCTGATCGCCGAAGGCCTGTCCCGCTACGGGTTCAAGGAGCAGGCGGGCAGGATCATGAACGCCCTGTTCCAGATGAGCCAGTTCACAGAGCTCAACCGGTTCCCGGAGCTCTTCTGCGGCTTCGAGCGCAGGCGCAACCAGGGCCCAACCCTCTACCCCGTGGCCTGCTCTCCCCAGGCCTGGTCCGCGGCGAGCATCCTTTCGCTCCTCCAGTCCTGCATGGGGCTGTCCATCCAGACCCTGGGCAGGCAGGTGTCGTTCACTCAGCCCCACCTGCCCCGGTTCCTGGACAGCGTGAGCGTGCGCAACCTCACCGTGGGCGACGCGGTCATCGACTTTGTGGTGGAGCGCCACGAGTTGAGCTCGGGCATCAACGTGCTCAAGCGCACCGGCGACATCTCGGTCATCGTGAGCAAGTAGCCCCTGCCTGCAGCTCCCGTCAGGAAAACAGGCGCATTCCCTCAAGAAAAATCGCCCCCACCCTGACCGTGCACAAGAATGTGGGGGTCCGGGAGCGCTCTCCTCTCAGGGCCTTTCGAAGGGGACAAGACGCCGGCCCTTGCAAAAAGGAGCGAAGTGAGTAATGTTATCGGTGGATGGTGGAGAAGGTTCAAGTGCGCCGGTCCTGACGGATCATGCCGCCCGCGACCGGGGCGAAACCGAGACGAGAGGAGAATACGTATGGGATTCATGAAGGAGTTCAAGGAGTTTGCCGTCAAGGGGAATGCCATGGACATGGCGGTGGGCATCATCATCGGCGCGGCGTTCGGCAAGATCGTGTCCTCGCTCGTTGCCGACGTGATCATGCCTCCCATCGGGGCGATCATAGGAGGCGTGGACTTCACCAGCCTCGTGCTCACGCTCAGTACCGGTAACATGGGGATGCCGCCGGTGGTGCTGTCCTACGGCAAGTTCATCCAGGCGGTGGTGGACTTCACCATCATCGCCATGGCCGTCTTCCTTCTGGTCAAGGGGATCAACATGGTCAGGAAGCCCGAGCCCAAGGACGATCCGGGCCCGCCCAAAGAGGAGGTCCTCCTCACCGAGATCCGGGACCTGCTCAAGGAGAGGCGCTGACGATACCCTCCTTTTGACGTGGGGGCAGGGGTCGTAACAGCCCGCCGGCTCCGGTTCCCTCCGTCCTTAATCGGGGTCGGTATCGGTATCGGTATCGGGGTCGATCCCAATCCGAAAAGGGGGCAGATTATTTTTTCGTACGAAAAATAGATCTGCCCCCCTTTCGACCCCGACCCCGATACCGACCCCGACCCCGACGAGGGGAGGGAAACGGAGTTGACCGGGTGTAATGCGATGATTCCCCTTGAATAACCGCCTTGGCGCGGTATCACATGATTAACTCAGCAAGGAGGTGGTGCCATGGTCAAGGTCGGAGACGTGGTGAGGGATTTCTGTCTGAAGGATCAGCACGGCAGGGAGTTCATGCTCTCGGCCAATGCCGGGAAGAAGGTTTTGCTCTCGTTCCACCCGCTGGCGTGGACGAGCGTGTGCGCCCTGCAGATGAAGTCCCTCGAGGAGAACGTCGAGGCCTTCGATGAGCTCGGCGCCGTGGCGGTGGGCATCAGCGTGGACAGCACCTTCTGCAAGAACGCCTGGGCGCGTGAGCTGAAGATCGAGCGCACCCGGCTGCTCTCGGACTTCTGGCCCAAGGGCGGGCTGGCCATCGCTCTGGGCATCTTCCGCGGAAACGAGGGCATCTCCGAGCGGGCAAACATCATCATCGACGAAAGCGGGAAGGCTTCCTTCGTGAAGGTCTACCCCATCCCCGAGCTGCCGGACATCAGCGAGGTCATCGCAGCCCTGAAGGGGTGATCAAGCCCGCATCCGGGCGGGAGAGGAGCGAACGGGACCACCGGGCGATTGAAGGTCTCGTGACTGCCGCTCGAATCCGCTTCTTCTCCCCGTGAGCAGCAGGACCGTATGCACTGCGGGAAGCAGGAAGACCCGGGAGGGTTTCGTCATGCCCAACCGGGCTGCCCTCGCCGTATCGGGCACCTGCGCCGTCCTTGAGCGTTCACTCCGTTTCGTATCTACTCGATGATCCCCCCCTGCCTGACGAGCTCCTCCTGCACCTCGCCGTGGGGCACCTCCCTGGGCTGCCGAGCCTTCCGGGCAGCCAGGGCCGCGCACACCCCGGCGGCCTGGCCCGTCGCCATGCAGATGGCCATGACCCGGAAGGACGACTGGGCCTCGTGGGTGCCCGAGATGCACCTGCCTGCCACGAGGAGGCCCTCTACACCCTTCGGGACGAGGCAGCGCAGGGGGATGCCGTAGGCCCTGCCCGCAGGCACGTGTCTCAGGACCGTGCCCTTGCCCGTGGGGCTGTGGATGTCGACGGGATAGGTGCCCAGGGCCACGGTGTCGTCGAACGAGCGGGCCTCGAGGACGTCGTCCGCCGTGAGGAGGTATTCGCCCATGATCCTCCTGGTCTCCCGCACGCACACCGTGACCCCGCTCTGGATGTCGTAGGACGACCCGAACCCGGGCACGTACCTGCGGAAGAAGTTCACGAGCCTGCGCACCTGCCTCCTGCCCTCGCACTCCGCCCGGGTGAGGTCCCAGACGTCGATGCCGATCACGCCCGTGATCCGGGTACTGTTCACCGCCACCTCCCGCTCGTGGGGGGTCCCGAAGAAGAGGATGTCCTCCCGGGGCAGCTCGATCTCGCCGTCCTCCTCGGCCTTCCTCACCAGGTCCCAGAGCCCGTGGATCCCGTACCACTGGTCCGGATGCTCGCGCACGTAGGCGTCGAAGGCAGCCTTCTCGAACTCCCCCATCCGGAACAGGAGGGTCATGGGCTGCACCAGGCCCGTCCCCTCCTCGCCCACCTCGTAGCCCGCACCGGCAAAAACCGCAACATCGCCGTCGCCCGTGCAGTCGATCACCACCCGGGCCCTGACGGCCACCGGCCCTGACTTCGTCTCGAACACCACCCCGTTGTCCCCGGGCCCCAGCACGCCGCTGGCGAGGGCGTGGAAGAGGTAGCTCACCCCGGCCTCGTCCAGCAGGGACGTTGCCGCGTACTTGAACACCTCCGGATCGAAGGGCACGGTGTACCCCGTCCTCAACGACGGGGGAAAGGCGCCGCCCAGCGCCGTCAGCCTGTCCACCAGAAGCGCCAGGGCGCCGGCTGCGGCCGGGCGGCCACCTCCATGGTCTGTGGGGAACAGGGAGGTGGACCCGGCCTCCTGGTGCTGGGGAAGGAGAGTGTAGTATGAGGCGATGGGTATGACCAGGGCGGCGGTGGCGTTTCCTCCCAGGAATCCGTAGCGCTCGGCCAGGATCACGTCCGCCCCGGCATGGGCCGCCCCCAAGGCCGCGCCCAGCCCTGCGGGGCCGCCACCCACCACGAGCACATCGGTCTCCCCGGCCATTGCCGCGTGCCGGGGGGGCAGGGCGATTGTGCCCATGAGCGCGGGCCGCTTCAGGGCCGGCATGTCCATGCCCCCGCCGATGCGTCCTTTGCCTGTGTGATATGCCCGCCTGTTCCGTGGATCACCGCTTTCCTCCGCTTCTCTTCAGAAGGCTCACCGCGATCTCGCTGTTCTGGAGGGCGCGCCTCTTCATCTCGGGCAGGCGCTCACAGACCCGGTCCCGGATGCCCTCCCTCGTGTCCCAGACCGTGTCGATGTGAGCGATGAGCCTGCCGGCGTTCACCAGCTCCAGCGGCGGGGTCTCCACACCCAGCTCCCTGAGGAAGTACTGGACCTTGGTGGAGTAGGGCAGGCCCACGAAGGGGACCCCCTGCAGGGCCGCGAAGATGAGGAAGTGCAGCCGCATCCCCAAGGCCAGGTCGAAGTGGCTCATGAGGGTGAGCATCTGCCCGGCCGTGTACTCCCCGTGGACCACGGAGCAGGCCTGGGGCCTGAGCGTCCGGGCGATGACCGCGTGGGCGTGCTGCATGTCGCGCTCGCCCCGTTCCATGGGCACGAAGACCACCCCTGCCCCGTAGCGGTCGATGACGTAGTCCGCCGCGTTGGCCAGCAGGGAATGGTAGAAGTCGAAGTCGATGTCCGGGGCAGCGGGGCCGGGCTCGCGCACCGAGATGCCCACCTTCCGGCCGGGGCCGTCCATGCGCTCCTTGATGAGCGTGTTCTCCGGAAGGGGCTGGGGCTCCAGGAGCAGGGCAGGGTCGGCCGTGACGATGATCTCGCAGCGCACCCCGGCGTCCTCGAGGATCCTCTTGGCCCCCCGCTCCCGGACCGTGATGACCTCAGCCTTGCCCAGGGCCAGGCGTACATCCTTCTGGGCGGTCTGGCTCTTCAGGGGGCCTGCGCTCACGGCGTAGATCATCACTGGCACGCCCAGGTCGTGGGCGATGTCCACCTCCCGCAGGTAGGTCCTCACGTCCGCGTCGTACAGGATCCCTCCGCCCCCCAGGATGAAGAGGTCGAGATCCTCGAGCACGGGCCTGACCTCGCTGCGGGTCAGCTCCCTCACCGGGGTCACGTGCTCGACCCGGTGCCTGTGCAGCGTGTCTTCGGGCTTGATGGAGAATACCGTGATCTCCACGGGAAGCGCCGACCTGAGGCCCGCGATGATGGACTCGAGGATGGCCTCGTCCCCGAGGTTGAGCCCGCCGTACGAGCCCGATATCCCCACCCGGTAGATCCTGCCTTCAGCTTTCATGACAGCGCTCGGTCCTCCTGGAAAAGATACTGCGAGGGCTCCCTCCGATCTCAAGACGGGCCCTCGCTCCGCGCGCAGGGATGTTCGCTTCTCCCCGCAGTTATCGGGGTCGGGGTCGGTATCGGGGTCGATCCCGATTTTTTCTTCGACCCCGATACCGATACCGACCAGAAGCCGAAAAAGGGGACTGATTTATTTTTCGTTTTCCCAAAAAAATCTGTCCCCTATGCCGCTTCTTTTTATGAGTGTAATCGAGCGAGATCCTTGGTATATTCTCAGCGACAGAAAATCCCTGGTGAGGAGAGGAACATGCTGATCGTGGTAGCCGTGCTCAAGGCGAAAGAGGGCAGGGAAAAAGACATGGAAGAGGCGCTCAAGAGGGTCGTGCCTCTGGTGGCAGCCGAGGAGGGGACGCTGATGTACACGCTCCACCGCGCCAAGAAGGACCCCACGAAGTTCCTCTTCTACGAGAAGTACACGGGCAAGGAGGCGCTGGGTGCCCACAGCTCCACGCCCTACTTCATGGAGATGTTCGGGGCCATCGCGCCGTACCTCGACGGCGACCCTTCCATCGAGATCTACGAAGAGCTCGCGTCAATCCCGGTCAAGGGCTAGGAAAGAGACACACGTCTCACGCCCCCCGGTTGAGGGCCTTTCTCGCCTCCTCCCGCGTCTCGTAGATGTGGGGGGCGAGCTTGCGCTCCTTCAGGGCTTCGCCCAGCTTCATCCTCAGGAAGGTGTTCGTGGTGTAGCGCGTGACCCCGGTGTAGAACCTGTCCACGAGCCTGCCCACCATGTCCGTGTACTCGTCCACGAGCTCGGGGCTCACATCGAAGTTGTCGTAGTTCACGATGGTGTACACCTTCCTTCCCAGAGGCGACAAAATGCTCGTCACCAGCGCCTCCACGGCCTCGATGTCCTCCCGGGTGCGGATCTTGTGGCCCTCGAAGTTCACGAAGAACAGGTCTTCCTGCGGGTCGTAGGTGAGCCGCTCCTGAAGTGTCAGGCCGAAGATGCAGTCCTTGAGGTTCATGGGGCCTTCGGCGAAGATCCGGCTGTCCATGAGCTTGGGCGGCCTCTTCATCACCGGTGTGAACTCCATGCGGGCGAGGATGTCCCGCTCGATGTCGATGCCCGGAGCGACCTCCACGAGCTCCATGCCCTCGGCGGTGAGCCTGAACACGCAGCGCTCCGTGACGTAGTACACGGGATGCCCCCTCGAGACCGCGTACTTTCCGCTGAAGGTCACGTGCTCCACGGCCTGTTTGAACTTGATCTCCGTGCCTTCCTTGTCGATCCTCAGCATCCCGTCGCTGACGGAGACCTCGAGGCCGCACGCCGTGAAGGTGCCCAC
Source organism: Deltaproteobacteria bacterium (assembly GCA_035352355.1). Classification (GTDB taxonomy): domain Bacteria; phylum Desulfobacterota; class Desulfomonilia; order UBA1062; family UBA1062; genus Phosphitivorax. Next base: position 71,128 of record DAOPXM010000003.1, on the reverse strand, counting down.
GAACACCACCTTGCGGGCGTTCTGGGAGATGTTGATGAAGCCGCCCGCTCCTGCCAGCTTGGGGCCGAACTTGCTCACGTTGAGGTTGCCCTCCCGGTCCGCCTGGGCAAGGCCCAGGAAGGCGCAGTCGAGCCCGCCGCCGTCGTAGAAGTCGAACTGGTAGGGCTGGTCGATGACGCAGTCCGCGTTGGTGGCAGCCCCGAAGCTCAAGCCCCCGGCGGGCAGCCCGCCGATGATGCCCGGCTCGGCCGTGAGCGTGATGTAGTCGAGGATCTTCTCCTCGTTGGCCACGGCGGCCACGCCTTCGGGCATGCCGATGCCTAAGTTGATGATGGAGTTGCCCTTGAGCTCGAAGGCGGCCCTGCGGGCGATGATCTTGCGGGCTCCCATCTCCATGGGGGGGATGGAGGCCATGGGCACCTTGACCTCGCAGGAGAACGAGGGGTTGTACTGGACCGCGAAGGTCTGCCAGTGGTTTTCGGGCCGGGCCACCACCACGCAGTCCACCAGGAGGCCCGGCACCTTGACCTGCCGTGCGTTGAGCGTGCCGCCCTCGGCGATGCGCTCCACCTGGGCGATGACGAACCCGCCCGAGTTCTTGGCTGCCATGGCGATGGCCAGCACCTCCTGGGTGAGCGCCTCCTTCTCCATGGTGATGTTGCCGTCCGTGTCGGCCGTGGTGCCCCGGATGATGGCCACGTTGATGGGGAAGGTCCTGTAGGCCAGGTAGTCGGTGCCGTCGAAGCTCACGAGCTCCACGAGGTCTTCGGTGGTGCGGCTGTTGATCCTGCCCCCGCCGAGCCTGGGGTCGACGTAGGTCTGCATGCCCACCGTGGTGATGGTCCTGGGCTTGCCCGCGGCGATGTCCCGGAACATGTGGGAGATCACGCCCTGGGGGAGGTTGTACGCCTCGATCTTGTTTTCGATGGCGAGTCTGCCCAGCTTGGGCGCCAGCCCCCAGTGGCCCCCCACGACCCTCTTCACGAGCCCCTCGTGGCCGAAGTGGTTCAGCCCCCTGTCCTTGCCGTCGCCCTGGCCCGCCGCGTACACGAGCGTCAGGTCCCGGGGCCTGCCCGTATTCAGGAAGCTCTCTTCGATGCTTTTGAGGATGTCCTCGGGCACGCCGATGGTGACGAAGCCGCCGGTGGCCACGGTATCGCCGTCCTGGATGGCCATCACCGCCTGCTCGGCGGATACGATCTTGCCCCTGCGCATCCGCGAGGGGGGAAGGTTCGAGAGCATGGGATGGATGTTGCCGGTTCTTGCCATGGTGTTCCTCCTGTTCACGTCGTTGCTTTGCTGCGTTCCCTCGAAAAGGGGAGTCCCGGTGTCCATGAGCTGGTGTACTCTGCCGCTTATTGGTCTCCCGAATCCCCGGTGTTTGTCAAGGGCCATGCGTCTGCAAACCCTTGCCGATCCTCCTTCCGGACGGCTTTCTTCGGGTTAGGACGCTTAAATGTCTGGATATTTCTGTCACCTCATGTATTTTTCATATAGGTAACGCGCGAAGGGGGAAAAGCAATGAGCACGAGCAGGATCGTCCTGGAGGAGGCCATCCCCCGGGAGGGCTACGAGGCCATCGACCGGGTGTGCAGGGAGCACCGGGGCGTGGAGTCGCTGCCTGTCCTCGCCGCCTTCCTGGCGGAGCATAAGCTCGCCCGGATCGAGTGCGACCCGGACATCGTGGCCGGCTACACCAGGGACGGCTCGAACCTCCCTGGCACGGCCCAGGCCCTGGCTCGGCCCGGAACGGTCAGGGAGTGCGCCGCCCTGCTCCGCGCCTGCTTTTCCGCAGGCATCCCCTGCACGGTCTGCGCCGGCCGATCGAACCTCACCGGCAGCGCCACGCCGGAAGGGGGCCTCGTGCTGTCCGTGGAGGGCCTGAACGCGCCCGTGCACGTCGATGTCCCGGCGCGGGAGGTGAGGACCCCTCCTGGCGTCGTCCTGGAAGACCTCAGGAAGGCCGTGCGGGAAGAGAGCGCGGGCTCCCTGGTCTTTCCCGTGGACCCCACGAGCAGGGCGGACGCCATGGTGGGCGGGGCGGTGGCCAGCAACGCCTCCGGCTTTTCCCCGGGCGAGACGGGCGCCATGCGCTGCTGGGTCGCCTCCCTCGACGTGCTCCTGCCGAACGGTCTGCTCGTGCGCGCCCGGAGGGGCGAGTACATCTCCGAAGCAGGGGTCTTCCTGCTCGGCCACAGGGGCTCCGACACCATCCTCCCGGTGCCGAGGTATCGGAGGCCCGCCATCAAGAACGCCAGCGGCCCGTTCTCGTCACCTTCCGGCATCATGGACTTCGTGGACCTGGTGGTGGGGAGCGAGGGCATCTTCGGCGTCGTGACCTCCTGCGTCCTGGGGCTCAAGGAAAGTCCGGACAACTGGCTGGACATCTTTCTGTCGGTTCCGGACGAGGACGACGCCATCGACTTCTTCTACTACCTCAGGGACTTCCTCGCGGGCGACTTCTGCAACCTCACGGCCTTCGAGTACTTCGGCAGGAACAGCAGGTCTTACATGGAGCACGAGGAGAAGTTCTTCTCCGCCGACCACCGGGTGGGGATCTATCTCCAGATCGCCCTTCACGGCGAGACCCTCGAGGAGGGGGCGGAGGAGTGGTTCAACATCCTCATGAGGTCCCCTGTGGACATCGACGGGGAGGACATCAGGATCATGGCTTCTGAGCGCGACCGGGCGGTCTTCCTGGAGGCCAGGCACTCCCTGCCCGCCAATTCCCTGGAGGTCGTGAAGGCCCGGGGGACGTACACCATCATGACCGACACCGTGGTGCCAGCCGAGCGCTTCCGGGAATTCATGGGATTTGCGAACGACCTCATCGAGTCGGAGGGGCTCGACTACCTCTCCTTCGGCCACCTGGGGGACTGCCACATCCACTTCATGATCCTGCCGCGGCCGGAGCAGCTGCAGAAGGCGGCCCGGGTGTACGACCGGATCGTCGCGGAATCCGCCGCCCTGGGTGGCGTCTACTCGGGAGAGCACGGCACGGGCAAGCGCAAGCGGGCCGACTTCCTGAAGAGCTACGGTCCTGAGGCGGCAGACGAGGTGAGGAGAACAAAGGCCGCCCTCGACCCGCTCTTCCTCCTGAACCGGGGCAACGTGATCGAGCCGCCCGCTTTTTGAGCCATCCACAGAAAGGAGTTGATCCGAGGTGCCGTCCCGATGCACGCAGTTTTTTAAGGACAAGGGGAAGTCATGATGGTGCTGCCTTCATGCGGAGGAGGAGCGGTCCCGGGCTGACTGCCTTTTTCGAGATGCCGGCCCCGTAGGGGGGGTTGACCGGCAGGGTTACAGCGTGGTGCCAATGAACCTTTTCAACAGGATATCTTCGACGTTCTGCCGTGCATCCAGAACAGACAGGACATAGACACTGTTCTTCGATATCCTGGAGATGATTCTCCAGGGAGCGACGATCAATTCACGATACTGAATAATCCCTTGCTCCTGAAGCTCAGGGAGTATGCGGCCCTGTCGGGAAAAGAACAGAGGCACGATGCTTTTATCCTGTATCTCTTTGAGCTGTTCATACACAGCTGCGGGGCTGTCCCGGGAAATGTATTCCATGATGCCCATGAAATCTTTCTCCGACGTCAGACCACCTGACCTCGCAGGTCTTTCTCATTTCATTCTGTCTTTCAGGACATTCTTGATATGTGCAAAAACGTCCTCTTGAGGTTTCGACTTCCCATCCTTAATGTCTTCCTCGCCCTGGGAGATCAGCTTCAATATACCGATGGCATCCCTCGTGTTCTCATAACTCTCCAGGTCCTGAAGCACGGCTTTGGGTTCACCATTCTGGGTAATCACGACCGGTCTATGGGTTTCGTTTATCTGCTTGAGCAGGTCGGCTGCTCTGGATTTCAGATAGGTGATGGGTTTAATGTCTTCGGACAGATTCATTTCAGCACCTCCGTCTTTTTTATGGCACCATAACAAGACCGGCTGTCAAGATATGCAGGGGCTCTCATGCCAGCGAGGGCATCACCGACGGCTGGAAGCCGTCCGATGGACGTGTGTAATGACCCCCGATAATCAATACCAATTACGCGGCTAATTTCTGTTTGTACTCGACCGGGGAGAGGTAGCCGAGTTCCTGGTGGGGACGCTCGGTATTGTACTCTCCGATCCAATCTTCGATAACCCTCTTTGCCTCGGTGAAGGAGGCGAACTCCTGGAGCCAGATGCATTCTTCCTTCAAGGTCCGCATGAAGCGCTCCACCACCCCGTTTTGTTCGGGGGTGTACGGCGTGATGTACTCGGTATCCAGGCCATAGGCAGTTACCAGCTTCATGAATTCCTTTGAGGAAAAGACCAATCCGTTATCACTCCTTAAGCGAGTTCCATGAGCCAGACTTTTCTTTCCAGAGAACCGGTGGATCAGGGCATCTTCGAGAGCGCCAGCGGCAACAGAGGCGTTCTGCCTTTTACCGATGCGGTAACCGATGATCTCGCGGTTCCAGCAGTCGATGACGACGATAGCATGGCACCAGCCGGAATCCTTGCAGAAGAAGTGGGTCATGTCGGTTGCCCAGCGCTCGTTGATGGCTGAGCTCACGGATCTCGATGCCCCGGCCCGGGGACGGAAGCCCTTGGGGCGTACCATCACTCCCCAGCCGTTTCTCTGCATGATCCTCTGGACCTTCTTCCTGTTCACCATAATCCCTGCTTTCTTCTTGAGCATCACCGTGATTCTTCTATACCCATACCGAGGATAGCGTTGGATCAGCGTATAGATGACCTTCTCAACGTCTCTGTCAACGAGCGGCGTACTCTTGCGGTGGGGTTTGTAATGCACGCTGGACCAGGATGCCCCGAGCCACTTCGCTATCTTCCTCAAGCTGACCGTCTTGCCTTCCGCCTCCATCAGCATCTTCACTCCGAAGACGAGTTCTCGTCCTTAAGAGAGCAATTCCTTGGCTTTTTTTAAAACGTCTATCTGGAGCACAAGCTCGCCGATCTCCTCCTTGTGCACTTTGAACTGCTGGTCATGCTCGGCCGCTACATTCTTGGGATGGCTCTTCAGGCCGTTCCTTCCATACTCCAGGAACGTATTGATCCAGCCCTCGATCACGCTCTGCTTCAGGTCATGCTCACGGGCAGCATCCACGATCGTCTTGTGTCCCTTGATGATCTCCAGTACCAACTCGGTCTTCCGTTTAGCGCTCCATCTCTCGATGGACGGGTGGTTCACTACATTGCTCTTCATAATACTTCCCCCTCTTGCTTGTATTACCGCTTATCTCTGGTACAGTCTATGAGGGGGTCATTATACGTGCTCAATCAAGGTATGGTATTCCGCGATAGCTATGCCAGATTATTATCGAGGAAGCCATTCTTTCAGACTTTCTTTTACCTCATTGTGAGGGACGACTTTCCCCTCCTTGATATCAGTAAGCCCTTTTTCAATAGCTGCAAGGAAATGGATTCTTTCCTCAATATCGGCCCATGTGGCTGAGTCCGGGAGCTCTTGAATCGTTTTTATTGCGATTTCTTTGCTATTCATAAAGATGATGTACTCTTATAGGCCATCTCAGACAAGTTGTAATATCTGATGCCCAACGTGCTGATCACCGGCGGCTGAAAGCCGTCCGCTGTATTCGCTGGATCTCCAGTAGTCACATGGCTGTTCGTAATGTGTACACAGGCGGATTATTTTCACTGCTGTAATGTTAGACGCGCTGTCATCATCGCTCGTGTGCTGTGTCTGCATCGAAGATCACGGTCTCCTTGCCAACCTCTGCCTCTCCGTACTTGAGGCCGCCCGCGCGCTCGTAAACGTGCAGAACTGCACCTGTCGTGTTCAGTTGTATGTCGACAAGACGGAAACTGCGCGGGATTGTACCTTCCCCGAACAGGCGCTTACCCGTACCGAGAACAACGGGAAACTGCCAGATACGCAACGTATCGACGAGATCGTTCTTGAACAGGGTCTGGATAAGGTTGCTGCTGCCGTGGACCTGAATCTCTCCGCCTTCCTGTGCCTTGAGCTTCGCAACCTCCTCGGCAACGTTGCCCTTGAGCAGGTGGGAGTTGGTCCAGGTGAGCTTGTCGAATGTATCCGAAGCGACGAACTTCGGCCGGGTATTGAGGGCCGTAGCGATCTCGTCTGCCGGGTCGGTGGACTTGGGCCAGGACGCCGCGAAAATCTCATAGGTCTTGCGGCCGAGGAGAAAGGCGCCGGCGCGCTTGGTCCACTCGGTCATGATCCCGAGAAACTTGTCGTCGAAATAGGGTACCACCCAGCCACCGTGCTGGAAGCCACCATCGCGGTCCTCGTCCGGTCCACCCGGTGCCTGCATAACACCGTCCAGAGTCACTAAAGTACCCACAACCAACTTTCTCATGTCCTTCGTCTCCTTCTCAAGCACCTAACAACGCAGTGGTGACCATGAGCCCAACCGTCGATAACGGGAGTAGCACGTCCACACCCGTTACTTCTCGCACGCCATCGGACAGATATGGCACTGATGTGGTCATGGTCAGCGCCTAACGTACGGGTCAGCGGCGGTTGAGAGCCGTCCGGTACATCCTTTGGTTGGCCATAAATTTACATGCCTTTTCATTCAAGACTTGAAAGAATCTCATTGACTTCATCTATGTCAAAGAACTCGAGATCGAAATCTCCCCCCCACCATTCAATCATATTATCATGCTCAGGATGATCAGGGTCCTTTATAGCCTCCAGGAAATCATAGTATCCATAAATACCTCCGCAGTCTTCAGGGGGACATGCTCGTTTGCCGGCTATACATCTCGGTTTCGATGAAGCCTTGTCTCCAATAATGATCTTTTCCAATTCAACCACGTGTTCCCATCCATCACCGAAATCATAAAGGTATAACAATCTCTGTTTCTCTTTATCGAGAAGTTGATTGATCCTGACACGAGCTTCATTTCTTAGGCCCGATGGGAATTCCGGATCCGGAACACCGTAACTGACTCTACCAACAACAAATTCATGAAGATGAGAATCAGTCCATCCCATTACAATCTGTATGACCTCATGTAACTCAGGAAGTTTAATAGTGTCAGGCACGACAAAACGACGCCAAATTGGAGGCTTGCTACTTCGTAGAGTTATTTTGAGTTGATAAGACGATACCATTTTCTGTTTTGACATCACTTTTCCTCCACAGTTTCGACCAACCATTTCTATACAGACGGTCCATTTCCGTATAAGCGACTAATAGGGGGATTTTTACGGACGAACTTGATAAGCCGAATGCTCCGTAACTCCCTGTTCTTTACCATAAACAAAAACGATTTCTGATGTTCCCCGGTCCGGAAACCACTTCAATGCAATCCGTATAAGCGGCTAATGAGAGGCCTTTTGCGGAAATTATTATAAGTAAATAATATTCTATATCGTATTCCCCGTCCAGCAATAAAAAATGCAGAAGATCCCATCGCAGAGAACCGTTGCTCCTCCCACCCCTTACCTGCGAACGGAGAGTTGCCCCTCTACAATAAGGCACCGGGGATCACCGTTTCACGGGGATGACGAGGACGGTTAAATGACGCCGGGTGAGATCGACGCTGATGGGTCTAATAGCAACTGCTCAGTAGATCACGGCCGCAAGGTAGCCCACCACGGAAGTGTTGTCCCCGGTGATGTGGCCTGAGTGGGCGTACTTAAGAATCCTTGCCTCGGTCCTTGACAAGGACTTCGCGTAGATCAGCGCGGACATGATGGGACCGCCCCCGCAGGCCTCGGCCTCCTCGCCGGACATAGCCGCCGCCAGGCCTTCGGCGTCGAGGGCCTCCACGCAGTGGGCGATCCGGTTGTCCATGGCCTCGGCCTGGCTGGACGGGTGGAAGTGGGAGAGGTCCGTGCTCGCCACCACGAGCACGTCGTCCGGGTCGTCGATGGATGCGATGAGCGCCCTGCTTAAGTCCTGGCACAGGCTGTAGTCCTGCTGGCCCATGACCAGCGGGCAGAGTTTGAAGGGCGGGAGCACGGCCTGGAGGAAGGGGAGCTGGATCTCCAGGGCATGCTCGGTGTCGTGGGGCCTCGTGTTGTCGGTGAAGATGACCGAGGCGTCGAGGATCTTTCCGCACAGGGCCTCGTCGACCTCGATGGCGCCCAGCGGCGTCTCGAAGGACCCCCTGGCCCAGACGGAGACGTACTGGAAATACGCCCGGTGGGAGGGGCTGATCACCACCACGGTGCCGTAGGAGCGGCCCCTGACCGCTTTGTACGCATGGGCGGCCACCGGGCCGGAATACAGGTAGCCTGCGTGCGGGCTGATGATGGCGGCGGGTTTGCGGGGGATGTCCTCTATCGCTGCATCCTGCAGGAACCCGTCGATCTGAGCGCGCAGGACGACAGGGTCATCCGGGTACCAACTGCCGGCGATGACCGGTTTTCGGACAGGGCCTTTCATGGTCGTTCCTCTCTTTCAGAAGCAGAAACCTGTTCATCAAGAAATACGGGAGAATCCCGAAGACCCGTTCGGGGGTCACATCAAAAAGAAACCGTTGAAAACATGACAATCAACAGTAATAGATATAGCTACTTATTAGGGGAATAACGGCAGGGAGTCAAGACCGGATTCTTCGGGGAGCCCGAGCATGAGGTTCATGTTCTGGACCGCCTGGCCGGAAGCACCCTTGGTGAGGTTGTCGATGACGCTCACGATCACGGCCCTGTTCGTCCGGGGGTTTTTCGCCACGCCGATGAGGCAGTTGTTCGTGCCGCGGACGTCCTTGGTGGCAGGGAACCCCTTGGCCAGGACATGGACGAACCGCGACCCCAGGTAGTACGAGGAGATGCAGTCCTTGAGCTCGGCTTCCTCGGCGTCCGTGGCGACGTAGATCGTGGAGAGCATGCCCCGGGTGATGGGGATGAGGTGGGGCGTGAACTCGATCGTCACCTGTCTGCCCGCGGCCCGGGAAAGCTCCTGCTCGATCTCCGGGATGTGGCGGTGGGTGCCGCCCACCTTGTAGGCGGAAAAGGACTCGCCCGCCTCGCAGATGTGGGTCGTGAGGCTCAAGCCCCTGCCTGCGCCCGACACCCCGCTCTTGCTGTCCGAAACGATCCCGTCCGTGTCGATGAGCCCTGCCTCGACCAGCGGGATGAGCGGGAGCAAAATGCTCGTGGGGTAGCAGCCGGGGTTGGCCACGAGGGCGGCCTGCCTGATCTCGTCGCGGTACACCTCGCTCAGCCCGTAGACCGCCTTTTCGAGCAGGGCCGGGTTCTTGTGCGCGCCGTACCACTCTTCGAAGGTGGCGAGGTTGCGGATGCGGGCGTCCGCGCTCAGGTCCACCACCTTCACGGAGTCGACGATCTGCGAGATGAACTCGGCGCTGGTGCCGTGGGGCAGGCAGCTGAACACGACGTCGCACCGCTTGCGGATGGCGGAGGCGTCGAAGTCTTCGAGCGTGATGTCGAGGGTCCCCTGGAAGAAGGGGAGGATGTCCGCGATCTTTCTGCCGTTGTACTGTCTGGAGGAGCAATAGGTGATCCTGGAGCCCTGGTGGCTGTGCAGCAGCCTGATGAGCTCTGCGCCGGTATACCCGGTGGCTCCCAGGATCCCTATTGAAAGAGGCAAGGAGAATTACCTCTTGGAGAACTGAGGTCTCTTTCTGGCCTTGTGGAGTCCGAACTTCTTCCGCTCAACCATCCTGGGATCTCTGGTGAGGAACCCGGCCGACTTGAGCTTCGGGCGGTACTTTTCCGTGTCGAACTCGGACAGCGCCCTGGCGATGCCGTGGCGAATCGCGCCTGCCTGGCCTGCGATGCCGCCGCCGCTCACGGTGGTGAACACGTTGAAGTGACCCTTGGTGTCCGTGACCTCGAACGGGGCCATAGCCGCCATCTTCAGGGTCTCCCTGCCGAAATACTCGGTGAGGCCTTTTCCGTTCACCGTGAACTCGCCGTTGCCGGGCGTGATCCACACCCGCGCCGTCGCGTTCTTCCTTCTGCCGGTTGCATAGATCCTTTCAGCCATATCCTGTCTTCTTCCCTTTTCTTACAGTTTTATCGTCTGCGGCTGCTGCGCCTCGTGGGGGTGGTTCTCACCGGTGTAGACCTTGAGCTTCTTGAACATGCTCCGGCCGAGGCTGTTCTTGGGGAGCATCCCCTTGACCGCGTGCCTGATGATCTCCTCGGGCTTCTTTTCCATGACCTGACGGGCCGTCTGCTCTTTGAGCCCGCCCATGTAGCCGCTGTGGCGGTAGTATTTCTTCTGCTCCATCTTCCTGCCCGTGAGCTTGACCTTCTCTGCATTGATGATCACGACGAAGTCGCCCACATCGATGAACGGCGTGTAGGTGGGCTTGGTCTTCCCCCTCAGGATGGAGGCGACATCGGCTGCAAGCCTGCCCAGCACCTGATCCTTGGCGTCGACGAGCACCCAGTTTCTCTCGGCTTCGTCCTTACTGGCGATGAACGTACTCATTCGTAAAGTCTCCTTACCTGCTAAATAGGGTTCGGATATAGCCGACATTGAGCACCAATGTCAAGCATTGATCGAAAATTCGTAAGGAATCTTCTTCCCGGCATTTGCCTGCAGTCACCGGGTATCCCCCGGCGCCCCCGACCACCCATCGGAAGGCTTTCGCTTCAGGGTTGAATCGGAGAATCTCAGGGATATAGTACTATTACCACCTTGACACCGGTGATTCTTTTTGGTGTTTTAGAGGATTATGGGCGTCGACGCAATAGTGACCGCCGGCGACGGAAGGGCCGCCAGGAAGGTCTTCAGAAAGAACAAGGCCATGCTCGATGTCGCCGGGAAACCCATCATCCGGCACATCGTCGAGGCCTTGCGCGCCTGCGACGAGATCGACCGGATCGTGGTGGTGGGCCCCCGGGAGACCTTCCTGCAGGTCATAGGCGACCTCGACGTGGACATTGTCCAGCAGAAGAGGAGCCTGGTGGAAAACGGCTGGGAGGGGTTCCTCCGCACCATCGAGGAGTACCGGTCATCGGGCGAGCTCACCCCCGGGATCATCGAGGCCTACCGGGACAAGCACGTGCTTTTCCTGTCCGGGGACATCCCGCTCATCACCCCCGGGGAGCTCAGGGAGTTCATCGCCCAGTGCGATATGGAGCGCTACGACTACGTGGCGGGTGCCACCTCGGAGGAGATCCTGAAGCTTTTCGGCCCCCGGAAGGGGAGGCCCGGGATCAAGATGGCCACCTTCCACATGTGGGACGGCAACCTCAGGCAGAACAACCTCCACATGGCAAAGCCCTTTGCCATGCTCGAGAGCATCGACCTGATCCTGAACGCCTACGAGTTCCGATACCAGAAAGAGCCCATGAACATCATCAGGGCGATCTGGGAGATCATCAGGTTCAGCAGAGGCAACATCCTCCACACCCTGGGTGTTTACCTGACGCTGCAGCTCTCCACCCTGCTCTCGGCCCTGGGGTTCGTGCGTGCGGCGCGCCTGGTGAGCTTCCCCATACGCAGGGCAGGCGTCGAAGGCCTGATCTCGGACATCCTGGGCGTGCGGTTCAAGATCGCCCTGACCACGGTGGGCGGGGCGGCGCTGGACGTGGACAACGAGAAGGACTACATCATCCTCTCGGTCATGTACCGGGACTGGGTCAACCAGATCTCTTCACGCTGATCTCACCACTTGGCGTAGTGGTCCTCGGCAAAGCCCGGGCAGCCGTCGACCCGGATCACCTCGCCGTCGTCCGACTGGAGCGTCCCCTCGAACACGCCGAACAGCTGGGTGAACCGGGAGGCGATGAGCACGGCGTTGATCCGCTCGCCCCTCTGGGCCTCGGGTCGGAAGACCAGATCGACCTTCCCGTCCGCCGAGCGGATGTGCCAGGGAGACGAGAGGTCGGCGGGGTCGAAACGGAAATCCACCGTGTCGACCTTGGTCATGGCGCCGTTGACCCAGAAGGCGTTCTCCGTGAAGCTCGTCTCGTTGACCCCGCAGGAGAGGTTCATGCCCAGGGACCTGCCGTCAGCGAGGCTGAAGGCCGTCGATGCCCAGTTCCAGCAGGTCTGCCTGCGCATGTATCCGCACGTCCAGTCGGAAAGGGCCCAGTAGGCGGGCGACGAGAGGTCGTGCTGCCTGCCCCGGACGGTCACGCTGCCCTTGAGGCGTATGGGGCTCGTCTTCTGGGTGTACACCCACCCGCGGTACCCCGCCCGGGTGCAGATCCTTAAGGGGCTCACCCCGCCCTGGTCAAAGGAGACCTGAAGCGAGAGGTCGCTGCCCACGGCGTTCAGGGACTCCCTTCGGATCTCGATGCTCAGGGGGTCTGCCTTGAAGGAGCTCCTGGGCTTTTCCGGGGAGGTGCCGATGGAGACGGCGGACGGGAGGACGGCGAGCTTCTTCGTCTCCGTGAGCTCCCCGGTCTGCCGGTCGAAGAGGTAGAAGAACCCGTTCGACAGGAGCTTGAGGTCCACCACCCCGATGCCGGCCAGGAGCTCGGGCCCCACGATCCCGATGAAGTGGAACTGGTTCGCCAGGAGCTTCTTGAGCAGGGGAGGGTAGAGGATGCCCATGGGCGTCTCGAGGTGGTAGTCTTCATAATTGACCTTTGCCACGGGCTCGCTGTAGATCCCCCAGCTCACGCGGCCCTTCCCATTGACGAGTGTATCCATGGCGTCCTCCTGTTCACGATATGATCAGAATACTGCAAGCCTTACCACTTCTTATCATAGATGTATAACGGGGGGTAGGCTGGAATCCAGAGGGTTTAATCGAGGTAGTCTTCGAACCCGGGCGTGTCGGTCTTCGATGCCTTGCCGGAGACCTGGTTCACGTTCCTGCTCAGCTCCCTGACCTGCTCGTCCGCGAAATCCTCGAAGCCGGGCCTGGCGTCTCCGGCATCGGAGGAGGGTCTCCGGGCGGGACGAACCTCGGCCCCCTTGGGCTTCTCCTCGAGGTAGTCCTCGAAGCCTGCGTCATCGGGGTGGCTTTCCTGCTTCACGGGGGCCTTCTGGTCCTCGGAGGCGTGATGGATGTCGAGCATCTTCTCGTTCTTGATGTAGCTCGTTTCCACCACGTCGGAGATCTCGAGCATCTTCTTCACGATGTTCTTGATCTTGATGGCTTCTGTCTTGATCTCACCAATGGTCCCCGCCATGCCCTTGCTGCCCCCTGTGTCCTTGGAGAGCATGTCGAGCTTGAGCAGGATGGTGGTGAGCGGGGAGTTGATCTCGTGGTTGGCCGCTATGGCGGTCTTCGACACCGCGGCGAGCCTCTGGGCCTTGATGTTCTTGGTGATGAGCATGGCCCTCTGGATGGCCTGGGCCCCGGATTCGGCAATGGTCCGCAGCAGGAGGAGCTTCTGGTTCATCTCGTCCTGCCCGGCGTTCTCCTGGGGTACTACCTCGAGGACGCCTATGGTCTTGCCGTCGACTCTCAAGGGCGCGTAGATGAAGTTGATGCCGATGGGGTACACCCCGTTGGAGCGGTCCAGCAGGTCCTTGGTGGCGCTCGCCATGCCGCTTCTCGTCTGGGGCAGGTCGTTCAGGAGGAAGGACTCGGTGATCATGATCCTCAGGTTGGAGAGGCGCATGATGCAGCGGGCCTTTTTCGCCTCGAGGATGGTGAGCGTGTGGGTGGTCAGGATGCCCAGGATGTCCGAGAGCTTGAGCGACGACTGGAGCTGGGTGCTCATGTTGTTCAGGTTGGCGAGCTCCATGGCCCTGCGCTCCAGCGCCAGCTTTTTCTGCTCCAGATCCAGGCTCAGCTTGCCCAGCTGGGCATTGGCGAACTGCAGGACCTCGAAATAGGTCTTGGGCTCCGCCTTGGGTATGCCCATCTCCTCGCTGATGCTGGAGATGCTGTCCTTCAAGGAGATGGAGACGTCCTGGATGTCATGGCTGGTGAGCCCCATCTGGCTGAGCAGCGCCGGGTCCACGAACCCCCGTTCCGACTGCCCGATCCCCAGGCCCAGGTGGTTGGTGACGATGTCCGCCACGTGTATGATGGCACAGAGCTTTTTCGCCTCCTCGTCGTTTCCGATGTCGCCTATGCTGTGATGGGCGCCCACGGTCCTGTACAAGAGGGCGGGGAGGTTCCACTTCTCCATGAGGAACCTGCCCAGGGTCGCGTGGTCCACGCCGATGATGCTCTGCTCCACCTCGATGATGTCCGAATTGGCGCGGTTCATGGTCTCCAGCACCTCGCGGTACTCGCCCTTCCTGCAGAGGAGCTGGTCGGCCACGACCTTGCCGAGGTCGTGCAGGAGCCCGGCCACGAAGGCGTCCTCGGCTGCGGAGGGGAAGACCTTCAGGGAGATGTTCTTCGCGCACACCGCGCATGCGATGGAGTGCTGCCAGAACCGGTAGAAGTCCAGGGTGCACTTGTTCTTCTCGTTGAAGAGGTTGATGACGCTGATGGAGAGCACGATGCTCTTGAGCACGTTGAAGCCCAGCAGCATCACCGCGCCCCGTATGGTGGAGATCTCCTTGATCCTCCGGTAGAAGGGGGAGTTCGCCACCCGGAGCACCTTGATGGAGAGCGCCTGATCCCGTTCCACCATCTCCGCGATCTGCTTGGCGCTGACCTTCGAGTCCAGCGTCTTCTCCATGATCGCGGTCGCTATGGACGGCAAAGTTGGTATGTCGCCGATGGTGTCGATCAGCGACTGGATCTCTTCTGGCGATCTCTTTATCATCGAGGATCTTATCGTTCGTTACGGTTACAATCTTGAGTCCTACTCCTGAATATGATACTCAAAATTGAATGACACCTCACCGAGAGCATACCAGGCGGATTTACCTGGGGTCTGTCCCCATCGGTGGCGGTGCACCCGTGAGCATCCAGTCCATGACCAACACCGACACCCGGGACGCAGGCAGGACCCTCGACCAGATACAAGCGCTGGAGGTTGCCGGGTGCGACATCGTCCGGGTGAGCGTCCCGGATGCCGAGGCTGCGCATGCCCTGGGAGAGATCAGAAAGGGGTCCCGGATACCGGTGGTGGCCGACATCCACTTCGACTACCGGCTCGCCGTGTCCGCCATGGAGAACGGCGCGGACGGCATCCGCATCAACCCCGGGAACATCGGGAGCAGGAAAAAGGTCGAAACCGTGGCCAGGGCAGCCCGCGAGGCAAAGGTCCCCATAAGGATCGGGGTGAACCTGGGCTCGGTGAAGAAGTCCATCCTCGAAGAGTTCGGGGAAGACCATGTGGGCGCCCTGGTGGAGAACGCCCGGCAGTACGCGGACATGCTCCGGGACATGGGGGTCGAAGACCTGAAGGTCTCGCTCAAATCCTCGGACGTGCTGGAGACCGTGGACGCCTACCGCCGCTTTGCGCAGCAGAGCGACCTGCCGCTCCACCTGGGCCTGACCGAGGCGGGGACTCCCTTTGCGGGCGCCATCCGCTCGGCCGCCGGGATCGGGGCGCTCCTCATCGACGGCATCGGAGACACGGTGCGGATCTCGCTCGCCGGCGACCCGGTGCAGGAGGTCCTCGCCGCCAGGGTGCTCCTGGAGAGCGTGGGCCTGAGGAAGGAAGGGGTGAGGGTCATCGCCTGCCCCACCTGCGCCCGGACCTGCGGGGACGTGGCCGCCATCGCCTCCGAGGTGGAGGAGGCGCTCAGGGAAGTGAAGAGGCACCTGGTGGTGGCGGTCATGGGGTGCGTGGTCAACGGGCCCGGCGAGGCCAGGATCGCGGACTTGGGCGTCGCCTGCGACAAGGGGGGCGCCATGCTGTTTGTCCGCGGTAAACCCATTCGGCGCATTGCTGCATCAGAAATCACGAATTGCCTCATGGATGAAATAGAAAAGGAGCTTGTGAAATGAGACTGTCGAAGATGTTCCTGCACACCCTCAAGGAAGAGCCGCGGGATGCGGAGATTGCCAGCATCAGGCTGATGCTCAGGGCGTCCATGGTCAAGAAGCTCGCCTCGGGCATCTATTCCTATCTCCCCTTCGGGCTCAAGGCCCTCCGGAAGGTGGAGGCCATCGTACGCGAGGAGATGAACGCGGCAGGGGCCCAGGAGGTCCTCATGCCCGCGGTACAGCCGGCCGAGATCTGGAAGGAGAGCGGCAGGTGGGACTTCTACGGCAAGGAACTCCTGAGGTTCACGGACCGGAAGAACGCCGAGTTCGCCTTCGGCCCCACCCACGAGGAGGTCATCACCACCATCGTACGCGACGAGGTCCACTCCTACCGTGACCTGCCCATCAACCTCTACCAGATCCAGACCAAGTTCAGGGACGAGATCCGGCCCCGGTTCGGCGTCATCCGCTCCCGGGAGTTCATCATGAAGGACGCGTATTCCTTCGATGTGGACGAGCAGGGCGCGGAAAAGAGCTACCAGGCCATGTACCAGGCGTACGAGCGGATCTTCAGACGCTGCGGACTGAAGTTCAAGACGGTGGAGGCGGACTCGGGCCCCATCGGCGGGAACTTCTCGCATGAGTTCATGGTGCTCGCCTCCACGGGCGAGGACGTCATCCTGAGCTGCTCCGCCTGCGGCTATGCGGCAAACCTCGAAAAGGCCGAGATCGCCAAGCCGGCATCCCTTGCCTTCCCCGAAGCGCCCGCAGGCAGCCCCGAGAAGGTCCACACCCCAAATGTTCGGACCATCGACGAGGTGTGCTCCTTCCTGGGCGTGACCCCGCAGGAGCTCGTCAAGACGCTCATCTACTCCACGGAATCCGGGGTCATCGCCGCCCTGGTGAGGGGCGACCACGAGGTGAACGAGGTGAAGCTCAAGCGCGCGGCCGGGGTGGAGACCCTGGAGCTCGCGGACGAGCCCACCATCGAGAAGCACACGAAGGCCCCCCGTGGGTTCGCCGGTCCCATGGGCCTGACCATAAAGACGTTCGCCGACTACGGGCTCCTGGGCATGGGCGCCTGCGTGACCGGGGGCAACGAGGAGGACTATCACGCGAAGAACGTCTGGCTCTCCCGTGACGCGAAGATCGACGTGGTGGCGGACATCAGGAACGCCGAGGCCGGGGACCCCTGCCCGCGGTGCAGCGAAGGTGCCCTGGAGGCGATCCACGGCATCGAGGTGGGCCACATCTTCAAGCTGGGGACCAAGTACTCGAAGGCCATGAACGCGAACATCCTCAACGAGAACGGGGAGCTCAAACCCATCATCATGGGCTGCTACGGCATCGGCGTCACCCGGGTGCTGGCCGCGGCCATCGAACAGTCGAACGACGAGCACGGCATCGTGTTCCCGGTGCCCATCGCGCCCTACCAGGTCATCGTGGTGCCGGTGAGCACCACCGAGGACGAGGTCAGGGATACCGCGTTCCGGATGTACGAGGAGCTTCAGGGCGCGGGCGTGGACGCCCTCATCGACGACCGCGACCTGAGGCCCGGCGTCAGGTTCATGGATGCGGACCTCATCGGCATCCCCTACCGGATCACGGTGGGCGCCAGGGGGCTGAAGGAAGGGATCGTCGAGGTGAAGGAGCGGAGCACGGGGACCGTTGAGAAGGTCCCGGTGGGCGAGGCGGTCCGGTTCTGCCTCGATAAGCTCAAACAGTAGGAAGCGATTATTGACCGTACGTATCAATGACATCATTGACGAGGTGTCCGCCTACATCACCGAGGAGGACTCCAGGATCATTGAAAAGGCGTACGTGTTCTCCGCCCGGGTTCACCTGGGACAGACACGGCTCTCCGGTGAGCCCTACCTGAACCACCCCCTGGAGGTGGCCTACATCATCGCCCAGATGCGCCTCGACACCACGGCCGTGGTCGCTGCCCTGCTCCACGATGCCATTGAGGACTCCTACACCAAGGTCGAGGACATCAGCGCCCAGTTCGGGGACGAGGTCGCCCAGGTGGTGGACGGCCTCACGAAGATCGCCAAGATCGATTTCCGTTCAAAGGAAGAGCAGCAGGCGGAGAACTTCCGCAAGATGATCCTCGCCATGAGCAAGGACCTCAGGATCCTCCTCATCAAGCTCGCCGACCGCCTGCACAACATGCGCACCCTGCAGTACCACACCCACGAGTCCCAGCAGCGCATCGCCCGGGAGACCCTCGATATCTATGCGCCCCTGGCCAACAGGCTCGGCATCCACTGGCTCCAGATCGAGCTCGAGGAGCTGAGCCTGAAGTACCTCGACGAGCAGGGCTATACTACGCTGAAAACCAAGCTCGACGCCTTGGCCATGGAAAAGGACGCCTACCTGAGGGCGGTTATGGTCCAGATCCAGGACAAACTCGCCGAGGCGGGGCTCAAGGCGGAGGTCAAGGGCAGGATCAAGCACATCTACAGCGTCTACCAGAAGCTCAAGAAGCAGGGGATCCCCTTCGAGGACGTCTACGACGTCCTGGGGACCCGGGTGCTCGTGGGGAGCGTGGCCGAGTGCTACGAGGCCCTCGGCATCATCCACTCCATCTGGAAGCCCATCCAGTCGCGGATCAAGGACTTCATCGCCATGCCCAAGGCGAACATGTACCAGTCCCTGCACACCACGGTCTTCGGCCCCGGGGGCGAGCGGATCGAGATCCAGATCCGCACCCGGGAGATGGACTTCATCGCCAACGAGGGCATTGCCGCGCACTGGCGCTACAAGGACGGGGCGGAGATCTCCTCCCAGGACGGCGAGAAGCTCTCGTGGCTCAGGCAGCTCCTCGAATGGCAGAAGGAGCTCAAGGACCCCCGCGAGTTTCTCCAGAGCGTCAAGATCGACCTCTACCCCGAGGACGTCTACGTCTTCACCCCCCGGGGCGACGTGAAGCGCTTTCCCGTGGGGGCGACGCCGCTGGATTTCGCCTACAGCGTCCACACCCAGCTGGGCAACCAGTGCATGGGCGCCAAGATCAACGGCAAGATCGTGCCCTTGCGGTACAAGCTCAACAGCGGAGACGTCATCGAGATCCTGAGGTCCTCGAAGCAGCACCCGAGCAAGGACTGGCTTCGCATCGCCAAGACCTCCCGGGCCAAGACCAAGATCAAGGCCTGGCTGAGGGCGCAGGAGAACGAGCAGAGCATCGCGCTGGGCCGGGAGATCCTCGAAAAGAGGATCAAGGGCCTGCACCTGACCAAGGACATGGATTACGAGGAGCTGGCCAGGGAGTTCTCCTTCAAGAACGTGGACGACCTCTTCATGACCGTGGGCTTCGGCAGGCTCTCAGCCAACCAGGTGCTCCACCGGTACATCCCGGCCGACGAGGGGCAGAAGAAGCCGCAGAAGGCGCCTGAGACCAAGAAGAAGCAGGACTCGTCGAGCATCGTGGTCAAGGGGGTGGACAACCTCCTGGTGCGGTACGCGAAGTGCTGCAGGCCCATCCCCGGCGACGACGTGGTGGGGTTCATCACCCGGGGCAGGGGGATCACGGTCCACCGCTCAGGCTGCCCCTACGTGGAGGAAACCGACCTCCAGCGCCTCATCCCCGTTGAGTGGGACAAGGACGTCCTTGACAGCCACGAGATCGAGTTCACCGTGACCTGTCTGGACAAGCCGGGCATGCTCGGGCTCATCACCGCGGCCATCGGGGAGCGGAAGATCAACATCAACACCATGAAGGCCTTTTCACAAGCCCAGGGGACCTCCATGTGCATCTTCCGGGTCATGGTGAAGAACCTCTCGGAGCTCAAGGAACTGTTCAACGACATCCGGAGGCTCAAGGGCGTGGAGAAGATCGAGCGGCACTGACAGAGGTCTCCGCCGGGGACGCACCCCTGCCCGGCATCCGTACTCAAAGAAGCGGCCATGCTTCCTTCATGCTCCTAGAGCTGGGTCCTGATCCTCTCGATGATTCTGTTCTCGACCGCTTTGTTGGAGATGCACTCGTGCCATTCCTGGGACACGGTCTTGTCATAGGCCTCGATGTGGGCCGTGACCTTGACCTTGGTGCTCATATCATTGATGGGGGTGATCAGGATGCTCAGGGTGTACCCCACCTGCGACCAGATGGCCAGCCGCGCGGCGGACGGCTTCTGTGCGATGGCCTCGAGCTCGTAGTGCGCCTTGGGACCCACGGAGTGGTTCACGAACTTCGTGCCGATGACGCCCCGGTCCTTGTTCATGGTGTCGATGGGGATCCCTTCCTCGGCCAGGGCCGCCACGGAGGCATCCCAGACCTTGTCGAAGCGTGCAAGGTAGAACGCGGTGTCGTCGACCTGTTTTACGGGCTTGGGGGCCGATGTGCAGCCGGATACGAGTGCCGTTGCCAACAGAACCGTTATTAAATGGATTGCGTGTTTCATTGGTCCTCTCCCCACTGCATGTACCACCATTGGAATTAAAATGTGAAGCTATCATGTCTTATAACAGAAATACAAGGAAAAATAAACCTTTGCCTTTTGGTGGGCAGGTGCGTTCGGGGCCTTTCCGCCCCGGGCCCCTCCGGAAGGGGCAGGCTGCGTACGGCTGGATATCCGGCTCGCGGGGGAGCCTCCGGGACGGAGGTATACCCTCCCTCTGGATCATGCCCTTAAGGCATCATCCCGGTCGGGGTATGGGGTGGTTGCGTTGGGAAGGGGTGTGGCTGCCGGTTTCGGGGAGGATCAGACGGTGTGTTTCTGAACTCTTCCAGACTTGATGCACTGGGTGCATACAGTCATTCTTCTGGCGCCCTGGGATGAATCCACCCGAACCCTCTGCAGGTTGGGGAGCCAGACCCGGTTGGTTTTGTTCTGGGCATGCGATACGTTGTGCCCTGACTGCGGGCCCTTTCCACAAATGTCACACTTTCTCGCCATGAATGAAAACTCGCTTTCGTCTCAGTATAAAACCAGTTGGTGCCGAAGCCGGGATTTGAACCCGGACGGGCGTAGCCCACCACCCCCTCAAGATGGCGTGTCTGCCAAATTCCACCACTTCGGCGTAGTCTGGAGTGTGTTCATAGCAACCAAAACCGGGACTGTCAATATGGAAAATCACGCAGGTCCAACCATGCATGTTCATAACCCCCGGGACTGCCCGGAGAAATTTTCATTCAATGCAAAAAGGGTGATTGATTATTATCTTTAAATCGCTATTAAAATATTGATATTGATAATGAGTAATACATTGACACAAGCCTGGAAATTGGTTACTAGGAATGATTATCATTAGCAGATTAAGACTGGGAGGAGACGTGACATGACAACAAGGCTTGAAGTGTACAAGTGTGAAGTGTGCGGGAACATGGTGGAGGTCATCCATGCGAGCGACGGCGAGCTCGTCTGCTGCGGGCAGCCCATGAAGCTCATGACCGAGAACACGGTGGACGCGTCCAGGGAAAAGCACGTTCCGGTGATCGAGAAGACCGCGGACGGCTACAAGGTCAGCGTGGGAAGCGTGGCGCACCCCATGGAGGAGAAGCACTACATCGAGTGGATCGAGCTCATCGCTGACGGCCAGGCGTACCGCCGGTTCCTGAAGCCGGGCGACGTGCCGGAGGCCACCTTCTGCGTGACCTCGAGCACGGTCACGGCCAGGGAGTACTGCAACCTGCACGGCTTGTGGAAGGCGTAGCTGCTCAAACCGGAGGGACGCGCGGCCCCTCGTTTTTGTCCCTCCCATTCATTCGCAACCATGATATAATGGATGGAAAATATCCTAAGGGAGACAGTGGTCATGAAATTATACTTCAATGCGGACGAAGTTTTCGAGATGGCGGAAGAAATCGAGCGTCAGGGTGCCAGCTTTTACCAGAAGGCCGCCGGCGTGTTCAAGGATGCAGCCGTGAAAGAGATGCTCGCAGGGCTGTCGGCCATGGAGGTCGGTCACGAGAAGCTGTTCACGAACATGCGCTCCCAGATCCTGAGCGACACCTACCAGGGCTATGACCCCGACCAGATGGCGGCCGCCTACATCAAGGCGTTCACCGAGGGCAAGGTGTTCAACTTCAAAAAGAACATGGCCGACCTCGTCACGGAAAAGTCCACCCTCGAAGACATCCTGAAGCTGGCCCTCGAGGCAGAAAAGAACTCCATCATCTTCTATACCGGCATCAAGAAGATCGTGCCTGAGAACTTTGGAAAAGACGCTATTGACAAGATCATAGCCGAAGAGATGAAGCACATCGTCATGCTGGTGGAGAAGATGGCGAATCTGTAGGCAGGGGGAAGGGATGTCAGTTTTCAAGCCGGTCAAGCTTACCGAGCACGTATACTGGGTGGGTGCCATCGACTGGACCATCCGGGATTTCCACGGATACACGACCAAGCGGGGGAGCACCTACAACGCTTACCTCATCCTGGCCGACAAGATCACCCTCGTGGACACGGTCAAGGCCCCGTTCAGAGAGGAGCTCCTCGCCAGGGTCTCCGAGCTGGTGGACCCGAAGCGCATCGACTACATCGTGTCGAATCACTCCGAGATGGATCATTCGGGGTGCCTGAGAGAGGTCATCGAGGAGGTCCGGCCGGAGAAGGTCTTCGCGTCGGTCATGGGGTGCAAGGCCCTCAAGGAGCACTTCAGGATCGACCGGGAGCTCATACCGGTGAAAGACGGCGACGAGATCAGCCTCGGCAACCTCACGCTTGCGTTCACCGAAACGCGGATGCTCCACTGGCCCGACAGCATGTTCAGCTACCTCAAGGAAGAGAAGCTCCTCTTCTCCCAGGACGCCTTCGGCATGCACCTGGCCACCTCGGAGCGGTTCATCGACGAGATCGACCAGTCGGTGGTCGACTACGAGGCGGCCACCTACTATGCCAACATTCTCCTCCCCTACTCGCAGCTCATCATCGGTCTGCTCGACAAGGTGGAGAAGGCGGGCATTCCCATCGAGATCATCGCCCCGGACCACGGCCCCGTGTGGCGTAGGGACCTTGGCAGGATCCTCTCCCTGTACCGGAAATGGGCGGAGCAGAAGCCCACGAACAAGGCCGTGGTGCTCTACCAGACCATGTGGCACAGCACCGAGCTCATGGCCCAGGCCATCCAGGAGGGCCTGCGGGAAGGCGGCACGAATGTGAAGATGATGACCATCGGACCCTTCCACCGCAGCGACGTCGCCTACGAGATCCTCGATGCCGGGGCCCTCGTGGCAGGGTCTTCCACGCTGAACAACAATATGCTCCCGGCCATGGCGGATGTGCTCACGTATCTCAAGGGCCTGAAGCCAAAGAACCTGATCGGGGCCGCGTTCGGCTCCTACGGCTGGAGCGGCGAGTCCGCCGGCCAGGTCCAGGAGCACCTTTCGGCAATGAAGGTGGACCTTGCGAGCGAGCCTGTCAAGGCCAAGTACGTCCCTGATGACGAAGTGCTCAAGGCGTGCTATGAGCTGGGCAGGGCCATATCGGCACGGCTCGGCGCCATGGTGTAGCGCACGACAGGAACAAGAACTCATACGGAGGATAGGATGCAGAAATACGTGTGTGGTGTATGCGGATATATCTATGACCCGGAGAAGGGCGACCCCGAGGGCGACGTGCCCGCCGGAACCCCTTTCGAAAAGCTGTCCGATGACTGGACATGCCCGGTGTGCGGGGCCTCGAAGAGCGAGTTTTCCCCCGAGTGAGGGCGTCAAGGACATGGACTCCAGGGCAGGCCTTGGACTCGTGAGCGCGGTACGCTGCAGGGTGTCAGACGCAAGCCTCCCCGGCCTTCGAAGCGGGCGCGAAGGAGGGCCAAGTCAAAGAAAGAGCTTCCTGATGCAATGCCGGTAAGAGAGCGAATCACACCGAATACGGCAAAGACACAAAGAAGAGGGGGCGCAGGGGCCGTTTCTGGCAGGATGACGAAAGGGGACAAGGAGGCGTTCCTTCAGGAAGTTTACCGGCTGTACCACCACGCCAGGTTCATTTCCCCGGACCCCCTCGAGCTCGTGTACCGCTACGAGGACCAGCACGACCGAGAGATCGCGGGCCTCATCGCTTCGAGCCTTGCCTACGGAAGGGTGAGCCAGATCCTCAGGAGCGCCGAGGCTGCCCTGAGCAGGATGGGCCCTTCTCCCCGGGCCTATCTCGAGGATACGGGGGTTCGTGACCTCAGGGAGGACTTCAGGGGGTTCAGGCACCGGTTCACCACGGGCGAGGAGCTCGCCGACCTCCTGGTGGGGGCCAGAAGGGTGATCCGCAGGTACGGGTCCCTGGGCGCCTGCTTCACGTCAGGGGTTTCGGCCCGGGATGACACTGTCCTGCCGGCGCTCGCTTCCTTTGTCCGGGAGCTGGACCCTCAGGTCCATGTGCGCATGAGCAGCCTGCTGCCTGACCCGGCCAGGGGCAGTGCCTGCAAGAGGCTCCACCTGTACTTGAGATGGATGGTCCGTTCCGACGAGATCGACCCGGGTGGATGGACCGGCGTATCGCCTGCGAAGCTCGTGATCCCGCTCGATACGCACATGTACCGCATCTGCTCGTCCTTGGGAATGACATCGAGGGCCCAGGCCGACGGGAAGACGGTCCTGGAGATCACGGAAGGGTTCAGGCTTCTCTCACCCCATGACCCGGTGCGGTATGATTTCTCCCTCACCCGCATGGGTATGCGTGGGGAGAGCGGTGCGTCGGTGGCGGATATGAGCATGCCTGCACGCCTGTCAAAGGCAAGGGGCAAAGGAGGATTCCAGCATGGATGACAAGTTGTTGAATGCAATTCATCAGGCGTATACGGGTGAGTCCAAGGCGAGCCTGCGGCTCAAGGTGTTTGCGGAAAAGGCTGAGCAGGAGGGGTATCCCCAGCTTGCCAAGCTCTTCCGGGTCATCTCCTTTTCGGAGGAGCTCCACGGCAAACGAGCGCTGAGGCTCCTGAAAGAGGTCAAGAGCACCGAGGAGAACCTCGCCGCGAGCTTCGAGTCCGAGACCAAGGTGGCCGGCGTCGCCTATGACCAGTTCATCAAGCTGGCGGAGGAGGGGGGGAACAAAGCGGTCTCCCTGTACTTCAGCCAGTCCAGGGATGTGGAAGAGATCCATGCCAAGCTCTACAAGGAGGCCATGGACCATGTCCTGGAGGAGAGGCACACCACCTACTATGTCTGCGACGTGTGCGGCTACGTTTCGGACGGCGTTCTGCCGGAGGAGTGCCCCATCTGCTCCGCCGGTAAGGAACGCTTCGTGCCGTTCGACTAGGCCGCGGCCGGGTTTACTGACCCTTCTCGTAGATCTCGAGCCAGCGGGCTTCGTCTGAGGTCCCCGTGATCCTGATGGCCCCTTCGCCCTTTTTCAGGTTGACCCAGGCGATCATTCCGTCCACGGTCAGGCCGTTCGACGGAAGCGTGATCCTGAGCGGCCCGCCGATGTATTCCCTGGCCCCGGTGGAGAGCCTCGGCCTGAAGAGCTGGGGACATTTAAGGCACATGCCCTGCCGGTTGATGTCCTTGATGACTCCGCGGGCCTTGAACAGCTGGCCTATCCTGATCAGGAAAGAGATCCTGACCGCTTTGCGCTGCTCGCTCCTGCGTTCCGTTGCAATGCCGCCCGTGTCCACGATGAAGACTCCTGCCCGTTCTCGAGTGCCTCTCCCTGCCGCCCGGGGTGATGGCCGGACCCGGCGGGGAGGCGTCACTCACGTTGGTAAAGCAAAGTCAATGCCACACGCAGGACATAACCATTTCAATAAGTTGTCATGAGTGCGGTCTGCGCTGCGCCGGGGAATGGGTAACGGGTTTCCCAGGCAGGGGAAAGAAATTGCTGCGGAGCCGAGCCCGCGGAAGCCCCCTCCTGGCTTAAAAAAGGTGTTTTGCTGATCCGGCAAACAGATCACGTAAAGAGGGATCCCGGCATGAAGCCGTATGCCGTTCGCGGCAACAGGTGCCGGGTCAACAAGGCTTGCCCTGGACGTTACCGCTCCTGGAGAAGGGGCTCTTCCTCGCAGGAAACGAGCTGCCCGTCCGGACGCCCGCGAACGGTCGACCAATAGGCTTCATACTCGCGGCAACCCCTTTTCAGTCCATCGATCGTCCTGATTCCGAGCCTTGAAAGCTGTTCTAGGATCTCTCTTCGCGTCAGCGACATCCCCAGTCACCTCTTGGTGCGTTCCTGATACCCCCGGAAGCTGTGGTGCTGTTGTCCATCTATCATAAGCAGGGTATTTCGCCAAGGAAATAATGAATGTCCAATGTTCGAAGTATTGTAGAATAATGATATAACAACATATTTTCGACCCTACACCTGTTGCTGCGAACGGCATACGGCTTCATGCCGGGATCCCTCTTTACGTGATCTGTTTGCCGAATCGGTAAGTCAGTTGTCTGCGGGAGGGGTGATTTCGGGGGTCTGTTCCCCGGGTGCGGCCGACCACTTCCAGCGCAGCAGGTCGGAGAGGAACCCCACCTGCCGGTAGCGTTCTCCGCGCTCATAGGAGAGGAGGAACGACAGGGAGAAGCGCGAGCGGTCTTCATCTCTTTTGTAGGAGATCGTGCGCCAGAGGATGCTCACCTCCGAGGACCCGTCCCCCCTGAGGCCGTGGGCCAGCGTCAGCAGGGGAAGCCAGTTCCTCCGGAAGCCCTCGTCGTGCAGGGGGATGATCCAGGGGAAGTACCACGAGGAGTTATCGGGAAAGACATGCAGGTGCCACAGGGGCCACACGGTCGATGCCTTCGAGAGGACCGCCTGCTCCCTGGTCTTTTCGTCCCAGCCGCTCAGGATGAGGATGCGGGTGGTCTGCTCGCGGATGTCGTCCCTGGGGTTGTAGGTCATGACGGAGCGGTAGAAGGGCCAGAGGACCGTCTTCGCCCGGTAGGTTTCGCCTTCGACCTTTGATGCGTAGAGCGGGAACACCAGCCGCTCCTCGTAGGCGCCGGTGGCATATCTCACCAGCGGCCACGGGAAGGACAGGCTCATGTGCCGGGGATTCGTGTTGCGGTTGTAGGTGAAGAACGGCCAGAGCACGGAGATGCCCTGGTTGGTCTTGCCCCGGGAGTAGGAGAAGAAGGGCAGGAAGGCGTCGAGATCCTGGGTCCCCCTCTTGCGGAGCAGAAAGGGCCACAGGAGGTATCGGTCGTCGGAGTTGGCCTTTCTCACATGCCCGTACAGGGGCCAGATCTGGAACTCCCTGCCTTCCGAGTACTTCAGGAAGGGCCACAGGATGGTGGTGGTCTCGATGCCGTCGTCCACGGTCTTCGTGTAGGCGGGCCAGAGCACATAGCGCAGGGAGTCGTGCCCGAACCGGTGCGAGTAGGTGCCGTAGAAGGGGAAAACCCCCCCGTAGGTCTCGTCCTGATATCTGCCATACGAGAAGACCAGGGCGTCGAGGGTGGTCTCGTCCTTGTCCTCCGAGAACCTTCCGAGCGGGACGAAATAGCCGTGATCATCGTCTTTGTGCCCCAGGGGATAAAGGACGTCGGTCTCGGAGGAATCGCGGTAGAAGAAGGGTCGCACGGCCGTGAAGCCCTGAGTGCGCTGGAAGAGAGGGCCTGCCACCGAGAGGTCGTAGCCCTCCGGGGTGGACTGATAGTACAGCAAGGGCGCAAAGTTGATCTCTGCACAGGATGCCCCGTCCTGACAGGGCAGGCTGGTCAGCAGGAGGGAGAGGGCGATGAGCGCGGCCGGCCAAGGGCGCATGGCTGCTTACCAGATGAAGCCCATGACCGTGCCCATGACCGTGATGGGCACCTGCTCGTTCAGTCCCTGCGCGGCCTGGTTCACGTTCCGGACCGCCTCGTTGAGGTTGGTGTACAGCTCGTCGTCGTTGAGGATCCTGCCCAGAGTGCCTTTGCCCGAGGCCAGGTTGTCGGACACGGTCTTGAAGTTCTCGGAGATCTCCACGAGGTTGTAGTACAGGGTCGGGTCGGACAGGAGCAGGCTGATGGTGTTATCCTCCTGGATATTGGAGGTGAGCTTCTGGAGCGATTCCATGGACTCGGTCAGCGATGCGTAGAGCCTGTCGTCGTAGACGAGCTTGCCCAGCGTGCCGTTGCCGGACCTGATGGTGCCTGCGATGTCCCTGATGTCCTCCGAGGTGGTGGTGAAGTTCTGGGAAATGACCACCAGCGACGCGCTCACGTCCTTCATGTTGGCGATGGTGGTGGTGACGTTCTCCTTGTTGCTGGCCACCATCTCCGCGGTGTCCTCGCTGAGCCTGCGGATGCTGGTGAGGATGCCTCGCATCATCTCTTCGTCCCCGAGGGTGGCGTTCAGCGACCCCGTAAGCTCGGTGAGGTTGCCCGCGATCTGGCCGAGCTTTTCCAAGAGGGTGTCCAGGGAAGGGGGAACGGACGTCCGGGCGAGGTTGCCGCCGGGCTCGATGGTGTTGCTCGACGTTCCGGGCTTGATGATGATGATCCTGTCCCCCAGCACGCCTTTCGTGGCGATGGACGCGGTGCTGTCGATGGGGATCCTGACGTCTTCATCGATGGCTGCCGTGACCGTGGCCGTGTTCACGCCGTTCAGGTGGATCTCCTTCACGGTCCCTACCTGCACGCCCGCCAGCTCCAGCTGCGAGCCCTTCTTGAGACCTTCCACCGTGGGGAACACCATGGTGATCTCGTAGGTGCCCTTCCGGTTCAGGTTCAGGTCGCCGATCTGGTAGAGCAGAACGACGAAGGTGACGACGATGGCCACCACAAACATGCCGACTTTTGCTTCGTTGCTCATATGCATCTCGCTCGGTTCCCCGTCACTTCAGCAGTTCCTGTATCTTGTCCTTGAGCTCTTTCCTGGGGTCCTTGCTCAGGGATGAGGATTTCAGGTAGTGGTCGAGCGCCTTCTTCTTCATGCCCATGCCCATCAGAATGTCCCCTGCGTGCTCGTGGATGGTTGGATCGTTGTCGAGCTTCTTGAGCGCCTTCTTCATGTACTCGTAGGCCTGCTTCGACTTGCCCTGGCGGTGAAGCACCCACGCCATGGAGTCGAGGATGTAGGGGTCGTCGGGCCGCGCCTTCAGCGCATCCCTGATCATCTTGCCAGCCTTGTCGAGGTTGATTCCCTGGTCCGCCCACACGTAGCCCACCAGGTTCAGGGCCACCGGGTCCTTGGGATTCTTCTCCAGAAGCTTGACCGCGACCGCGAGCCCTTCGTCCCTCCTGCCCGCCGTGTCGAGCTCGGTGGCCAGCTGGTAGCCCACCTCCATGCAGGTCCCCTTGGGCCAGAAGTACTCCCAGGCCGAGGACAGCTCCCTGATGACCTCCTCGGCCCTGCCCAGGTCCTTGAGCAGGGACGACCGCAGCATCACGGTTTCGCACCCGAGCCTGCTCGTGATGGGAACCTCCGAGACGGCGTCCAGGGCGTCTTCGAGCCGCTCGAGCTTTGCGTAGGTGACGGCGAGGTAATAGGAGTCTTCGACCGTCATCTCCTTGATCTCGGTGAGGTTCGACAGCGCGTCTTCGAACCTGCCTTCCTGGAGCTGGAGAAGCACGAGCCTCCGCACGATCTGGGCGTCGTTGTTGAGCTGTTTGATCTTGATCAGCCCTTCGATGGCATCCTTGTAGCGGGAAGACGTGATGTAGAGATCGGTGAGAGAGATGAGGCCCTCCAGGGAGAAGGGTTCGAGCTCAAGGAATTTCTTGTAGGTCTCCTCGGCCTTTTTTGGCTCCTTGGAGAGCTCGTAGGTCCTGCCGAGGTCGAGGTAGGCGGGGCCGAACTTCGGATTGGTGTCGATCACCTTCCTGAGCGAGTCCCTGGCGCATGCAAAGTCCTTGCTGCCGAGGCATGCCTTCGAGAGGGTGTAGAGGATCATGCTGTCGTCCTCTTCCTTGCCAAGGATGCCCCTGAGGATCCCCTCCGCATCCTTGAAATCGGAGACGATGATCTTCAGGTTTGCGAGGAACATCAGGAGCTGGACATTGTCCGGGTTGCTCTTGATCAGGACCTCGGTATCCTTGATGGCCTGGTTCCAGTCGCCCTTGCGGGCATAGATCCTGGTTCTGAGCTCGAGGGCCTCGTCCACGTGGGTCTGGGACTTGATGAGCCTGTCCACCAGCTCCAGGGCCTTGTCGGTCTGATTGATGACGAAGTTGATCCTGGCCTGGGCCAGGACCGCGTAGGGATCGTCGATCCCGGCATAGAGCTCGAGGGCCTCCTTCCAGTTCCCCTGGTTTTCCTCGTTCCTGGCGAGCATGAACTTCAGGTAGGGGCTCTGGGCCTTCTGCGGGTCGCTTTCGCCCTTTTCCGGCGGGACGTGCGCGCAGCCTGCGAGACTCAGGAAAAAGGCGGCGGCAAGGATGAGATTAATCGTTCGAGCGGTTCGCAATATCGAACATCTCCTTGACGGTCTTTCCCGGGTCAGGGCTCGAGAAGACGCTCGACCCGGCAACGATGGAGTCCGCTCCGGCGTCGAGGACCGTGCGGAGGTTGCCTTTCCCGATCCCGCCGTCGACCTGGATGAGGATGTCCCTTCCCTCGCAGAGCGACCGTGCCTTCCTGATCTTCGGGAGCGCGGCATTGATGAACGACTGGCCGCCGAACCCCGGGTTCACGCTCATGACGAGGATGAGGTCGATGCAGTCCAGGCAGTATTCCAGGGTTTCCAGGCCGGTTGCCGGGTTCAGGGACACGCCGGCCTTGCACCCCAGCTCCCTGATCCTCGTCAGCGTGCGGTGCAGGTGGGTGCATGCCTCCACGTGGACGGTGATCCCGTTGGCGCCGGCCCTGGCAAAGGCCTCGAGGTAGCGGTCTGGGTCTTCGATCATCAGGTGGCAGTCGAGGTAGGCATCGGTGACCGAGCGGATGCCCTGCACCACGAGGGGCCCGATGGTGATGTTGGGCACGAAGCGCCCGTCCATGACATCCACGTGGACCCACTGGGCACCGGCCGATACGACTGTCCGGATATCGTCACCGAGCTTCGAGAAATCAGCTGACAGTATCGACGGTGCAAGAATCATCCCTCACCCCCTCCATGCTCCCTGTATTTATCACGTCTCCGGGAAGATTTCCGTACATTTCTGCTTCCGCTACCCGTTTTCCCTCTTCGCAAGAACGATCTCCCCTTTCCGGAGGCCGTTGGCGAAGGCGCGGCTGTCCACGGCCTTTTTGCCTTCGAGCTGCACCACTTCTGGGACGAGGAGCCCGCCCGAGCAGGCGATCGAGATCCCGCCCCTCTCCCTGCGCAGGGTGCCTATGGCCAGGTCGTGCCCAACCCTTCTGTACGAGGATTTCAGGATCTTCAGCATCTTCCCGTCGAGATAGGTGTAGGCGCACGGCCAGGGAAGCAGGCCCCGGACCATGTCGTGGATGGCCTTGACGTCCCTGTGCCAGTCGATCTCGCCCTCCTCCCTGGTGAGCATGGGGGCCGGCGTCGCCTCTTCGGCCTTTTGCGGACGGGCCGTGATCCTTCCCTTCTCGAGGAGGTCAAGGACCTCGAGGAGCTTCTCTGCGCCGAGCACGCTCAGCCTGGCCGAGAGGCTCACCGCGTCCTCGTCCTCGGGGATGGGGGTCTCCGCCTCGAGGAACACGGGCCCGCTATCCATGCCCGAATCGATCTGCATGATGCTCACGCCGGTCTTCGGACAGCCCTGAAGTATGGCCCGGTTGATGGGCGCGGCCCCCCGGAAGCGGGGCAGCAATGATGCGTGGACGTTGATGAAGCCGTGCCGGGGCAGCACGAGCATGTCGTCCGGGATCATCTTGCCGTAGGCCACCACGATCACCGCGTCGAGATCGAGCCCGGCCAGGGCCTGCCGCACCTCGTCGTTGCCCTTGAGCTTTTCGGGCTGCATCACGGGGAGGCCCTTCGAGAGTGCGAGCTCCTTGACAGGGGGCATCCGGGGATCGAGCGACCTGCCCCTGGGCTTGTCGGGCTGGGTGAGAACGCACACCACCCGGTGCGCAGGAGAATCGACGAGGGCCTGGAGCGAGGGCAGGGCGAACTCGGGCGTGCCCATGAAGGCGAGCTTCATATCTTGCCCTTTTTTCTCTTCTTCAGGTAGATGGATCTCTTCAGGAAGGACGCGTAATCGAGGATCACGACGCCGTTGATGTGGTCTATCTCGTGCTGGAATATCCGGGCAAGGAAGCCTTCCGCCTCGATCTTCACCTCGTTCCCCTTGAGGTCGACCCCCTTGACGAGGATACGCTCGGCCCGGGGCACGTCCACCGAGGTTTCCGGCACGGAGAGGCACATCTCGCTGTCGACCTGCAGGCCTTCCTTCTCGACGATCTCGGGGTTGATGACCGTGATGAGCTGGTCGTTCTCCTTGCCCGAGGTCTGGTCCACCACGATGAGCCGGACGGAATGCCCCACCTGAGGCGCTGCAAGCCCCACGCCCGGGGCCTTGTACATGGTCTGCGCCATGTCATCGGCGAGGGTGACGATGCCCAGATCGATGTTCTCGATCGTCTCGGCCTTCGATTTGAGCACCTTGTCAGGATATATGAAGATCTCTTTCTTTGACATGGGGAATTACCATAAGGCCAAAGGTTTCCGCTGTCAAGTGGCGCTGTCCCTGGATATCCGCGCGCAGGACCCCTTAACCGGCCTGCGCGATCCTAATCAGGGAACAGCTGCGGGTTCGCGTACTTCCTGAACGTGATGCACTTGAGGCGGTACCTGCACGCCCTGCACACATCGAGGGCGACCTTGGGCGTTCCCTTTCGCCTGCTGCACGTTATGTAGGTTCTCATGTCCTGTACCCTATCGATTGGAATGCATCCCTGATGACACTGTCGGGAGGGACGCACCCGGTCATGAGCCGGAAGTTCTCCCCGGTCTGGTGGAAGAGCATGGCGTGTCCCGGTATGAGATGGAGCCCGTATCTGAGGGCCTCGCGGCCGAACGCAGTCTCCCTCATGACGGTTTCGAGCACCCGGGTGCCCTTCGGAAGCGCCCCGAGGTCGAGGCCGAAGGGGACTTCATCCGCCACCGGGGTCGCCTGGACGACCACGTCCATGGAGGAGAGCCTGTCTTTGTCGAACAGCCCTGCCTTTCCCTCTTCAAAGAGCCCCACGAGGGATGACGCGCGCCCCGGGGACCTGTTCAGGATGGATACGTGAGCCGCGCCTTCCCTGATGAGGCCCTCGGTGATCGCCCGGGCGGCGCCCCCGGCCCCCAGCACGAGGCACTGCGCTCCCGTAACGTTGCCGATGGCCCTGCACGCCCCTGTCCCGTCGGTGTTGTAGCCCCTCAAGCGCCCGTCTTCGGAGCGGACGACCGTGTTCACCGCGCCGATGGTGCCTGCCGGCGGGTGGACCTCATCCACGAGCCCTGCCACGGCTTCCTTGTGGGGTATGGTGACATTGAACCCGCCGAGGTTCTCCCAGGACCGGTAGGCCTCGACGGCCTTCCACACGGCCCCGGGGGCGACGTCGTGGGCGATGTAGACCATGTCCATCCCCAGTGCCTCGAAGATGCGGTTGAACACCAGGGGGGCCGTGACGCGGGCGGACGGGTGGGCGAGAATGGTAAAGATGCGGGTCGTGCCGGTGATCTTCACGCTACCCTTTCTTCTGCCGGATCTTCTGCTCGATGGCGAAGAGCACTTCCCCGGCCTTGCCCTGGATGAGGAAGTCGGAAACAGAGCCCGTGAGCGGCGTGGGTTCCCAGTTGATCTCGATCACGTGGCAACGGGGCTTCGCGAGCGGGATCCCGCCCAGCCCCCGCAGGAGGGAGTGCATGCCCTTGGCGATCCTGGGCAGGGACGCGGCGGGCTCCACCTGGGCGGAGGTGCCGATCACGAGCATGAGGTCGCAGTCCTCCGCCTCCCGGAAGGATCTCTTCAGGGCGTCCTGGGGGATGGCCTCGCCGAAGAAGACCGCATCGGGCTTGAGCATCCCCCCGCACCTGCACCTCGGGGGAAAGGACGTGCCGAGCTCCTCGAGCACCTGCTCGTAGCCGTACTTCTCCCGGCACCTCATGCACCGGGCAAAGAGCATGTTGCCGTGGAACTCGATGACCGTGCGGTTGCCGGCCTTCTGGTGGAGGTTGTCCACGTTCTGGGTGATGACCGACCGGATGATCCCGATCGTCTCGAGGTAGGCCAGCGCCCGGTGGCCCTTGTTGGGCCTGGCATCCCACAGGGTGAACTCGCTGGACCGGTGCATGTCGAGCATGCACCTCCAGACCTCTTCGGGGTCGGAGAGGAAGCGCTCGATAAAGAACATGGCGGGGTCGTAGCGCTCCCATATCCCGCCGGGCGACCTGAAGTCAGGCACGCCCGACTCGGTCGAGATGCCGGCTCCGGTGAGCACGACGACGTGGCTTGCCCCGAGCAGGAGTTCCACGGTCTTGTCGATGAGACTCGAATCCATGGTCATGCTTTATCAGAGGCCGATTGTAAAATCAAGCCTATGGATGGAGATATTCCCTTGAAAGATCAGGGGATAAGAGAAGAAAGAGCGGGGCGCCCTTCGGGTTGCGCGGGACCTCGGGCGCGCCGGGGCCGGGATGGCTATGCGTGAGGGGGCGTCCCCCCGCCGCCGGTCTTTCTCCTCGATACCATGTACCGGGCGGGCAGTCTCCGCGGCTTCCGCTCCTGCCGGGCCCGCTCCTGGGATGCCCGCTGCTCGGAGAGCTCCTGAAAGTACTTCCCGGTCTTTTCGAGGTCTCCCCTGGCGACATAGAAATCGTACAGGGCCTGAAGCCCGCAGATGCGGTACTTCGGGTCCAGGGCGATGGCCTGTTCGATGTAGCCCACCCCCGACTCGTCCCCCTTTGCCAGCTTGATCCTGCCCACGGCGCACAGGGCCGGAACGCACCGGGGCATGTACTCGAGGATGCGCTGGTAGTAGGGAAAGGCCTTGTCGTGGCCGGAGAGATCTTCGATCAGGGCGGCAAGCTCCAGGGTCTCGCCCGCGCTCAGGGGCTTGAGCCTGGCCTCGGCCACCAGCTCGGCGAGCCTCGTGCCGGCCTTCCGGGCATGCTCGTACCGTTCCTGCCACTGCGTCCTGATCAGCGAGCGCCACTCGTCGTCGAGCCATTTCCTCACGTCGTCAAGGTAGGGGAAATAGTGCTCCGCCGCGCTCCTGGCCGGGGCGGGTGGAAGGTCAGGGACCCCGCCCATGGCCTCGAGGCGCTCCCGAAGGCAGGGGTGGGCGGCGTCCCTGTCTGCCTCCCCGGCAAGTGCGAGCTCGATCCATTCCCTGGCCGTGCTCTCCTCGATGCCCTGGCGGAACCTTTCCTGCATGAGCCCGTACACAGACTGGACAGGGTCCGGGCGGGTGTCCATCATGGCGGATACCGAGGGCCAGAAGCTCTCGCGGAGGAAACGCGCGATCACCTCGAGCCGGATCAGCGCAGCCGCTGCCTGTTCCCTGCCAGCGATGCCCGTGGAGCACAGGTCTGCCTCGTACTCGCGGGACCGGGCCAGCTCGAGGGTGGCGGCATGGAGATACGGCGCATACCAGCGGACGAACCTCCTCAGGAGGAACCGGCCCTTCCCCTGCTCGATCCTCTGCAGGACCTGCATCCATGATTTCCTGGCCTCGCAGACCCAGGACCTGAGCCTGCCGTTCGCCCGTGACAGGTGGCCGTATTCGTGGGCGAGGACAGCGAGCATCTCCCCGGGCGAGAGGGCCTGCAGGAGCGGGAGCCCCAGGACCAGCTCGTTTCTGTGCCAGCCGAAAACACCCAGACGCGGCATCCTCGCTATGGAGGCGTCGAAATCCCCGGTGAGCAGGACCCTGCTGATCTTCGGGCCCCTGATCTCCGTGCGGATGAGATCCAGCGCCTCGAAGAGCCCAGGCGCATCGACCTGGATGATCTCGAACCCCTCGGGGGGCTGCGTGCGGATCCATACCGCCCTGAGCGTCCCCGCGAGGAGGATCGCCGCAGCCAGGAGGGCAGGACTGCATATGATGAAGATGACAAGGGGATCCGGGGAGCCTGCGATGAAGGTTATGATGCGGTACAGCAGGCCCGAGAGCACGCAGAGCAGCGTAAGGACATACCCGTAGCCCAGCGCGGACAGGGCGACGGCCTTGAGCACCTGCCACCTCGAGATCTTCCGGGGGGGTGCGCAGGGGGCCTCGCGAGGATCTCCGGGCAGGTCGCAGACCGCCCCGGAACCGTCACCATCAGGCACGAAAAGCCCTTCCTGCCCCTCCGGGCAGGCCTTCTCGTCCTTCCATCCAGGCTCCAAAGACCCCTGTTCAGATCTGTCTTCTCCCAACTGCATACCCATCGCCTCTCCCGTCCTTATCGGAAATGTCATTTTGCGCCACAACCAATAAATGCTGAGATTTGCAACACCCGTTCCACCTTCTGAAGCACCTGTGACAGGCACCCTCTCCCCGTCGGGTCGCCGTGCCCGGACCGCGGAGCAGACGGGAAAAGCCTGTTAAAGGGGGTTGGGCGCGATCCGATGGGGCACACGGGACGGTTCCTCCCCGCAGGTACGGCCGGTGAGGCGGTAACCTTTTTGCTATGGAGATTTCAAAAGTGTACACGGCAGGGCTGTTCGATCCTCCCTGTACCCGGGAAGCAGAGGAGCGCTCTATGCACCTTGATGCAATCGGGGTCGGTATCGGGGTCGATCCCGTTTTTTTCTTCGACCCCGATACCGATACCGACCCCGACCCCGATGAGGGCTGGGGAAAATTTTCAGTCGGCAAGGTGTTAAACAGAACGTAAGCGGACATCCCCCTTCGAGGAGGTTCACAGGGAAACGGGACGAACGGCAGGTCCGTCCGTCCCGGTGTGATCAGACCTTTGCGCCGCACCCGCTGCAGAATTTGGCGTTTTCGGCGAGCTTGGCCCCGCACTGGGAGCAGTGCTTCTTCGCCAGGACCTCGGCCCCGCACTCCGGGCAGAACTTCGAGGCGTCCTTGAGGGTCTTGCCGCAGGCAGGGCAGGTGGCGCGCCTGCCTTCGCGCCATTTCTCCTCCTTGAGCATGGCCCGGTCTTCCTCGGCCACCTTCGAGTGGGCCCAGATCTCCTCCACGGTGCGGCTGGCCTGCGCCGCAGCCATCTCCACGCCCAGGTCGGGCGCGCATCTCTTGCAGAGTCCTTTTTCCTCGTTCCAGCAGCCTTTCCGGCACACCCAGGAAGAGCACCTGGGGCACTGGATGAACTCGGGTTTGATCTCCTCGTACGCCTTGATGAAGGCGTCGTCGTGGGCCTTTTCCCAGGTAACGGAGCGTGCCCGGTTGCCCAGGTCCGCCGCCTTGCCGAACACGCCTCCCAGGAGGCTGCTCGCCGTGTCCAGGACCGTTGAGATCGTGCCTACGGCAGACGCCTGGAAGGTTGAGCGGTAGCCCGCGTGGCAGCGCTGGCAGTGAAACTCGAACTGGAAGCCGTGGTTGGTGCTGTGATCCGTGTAGTTGCCGGTGAATTCAATCTTCTTGCCCATACATATCCTCCACGTGATTTCCTTTACCACACTTCAGGCCTGCCGGTTAAGGGGTTCCGTGGAATCGTCTCCTTCTTTTCGGCCCTGGCGTGGGAA
This sequence comes from Deltaproteobacteria bacterium, assembly GCA_035352355.1. Classification (GTDB taxonomy): domain Bacteria; phylum Desulfobacterota; class Desulfomonilia; order UBA1062; family UBA1062; genus Phosphitivorax. Next base: position 34,023 of record DAOPXM010000003.1, on the reverse strand, counting down.
CGGACCCCCGGGCCTCAAGGGGACGGTCCTTCCGGCAAGAGATGTTTTTTTACCTGTGAAACTATCGTATTGGAATATTACACTGGAGTGACACCTTTACTGGCCTCCCGCCAGTCCCTACAGGAGCGCCACGCTTCCAGAGGGAGGCAAAAGAACTCAAGGAGGAAACAGCCATGAAAAGGCTTCACAAGATACTGGCAGCGCTGGTGGTGCTCATGCTGGCCGTCGGCGGATCGGCATTGGCGGCGTATGAGCACGGCAAGGGGCAGGTGAACGTGAACACCGCGACCAAGGACGAGCTCGTGTGGTTCCTGGGGCTGAGCAGCATCAGCGACGCGGAGATGGTTGCTGACAACATCCTGGCATACCGGGATGCGAACGGGCCCCTGGACGACCTTGCGGAGCTCAGGAAGGTCAACGGCATCGACCGGGCGCTGTTCGACCGGATCAAGTTCAGAGTCAAGGTATCGGGTCCCACCGATCATGACCCGGAGATCGTGACCCCCTCTCCCGGACACATCATGGGCAGCGGGAGCTTGCGCGATCCCCTGTAAGGCAGGAGGTGCAAGCTTCGGATAAGGATGCCGGTGCCTTGCGCACCGGTATTCTTTTATGCATATGAGCGGTCAGGGGGTGCGCAGTCGTGCCGTTCTGGTGTATATAGGCCCTTCAGGAGGCACCATGACAGGCGATGCACCACCGATCCTTTCGGGCAATGTCGTTGACCTGCCGAACGCGCGGATCTTCCCGGCAACGCTCCACATCCGGGGAGGCAGGATAGCCCGCGTCGTCCCGGACAGGGGCCCGTACGACACCTTCATCACCCCCGGACTGGTGGACGCCCACATCCACATCGAGAGCTCCATGCTCACCCCGTACCAGTTCGCCCGCGAGGCAGTGACCCACGGCACGCTGGCAGCGGTGTGCGATCCCCACGAGATCGCCAATGTCCTGGGGGTGGGCGGCGTGGAGTACATGCGCGCGGATGCGGGCTCGAGCCCGTTCGTCTTCGCCTTCGGCGCCCCCTCGTGCGTGCCCGCCACCCCCTTCGAGACCTCGGGCGCCCTCATCGGCGCGGGCGAGGTCGCTCGCCTTCTCGAACGAAGCGACGTCTCGCACCTGAGCGAGGTCATGAACTTCCCGGCCGTCATCGCCCGCGACCCGGAGGTCATGGCCAAGATCGACTGTGCCAGGCGTCTGGGCAAGCCCATCGACGGCCATGCCCCCGGGCTTAGGGGGGAAGACCTCAGGCGCTACGTCTCGGCGGGCATCTCCACCGACCACGAGGCAACGAACCTCGAGGAGGCCTTGGAGAAGATCGAGGCCGGCATGAAGATTCTCATCCGTGAAGGGTCTGCAGCACGGGATTTCGACTCCTTGAACGCCCTGATGGGCATCAGGCCCGACAGGTGCATGCTCTGCTCCGACGACCTGCACCCCGACGACCTCGTGGGCGGGCACATCGACCGGCTGGTGAGGAGGGCGCTGGCTTCGGGGCTGGGCCCCCTGGACGTGCTCCGTTGCGCGACGCTCAACCCGGTCCTCCACTACCGCCTTCCCCTGGGGCTGCTCCGGGAGGGAGACCCCGCGGATCTCCTCGTGGTGGACAGCCTGGAAGAGTTTCGCGTCCTCAAGGCCTTTCTCCGTGGCAGGCTCGTTTCGCAGGAGGGGCAGGCGCTCCTGGAAAGGAAGGCATCAGAGAAGGTCAACATCTTCCGAGCGACCCCTAAGAAGACCGGTGATTTCGCCCTCCGTTCGACCGGGGGCCCGGGCCTCGTCATTGAGGCCAGGGACGGCAGCCTCCTCACCGGCCGGTCCCTAGAGACGCCTAAGACCCGCGGGGGGCTTACGGTCTCGGACCCGGACCGGGACATCCTCAAGCTCGCCGTGGTGAACCGCTACCGGGACGCTCCTCCGGCAACCGCCCTCGTCAGGGGGTTCGGGCTGAAGAAGGGGGCCATTGCCTCGACCGTTGCCCACGACTCCCACAACGTCATCGTCGCAGGTGTCTCTGATGAGGACATCTGTGCCGCGGTGAACGCCGTGATCGAGAGCAGGGGAGGCCTGGCGGTCGTCAGCAACGGGGTCCGGGAGGTCATGGCACTCCCCGTGGCAGGGCTCATGACCGATACAGGGGCCCGGAAGGCGGCCGCGCTCTTCTCCCGGCTCCAGGGCCGCGTCCGCGAGCTGGGCTCGGCCATGCAGGCCCCGTTCATCACCCTGTCCTTCATGGCGCTCCTCGTGATCCCCAGCCTCAAGCTGAGCGACCAAGGCCTCTTCGACGGAGAGACCTTCACCTTCATCAAATAAACCGGGCCCTCCTTTCAGGGCGTGAATCTCTCCCCGGCGGCAGCCAGTCTAAAGTTCATCAACCACTTTTTTACGCAGAGCACAGGTAGCATGGGAACGATCAAGCGCTTGAACGGGAACAGGAACGGCTGCTCGCCCGATGAGAGCTGCGAGCGGCTGAACAGCGTCCTCGATGCAGGATCGCTGGGCATATGGGACTGGGACCTGAGCACGGGCAGGTTCTGGCGGTCGGCCCGGCACGACGGGATCTTCGGCTATGGTGAACCCCTGCCGCAATGGTCCTACGAAAGATTTCTCGAACACCTCCTGCCCGAAGGGCGGGACGAGGCGGACAGACTGATCTCCCGGGCCATATCAGAGGGGGCGTCGTGGGATTTCGAGTGCCGCATCCGCAGGGTCGACGGGGAGATCCGGTGGATCCGGGTGCAGGGGAAGGTCACGGCCAGGGGCCCCGACGGGGCCGCGCACGCGACCGGGCTCGTGGAGGACGTCACGGACCGCAAGCTCACGGAGGAAAAGCTCCGGGAGAGCCGCCGTCTGCTGCAGTCCCTGTTCGACAACGCGACCACTGCCATATTTTTCAAGGACAGGGAGGGCCGGTTCACCTATGTGAACAGGCGGATGGAGCAGAACCTGAACAGGTCCCGCGAGGATATCCTGGGCGGAACAGCCGCGGACTTTCTTTCCCCCGAGAGCGCCGAGAGGGTGATGGAGATCGAAGCCCGGGTGCTCGAGACCGGTGAACCCGTGGAAGAGGAGGAATGCCTGAGGATCGACGGAAGGGACATCTGGTTCCTCTCCTCCAGGTTCCCCATCCTGGACGCATCCGGGGACATCATCGGCGTCGGCGTGACGGCCACGGACATCACGAGCCGCAGGGAGGCGGAGCAGGGGGCCAGGGAGATCGAGGAGCGCTTCCGCATCATGGCGGACAGCTCTCCCCTCATGATCTGGATCACGGACCCCGAAGGCCTGATCCAGTTCGGGAACCGCTCGTATCTCGAATTCTTCGGCACCACCATGGAAGAGGCCACCGGGACCAACTGGCTCAAGTTCGTCCACCCCGACGACAAGGAGCCCTACGTGAACGCCTTTATGCAGGCCATCAAGGAAAAGAAGCACTTCCATGCCCAGGCCCGCCTGCGGCGTGCGGACGGCCAGTGGCGGTGGATCGAGTCGTTCGGGGCACCGCGGTTCTCCTCAACCGGTGAGTACCTCGGGTACGTGGGCAGCAGCCCCGATGTCACGGAGCGCAACCATGCAGAGGAGGAGCTCAGGCGGCACCGGCTCCACCTGGAGCACCTCGTGAGGGAGCGCACGGCGGAGCTGGAGGAAAAGAGCAGGAAGCTCAAGGACGAGGTGGCGGAGCGCAAACGGGTCGAAGAGGCGATCCGCAGGTCCGAGGAGGAGTACCGCCTCGTGGTGGACAACTCCATCGAGGGCATCGTCATCGTGCAGAACGGTGTGGTGCGGTTCGCAAACCCCTGGTTTCTCAGGATGGTCGGGTACTCCAGGGAAGAGCTCATCTTAAAGCCCGTTCAGGGGATCATCCATCCCGACGACCGGGAGATGGTGATGAGACGCCATGAGCAGAGGCTGAGAGGAGTGCAGCCTCCCGGCAAGTACGCCTTCAGGATCATCAACCGGCAGGGAGAGATCAGATGGGTGGAGATCAATGTGGTGAGCATCACCTGGGAGGGGATGCCCGCCACGTTGAACTTCCTCATCGACATCACCGAGCGGGTCAAGGCGGAGGAGGAGAAGAGAAGGGTCGAGGAGCAGCTCGCCCAGACCCAGAAGATCGAGGCGCTGGGCACCTTCGCCGGCGGCATTGCCCACGACCTCAACAACATCCTCTACCCCATCATCATCAACATCGAGCTCCTCCTCTCGGAGATCGATCCCGGCACGGAGTTCCACGACACCCTCGAGCAGGTCTTAAGCGCCGCGTACCGTCAGAGGGACCTGGTGAAGCAGATCCTCTCCTTCAGCCGCCGCCACGAACAGCGGTCCGTACCGGTCCAGGTCGCACCGCTCCTGAAGGAGACCCTGAACCTGCTCAGGTCCTCCCTGCCGAGCACCATCGAGGTCAGGTCTCGCATCGACGCAGGGAACGACACCGTCAAGGGCGACCCGACGCAGATCCAGCAGGTCGTCCTGAACCTCTGCAGGAACGCCGCGGACTCCCTGGACGAGCAGAAGGGCCTCATCGACATCGAACTGAGGAACACGCGCCTGGAGTCGGCCCAAGCCGGCCAGTGGCTCGAACCGGGGGATTACCTCGAGCTCGTGGTGAGGGACAACGGGCGAGGCATACCCGCGGATGTCATGAACAGGCTGTTCGAGCCCTTTTTCACCACCAAGGAGGTGGGCAAGGGGATCGGCATGGGCCTTCCCGTGGCGCATGGGATCGTGAAGAACCACGGCGGCATGATCACCGTGGAGAGCGAGCCCGGGAAGGGATCGGTCTTCAGGGTGTTCCTGCCGGTCTCGGACGAGAAGGTCGAAGGGCAGGCGCATCCCGCCGACAGAAGCAGCCAGGGGAAAGGGAAGATCCTCCTGGTGGACGACGAGCGGTTCATCCTCTCGAGCATGCAGCGGGTCCTGGAACGCCTGGGCTACAGCGTGGAAGCCGTGGAGAACGGCAGCCAGGCCCTGGAGGTCTTCAACGAGCGGCCCGAGGAGATCGACCTCGTCATCACCGACCTCACCATGCCCGGCATGGAGGGAAGGGACCTCATCAGGAAGCTCAAGAGCATCCGGCCGGACATCCCGGTGATCCTGAGCACCGGGTACGGCGACACCGTGGACGAGCGGGACATGAGGCTCATGGGCATCAGCGAGCTGCTCATGAAGCCGGCGGGCATGAGCGAGCTCAAGAGCGCGGTCTCCCGCGCCATCCAAAGGGAATGAAGGGACGGCGGACACCTGCTGTCATGCGCCCACTGTGGGTTTCTTGACAGTCCCGAGGCTATTTCCAGGAGACCTCGATATGGACGGACGGGTACTGGCCCAGGAAGGATCCCGATTCCGGTCCCAGGGCCTCCCATTTCGCGCTGGCCTCCCTGCCGTTGAAGGCGGACGTGGTCTCGCCCGGGTTGAGCCAGATGCCGCTCAGAAGCGTGTTCCCGAACGTGTTCTTCAGCGTGAGCTGGATCTTGTAGGTGCAGGTGTTCTTTACGCCCGTGATGATCGCCTTCTGGGGACTGGGCAGGACGATGGTGCTGCTGCCCGTGTAGAAGATGGTCCGGTTGGGCGCGTTCGGCGTGTAGGTGTCCTTGAGAGCCACCTTATAGGGGTTGGGGATGCCGGGGGTGCTGGAGGTGCTGCCCGGCTTTCTCTGGATCCTGATGTCCAGCGTGTTGCTGGGGAAGCTCGGACCGAGCAGCCCGGTGATATACAGCTTGCCCGTGTATGCGCTGATGGCCGCCTGCTCGGCAGCGGACTTGCCGGCATAGACATTGGGCACCCTTACCTGAAACATGCCTACGAGGGACTGGGAGGGTATGAAGGGGACGGGGACCGGGGGGGCAAGCACCGGCGGGGGCAGGATCCTCTCCTTGACGGTCTTCCCGGGCAGATACTCGAACACGGCCCAGCACATGTTGGGCGCGGTCAGGACGCTTGGGTTCCAGTTGCCGCCGTTGACGATGATGACATCGCCCTCGGTGGCAAGGGGCTTTTTGGTGTAGGTGTCGAGGATGGGGTAGGGCGACATGATGTTGAGCGGGAGCTTGTTGCTCACCATGGAGCCCTTCTTCACGTAGAGCTGCTTGACCTGCTGGATCCTCGTGCGGTGCTCGGAGTTCCTGGCGGTGACGTTGTAGCCGGAGTAGATATTGGGCACCGTGATCTTGAACGAGGTGGCCGTGGGGCTTGCCACCGGCTGCTCGAACTTCTCTCCGTTGGGGAGCTCAAGCACCGCGGTCCACGTGGCGATGGTCCCGAAGTTCGTTCCGGTCACCGTAAGGGCGGCTCCGGGAGCCGGCGCCTGAGAGTTCAGGCTCTTGAGCACCGGCGGAGTTTCCGCAGAGGCGGTGGAATGAGGCACGGGCAGCAGCAGGGTGAAGGCGCAGACGAATGCAGTGGAAAGAACAAACCGGCAGAACAATCGCTTCTTCATGAATTCTCCCTTTCTCTTGATGGAAAACAGACGGGAAAGAGCCGTTGAGGGCCTACTTCCCCACCACGATGGCGTTGATGACGGTTGCCGCCCCTGAGGTGCTCCTGGCGATGTTCTCAGCCGCCATGCTCCGCTGCAGGCTCGTGACCTTGCCGGTCAGGCGCACGAAACCGTTCCTCGCCTCGACCGTTACGCCGCACAGCACGCATCCGGGCTCGAGGCTGCCGGCTCCGGAGAGCTGCTGAGCCGCCGGGTCTTTCCACCCCTGCAGGCGCGAGACGACCGCCTGGGCCAGCGAGGTGTCCTGGGGCGTGGCCGGGCGGGTGAAAAAGTCGTCCCAGGTCCCCCTGGCCGCCCCTGCAGGCGTGTTCGTCGTGGCAGCGGGCGGCTGCATGGCGCCGCCGGGCGATGCGGCAGTAATCGCCGATGCCCCGGCGAGCAGGATGACCCCTGCGAGGGTCAAGGCGGCGAGCTTCTTCATATCGGCCTCCGTTCATGTAGTGATCGTCGAACGGCAGCGGCCTTAGTGGAGGTCCGCTGCAGATCGTGGTCAATAATATCATCAGGCTGTCCCTGGATCAAAATTATTTTTTGCTGGCTTTCTGTGCAAAATAGGATATAAGGCGCGCAGTACTCTTGGCGCCACCTAGGCATCCGTTGCTGATCCTTTGTGTGTCTGCGGGATGTGCAGTATCGAAACAAAGGAGAACCAGCATGGAACAGTTCAGAAACCTCGGCCTGTCGGAGGCCATGCTCCACACCCTGAAAACAAAGGGTTTCAGTGAGCCCACACCCATCCAGAAGGCGGTCATCCCGTTCCTCCTGAAAGGCGACCGCGACGTGGTGGCCCAGGCCGAAACCGGCACGGGCAAGACCGCCGCCTTCGGCATACCCATCATCGAGGGGTTCGAGGGGCCCGGCGGATATGTGCGGGCTCTCGTGCTCGTGCCCACCCGGGAGCTCGCCATCCAGGTGGCGGGCGAGATCGGGTCCCTGGCCCACGGCCGGGAGATGGAGGTCGTCCCGGTCTACGGCGGCCAACCCTTCGGCCCGCAGCGAAAGGCCCTGAGGCAGGGCGCGGACATCGTGGTGGGCACTGCCGGACGCATCCTCGACCACCTCGAAAAGGGCACGCTCGACCTGAGCGGGCTCACCCATTTCGTGCTCGACGAGGCGGACGAGATGCTCGACATGGGGTTCATCGACGACATCAGGGCCATCCTCGAGCATGCCCCGTCGACCCGGCGCACCATGCTCTTCTCCGCCACCATGCCCAGGGAGGTGGTGGCCATCGCGAAGCGCTACATGGGCGTCTACGAGACCATCTCCACAACCCGGGCACAGAGCGGCGAGCGGCTCACCGACCAGGTCTTCCTCGAGGTCCGGCAGCAGGACAGGTTCGAGGCCCTGTGCAGGATCATCGACATGGACCCGGGGTTCTACGGCCTGGTGTTCTGCCGCACCCGCGTCGAGACGGGAGAGGTCGCTGCCAGGCTGGCGGAGAGGGGGTACGGGGCCGAGTGCATCCACGGCGAGATGGACCAGCCGGAGCGGGAAAGGATCATGCACCGGCTCCGCACGAGGGCGATCACCGTCCTGGTCGCCACGGACGTGGCTGCCCGGGGCATCGACATCGGCTCGCTCACCCACGTGGTCAACTACGATCCGCCCCAGGACCCCGACGCCTACCTCCACCGCATCGGCCGCACCGGCCGGGCGGGCAGGAAGGGCGTCGCCGTCACCCTGGTCACGCCGCACGAGGTCAGGACGCTGGAGCTCCTCCGCAGGACCACGGGCAAGGGCCTGCGCAAAGGGAGCATTCCCTGCGTCCGGGACGTCGTTGCCGCCAGGAGCGGACGGGTCGAAGAGGAGATCAGGGAGCTCATGCAGGGGGGCGAGGGGGAGCCGTACGAGGCCCTCGCCGCAAAGCTCCTGGAGGGAGCCGATCCTGCGGCGGTCCTGGCGGCGGCGCTGCGCCTGGCCCGGGGGAACGAGCTGGACCCGAAGGCGTACCGGGAGATCCGAGCAGTGGAGAAGCCTGCTTCCGTGCACCACACCCGCCTCTTCATCGCCCGGGGGCGAAAACACGGCATGACCCGCAAGAACCTGCTCCGGTTCCTCCGGGAGCACTCCGGCGTGAAGGCGGAGCTCGTGCGGGACATCGAGATCAGGGACGATTTCACCTTCATCAGCATGCCCAGGGCCGAGGCAGTCCTCCTCCAGAAAAAATTCCACCGGAAAAGGGGCAGGCCGGTGGTGAGCACTGCCAGGCCGGAGCGCGACCGCATGGCAGGCTGACCCCCGGGGGCTCAGCCCCGGTGCCGGGCCGCCGAGCCCAAGGGAGGACCTCAGGCGCTGCCGCCCCTGCCGGTGTGGAAGATTGAAGCCTGGAGCATGCGCAAGGGTGTGCCGTGGG
>DAOPXM010000003.1:0-25074 GCA_035352355.1 Deltaproteobacteria bacterium | reverse complement strand
CCCCTGCCGGTGTGGAAGATTGAAGCCTGGAGCATGCGCAAGGGTGTGCCGTGGGAAGACCTTTATCCTCCAGGAGCCGAGTCCTGATCTGGTATTCGATACCGGCCGCGCTTGCCGCCTACATTGCATTCCTCCTGCTCTCCTCCCTTCACGCCGACCAGTTCAAGGCCACCGGGACGATCGACGTCTATTTCTCCCCGGACGGGGGAGGGACGCAGGCAATCATACGGGAGCTCGACCAGGCACGCAGCGAGGTGCTCATCCAGGCGTATTCCTTCACCAGCGCCCCCATAGCCAAGGCCGTCGTCGCCGCGCACAGGCGGGGCGTGAGGGTGACGGTGGTGCTGGACAAGAGCCAGAAGATGCAGAAGTATTCATCTGCCGACTTCCTCGCCCGCGCCGGGGTGCCGACCTACATCGACGCGGAGCATGCCATTGCGCACAACAAGGTCATGATCATCGACAACGAGACCCTCATCACGGGGTCATTCAACTTCACGAGGGCGGCCGAGGAGAAGAACGCGGAAAACCTGCTCGTCCTGAAGGGCAACAGGCCGCTTGCGAAACGGTATGTCCGGAATTTCGAGGAGCACAGGGATCACTCAGAGCGGTACCGCGGCAGGTAGACCTCCCCGGGGTCGAAGGAGCGAGGCATGGGACCGGCCTGCAGGGAAGGGGTGAGGCGGTCCTGTCCCTAATCGACGCCGGCGGCGCTGGCTATCTCGTGGGCCAGGCGGTGATACTTCTCGTGCACGCCAGCGCCGGTCTCCTGTTCCTCCACCTCGGCAAACGCCGCCTCCAGGCGCGCCCCGTCCTCGCTCGAGAGCATCCGCTCAGCCATGGGGAAGAGCACCTCGTTTTCCTTGTCGATGTGCTCCTCCAGGAGCCTCACGTACGAGCCAAGGCTGTTCGAAACGATCCGGACCGCTGCAGCGTCACCCCGGACCGCTTCGGGAAGGGCCTCACTGACGGCGGAAAGGAGCGCTCTCCCCTCCTCGTGATCCGAGAGCAGGGAAGCGATCAGTCCGCCCCCGTGAGGCATGCCCTTGGACTCGAGCAGGGGGAACAGGTGCTTCTCCTCCTTGGCGTGGTGGCATCTGTCCGTGAAGTTTCTGAAAAAGTCGAGCATCTGCTCCACGATGCCCGGGTGCGCTGCGCGCGTGTCCAGGATCCTTCCGGCCTCCGCCGCTGCAGCGCCCAGCACGAGGGTTATGACCTCATGCTCGTGCATCAGCTCTTCTGTCGGTCTCACTACCTCCCTCCTCCGGCACGGGCAGCCGCAGCTCCCCCGGGCCTTGGGCGTTCTCCCCTGGCACGATTCGTCCGTTGACAGGGATCGTGGTCCATGCAAAACCTTCCGTTTGATAAGCAAGCCCGAGCTCGAGCCTTGAGCAGGGGCTTGAACAATTATATGCCTCAGAAGCCCATGTCTTTCAGGCGGGCTGCTATGTCCATGAAATGACCCTCAGGACTGTAGCCAGGTGCGGCACAGGGGTGGAGCCCCACGGCCGAGAAGTGGTTGACGCCCCCGAAAGGCGACCAAGGCCCACCGTCGATCACCCCCTGAAACTCGCCCCACCTGGCGGAAGAGACAGACACCAGGCCGTCGTTGTCGCCCTCGACGGGGAGCATGGCCATCCAGGTGGGGTACAGGAGGCCGGCGCCCATGGCGTTCGTCACCCGGTAGGCATAGCTCTGGTAATAGACGCCCGGCATGTCGGGGGTGGCCGGATTGAACACGTCGTTCATGTGGGCCCGGGTCAGCTCCTCGCCGTTGGCCATGCTGTCGGGGTCCACATCCCCCATGGCGAAGGACGAGGCCCAGTTCAGGCCGTTTCCGACCATGGGCCTGGATGTGTCCGGGATGCTGTGCATGAACATGTCCGCGATGCAGCTCCCCCGGTGGGGGCCTCCCAGGCTGGTGTGGCTCGCCGTCGCCTTGTCCATGCCCAGGTTCGAGATGGCGTGGCGTGAATAGAGGCACCCGTCCGAATGGCACACCACGTTCACCTTGCCTGTGCCGGTCTCCTCGAGGATCTGCAGGACCTGCTCCTTCCAGGCGGCGGCCTTGTTTTCGTGGGAGTCCAAGGCGTTCACCCGGGAGATGTGGACGTCTGCGCCGTTTTCCTTAAGGGCCCGGGGGATGTCCCCCCAGTAGTCGATGACGCCCATGATCCTGGCCTGCAGCCCCATGCCGTGCGTCAGGACTATGGGGTAGCGGGTGGCGCACCTGCCCGGGCGTGCCCGATGCTTGTTTTTTTCATCATTGCGTCTCATGCATACCCATACGGGGGTCCGTTGACTGCCGTGCCCATGCAGGGCAATGCCTGCGGAGCGGGCCGGACCCCATGAATTCATAGTAACGCTGCGGGGGAAAGATGCAAACATTCAACCTCGGAAAAGGTCCTGTGCGCAGAAAGCCTTCAAGATCGAGTGCGGGCGATCCTCTCCGCCTGCGCCCTCTTCGGGCGATCAGGTCTGCATGAGCTCTCCCATGAAGGCAAGCTTTCTCAGGGGGACCATGCCCAGGAGGCACTGCACCTGCTTGGCGTCCCGGAAGCGCTTTTCCTGCCCGTAGTCCTTCATGTAGCCGTTGCCGCCCAGGACCTGGATCCCGTCCGTGGTGAGCGTGCAGGCCAGCTCGCCCACGTGGAGCGCAGCGGCCCGGGAGCACAGGCCCCAGTCTTGGCCCTGCAGGTCGACGGCGGAAGCGGCCCTGTCGAGGACCATGTCCGCGATCTGCACCTGGACGGCCATGTCTGCCAGCATCATGCGCAGGCTGGACCAGTTGACGATCTCCCACCCGCCCTGGAAGCGCTCCGTGCTGTAGGCGAAGGCCTCCCTGAACGAGCCCTTCATGATGCCGCACTCCATGGCCGCGGCAGCGACGTGCATCCGGTCGGCAGCCTGGCTGAAGTACTGCGGCCCTTCGCCTTCCGCGCCGATGCACACGCCCGGGGCCTTCGAGAGCCTCAGGTCCACGGCGGGGCATGCGTGCAGGCCCAGGGTGAATACCGGCTCGCTCCTGACAACCCATTGGTCGGAAAGATCGATGAGGAAGAAGGAATACCCCTGCTGTCCCCTGATGGAGGCGGGGATGAGGGCGCGGGAGGACAGGGAGCCCAGCACGGCGTGCTCGATGGACCCGGAGAGGAGGTAGCCGTCGGCGGTTTTTTGAGCCTCCGCAGCCGGCATGGTCTCCGAGGGGTTGCAGAAGGACGTGAAGGCGACGAGGGCGCCCCGGGCATCCGTGGCCGAGGTCAGGATGTCCCTGACGATGTCTTTTCGCCCGGCCGCGCACAGGACCTCCTGGGCCATGGCGTTGGTGAAGACGATGCCAGCCAGGCTCGCGTCCACCTGGGAGATCTGATCGAGCATGACGCACAGGGCATGCATGCCCTGGCCGACGCCCCCGCTTTCCTCCGGCATGGTGATGCCGAACAGGCCGATCCCAAAGGCCTTCTCGACCACCTCGTCGAAGAAGGGACCGAACGGGTAGCGGTCGTGCTCATCCCTCCGGACCGCCAGCTCATGAGCGGCAAAGCTGCGGGCCAGCTCCTCGAAGGACTTGAGCTCACTGAACATCTCAGCCAACATGGCGGCCTCCCTGTTCTCCTTCTTCGAATACCCTGACCCCTGGTATGGACCTGCCGATGAGGGTGGCAAAGAGGTTGATGCGGTTGAGCTCGTTCGTGCCCTCGTAGATCTGCAGGAGCTTGGCGTCCCGCAGGCGCTTCTCCGTGCCGCGTTCGTGGCGGATCCCGGCCTGACCCATGATCTCCAGGGCGATCTGGCAGTTCTTCATGCCGATGTCCGTGCCGGTGAACTTTGCCAGGGACGCCCAGCCGGAGCACCTCCGCTGGTCCTCCATGGACTGCCCGTCCACGTAGAGCCTGACGAGGAGCTTTTTCACGATATCCAGCCCGAACAGGGGCGTGACGAAGCGGTCCAGGACGGCCTGGGGCACGTACTTCAGGTAGTAGTAGAGGGGCTTGAACTGGAGGATGTGGTAGATCCCGCCGGGCAGGCTGTTGGCGTAGTTGGCCTCGGCGTAGGCGAGCCGCCCCGTGACCACGTTCCGGTACATCTCCGCGAGCCTGGCCTGCACCCACTCCTGGTTGATGAGCTTTTCCCCGTTCACCACCGTATCGCTGGCGAACCTGAGCGCATCCTCGAAGGCCCCCCTGGCCACACCGGTGGCGAAGGCGCACACCCCGGGCCTGGTCACCTCCACGGCGTACTGGATGTACTGCTCCACCAGCTGGGGGATGGTCCTCGTGGTCTTCCATGTGAGCTCGGAGGTGTCGCACAGGACGTTTTCGTCCGGGATGAAGCAGTCTTCGAAGATGAGCTCGCTTGCGGGGCACACCCGCTGGCCCATCTTGTCTTCATGCTTGCCGAAGGAGAAGCCCTTGGTGCCTGTCCTGACCGCCAGCGAGACGGTGTTTTCCGAGGGCCTCTTCAGGTCCGTGTAGGCGATGAGGCAGCACCAGGTGGAGACATGCCCCATGGAGATGAAGATCTTGGAGCCGTTGACGATGTAGCCGCCCTTGACCCTCCTGGCATGGCAGCCCAGCCGCGCCCGGTCCAACAGCTCGACCTCCTCTACGTCGGTCCCGGCGCCCGGTTCGGTGATGGCCAGGGATATGAGGCAGGGCCTGCCGGTCTTCTGCCCCTCGGCAACCTCGCGGAAGATCCTGTTCGCCAGGGGAAAGTTCCACGAGGCGAGGATGCCGGCGACGCCCAGGTAGTGGACAAAGGCCACGTTGGCGATGCCCACGCAGGCCGAGGAGAGCTCCTCGATGACGTACGAGCTGGCGGGCATGTTGATCCCCTGGCCACCGAAGACCCTGGGGATGAACATGGTGTAGAAGCCCCACTCGTTCGCCTTCTCCACCAGGTCCCAGGGCAGGTAGCCCGGGTCGGCGTGGGTCAGGCGGTCCAGGTCGAGGGCACGCGGCCTCACCACCTCGTCGTTGAAGCGCCGGGCATAGGCGATGGCCTTCTTCGTTTCCGAGAGCACCCCCTTGGGGAGGTGGGCCAGGGCCTGAAGGCTGCACATGCAGTCGTCGAACCTCGGCTCCCGCCCGAGCAGGGATGCGCACTCCTGTGACGAGATCATGGTTCCTCCTTTCTCCATCAAAATGGCCGGCCCCTCAAGGGTCCGTATGGTCAGCCCGTCTTCCTGGCGTCGAAGGTGTCGGGAGTGACCCCGAGGGCTTCGAGCTCCTTCTTGATGATGCGGTGGGTGCTGGTCATGGGGAACTCGGTCACGAAACGGACGTACCGGGGTATGGCGAAGCGCTCGAGCTTGTCGTCCAGGAAGGCGAGCAGGTCGGCAGGCTTGAGGGTGTGGCCCTGCACGAGCCTGACCGACGCCATGATCTCGTCCTCCGCCAGCTCGGAAGGTATGGCGTAGACTGCCACGTCCTCCACGCTCGGGTGCTCCATGATGACGTGCTCCACCTCGTAGGCCGAGACGTTCTCACCGCCGCGGCGCAGGGACTCGGTGTTGCGCCCCACGAAGTAGACGAACCCCTCGGTGTCCTTCTTCACCAGGTCTCCCGTGTAGAGCCAGCCGTCCTTCACCTTTTCGTTCGAGGCGTCCTCGTTCTTGTAGTACTCCACGCGGCTGCCTGCGGTCCTGGCCTTGAAGACGAGCTCTCCGGGCACGCCCGCGGGCACGTCTCTGCCCTGGGGATCGACGATGCGGATGTTCGCCAGGCCGGGCATCGGCCTGCCCAGAGACCCCGTGGGCGCGGTGCCGAAGTTCACGAGCCCCTTGCCCCCGCCGTCCACGGCGCCGTAGCCCTCGTAGAGCTTTACCCCGAAGCGCTTCTCGAAGGGCTCCCACATCTCTGCAGGACAGGCCGCCGAGAGCACGATGCGGACCCTGTTGTCCCGGTCCGTGGGTTTCTCGGGCTGCTTCATGAGGATGGGGATCATGGAGCCCAGGGTATTGAAGACAGTGGCGCCGTACCCTCTCACCTCGTCCCAGAACCGGCTGGCGGAGAACTTGCGGGACAGCGCAACCGTGGCCCCTCTGGCCATGGCCGTGGTCATGGTGAGGAACAGGGCGTTGGCGTGGATCAGGGCCAGGGGCGTGTAGTAGACGTCGTCCTCCTCCAGGAGGATGCCGGACATGAAGGAGAGCTTCTTTACCGCGGTGGTCCTGTAGCGGTATACCACGCCCTTGCGGCGGCCGGACGTGCCCGAGGTGTACATGATGAGGCACATGTCGTCCCGATTGTAGCCGACGCCCGGGTTGATCTCCGACACCCCGGACCCGTAGACGCTGCTCAGGGGCATGAGGCCAGGAGGCAGGGAGACCCCCCTGCTCTCCTCCTCCACGTCGTTCACCAGCACGGCCTTCAACAGGACCTCCGGGGCCACAGACGCGAACACGGGCAGAAGCTCGGCGTCGAGGGCCAGGATGGAGATGTCGCTGTGCTCGACCACGTACTTCAGGGCGTCCCCCTTCATCTCCGGGTTCATGGGCACGATGTACATGCCGATCTTCTGGGCCCCGAAGAAGAGATCCAGGAAGCGGGGGGAATTCTTCATGAAGAGCCCGATGCCCTTCGACTTCCCGCCCCCCAGCCTGAGGAGGAAGTTCGCAGCCCTGTTGGCGTTGTGGTCCATGCGCCGGTAGGTGAACGACTCGTCCCGGTAGAGCAGGAACGTCTTGTGCGGTCTTGCCAGGGCCTGCTCCTCCAGGAGGTCGGCCCAGGACATGTCCTCGGCGATGTCCCCCTGGGCCATGCCCATCAGGTTCTTCGCAAGCGTCCCCCTCCGGAGCTCGTTCGCCATGAGCCTCGCGCCTGAAAGCGCGGCCCTTTTCAGAAGCCTGAGCTTCTGCAGCCTGACCTGATCCATAACGCCCCCCTCACAGAGCATCGAAGGTCCGCGGCCACGTGAGCTCGCCCCTGGCAACGGCCTTGAAGTAGTACCCGAAGTCGTAGCCTTTCGAGACCTTGACCGCGCCGCGCTTGCAGGCGGCGGCGCAGTCGTTGCACGACATGCAGTGGGGGAAATCCTCCTCCAGCCGGGCCTTTTTCTCTTTGCCGCTCCCCGAGAGGAAGAGCGCCCTGCCCGGGCAGATGAACACGCACGTGCCGCAGCCGGTGCACTTCTCGTCGTCGATGGTCACCCTGCCGGCCGTTGCGTACGACCTGTTATCGTAGGTGGGGATCCTCAGCCTCTCCAAGAGGGTCAGATAAGCCATGGCAACCTCCTAGTATATGACGGTCTTTTTGCCGTTCTCGAACCAGTCGATCTCACGGGTCTCCCGCTCGATCATGCCGTTGGGCTCACCCACGGGATACCCCAGGCAGATCCCCTCCACCAGCTCCCAGGGGTAGGAGATGCCGAACCTGCGCTTCCACTTGATGGCTGTATACGACTTCATGAGGAGCGTCACGAAGCCTATCCAGCAGGTCGACAGCCCCAGGCTGCCGGCGGCGAGCACCATGTTCTGGCCGCAGATCCCGCAGTCGAGGTCCGGGTTGCCGACCCCGCGCCGGTCCTTCAGGAGGAGGATCACGGTGGGGGCGCCGTGGAAGAGCTTCAGCTTCCCCTGGGCAAGGAGCGAGATGGCGCTGAAGGGGACGGGGTGGAGCTCGTTGGGCATGAGCCGGATGAAGATCTGGGCGTTGAGCCAGGCGAGCCTGCCCATGATCCCGGGCCTCCTCCAGTCGAGGAAGAAGGTCAGGAGCTTGCAGGAGCGTATGACGTCCCGCTCCATCTCGTCGATGATGGCCTGCTCCCGGAGCACGATGAACTTCCACGGCTGGCAGTTCCCCCCCGACGGGGCGAAACGGCCTGCTTCCAGGACCCTCCTGACAAGGGCCTCCGGCACCTGATCGGGTTTGTATCGGCGCACGCTGCGGCGTTCGAGGATGACCCTCTCCACCTCGTTCCATTGGGCGACGTGATCGGTCTTTTCCGCTCGATCGAGTTCCATACAACCTCCTTTTACAGGGAAGGCGCCTCGAGTATGTGCATGCACATGGCCGCTTCCTCGGCACCCAGGGCACCCCCGCCGTTCTCAGCCATGCCCAGCCTGGCGCCCGGCACCTGGCGCTTGCCGGCCCGTCCCCTGAGCTGGGTCACGAGCTCGTGGATCTGGCCGAGGCCCGATGCCCCGATGGGGTGGCCCCGGGAGATGAGGCCCCCGCTGGTGTTCACGGGCTTCGATCCGTCCAGCCTGGTGGCTCCCCGCTGGGCGAACAGGCCTCCTTCGCCCCTGGGGCAGAAGCCGAGGTTCTCCACCTGGCAGAGCTCCCCGAACGCGGTGGCGTCGTGCACCTCCGCGAAGTCGATGTCCTCCGGGCCAACGCCGGCGCGCTCATAGGCCTGCTGGGCCAGGCGTTCCCCGATCTCCGGGATGTCGGAGTCAAAGGAGGCCTTCCTGCCGGAGCCGAGGATCGAGGCCCGTACGCGGACGGCCTGCGACATCAGGCCGTACCTCCTGACCGCCTTTTTCGAGCACAGGATGGCGGATGCCGCACCGTCGCCTATGGGCGCGCACATGGCCCTGGTGAGCGGCCAGGACACGATCCTGTCGGCCAGGACCCTGTCTTCCGGGACCTCGAAACGGTACTGGGCGTTGGGGTTGAGCGAGCCGTTGAAGTGGTTCTTCGAGGCGATGGCGGCAAGCTGCTCCACGGTGCTGCCGTAGCGCTTCATATGCTGGCGCGCCGCATAGCCGTAGACGTCCATGAAGGGGGAATGGTCGCCGGTGTTCATCCTGAAGAGCTTCCAGGTCGTGTCGTACCCGAGCTTCTCACCCATGAGCACGGCCAGGGCCAGGCGGTCGCGGAGCCTCTTCCATACCCCTTCCTTTTCCTTCCTGCCCTTGACAGGGGAAGGGGAGGAGGCCCGGTAGCGGCTCCTGAACTGCTCCATGACGGCCCTGTCCTCGTCGGTAAGCTTGAAGTCCGTGAGGCTCGCCACGATGGGCAGCACGTTCTCGATGTCGATCCCGCCCAGGAAGCCGGAGAAGACGAGGAGCCTGTTCTCGTGGTAGAGCTTCTCGGCGCCTATGGCAAGCGTGACGTCGTAGAGCCCGCTCGCGACGCCGAGCCAGGCGTGGTGGAAGGCCGTCGAGCCGCTGGCGCACGCGTTCTCCACATTGGTGATGGGGATGGTGTCTATCCCGGAGGGCCTGAGCGCAACCTGCCCCCTGATGCTGGTCTGGCCCCGGTCGCCCCAGCCCGAGTTGGAGAACCACGCGGCCTGGATCTGAGCCTTCTCGATGCCGGCATCGAGAAGGCAGCCCGAAAGGGTCATGGACGTCAGGTCCTTGATGCCCTTGTCCAGATGCTTGCCGAACCTGACGGTGTGGGCACCCACAACATACACGTCTTGAAAATTCATAACGCTTTGTCCTTTCCTAAGCCCCGGCCATACAGGCGACGCAACAGGCGGACAGCGGGACGGGAAAACCTCTTCCTCACAGCGATCCCTCCTTTTCCCCTGTCGAGAGGCAGCCAGGGGCCACGTCGAACAAGGGACCATCAACAGAACAGAAGCAGCCAGGTGCAGTTCCCAAGGACTGGGGCGGGGTGCGCGACCAGGCGTTCACCGCCGCAAGCCTTCATCCCCTTAAGGAGCTAATCAGGTATGCCTTGACAAGGGAAACCGATGGAATTCAGGAAGCAGTAAATATTCACCAATAATAATTGGATGTATGAATGAATCAAGATGCCGGCTGCCTCGCAGACATCCGCAGTCCTGCGCAGGAAACCCGTGAGGCCATGAGAGCGGGCGTTTCAGCGAGGGTGACAGGAGTATCCACAGGGGAGTGCCGGTACCCTCGCTTTTCAGGGTCTGACTTTCCGGCAGCCGATCAGCTGCCGGTGATGTCGTCGATCCATGCGATCATTCGGTCTTCACCCCGAACCGCTTCCGGTTGCGGTCGATGGTGAGCGCGGCCCTGATGCCCTTGTCCCTCACCGCAAAGAGCTTCAGGCCGAGCCTGTTCATGCGGAAGAAACGCTTCCCGTACTTCCTGAGCTGGCGTCCGTCGATTTCGAACCCCAGGCCAGGGAGCCTCGGGGGATCGAGCCTGCCACCCTGGTGCTCGAAGGGCCGCACG
The DNA here is from genome assembly GCA_035352355.1 of Deltaproteobacteria bacterium. Classification (GTDB taxonomy): domain Bacteria; phylum Desulfobacterota; class Desulfomonilia; order UBA1062; family UBA1062; genus Phosphitivorax. Next base: position 14,975 of record DAOPXM010000003.1, on the reverse strand, counting down.
AGCAGGCCGTCGCGCTTGGGCACGGTCCAGGACGGCGGGTTGAGTGGGTACTCCAGCGGCTTGCTCTCGGTGAACCCGCTGGCGATGAAGACCTGGAGGTTCACCGCAAAACCGATGCCGTTGGTCCAGGTGTGGGGGGAGTAGAGGAGGTTGTTCTCCCTGCAGAGCCTGGCCACCTCCATGACCTGGCTGATGCCGCCGGCCATGACCGCGTCGGGCTGGAAGATGTTGTAGCACCTCCGTTCGATCATCATCTTCAGCTCCGGCAGACCCGACGAGTGCAGCTCGCCGCCGGAGATGGGGACCCTGCTGTAGGCGGTGAGCGCGGACAGGGCCTCGTAGTCGTCCATGGGCAGGGGCTCCTCGACCCAGGAAACTCCGAGGTCGGCGCATGCGTCGGCGAAGTATTTCGCCCGGTCGAGGTCCCAGAGCGGGGCGTCGTTCACGATGGTGACCCGCCAGCCCTGGTTCGCGTCGACCCCGATCTTCATCTTGTCTCCGAATGCCTTTGCCACGGCCTCCACCTGGGCGATGTCCTGCTGCACGTCGAAGTCGTGGACGCGCAGCTTCACGCACCGGAAGCCTTCGTCGTAGCGTTTCTGGACCTCCTCCACCCGGGCCTTGGGGGATTTCACCTCGCCGGTGGAGGCGTAGAGCTCCACGGGCACGGCGCGTCCGCCCAGCAGCTCGTACACGGGCCTGCGCTCGAGCTTGCCCATGATGTCCCAGAAGGCGGGCTCGATCCAGTGGGAGCGGATGCCCAGGTACGACATCTCCCGCAGGCGCTGCTGGAGGAGGGGCAGGTTCGTGGCATCGAGGTCCAGCAGGTAGGGCGCGATGAGAGTACCGACCCCCTTGCGCTCCGAGGCAATGGCGGGGCCAGCGGAATAGCCTTCGATGCCGCTCTCGGTGATCACGCGGATCAGGTCGAAGCGGTTCTCGGTCTGGGGGTAGCCCGGTATCCAGCTCGGGAAGAAGGGCTTGTCGAGGGGGATGCGCACGTGGTACATCTCGATGCAGACGATCCTTTCCATGGAAAACCTCCTCAGGGGCTTTTCCCCCATAATATGCCAAACAGGGGCTTAACACAATATTCCGGTATTCCCCTGGACTTCACTCCGTAACCTGCGCCGCTCCCCTGCTGGGCCCTTGAGGCCTGTTCCCGCTCATTGCCTTGGGAGAGGCGTGCCCTATACTATTCTTATGGCCCGCCCGGCAGGCACGTGCACCCGGGGATGCGGATCGATGCCCTGGTGCCCCATATCCTGATCCGGTTGTGCGTCTGAAGATGCATGCCTGGTCTTCAATCCCGTTGAAATGCACAGGAGCCGGAAACGGAGGTGGTATGGTCGGGAGAGCCTTTTTCCTGGGAGTCGTGCTGGCGGTGTCACTGAGTGCTTCCCCTCCGGCACGGGGGGCCGATGCCTCCGGGCCCGTTCCCCTGCCCATGGCGGGGAGCATGACGACCGACCGGCCCGCTCAGGTCGTCACCCCGTTCACGGTGGTGCCGGGCCGCATCCAGGCAGAGATGAACCTCATCTCGTACGCCCATGACAACTACCTTGAGACGGACTACCTGTTCGTGGCGGACACCCTCCTCCGGATCGGCGCCCGGGAAGGCTCGGAGGTAGGCGTCATCGTTCGCCCCATCGGGACCAGCGACGAGCCCAACGGCAGTGAGGCCTTCGGGGCAGGGGACATCGGGCTGCGGTTCAAGCACAACCTGTGGGGGAACGACCGGGGCGCGCGTGAGGCCGGGTCCGATTCCGCCCTGGCGGTCATGCCCTTCATCACCCTGCCCACCGGGACGGCAGGCTTGGGCTACGACCGGGTGACGGGCGGGGTGGCCTTTCCTTTCCTCAAAACGCTGGGCCCTGACCTGGCCCTCCTGGACACGCCCGGGGCGGAGTACCGGCCCAAGAACGGGAAGGACGACGCCTTCAGCGTGAGCAACACCCTTGCCCTGTTCCTCACCCTTCGCCATGGGATCAGGGTCTACGGCGAGCTTGCCGCCAAGGCCGAAACCGCGGAGTGGTCCGACTGGAAAGGGAGCATCGACCTGGGGCTCATCGACGAGGTGACACCGGACCTGCAGCTCTACGTTGCCACGAACATCGGTATCACCGAACGGGCTGCGGACCTCGTCATGATCTTCGGGTTCGCGGCCAGGTTCTGAAGGGAGGGAGATCGTATGATCAGGATACGGACACTGTGTCTCGTGATGGTCTCGATACTCGCAGGCGTCCATGCCGCAGGGTCGTCCGGCGGGACCCCGCTGCAGGGGGTCATGGACTGGCCGGAGGGGAGGAGCCTCGATGTCCCCTATGTACCCACGCCGGAGGCGGTCGTCTTGAAGATGCTGGACATGGCGGAAGTGGACCGGGACGACCTGGTGTACGACCTCGGCTGCGGCGACGGGCGCATCGTGATCACGGCGGCCAGGCTCAAGGGCGCCAGGGGCGTGGGGGTCGACATCGACCCTGACCGCATCCGGGAGAGCAGGGAAAACGCGCGCACGGCAGGGGTGAGCGACCGGGTGACCTTCATCCGGCAGGACCTCTTCGCTTCGAACATCGGCAGGGCCACCGTGGTAACCCTCTATCTCCTGCCGTCGGTCAACCTCGAGCTGCGGCCCAAGCTCCTCCGGGAGCTCAAACCCGGCACCCGGGTGGTGTCCCACAGCCATGACATGGGGGAGTGGAGGGCCGACAAGCACGAGGAGGTCGAAGGCCGCGACATCTACTCCTGGATCGTCCCCGCCAATGTGGCGGGCACCTGGGAGTGGACCGGGGTGGACGGAAACCGCTGTGCCCTGAAGATGAGCCAGCGGTTTCAGGAGGTGGCGGGCACCTTCTGCTCAGGTTCCACCGAGACCCCCCTGCTGGGCGTCCAGCTCACGGGGAGGAGGTTGAGCTTCACCGTTGACCAGATGATCGGGGGACGGAAGGCCCTTGTCCAGTACGAGGGCAGGGTGGCGGGGGATGTCATCGAGGGCAGGATACGGCCCGGTGACGGGGGCATCACGGGAGGCCAGGCCTGGAAGGCGACCCGGGACCCCTCCACGAAGATCCCCCTCGACCGGGCGGGAAGGCCTGGTTATTGACCCGTCACCTCGTTTTTTTTACAAATCTTTCACCATCCGATCCGCCGGAATACGTTATATATTACGCAACGTCGGCCAGGGATGGCACGGCCGGCAAGACGCTCGCCTGGATCCTGCTGCATACTCGAAACGGCTGCGGTGAGGGCAGGGAGATACTGTAGCTTGGAGGATGCATAAGGGATGGATGGCGACCTGTTGTTCCTCGCCGGGAAGAATGCGTGGGAACGGATCAAGCAGAACGGGCTGAGGCCCGGGGACATCTCGGTGGTTGCCGGCGCCGCAGGGGCTGCCAAGTGGCTGGCTATCGCCGAGCTCGACAAGGTCATCTTCAGTCGGTGGCTGAAGGATCGTACCGGGCCGTTGCACCTGTACGGCACCTCCATCGGCTCGTGGAAGCTCGCCTCCGCAGTCCAGAGCGATCCGGAAACCGCCATCGACGCGCTGGCGGACGCCTACATCCACCAGAAGTACAACGGCCGGGTCACGCCCAGGAGGGTCAAGGAGGAATGCCGCAAGATACTTGACTCCTGCTTCCCGGGCCAGCACGTCTCCCGGATCCTCTCCCACCCGGTGATGCGCTTCAACCTCACAACGGTGAGGTGCAGAGGGGTCACCGGCTCGGACACGAAAGCGATCCAGTTCCTGGGGCTCGCCCTTGCCTTCCTGCTCAACAGGGCCAGCCGCAGGCTCCTTTCCCTCTTCTTCGAGCGGGCGTTCTTCTACGACCCCCGGGAAGAGCCCCCCTTCTTTGAAGAAAGCGAGTTCCCCATCCAGCGGGTCCCCCTGGACGAGGGAAACTTCCGCCATGCCCTGCTCGCCACCAGCTCCATCCCCCTGGTCATGGACGGGATCAGGGACATCGCGGGCGCGAATGCCGGCGTGTACCGCGACGGCGGCATCCTCGACTACCACCCGGCGTCGTTTTCGCCCAAGGAGGACAGGGGCATCATCCTGTATCCGCATTTCTCCACCAGGCTCATCCCGGGCTGGTTCGACAAAACGCTCAGGAGGCGCAACGCTCACCCCGAGCACCAGAAGGACATGCTCATGCTGGTCCCCTCGCCGCAGTTCATCTCCCGGCTTCCCTTCGGCCGCATCCCGGACAGGGCCGACTTCAAGACCTTCGACGGGCGCGAGGACGAGCGGGTGGCGTTCTGGAAGGAGGCGACGTCCATGGGGAAGATTCTGGCGGACGAGTTCATGGAGAGCGTGCTTTCCGGATCCATCAGGACCAAGGTCATGAGGCTCGAAGGCCAGCCGGGCCAGGCTCACTGACCCACGCCGGCCTGAAGGGCTGCCGAAAAACCGGCAGGGCTGTTCAGTCCTTCGCCCCACAGGCCGGTCCGGCCCCCCCTCAGTCCGGCATGGGCCGGTGAGAGGGGCTTCCGTTTCCCAGTCATTGCATCGGCGCGTCGTCCGGGATGGGACCTATGTGGTAGGGCCGCATCATCTCGTTGTCCTCGTGCTCCAGGATATGGCAGTGCCATACGGAGAAGCCGGGCCTGTCGAAAACCGCCCTGACGCGGGCCACCTCGCCCGGGTACACGATCACCGTGTCCTTGAACCCGCTTTCCCATGGCTCTGGCGGCCTGGGCTCACCCGTGGGGAACGCAGGGGGTATCGCCATGCCGGTATCGTCGAGGGGGGACAGGGGCTGGCGGTTGACGACCTGGAACTGGACGAGATGGATATGGATGGGATGGGCATCCCCCGTGAAGTTGTAGATCTCCCAGGTCTCGGTGGCGCCCAGTGCGGGATTTTCCGTGACTAAGTCCGACCAGTGGTACTCAGTGGGTGAACCGGTGACCGGATCGTAGGTCCCGAGCAGGGTCTGGACCGGGTCGATGGGCGTGCTGCTGCCGCAGTCGAAGACTAGGCCGCCGTTGTCGTCCTGCCTGACGAAGACGTTCGAAGAGGAGTTCTCGTTCAGGGAGATCCTCCGGGTCACGGTGGGAGCAAGCGGGGTTATGGCGGGGAGCTTCATGAACCGGGGGGGAGAGGTAGTGTCCTCGCCCTCCCTCGGGCCGACCCTGAACTGCATCACCTGGCCGGTGGTTTCCGGGTCCGCCGGATCGAAGTCCACCCCGGGGATGCCGCCCTGGAAGGCCTCGTCTGGTCCGAGGTTTTTCAGAACATAGTTCCCGGCCGGCGTGTTCGTGAAGTCCATGATGACGTCCGCCCGCTCGGCAAGCCCCATCAGGAGCTGCCCGCCGTTGACGCTCCCCATGTCGAGCGGGGCGGCGAGGAAGCCGCCATCCGCGCCGATCTGCCAGACCTCCGCCCCGGTGATGTCGTTGAAGTCCAGCAGGAGGGTGCGTGAATTGCACGCATTGAGGAGGCGGAAACGGTAGCGGCGCTGCTCCACCTCGAGGTAGGGCCACGTCTGTCCGTTGACCACGATGCAGTTCCCGAAGAATTCGGGCTGGATGATGGGGGCCACGTCGCTGGGCTGCCCATCGCAGCCGGGGCTCGGGGAGAAGGGGATCTGCAGCTCCGAGGGCGCCAGCCCCTCGAAGAAGGCGCGGTTGTCGGGGTAGAACAGGGATCCGTCCTCATTGAACGAGCGGTCCTGGATCATGATGGCGAGCTCACGGAAAGAGCCGTCCGGGTTCACCTCAGGGCCGGGTGCAGGGCCGGGCAAGACCGCCGGGGACGACTGTCCTTCGGACCTCGTGTCCAGCACCACATCGTCAGGACCGCCCCGCAGGATGTAGAAGCCGGCCAGCCCGGCATAGATGTTCACCCGGGTCATGCCCAGGGTATGGTCGTGGTACCACAGGGTCGTTGCCCGCTGGTCGTTTTCGTAGACAAAGGTCGCGCTCCCGGCAGACCAGGTGAGCCCGTATTTTTGTACGAAGTAATCGTAGAACGTCCCGGTTCTGAACTGGATCTCGGCGGGGATGTTGTTGGCGGCAGGGAGGAACCACGCCTCGGGGAAGCCGTCGTCCTCTTCATCGTTGTGCCCTCCATGGAGGTGGGTGACCACGGGGACTGGCCCCCGGTACGGCTCCTGGCTCATGCCACGCTCGTCGCGGGGGCCTGGCGGGTTGGCCCAGTGCACGGTCTGGTCCACGGGGAGCAGGTGGGGGAGATACCTGCCTTCGCTGTCCATGAGGCCGTTGATCCAGGTGACCGCCACCGGGGTATTGTACCGCGCCTCGATGGTGAAGGAGGGGTAGAAGTACCTCCCTCCCTGGGCAACGGTCCTGGGATCGTCGGATGGCCCGAAGCCCCAGACCGTAGTGGCGGGATAGCCGCTGGGGAGGACCTGCTGCTCGAACTGCCGCATGGCGAGCTCGTAGTGGTCGGCAGTCCCCTCATCGCTTTCGATGGTGCCGCTGCTCGTCATGACCGGGACTTTGGCCAGTGGGGTCACGAACTTCGGGATCGAGGCGGGATCCAGGCCCTCCTCAAGGGCCTGCGGGGAATTGCCTGGATTGTTGGGATTGTGGGAATTGTCGTCGTCGTCCGAACATGAGCATGCCAGCAAGAGAAGTATGAGGATGCCCAGGGATCTCGGTTTCATAACCTCCTCCTTGTGTGCGCTGCATTGGTATCAGAAGCCGGAGGCCCACCGCTGGTGCGGAAAAGGACGTCTGCCGGCTCGAAAAATCAGATGACCGGTTTTCCAACCTTTCCTGTGCCCATGCCCTGGCAGCCCGTTACAACGAAGCAGGAAGGTATGCAGATTCTCATGATCGATAGTGGATATGCTGCAAAGGCAATATTCATGATAACAGCTCCCCCCCGGGTTCTCAATACGCAACGGGGGCCCATTACCGGCACGGATCGTCCTTAGCGTACCGCCTCTGTTGAAAAAAAGGCATGGCACCCTACATAGGGTAGCAACGGAGGTGAGAAACCATGATGATAGATATCTGGTCCATACTCCTGTGGATAGTCCTTCTGTCGATCATCATCAAAGTGATGTACCTGTTCGTCCGGACAGCCTGGCACAAAGACTCCGGCGTGTATCTCCTGGAGATCCTCAAGACGCGGTATGCGAGAGGGGAGATCACGAAAGAGGAGTTCGAGCAGAAGAAGAGAGACCTTGGGCTGTGAGCTCACGGCCTCCGAGGCAAGGCTGCCCCTCGAGCTCCGTGCGCATCGGCCCGAGTAAGCGGATCAGGAAGTGAAAGCGGCTCACACAGGATGAGCAGCGATAACGTGTGCCTCCCGCATACGCATACCTCCATGAACCCCTGGCGCGACACCGAAGCGGGAAGGGAGCATGAGAACGAGGCCGCTTGGAAAGAATCGTTTTCCACCCATTCCAGGCATCTCGGGTGCAGGAGTCGGTAAATCTGCAAAGGCAGGCTGGGAGCCGACCGGAGGCATGGTCAACGCCTCAGCGGCAGGTATTGATTTTTTTAAATCTGACTCTATTCAAGTAAAAAAATGAGATCAGTGCATGGCTCCGGCAAACCCCTGCGGCTCATCCACAGGAAGCATCCAAGATCAAGACACACCTGAAGGGCCATCCGGTAAACCTACCGAAAGGAGGAACACAATGGCTGTTAAAGGAAGTGCAGCTGAACTGGAGAAATACCTCAAGGGGATCGATTTTCCTGCGAGCAAGAGCGATCTCTTGAGCAAGGCCCGCGACAACGGCGCGCCTCAGGAAGTGATCGACATGATCAACGGCCTCACCGAGGACAGGTTCAACTCGCCCATCGATGTGAGCAAGGCCTTTGGTCATAGCCATTAAGAGGCAGTCCCGGAAAAGGTAATCGACTGTTGGAGGCGGTTGCAAAGCCTTCAAGAGGAGACCTTCGGGAAGTAAAGATGGGATATCAGCTCTCACGGGCTGATATCCTTTTTTTGTCCAGCGATCCAGAAGCCCCTTATCTTGGTGATATGTTCATGGCGATGGTGTATAAAACGTGATGAAGCCACAGAAACGCCCCGGTCCTCCGGATGCGGCCATGATCGGGGCAGAGCACGGAGCGGACGTGGGAAAGATCGGGAATGCCAGGCCCAGGAGAACCCGGGGGAGGGACAAGGCCTCCTCCCGGGACACCATCGAGGTGTGCGCCGTCGGGCTGTTCCAGGCCAGGGGCGTGGAGGGGACGTCCATCAGCGACATCGTGCAGAAGGCCGGCATCGCCAAGGGCACCTTCTACCGGTATTTCAGGGACAAGGACGACCTCGTGGACAGCGTCATCAGCCGGTACACCAGGGAGTTCCTCGAAGAGGTCATCATCCCCTTCCAGAGCGTACCGAAGATCATCATCCTTTCGGACGCGATCATCACCTACTTCTCCAGGAACCTGATGCTCCTCGTGGAGCTTCGGAAAAACCTCCAGAGCGGCAGGCCGTACCCCTCCACGAGACGGACCATCCAGGGCTTCTCGGAGATCATCCTCGCCTACCTGAACCAGTACGAAGACTACCGGATCGAGAACTGGGAGGTCTACACCACGATCGTCCTGGGCCTCATCCTGGACGTCTGCCACAAGGCCCTCGTGGAGGAGCACCTCTCCTCGACCGAAGAAGCGAAGAACATGCTGAGCGACCTCCTGAAGCGCTTCTTCAGCTGCGAATGATTTTCGGCTTGCATTTAATGACCTGCGGTCATATAATATTTTAAAGTCCAGCCGGATCGCCATCGGCACACAGGGGACAGGGTATCGTGAACAGAAGATGACCAAGAGTCATGAACAGGGGGCATGCGATGAAGGCTACATGGGACATACCTCAGGAGATGCTGGACAACGTAGGCGAGTTCAACAACGATTTCTACCGCCGCTTTTCGCTGCGCAGGGCGCCGAAACCCCTGAAGCTGACCGATTCCGTGAGCAAGGACTACCTGTTCCCCACCTTCTACGGGGACGTGTCCTGCGCCATGGCCGTGTTCATGTGCTCCTACGACAAGGCGGCAGCGCTTCTCAGAGAGCAGCTCAGCCCGCAGATCGTGCCCGTGCGGATGACGTGCGGCCGCGCCCTGGTGGCGTTCTCCTGCTACGAGTACCGCAAGGTCTTGGGGGTGCGCCCCTACAACGAGATCGCCATCGCCATCCCGGTCATGGTGGACCCGGGCGTAAACGTCCCGGTCCTGCCCATGATCACGGGCTCGTTCAGCAGGTTCGGCTACTACATCGCGGGCATGCCCGTGACCTCGCGGGAGAACACCCTGCGGGGCAGGAAGATCTGGGGCCTGCCCAAGGTCACCCAGGACATCGACATCGATTGCCAGGGGGGCGAGTGCCTCGTGAAGGCCTATGACGAGAAGGGCGAGGCGTACCTGAAGCTGCGCATCCCTATGGACGGGGAGCCCACGGATTTCGACGTCTCCTCCTACCTGTACACCCAGATGGACGGCAGGCTCCTGCAGAACCGCACCGATTTCAAGGCCACCTTCAACGTGAAGAAGAACATGGGCCTGCTCGCGAAAAAGGGCGTGAAGGCCGACCGGCCCTTCATGGAGCTCGGCAGCACCTCGTTCGCCCCCATGCTGGAAAGGCTCGAGATCGAGGAGGTCCCCTTCCAGACGCGCTACGCGGAGCGCATGTCGTCCTGCTTCGACCTACCCAACGAGATGGCGCCCGCCTGGGCCCGGGAGATCCGGGTGAGCGGCTACGACCTGGACGACGAGGCCAGCATGAAGCTGCCCGCCAGGGGCATGAAGGTCGCCTTCTTCGGTACGGGCGCCATCGGCGCCTCCGTGGGCGGCTGGATCGCCCCGACCCACGAGGAGACCTACTTCCTCGACCAGGGAAGGGTGCTCGAGGCCTTGAAATCCAAGGGCATCACCCTCTACCAGGGGGACAGGAAGGAGGAGAAGGTCCACGTCCCGGTCAAGGTCATCGAAGACGTCCGTGACCTGAAAGACATGGACGTGGTCGTGGTGGGCGTGAAGAACTACAGCCTCGAGGCGGTCTCGAAGCTCATCAGGGAGAACACGAGGGACGACGTGATCATCGTGTCCATGGCCAACGGCACCGACAACCAGGCCATCCTGCCGAAATACTTCTCCCGGGTGATCTACTGCGTGGTGAGCTACAACGCCTGGATGGACGAGCCCGTGGTGGTGGGCTACCAGAAGCGGGGCCCGCTGGTCCTCGGAACGCCGGACAACGGGCTGCAGACCGAGATGAACACCATCGCCGAGATCTTCGGCAGGGGGGTGGAGACCGTGGTCACGGACCATCTCCAGGATGCCGTGCACTCGAAGATCGTGGTGAATCTCACGAACCCGGTGACCACCCTGCTGGGCCACGGGTTCAGGGAGATCTCGGATATCGACCTCTTCCAGAGGATCCTCTCCAACACGCTCTACGAAGGGGTTCAGATCGTGAAGGCCGCCGGGTTCAAGGAGTGCAAGCTGGGGGGCATGCCGCCCTGGATCCTCCTCGCCGCGTCGGCGAAGCTCCCGAGGTCGCTCACGAGGCCTCTGTTCCTGAAGAACGTGAAGAAGATGGTCATGTCCAGCATGAGCCAGGACATCATCCAGCGGGGCGGCACCGACTCGGAGCTCGACTCGCTCACCGGCTACATCCTCAAGCTCGCCCGGCAGAACCGGGTGAAGGCCCCCTACAACGAGACGATCTACGAGCTCGGCCGCGAGCTCTTCAGCAAGCCCGGCTTCCAGCCCCTCGACGTGAAGGAGGTGTGGGAGAAGGTGCAGCGGAAGCTTTCCTGAGGATGATGGCCCCGGCCGGTTGCGCTGCCGGGGCCGATTTTCACCGAAACCGGCTCCATCCAAGCTGACAGGGGGATTCCTCACAGAGCCGATCTCCCTTGACAAACGTCCGGGCAGGGACATGGTGCGCGGGGATCGTGGCCGGCGCGGTCTCCGAACACGACCCTGACCCGACACCCATGTGCCGGAGAAAAGCTGTCTCCCCTTTCCCCTTCGACTCCCGCAGCAGAGAGCCCGAGCCATGCCCCATGGCGGGGAAATAATCCCCGCGGACGGGGGTATATTTCCCCGCACGCAGGCCTATCCGTGGATTCTCGCCTCATAACCCTATGATAATGAGTACGATATTGGTTTCAGATCGCTGGCACAAATAATGCTTTTCGCATCCGAATGGAGCGCTGAGAGATCGACCGTCCCGCATCAGCCGCAGGCTCGGGTGGTGCGTGGCGGGAGGTTGGAAGTGCCTTTCGTGCCAGCAGGGTTCCTGATGAGATGAAAGGAGAGTGTTCATGAAAGCCAGGAATGAGACCAGGAGGCCGGACGGCGGCGCCATCGTCGATCCCGCCAGGCAATCGATGATGCTCGCGGCCCTGTACGTGGCCCAGGAGCAGAAGGGCTACCTGACGAAGGACGCGGTCCGGCAGGTGGCCAGGCGCCTGGGCTTGACGCCTGGAGAGGTGTACAGCACCGCGAGCTTCTATACCCTCTTCCGGATGGAGCCCGTGGGCCGCCACGTCATCCAGGTCTGCGAGGGGCTCTCGTGCTACCTGAACGACGGGGCCGAGCGGGTGGTCGACTACGTCAGCGTAAAGCTGGGCATCCAGCCGGGAGAAACCACCCCTGACGGGCGGTTCACCCTGGAAACCGTCCAGTGCCTCGCCTCCTGCGGCACGGCCCCTGCCATGCGCGTGAACGACCAGCTCTACGAAAACCTCACACCGGCCAGCATCGACGACATCCTGGAACGACTCATGGGGGAGGTGTAGCATGGCACAGTGGCAGCCGGTCCTGCTGGCGAATGTCCATCGCCCGAACTCGGAAAAGATAGACACCTACCTGCGGTCCGGAGGATACGAGGCCCTCAGGAAGGCCCTGAAGATGACCCCTGAGGGGATCATCGCGGAGGTGAAGGCCTCCGGCCTGAGGGGGCGCGGCGGCGCAGGTTTCCCCACCGGCGTGAAGTGGGGCTTCATGCCCAAGGACGCCCCGGTCAAGTACCTGGCCATCAACACCGACGAGGGCGAGCCGGGCACGTTCAAGGACCGCCTCATCGTGGAGAGGGACCCCCACTCCATCCTCGAGGGGGTGATCATCGCGGCCTACGCCGTGGGCGCCAACAGGGCCTTCGTCTACATCAGGGGTGAGTTCTTCCTGGGCGTCAAGCGCTGGATCAAGGCCATCTCCGACGCCTATCAGCACGGCTTCCTCGGCAAGAACATCCTCGGCAGCGGCTTCGATCTGGACGTGTCCGTTCACCGCGGGGCAGGCGCGTACATCTGCGGCGAGGAAACGGCCATGATCGAGTCCCTCGAAGGCAAGCGCGGCGTGCCGAGGCCGAAGCCTCCCTACCCGGCACAGCAGGGCCTGTGGGGCAAGCCCACGGTCGTGCAGAACGTGGAGACCCTCACGAACATACCGCACATCATCCTGAAGGGCTCCCAGTGGTACTCGTCCATCGGAACGGAAAAGAGCAAGGGGATCAAGATCTTCTGCGTGAGCGGCCACGTCAACCGCCCCGGCAATTTCGAGCTTCCCCTGGGGACCCCGCTCAAGGAGATCATCTACGAGCACGCGGGGGGTGTCCGGAAGGGACGCGGCATCAAGGCCATCATCCCGGGCGGCGCCTCCACTCCCTTTATCACCGGGGACAAGGTGTCCACCCCCATGGCGTTCGAGACCCTGCAGGCCGCCGGGACAGCGCTGGGGACCGGGGCGGTCATCGTGATGGACGAAACCACGGACATGGTGGAGGTGGTAAGAAGGATAACCCGGTTCTTTGTCCACGAGTCCTGCGGCAACTGCTTCCCCTGCCGCGTCGGCGGGCACAGCATGCTCATGCTCCTGGAGAAGCTGGCGGCGCACCAGGGCTCGATGCAGGACATCGAAGAGCTCGAGTACCTGGCACGGGGGATCACCGGCCGGACCTTCTGCCCCATGGGCACCGGCATGGTCGAGCCGGTCCTGTCCGCCCTCAGGCTTTTTCGCCCCGAGTTCGAGGAGCGGGCGGCAGGGCACATGTCCCATTCAGAACAGAGGAGGTGATCCATGAAGAATGCAAAGATCCTCATAGTCGACGACGACACCGATTTCGTTTTCTCCACCAGGACCGTGCTCGAAGGGAGCGGGTACGAGGTGATATCCGCCGGCAACGGCAGCCAGGGCAGGGCGACGCTTGCCCGGGAAAAGCCCCACCTCGTGATCCTGGACGTCATCATGTCGAGCGTGCTCGACGGTGTTTCCATGAGCCGTTTCATGCGCGAAGAGCAGGAATACCGGGACATCCCCATCATCATGGTGACCTCCATAGCGAATACCGACTATCAGGGGCTGTTCCCGACGGACGAGAGCATCGAGATCGACGCCTTTCTGACCAAGCCCATCAAACCCGCCGACCTGACGGGAAAGGTCAGCGAGCTTCTTTCGAAGAGGGAGGGAAAGGGATGAAGGTCATCATCAACGGGAAGCGCTGTGATGCGCAGACAGGGCAGACCATCCTCGAGGCAGCCCGCGCCAACAACGTGTACATCCCCACCCTGTGCTACCATGAAAAGGTAGGCGCGGCCGCGAGGTGCCGGGTCTGCGTGGTCGAGGTGAAGGGCAGCCCGGGGCTGGTGACGGCCTGCAACACTCCTGTCGCCGACGGGATGGAGATCAATACCGAATCGCCGCAGGTCTTCGAGGCCCAGCGTTTCGTGGTCAAGCTCGTCCTGTCCTCGGGCAACCACGACTGCATCGTCTGCGAAAAGACAGGCTCCTGCGAGCTCCAGGACGCTGCCTACCACCTGAAGCTCGAAGACCGGGACATCAGGAGGGCCGGCCGCCCCCCCGAGTTCGACGACAGCTCCGCCTTCATCCGCGTGGACCACACCAGGTGCATCATGTGCGGTCGGTGCGTGGAGGCGTGCAACCATATCGTGGTCAACCGCGTCATCAAGGTCATGGGCAGGGGGTACGACGCGCGGATCGGCTTCGACTGCAACGAGCCCATGGGCGAGTCTTCCTGCGTCCAGTGCGGCGAGTGCACCCAGATCTGCCCGGTGGGCGCCCTCGTAGCCAAGAAGTCCATCGGCAAGGCCCGCGTCCCGGATGTTTCCCGGGTCCGCACCACGTGCCCCTACTGCGGGGTGGGCTGCCAGCTCGACCTCCACGTGAAGGACGAGAAGATCCTCAAGGTCACCGGTGTGGAGAACGCCGCTCCCAACAAGGGCAGGCTCTGCGTCAAGGGCAGATACGGCTACGACTTCATCTATTCCAAAGACAGGCTCACCACGCCGCTCATCCGTGAGAAGGACGGCGAGTTCCGGGAGGCCTCGTGGGACGAGGCCCTTGACCTGGTGGCCGGCAGGTTCGGGGAGATCCTCGCGAAGCACGGGCCGGACGCCATCGCGGGCGTGAGCTGCGCCCGGAGCACCAATGAAGACTCCTACCAGATGCAGAAGCTCTTCCGCGCGGTGATCGGCACCAACAACATCGATCACTGCGCCCGAACGTGACACGCCCCCACCGTCGCCGGTCTGGCGACAGCGTTCGGCTCCGGGGCCATGACCAACTCGTTCGGCGAGTTCGAGAAGGCGAAGATGTTCTTCTGTATCGGCACCAACATGACCGAGGCGCACCCGGTGGCCGCCACCTTCCTGAAGAATGCAGTGGAGAAGGGGGCCATGCTGATCGTGGCCGACCCGAGGCGTCATGCCCTCGCGGAGTTCGCAGACCTCTTCGCCCAGATCAAGGTGGGCTCGGACATCGCCTTCCTGGGCGGGATCATGCACGTGCTCCTCAAGGAAAACCTCTACGACAAGGCGTTTGTGGAGGAGAGCTGCACGGGCTTCGAGGCGTTCAAGGACCACATCCTCGAGCACTATCCCTTGAGCAGGGCCTCCGAGATATCGGGCGTGGACGAAGGCAGGATCAGGGACATCGCGCAGATGCTCTCGTCCGTCAAACCCTGCATGGTGTGCTACACGCTGGGCATCACGGAGCACACGTGCGGCAGGAACAACGTGCTCTCCG
>DAOPXM010000002.1:0-180950 GCA_035352355.1 Deltaproteobacteria bacterium | reverse complement strand
CTCAGCCAGGGCGGGATGCCTGCGTCCGTCTTACTCGAAAATCCTTATTTGCCCAGCATCTGTGCACGGTTCAGGCGGGCATCCGCGAAAGCTCCGCCTCCCATTGGTGCTCGACCACTGCAAGCCGGTTGATCTGGTTCGTTCCCTCGTAGATCTGGGTGAGCCGCGAATCCCGCCAGAGGCTTTCCGTAAGCCCGCCGTGGAGATACCCGTGGTCTCCCATGAGCTCCATGGCCCTGGTGCAGACCTCGAACGAGATGTCCGAGGCAGCGACCTTGGCAGCCGCGGATGCCGACTGGTAGCATCTGAATTGGCCGCAACTGTGCCAGACCATGGCACGGGCTGTCCAGAGCTTGATGAGCATGTCCGCCAGCTCGATCTGGATGTCCTGGCAGTCGATGAGCCTCCTGGTGCCCAGGCTTGTCCTGCGGCAGAACTCCACGGCCCGCTCGAAGGCCCCCCTCGCATGCCCCAGCGCCATGGCACCCACCACCGGCCTCGAGTAGTTCAGGACATTGCGGTTGTTCGCCCATCCGCTCCTCAAGGGGCCCACGACATTGGTATCCGGGACAAAGACATCCTCGAGGATGAGCTCGGAGGCATCGGCTGCCCGCTGGCCCATCTTGTGCTCGCGCCTGCCGACGGAAAAACCCTTCATGCCCTTTTCCACCAGGAAGCACGTCCACGACTCGATGCCCTCGTTGTCGAGCTTTGCATAGAGGGTGACCTTGTCGGCAATGGCACCGTCGGAGATGAAGCACTTCCTCCCGTTGATGACGAAGCCTTTGTCGCGCTTCTTCGCCGTCGTGACCAGGTGTGCGCATGCCCCCCCTTCGGTCTCCTCCACGTCCGACCCCGCACCCGGCTCGGTGATGGCAAAGGCCATGATCTCGGGCCTTCCCAGGATGGCTTTCGCATACATGGGCAGGAGGTGGCGGAAGACGGTGGGGATGTGACCGCTCAGCGCCATGGGCGCGCACCCCAGGTGGTGTGCCAGGAGCAGGAGGGCGAGGCCTCCGGACTCGGCGGCAAACTCTTCGGCGACCACGGCGAGCTGCAGGGCCGCCGACCCGAGGAAATAGCTCCCCGGGAAGGCGGTGCCGACGGGCAGCGGCAGCATGAGGGTCTGGAAACCCTTTCGGGAAGCCTTGCGGATGATGGGCTTCGGGTCGTAGTCAGTGGGCGAGGCGTCGGCCTTCAGGGCATCGGGCCTGATGAACTCCCTGGCGAACCTGCGCGCGTTGCGTCTCCATATCCGGGCACCCAGCGGCAGCAGCTTCGTGTCGTGCTCCCAGACCGTCATCTCCCGGTTGTCCACGAGCAGCCTTCCGAAAAGATCGAGGTTCGCGGAGGCGTTCCGTACCTTGAGGGACTCTATCCTGGCCGCGAGGGCGGCATCGTTCACCATCATCTCACACCTCCCTTCCGACCTCGAAGATGAAGAGCTCGAGGGCGTTCCCCGAGCCGCCGGCCGATTTGAGGACCACGGCGTCCCGCAGCCTCTTTTCCATCCGGTAATCCTCCATGTATCCGTAGCCACCGAAGACCTGGAGACAGTCCGTGACCGCCTGGAAGCCCAGCTCGGTGATTGTGAGCTTGGCAATGGCGCACTGCCTCAGGCAGTCGCCGGCATCCTCGAGGGATTCGGCAGCCTTGAGCAGGAGGGCAAAGGCCGTCTCGACCCTGGCCTCCGACCGGGCGACGAGCTTTCTCACGGCAGGATGGTTTTCGATGAGGGTCCCGCCCTGGTAGCGCTCGGACGCGTACCGCTTCGCCGCCAGGAGCGCCCCCTGACCGTTCCCTGCGGCAATGGCCGACAGGCCGAGCCAGTGAAGACACACGGAACGTTTCACCAGCGACGCCGCGTCGCCCTCATCAAGCCGGGCATCGGCCGGTATTTCCACATCCTTCAGGGAGAGCTCGAAAAGCCCGCACGATCTCAGGCCCGTCCGTTCAGAAATCCCGGTCACCTGCACCCCGGGGGTATCGGCAGGGACGAGGAAGCACCCCCAGCCCCCATCTTCGACCCTGCAGAACACCACAAAGGCCTCCGTGCCGGACATGCCGTACACAAAGGATTTATTCCCGCTGATCACATATCCGGATCCATGCGCCCGGGCCATGGTCGATACAGCTTCCGGCCCTTCCCTGGCCGGATCGATCAGGGTCAGGTAGCCGGGAAGGCCGTATCCTTCCTGGAGCGCCGCCGCGACCCTGCCGGGAGGATGCGCAAGCTTCCTCTGCGACGCGGTGATGATGGACGAGGCGAGCCCCTGGGAGTGGAGGTTCATGGCTATGCCGCTGCACGTCCGGGCGATGACGGACAGGAGGATGGCCGACAGTCTGTTTCCGGAGTCTCCCGGGTTCGCCCCCCAGATCCCGTACTCGTACCCGGGCATCCTCGAGTCCGGGGATGAAGCCAGGCCCACCTCAAAGGCCTTGCTCAGGATGGACGCCACCCTCGCAGGGTCTCCGTCGGGAAAATCACCCTCGAACATGGGCTGAACCGTCTTTCTGGCAAACGACTCGGCAAGCCCTACAAAGTCGTGCTCACCATCTCTCAAGCCCGTAAAGCATTCCATGACACACCTCCTCACAATACGATACGCACCCTCTGGTAAACGAATACAGTACTATAAAGATAATGACGATATCAGCCGCATCAACCGTTGAGATCCCTCCTGCAGTATCATAATTAATCTTTATAGGATTATAGGTGTTTTTCTATTATAATATGAGTTCAGGAGGTTACCAATGACAAATCAGGATACAGGCAGTTTCTTCGAGGGGGTCCCCCAGGTCGATGTGTGGGCAGCGGGACAGAAGGTGAAGCTCCCCATTTTCTACCGGGATGCCAGGGCGTTCATGGCCGTGTTCCCGGCCAATGTGTTCGAGCTCAAAAAACTCCTCCCCGACCCGCGCTTCTCCCCTGCCCAGATGTTTCCGGGGGTGGGGGCGATCGCCCTTGCCTGCTTCGAATATCACGACACCGATGTGGGCCCCTACAACGAATTCGCCTTCACCATCGTGCTCAACAACCCCCACATCCTCCCGGTGCCGGGATACAACCTCTTAAGGCAGCTGATCCAGTTCAACTTCTACCCCTACATCTTCCACCTCCCGGTGACCACCGAGGCCGCGCTGCGATGGGGCATCGATTTTTCCGGCTTCCCCAAGTTCCTTGCGTCCATCGACTTCACAGACACCGAGGAAGCCACGAGCTGCGAGCTCAAGGAAAACGACGAGATCATCTGCAGGCTCAAGCTCCGCAGGATAGCGACACCCATGAGCAGGCTCGTCAAGCTCCTCATCAGCCTCTACCAGTTCAGGCAGCCGCAGAGAACGGAGTTCAAGGTCAATGCCCTGAAGCTCGGCATGTCGATCAATCCAAAGGACGTTGAGCTCCAGCTGGGGATGAAGCACCCCATCGCCCGCGAGCTGTCGAAGGCCCTGCTCGTGACCAAGCCGGTCATGTACTTCTCCATGCCCAGCACCCAGTTCATCCTCTACGGCCCGGAGAACATCTCCCTGCCGCACATGAACTACCTCTTCCAGCAGGGGATGCGCATACCGCTGGACTCCCTCAAAAAGGACTAGGGGGAAGGCCGTTTCTTGTGCCACATAATCATTGACATATAGCAATAACACCAGTTATCTTTTTTTATTGTTATACTTGGTAAGGTCAGAGGCCATACGAGTCCGGGAGGAGGTTGATAATGAATAAAGGCGATCTGCTCAAAAAGGTTCTCCAGTGGGATTATTACGACGAGGTGTTTCAACGGAGGATCAAGCTTCCGGTCTTCTACTACGACAACACGTCCATGACGGCCATCTACACCGCTTCGACGGACATGGTCCGCCGCCACCTCCCCACGCCGGACATGCACCCGGTGGAGGTTACGCCGGGCAGGGCGCTGGTTGCCTTTACGGCCTTCGAATACCGCCGGAGCGACATCGATCCCTACAACGAATTCTCCATCTCCTTCCCCATCACCTTCCGTAAACGCGCCATCCCGGGCCTGACCTTGCTGGGCATGATGCTGCGCCGGTACTTCACCGCCTATGTGTGGCAGCTCCCCGTGACCACGGAGATCGCCCGGTACGGCGGCGTGGAGTGGTACGGCTATCCCAAGTTCCTTGCAGACATCGGGTTCTCCCACGAAGGCCCCATGCTTGTCTGCACCCTCTCGGAAGGCGGCGAGAAGATCCTCACCCTCAAGGGGAAAAAGCTCAAGACCACGACCGAGAAGGTGAACAGGATCAAGACCTTTTCCGTCAAAAACGGGTTCGTCCTGCCCGCCAACGTCTATGTGAACCCCATCGAGTTCGCCAAGAGCATGAACCCCAACGCGGCTCAGCTCAGCATCGGCGAGAACCACGCCATCTCCAGGCAGCTCAGGGAGATGGGGCTGAGCCAGAAACCGCTGTTCTACCAGTACATGCCCCTCATGGAGTCCGTGCTCTACGCCCCGCGCAACCTCATGGACGACTAGACAGGAGAGAGGCCCGCCTTGACTGCATCCGAGACCTTCGGCTACGGGAAGTACCTCGAGCTGAACGACAGGACCCTCCTCCTGCTCCGCACAGCCCGCGAGTTCAGGAGCCGCTTCATCGACCCCCACGCTCACGCTGTCGACCGGAAGATGCTCCACGACCCCCACTACCACGCCCACGACATCATGGCGAGGGGGTGCGAGTACGGCCTCATGAGCATGCCCGTCCCGAGCTTCCTGGGCGGCGGCGACGCCGGCATCATGGACTGCGCCGTGGTGCTCGAGGAGCTCTGCGCCGGGTGCGCGGGCATCGCAAACCTCTTCGGCGCCCACTACCTCGGCCTTTCCTGCGTACTCCTGGGCCTTTCGTTCCACCAGTTCGACACGGTCATCCGCGAGGTGGTCGAGAAAGAAAAGAAGGGGGAACCGGTCGTCTTTGCCGCCGCCGTGACCGAGCCCATGGCGGGCACCGACGTGGAGGACGAAGACTTCCTGCGCACCGCCCGGCTCACATGCTTCGCGAAGAAGGTCCCGGGAGGCTACGTCCTGAACGGCACCAAAGTGTTCATCAGCAACGGGTCGGTGGCAAAATACACCGCGGTGTGCTGCGCCACGAGCAGCAGGTACCCGGCGCAGACGTGGAGCGCCTTCCTGGTGCCCGCGGGGACGAAGGGCTTCTCCGCGGACAAGGTGGAGCTCAAGATGGGCATGCGCGCCTGCCACGCCGCCATGCTCGTGTTCGAGGACTGCTTCATACCCGACAGCTTCGAGATGGGGGTGACCGGGTCCTCGACTTACCTCACCGAGGTGGTGCTCGCCGCATCGAGGGCCCCGGTGGCAGCCATTGCAACGGGCATCGCCCGGGGCGCCTACGAGAGGACCCTCGACTACTGCAGGAACAGAAGATGCGGAAACGGCAGGCTCATCGAAAGGCAGTGGGTGCAGATGGCCCTGGCGGACATGTTCAGCATGGTCCAGGCCGCCCGCAACACCTACCTCCACGCGGGCTACCTGTTCGACAAGGAGATCATGGGGCCCCTCATGGGGAACCGCGCACTGCAGGACCCCATGCTGAAGGCGTTCGCACCCCTGAGGAGGACCCCCCCTGCCCTGAAGCTCACGGCATCCCCTGCCTTCAGGAGAGCGACCGTGGACTTCATCAGGCAGAAGCTCGACGACGACGTGAAGGACATGTCCCTGGCCCTGTCCTCCATGTCCAAGTTCACCTGCAGCGACCTCGCGGTGAACGTCTGCCTCAAGGCGCTCGAGATCCTGGGGCCTGCCGGGGCGGAGGAGAGGAACTTCGTGGAGAAAAGCCTCAGAGACGTCAAGCTCGCCCAGATCTACGAGGGCACGAACCAGCTGAACCGTCACGTCCTGTACAAAAAACACATCAGGGGCGGCATCCATGACTAAGGACAGGGACTATTTCGGGATATTCCTGAACTCGGTGGACAGGATGGCCAGAAAGGACCTCGTGCCCTTCATACCCGAGATCGACCTCGACCCGGGCGGGCTCGAAAAGATCGACCTCTTCCGGAGACTCAAGGACGTGGGCATCCTTGGCCTGAGCGATGGCGAATCAGGGTTCTCCGATATGGAGAGCATTGCCCAGGCCGTCTGGAAGCTCTCGGAATACTGCGCCGGCATCGGCGCGTTCGCCTCCTACTGCCTTGCCTCGGACATGCTCCTGAAGAACGCGGGCTTCGATGCCCCCGGAAGGCGGGCCTGCCTGTGCATCTTCGATGACGAGGAACTCGACCTGTCCCCCCGGGTGATCGAGTTCAGGACCAGGCTCAGGGACGGCCTGGTCACGGGCAGGAAGAAGTCCGTGGTGCTGGGAGGCCTGGGCGGTCCGTACGCGGTCTTTGCGAGCGGCTGTGACGGAACCGTGCTCTGCCTCGTGGAGCACGACCCTTCAACGGTCGTTGTGGAAGAGGTCGGCCTCCTGGGCGCAAGGGCCCTCAGGGTCGCCGACGTCGCCTTCGTCAATGCACGGCCCGTGGCGATCGAGCCGGTGAACCGCGACTCCCTCATCTTCATCTTTTCGGTGCTGAGCCTGCTCACCGGCGCCTGCGCCTGCGCCACGTCAGCGAAAGCCCTCGATACGGCACGTGAGTACGCACGGGAACGCTACCAGGGCGGCAGAATGATCGAGGACCACGACGCGATCAAGCTCCTGATCGAAACCAACAGAGCAGCTATCCAGTCCGCCTGGAAAGGGGTCCTCGACTCGGCGGCGGGCTTCGATCAGGGGAGCACGGACGGCATTGCCTCCTGTTTCCGGGCCAAGGCAGCCGCTTCAAGGGCTGCGGTGAACGCCGGGCTGGACGCCATCCAAGTCTACGGGGGCTACGGCTACATGAGGGATTACGGCGTTGAGAAGCGCTTCAGGGATGCAGCCGCCCTCTCTGTCCTTCCCCTGGACAGCACGAGGCTCCTGCTGCTGAGCTCCATGCTGGCAGGGTGAGGGCCCCGGTTACGCCGTCTGCCCGAGGCCGCCTTCCCGCCCCCCGGCCTGTGCTGTGGGCTCGCCTTCGAGGAGCGAATGCCGCCTCTTCAGGGATATCTTCGACAGCATCTCGCGGGTGTCCACAATGGATTTGAGCAGCTCGTCCTGGTACCCCATGACGGTGAAATAGATGGCCCTGTCGAAGAAGAGCACCACGCGGTTGTTGAACTCGAGGGCCTGGTGGAGCATGAACGACGACTCCGAATAGTTCTGCTCCTCGACAAAGAGCCAGAGGTGGCGCTTGATGAGCATGAGGGCCATGACTGCCTCTTCCAGGGGGATGTCCTCACGGAACCGCTGCCTGCCCATCTCCACGTAGTGATTGCGGATCTCGCCCTTGGCCTTGTCGCCCTGAAGCCACGCATCGAGCCAGTTGTACACATCGAACACCCGATTCTTGAGAACGGCCCTGTCGAGGTTCCGGTAGCTCCTGGTCTCCTGCCTCGAGAGCAGGTCCTCCATCAGGCGTTCGGTCAAAAGGGAAGCATTGTCCTTGATCAGACTCACGATCTTTTCGGAAATCATGGCGCCTCCTTTCCTGCCGGGTTTGTGAAACATACATCTTCGAAATCCGTGCCCTTAATTATAGGCCCCCTCGGCGGGTTTTCAATGGGACAGGCAGTCCGGCAGGCATCACCGCGTCCCTGACAAGGGCCGGAGAGCTGCCAGGGAGGGCAAGCAGGCCGGGGTCCGCCCTCCCTGTCACTGTTTGCGGCAGCACCGGTGGTTATTTATTATGTATATGTTTATCGTTGATGCCGATGTACCGCTTCGAGGGAATGTAACCGTAGCGGGTGTGGCAGCCGCACCCCTGAGAGGAGGAGGGATGAAAAGGATGCTCGCATGCCTCGTGCTCGCAGGGTATGCCCTGCTGATCCCGGGATGCGCCTCAGAGCCTCGCCAGGGTCTGATCGTGACCCGCTTCCAGGACATCAAGCCGGACGAGCCGCCTCCCCCGGTTGATCTCTTCGGCCCGGGGGAGGTCCCGAGCGCATATGTCTACGGGTTCGACGACCAGTCGGTCACCCTGGAGATATTCGACATATCTACCGGCGAGCCCATGAAGAAGCAGACCACGTACATCCCCCGCGGCAAGGACTATTACTGGGTCTTCTCTGAGCTCCCCGCAGGTTCGTACAAGGCCATCGTGAGCACCGGAGGCACGTCGCGGGAGATGAGGCTGTTCAACGTCAGAAGATGATGCTCGGGGGCTCGAGCGGGAAGAAGGTATCAGGGAGGCAGGTCCAGGGGGGGTTGGCAGCCGAAGCACGGGGCGAATGGGTGTCCCCTTCCTGCTGACTTCTTCCCTGCTTCCCTTCCTGATCTCAGATCTTCATCTCGATGAGCCTCGGCCCCCTTTCGGCGAACGCCTTTCCCAGCTCGTTCATGAGCTCTTCAGCCGTTGCAGCGGATGAGGCGGGCACGCCGAGGCCTTCGCTCACCCGCACCCAGTCGATGGCGGGGAGCTCGGTGAGGGCGGCGGCCGCGGGTCCGGGCGCCAGGATACCGAGACGCATGAGCTCGTACCTGAGGATGTCGTACCTGCCGTTCGAGGCGATGAGGGTGGTGACGTCGAGGCCCTCCCTGGCCTGGGTCCACAGGGCCTGAAGCGAGTAGAGGGCGGCGCCGTCGGCCTGGAAGCTGATCACCTTCCTCTCCGGGCAGGCGATGGCCGCACCCGTTGCGGCGGGCATGCCCTGGCCAAGGGACCCTCCCGTGAGCGTCAGGAGGGTGAAGGGTCGTGCGCCCGAGGACAGCGGATGGTACACGAGGCTCGTGGTGATGCCCTCGTCCACCACGATGGCCCCTTCGGGCTGACTCGCCGCAAGGGCCAGGCAGATCTTGTCGGGCGTGAGCTTCCCTTCCGGCACGGGGAATGACACCTGCTGAGCCAGGACGTCGCCGGGCGCGGCCGCGGGCGCACCCAGGGCCTGAGCGAGCATCTCGAGGGCCGGTACCGCGTCGGAACCTTCCTGCGCGAGGGTGAGCACGTCCTGGTGCTCGTTCAGATACTGGACCCGCACGTTCTTGTACCCGAAGAACGATACCGGTGCCCGGGCACCGGCAAGGACCACTGCCTGGTACTTCGACAGCATCTCGAAGGCCATCTCGGGCATGTACGGCACCCTCGGCACGTCGGGCAGGCCGGCTCCACGCTCCATCCGGGCGGGGAACATCTCGCCCATGAGGTCGCACCCGCTCCGCGCCTTGATCCTGGCTGCAGCCAGGAGCCCTTCCCTCCCGAGGGCCCTGCCCCCGAGCAGAAGCAGCGTTTTCTTCCCCCCGCTGAGCAGGCCGGCGGCTTCCGCTGCCGTTGACTCGGATACGGGCTCGGATGCCGCCATGGTCACGGTTTCGCTTCCTTCCGGCGCCTCCTCGTACTGGCAGTCATAGGGAACGACGAGGGTGGAGATCCTGCCCTGCAGGCTTGCCCCGATGGCCGCAGCCGTTGCCGGCCCGATGTCGGCAGGCGAGGCAACGGTCTTCTGCCATCCCGAAACCGTGCCTGCCAGGGCCTCGATGTCCATGGCCAGCGGTGGGTCGTACTGTCTGTGCCAGGTGGAGTGCTCGCCCACCACCAGGAAGACGGGGGTCCGTGCCCTGCGGGCATTGTGGAGGTTGGGCAGGCCGCCTGCGAGGCCGGGCCCCAGGTGCAGGAGCACCATGGCGGGCCGGCCCTTCATGCGGCCGTATCCGTCCGCGGCCCCGGTGCATACCCCTTCGAACAGGCTCAACACGGGCCTCATCCCGGACACCGCATCCATGGCCTCCACCAGGGGCATCTCCGTGGTCCCGGGGTTGGCGAAACAGACGTCCACCCCATGCTTCAAGGCCGTATCCATGAGAACCTGCGATCCTTTCATATCCTTCTCCTCGGGCAGCCGGACCCGGTCGTGCCCCTTCATGCCTCGGCAACGAGGTACAAAGGCTCTTCTCCCTTGAGCACCCGGGCGATGTTCTCGGTCGCCATGTTGATGATCCTTCCCGCCGCCTCGTTCGACACGCCCGCCACATGGGGCGAGAGCAGCACCCTGTCCTCCGGGAGGCCGAGCAGGGGGTTTTCGGGAGGGACCGGCTCTTCGGAGAACACGTCCACGGCGGCCCCCGCGATGCGGCCCGCACTCAGTGCCTCCGCAAGGGCCTGCTCGTCCACGATGCCCCCCCGGGCGACGTTGATGAGGTAGGAGGTGGGCTTCATGGCGTTGAGCTCGTCCCTGCCCAGGAGATTGGCGGTCGCCCCGGTGAGGGGGACGTGGAGGCTCACGATGTCCGAGAGCCTGAGCAGGTCGGCAAGCTCGACGTACTCGACGCCGAGCAGACCCTCCTCCTCCCTGTCCGCCCGCACGATGTCCGTGTAGACGACCCTGCCGAGGCCGAAGGGCTTGAGCCTCAGCGCAACCGCCCTGCCGATCTGCCCGAGGCCCACCAGGCCCCAGGTCTTTCCCCACAGCTCCACGGGCTTGATGCCCATCTG
The DNA here is from genome assembly GCA_035352355.1 of Deltaproteobacteria bacterium. Lineage (GTDB taxonomy): Bacteria > Desulfobacterota > Desulfomonilia > UBA1062 > UBA1062 > Phosphitivorax. Next base: position 170,470 of record DAOPXM010000002.1, on the reverse strand, counting down.
CTCCCACCTGCCCTCCCGCATGCTCCTCTGCGCAGGTAAGAGGTTCCTGAGCAGGCACAGACCCCATGCCACCGTGTGCTCGGCAACGCTTATGGTGTTGGCGCCGGGCGTGTTGGCCACCTTGATCCCGGCCGCGGCGCAGGCACCCACATCGATGTGCTGATACCCCACGCTGGGCTGCTGGATGAGCTTGACGGACCGGGCATGCGCCACCAGGTTGGAAGAGATGCCCTGCCTGAAGGTGTAGTCCCCCATGACGGCATCCGCCCGGGAGAGGGCTTCCTCGAGCTCCTCCTGGCCCATCCCGTGGCCTTCGATCACGTCGAAGTCAGGGACGCCCTGCGTCTGGAGGATCAGGGCCTTGACCAGCTCTGCCGGAAGCGGAGCCAGGGAGAGAACCACCTGTTTCATGACACCCCCTCCAGGAAAAGATGAATAATCTACAGAGAATTATAACACGAGCAGGGGAAAATCCAATGCTCGCTAGGCCACGAACGTTTCCTTCCGGCCTGGTGGTGGAGAACGGGTCGAAGATCTTTCTCGTGCATTCGTCCGGGACCCCGCACCCCTTGTCCCGGATGGAGACCCCCGGAAATATATGAAAAAGGTGATACCCATGGGTCTGCCCCTCCTGTATAATGACCCCATGGAAAACAGACAGGAAATCGATCTCGAAGTATCGAGGATGGGCGAAGAGATGATCCGCCTCCGGCGCGATTTTCATGCGCACCCGGAGCTTGGGCTGAAGGAGAAGCGGACCTCGGGGGTCGTTGCCGAGTACCTCGGGAAGCTCGGGCTGGAGGTGCGGACCGGCATCGGCAGGACCGGGGTGGTGGGCCTGCTCGCCGGGGACACCCCGGGCAGGACGCTCATGCTCAGATCCGACATGGACGCACTGCCCATGCAGGAAAAGGGCGACGCGCCCTACCGGTCCACGAACAGAAACGTCATGCACGCCTGCGGCCACGACGGCCACATGGCCATCCTCCTGGGCACGGCCGCGGTCCTGTCGCGCTTCCGGCATCGCCTGAAGGGGCAGGTGAAGTTCGTGTTCCAGCCGGCCGAGGAAAGGCCGGGCGGTGCCCGGCTCATGATCGAGGACGGGGTCCTTCAGAACCCGAAGGTGGACGCGGCCTTCGGGCTTCACCTCGTGACCGCCCTGCCCGTTGGGTTCATCGGCTGGTGCAGGGGCACCATGATGGCTGCCATGGACTCGTTCAGCCTGCGCATCAGGGGCAAGTCGGGCCACTCCGCCATGCCCGACGGGAGCATCGACGCCATCCTCGCCACCGCCCGGGTGATCACGGCCCTCCAGGGCCTCAACGTGCCCGACACCACCTCGCCCAGGGCCGCCCTCATCAACGTGGGTACCGTGAACGGGGGCTCGGCAGCCAACGTGGTGGCCGAGGAAGTGGAGCTCACCGGGACCGTGAGGACCATCGACCGCGAGGTGAGGGCCGGTTTCCCGGCCGCCATGATGAAGGTCATCACCGAGGCTGCCGGGGACACGAAGGCCGCCTTCGAGCTGGACTACGAGCACGGCTACCCGCCGGTGGTGAACGACCCGGCCATGGCGGACCTGCTCGTGGACGTCATCGGTCAGACGCTCTGGGGCAAGGGCCTCATCGAGCTGCCCCCGGTCATGGGGAGCGAGGACATGTCCTTCTACTTCGAGCAGGTGCCTGGGAGCTTTTTCTTCCTGGGCGCGGGCAACGAGGACAAGGGCCTCAACCGGCCGCTGCACAGCTCCGACTTCGACTTCGACGAATCCGCCCTGACCATCGGCGCCACGATCTTCTGCAGGCTGGCGCTCACGTTCCTGGGCTGACAGGACCGTCCGCCCGCTCACAGGCATCAAGGGGGCATGAAAGAGAATGAACGGCAGGGGTTTCCTGCGAAAGGAGCGACCTTCCATGAAACTGCGACTGAATCTGGTAATCGTGTCCTGTCTGGCCATAATGGGGATCTGTGCCGCCGCTGCGGTCGCCCAGACATCCCTGGACGACTTCGGCCTGGATGAAAAAGCCCTCAAATCCGGGGCCGTGGATTCCCTGGCGTACGGGACCATCACCGTCTACCCTGACAGAAAGCTCTTCAAGGAGGCCTCGCCATCGGCGAGGGCCGCGTTCGTGAGGAGCGCCCTGGGCTGGGTGAAGGCCTACACCGAGACCGATGCGTTCAAGGCCGATTACCGGAAAAAGCGCGAGGCCGCCAGGCCGGCCCCCCCGAAATCGAAGGGCACCCCGGACGAGCAGCACGCCAAGGTCATTGCCGAGCAGCGCAAGGGCATCGAGGACATGAAGAAGACCATGTCGCAGATGCCGCCGGACATGCAGAAGCAGATGCAGGAAACCATAAAGCAGCTCGAGGCGAACCTTGCCAGGACCGCCAAGGACCCGCAGATGGCGGCCATGATGAAGCAGGGGTTCGAGCAGACCGCAGCCTCCGAGAAGCGGGACTACCAGGGCCGCGTGGAGGCCTGGGAAAAGAAGTACCCGGCCGATCCGAAGGTGCTCATCGCCGCCCGGCTCCGCCAGTTCCTCGACCTCAGCAGGGACATCCCCTTCGACGCCAGGCTGGTGAAGGACAAGTACGGCAAGATGAGGTTTGTGGATTCCCAGTACGAGTCCAGGCCGAGCGAGTGGAAGCTCTGCTACCGCGCGGGACGGGAGCCGGTCCAGGCGGCCCGGGCCTTTGCTCAGGAATGGCTGGGCCAGATCGAGAAGAAGTAAGGGGGTGTGACATGCGCGGGATTCATCGTGTTGCAGGACAGATCCTTCTCTGTGCCGTGTTCGTGGCCGTCGCGCTGCCGGTCCCGGGCCTGGCGGACGAGCTCACCATGCAACTCCCGCCTGTCCCGAAGTTCACCTACCGCATCACCGCGGACAACAGGATCATCAGGCCCGGCCCGCTGGAGTTCAGGTTCGCCCGGAAGGACTCGAGCCCGTTCTGCGGCAAGATCGTGGAGGTCGGCATGTACACGAGCACGGCCTCTTCGAATGTCGGGTTCTACGATCCGCCCGGCAGCGCGGACCCCCAGTCGACGATCTTCACCTCGCTCATCTCGGGGGGTGCTGCGCTGTGCAACTTCAACTACAACGACAACGTGGTGAAGGTGGCCATGGAGCCCAGGATGGAGTACTACCTGAACGATACGCTCACCGCCTGGTCGAAGCCGGGCATCGCGCCCATGCGCCGCAAGCAGCTCGTGCTCACCCCGGGCATGCTGCCGTTCAAGGTGTTCCTCAAGGGGAACAACGGCGGGTACGGGTGGAGGCAGGTGATCTCCACCAACCCCCTGGTGACCATCGACCAGTACGGCCGGGGCTACATCCCCGTCGAGATCGTGTGCGACCCCATCCCGAACACCCCGCCCGTGGCCCACCTGGTGACACTGTCCACCGGCAGTGTGCCTGCGGGCGGCGGACCGGTGGACATCACCATCATCGCCTACGACGACAACAAGGTGAATAACATAACCGCCACGGCCGACACGGGGTACACCACCAGCAAGGCAGGATTCATCCGGACCTCCGTGCTGGGCATGACCCCCGGGGGGCTGCAGATCAGCGAATGGAAGTGCACGCACTACATCCAGGCGAATCTGTCGCCCTCCCCGCGCACCCACACGCTCTCCTTCACCCTGACCGACGGCGAGGGAGGGGTGACCACCGTGACCGGGGCAAACGCCAAGTTCGTGCAGCAGGCCGGCACGCCGGACACCACCCCGCCCACGGTCCAGCTCACCACGGTGGCCCCCCTGTCCCTGCCGGCTGCCGGGGGAGTGGTGACGGTCAGCGTCCGTGCCGCGGACAACGACAAGGTTTCGTCGGCCGTGATCTCGCTGGCGAGGCCCGACGGACAGACCACCCCGGTGACCATGTACCGGGCGAGCGGGACCGCGGCAAACGGCGAGTGGCGGTACTCGTGGACCGTGGGGCCCAACACCCGCACCTCCCCGCAGACGTACGGGATCAGGGTGACGCTCACGGATGCGTCCGGGAACACGGCGGGCAGCCAGCCGTACACGCTCACCGTGGCTGGGTCGACACCCCCGGCCGTCCAATCCGTCCGTCCAACGGGCCCTGCCCAGATCGCGGCGCCGAAGCCTGCTATGCCTTACCAGCCCTGACCGAGGGGAAGAGCGTACGATCGGTGTGCGGGAGGAAGAGCGCGGCCGTGTAGGCGTCCATGTAGCCCGGCCACGAGCTCAGGTCCATGTAGGTCATGCGGGAGGCGAACTCCTGCTGGCGCTCCCGGTGCCCCTTCGAGAGCAGGGCGAGCCGCGTCCCCGCCAGGGACGCGTTGCCGATGTACCGGAACCTCTCCAGCGGGATGTCCGGGAGCAGGCCGATGGCGATGGCCTTATCGAGGTCGAGGTGCTTCCCGAACCCGCCCGCCACGGAGAACGACGAGAGATCGGTGAAGGAGAGCCCGGTCTGCGAGAGCATGAGGCTGGCGGCGGAATAGATGGCCGCCTTGGCCCGCATGAGGTTGTCGATGTCGGTCTCGGAAATCCTCACAAGCGTGCCGTCCCTCGTCTCATCCGCCCCTGCCACGGTGTAGAAGGCCCGCCTGCCGTTCACCTCGATGGCCTTGCACACCCCGTTCCGGTCGAGCCTGCCGGACGAGTCCAGTAACCCCGTGAGGAAGAGCCCGGCCACGAGGTCGATGAGGCCGGACCCGCAGATCCCGGCGGGTCTGCCTCCTCCGATGACCGAGTACGTCGCCATGCCCGTCCCGGGATCGACCGTGACGCGGTCGATGGCGCCCGTGGTGGCCCGCATGCCGCAGTCGATGCCGCCGCCCTCGAAGGCCGGCCCGGCCGAGCAGGCGCAGGTCATGAGGAAGTCGCGGCTGCCCAGCACGATTTCGCCGTTGGTGCCGATGTCCAGGAGCAGGGAGACCTCTTCCCTGTCCTGCGCCAGGTCGGTGACGAGCATGCCCGCGGTGATGTCGCCCCCCACGTAGGAGCCCACGCAGGGCGAGATCCGCACGAGCGCGTTTTCGTGGATGTCAAGCCCCAGCTCCGAGGCGGTGAAGAGCGGTACGCCGAGCGCGGTGGGCGTGTAGGGCGCAAGCCGGATGTTCTCCGGGGGCAGCCCCAGGAGGAGGTGGGTCATGACCGTGTTGCCGGACAGCGCGCACGAGGTGACGTCGCCGGGCGAAGCGCCCGCGTCCCCGCAGGCCTCGCGGACCAGGCGGTTCACCGAGGCGAGGACCTTAGCCTTCAGGTCCTCCAGCCGGCCCGGCTTCGCCGCGTAGTTGATCCGGGAGATGACGTCGAGACCGCACAGGATCTGGTCGTTGTACCCGTTTCTCGTTGACAGGACCCTGCCGTCCCCGAGGTTTACGAACTGGACCGAGATGGTCGTCGTGCCGAGGTCGACCGCCATGCCCAGGCCGCCTCCATCCTCCCCGTGCCCGCCCCTCACGTCGATGGCCCTGGCGTGGGCGCCCCCGGCCGCCACGTCCACGGTCACGTCCCCGCCCGACGAGCGAAGCGCCTCGGCGAGCTTCCGGATGAACGGCAGGGGGTACTGGACCCGGCTCGCCCCCAGGAGGGGTTTCATGACCCTGTCGAGACGGTCGAGATCCGAGAGACCGTCCTCAAGGGCAGGCCCGGGCACGGTGACGCGCACCTGCGTCGACAGGGGCGACAGGTCGGCGATCCCGGCTCCGCCGCCCTCCGTGGGATCGATGGCGTCGTCGAGGTGCACGTCCCTCAGTGCGGCGGAAGGCTCGGGGATGAGGATCGTCACGTCGGACGTGACGGCGGAGAGACAGGCGTGCACGCACCCGTCAGCCCGCTCCTCTTCGGTCATCCGGGTGGCGGGCCTCGACTCGACCTGCCCCTCGGCCACCTTCACGAGGCACTTCCCGCAGGTCCCTTTACCGCCGCAGGGCTGGCTGACGGTGAGGCCCGCGAGCATGGCCGCGTCGCTTATGTTCGTCCCGTGCGGAACCTCGACACTCTTCCCTGCAGGGAGAAAGGTGACCTTCGGCATGCGCCTACCCTGTGATGAACTGCTTGATGAAGCCCTCGAGATCCGCCGCCTCTTCCGGACCCACCATGACCTTCCAGCCGGCCAGGCTGTCCTCGAGCTCTCCGCTGATCCCGGCCACGTACCCCGGGATCACGAGCGCGCGTGTGTCCACCCGGTCCTCGAAGCCCGTCTCTTTGATGAACTTCGCGATCCCCGCGGCCGTGAACTTGCCCGCAGCCCAGGCCGTGAGCACGCTCATGCCCTCGCACTCGGGCACCACCAGCCAGGCGCTGATGCCGCTGTTCTCGATCTCGCCGGACACGATGAAAAAGGTGAGCGAGAAGTTCGTGGTCACGAACACCGGGGACTGAGGCGTCGGCTCCCCGATGGGGTAGACCCCGGGCTCCACCTGGATGGGCTTCTGCGGGTCCGTGAAGATGTTGAGCCTGAGCGTGAGCAGGGTGGCCAGCTGGGCCGGGTCGAAGGTAGGCAGGACGGTTATGCCGCCGTAGCGCGTGATCTCGGTGACCGCGGCGGTCGTGTCGTCCATGAGGCTGCCGGTGTCGATGAAATGCAGAGTCGGGAACCCCAGGGGCTTGAAGCCGTCCCTGATGGCGGCCCGCCTGACGATGGTGTTCGTCTGCAGGTGCTCGGCGACCGAGTGCGTCTCGAAGCAGAGCAGGATGTCCATGAACCCCTGGTCGCGAAGCCTGGCCACTGTGCCGATGACCGCATCGAGATCGGCCCCGGTGACGGCGAGGGCGTGGCCCTCCTCTTTGACGCAGTCGATCAGCGTTTCCGCCGCCTCGGGCGAAGGCGCGCAGACGACGCTGTGCGTTCCTTTCACGGCCGATGCCGCGAGCTTGAGCGCTTCCATGCTGCCGCTCCTGAGGATCACGGGCCTGCCGGTGACGTCCGCCGCCTTCGAAGCGAGGTCAGCAAAGGCCTTGGCATCGCCGGAGCAATCGACCACGGCCACCATCTCCACAGTGAGCGTCTCACCCACCCGCTCGAGCACGTAGTCGCGCACCGACTGGAGGGTCCTGTCGATCCCGTCGGCCGGATCCGTGTCCCGGACCGCCACGGCGAGGATGGTCCTGTTCACGAAGGTCTTGTCGTGGCGGTAGAGCACGAGCTCGCCGCCGGCGAGGAGCTTTCTGTCCCTGCCGAAAGAGAGCGTCTTCACCGGGGGCTCGTTGGCGAGGCCGAGGGTGGCCTTGGCCTCGTCGGAGGCGTAGGGGCACTCCTTGATGTCGGCCTTCTTGGCCGCCAGCTTCATGGCAAAGGCCAGGCAGGTGTTCGACTTGCACTCCTTGCAGTTGGTGCCGGGCAGGAGCTTCTGTATCTGGAGACCGGTCAGCGCCACTGCTCACCTCCCGTCCATGAGTTCTTCGATGGTCTTCTTCAGGGCCACGGCGGCCTCGGGGTGGTACATGACCAGGACCGACGCCCCGGCGTAGAGCAGGGACGTGGCGGTGGAGAGCTCCCAGAGGGCGGCGCGTTTCCCCAGCTCTCCCCAGGCGGGGAAATCGCTTGACGAGGCCTTGAACTCCTTGATCTTGGCGCACTCCTGACCGGGGGTCACGATCATGGGCAGGGCAAGCGCCGCGTCGCCGCCCAGGCCCGTGAGCCTGATGCGCTCCATGACCGAGTAGGTATACTCGATGCCGTAGCCGATGGCGCTCGTGATGGGGTCGATGACGATCTTCTCCAGCGGTATGTTCATGTTGCCCAGCAGGATGCTCAGCTGCTTGGCGATGTTCACGTCGATGGGACTCTGTGCCACCACCGTGTGCCCGTAGGCGAGCGCAGCCCCGGCGATGGTGCGGTAGTTGTCCTGCTCCACCCAGGAGAGCAGCAGGTTCTCGCCCGCGCACCCCTTGGCGATCTCCTTCATGACCTCGTTGTTGCTGTCGAAGTGGCTGTGGCCGGTCACGATGAGGGGCACGTCCACGGCCTGAAGGACCGACCTCACGACCTCGAGGGCTTCCCCGGGGCTCATGTTCCCCTTTTCCGGGTGCGTGCCCTCGAGACGGACGCTGATGAGGTCTGCGCCGTACCTGTCCACGCACGCCCGGGCCATCTTCGCCGGGTCGTTCAGGAGGTCGCCCCAGATCTCCCTGAGCACCTGCGGGTACTTCGGGGATACCCGGTCGAACACCTCCATGGCCACCAGCGGACGGTTGGGCATGTCCCCTTCCCAGAGGTGGAAGGGCATGCACGTGTCACCGCCGATCGTGTACGTGCGCCCCCTGGTGCCGCCCTGCTCCCTCGTTGCGCCGAGGGTGACCTCGCATATCGCCCTCTCGCACGTGTCTCTCCTGATGGGCAGGGCCTTGACCGCAGCGATGCGCTCACGGGCCGAAGGGCCTTGCGCCGGTTTCTTCTCCGGGGCGGGAGGGGCCTCCGCGGCGGCCTCAGGTCTGTCACTTGCAGGCTTCGTGCCCAGGAACCGTTCGCTTAAGACCCCGATGATGTCGTTCACGATCTCTTTCGTGAGGCCCTGCTTGATCTCTTCCCGGATCTGGCCCATGAGCTCGGCTTTGAGCCGATCCATCATGTCCGGGGTGAACGGTGTCTCAGCCGGGGAAGCCTGCGCCTCGGGCGCCTTCCAGGCTGGCTGCTCTTCCATGGCCGGGGCCGCTGTTGGCTCCGGTCCTGCCGGTGCGTCGCCGCTCGCGGCAAAGGACGCGATGTCGCCCATCCCGAGCACGGGGTGGTTCACCTTCTCCAGGTAGGCCCTGATCTCCGCGGGGTCGATGGCCACCGACTCGTCCGGGATCTGATCGAGGAGGCCGGGCGCGCCCTGCTCCTCGAAGCGCTTCTTCAGGTCCTCGCCCAGCGCCTTCTTGAGGTTCCTGGTCATCCAGATGAGGCGCTTGTGGCCGCCCTCGGCGAACAGGAATTTCCTCGACGTGAGGAAGACCTTGCCGCAGCCCATGAAGCCCGGGGTCTGCTGACCCCCGCCCACGGACCCGGCCAGGGTGGAAAAGGTCATGCCCGCGGGGGTGTCGCCCGTGTACTCGCGGTTCACGGCCATGATGCCGTTGCACTCGGGCACGTAGGCGCAGATGACCTCGAAGCACCCGCAGGAGGTCATGGGCCGGTCCATGATGGAGTAGGCGCACACGGACGGCACGGTCTTGTGGGAGCCCAGGTACACGTACTCGTCCACGCCGGTCCACACGCCCTTGACCGGGTCGAGGCACGCGCCCTTCTTCACGGGCTGGTTGGGCCCGGTCTCGTCGATCTCGTAGGCGGCCTTGGCGTCGAGCCAGTTGTAGGCCCCGCACAGGCCCAGGCGCTCGGGCGTGACCACGCACACGTGGTTGGGCGCGAACGACTGGCACAGCAGGCACGAGTAGAAGAGCTCCACCGACTCGTCGGTCATGGACTCGAGCCTGCGGTTGCGCTCGATGTAGGTCTGCCGGGCCATGGCCAGCCTCTTCTCCACCTCTTCGAGGTCCGTGATGAGGGTGACCTTCACCTTGTCAACGATGGCCGGGTAGTTGCCCAGGAACTTCGCGTGGAGGATCTCGCCGTAGTGCCGCAGCCTCAGGCCCTTGTCGAACCCGCTCTTGGAGATGCGGGTCCAGACGATGTCCCGCTGGCCCATGTGCCAGATGCCCTCTGCGCCGTTGATGAGGTGGTGGATCTGGCGCTCGAGGATGGCCTCGAAATCGGGCTGCATCTTCCTGCCCGCCACCTCGACCCAGATGGCCAGAGGCAGGGCCGCGCCCACCGGCACCTCGTCCACGTCAGGCCCGATGATCTCGATGACGCCGTCCTCGATCTCGTCCATCTCGGCCATGGTCACGAACTCGAAGGCAGGCGTTAGGTTGCCGCCGAACTCCACCCGGGTGTCCTGCTTGCGGATGCGCTCGCCCTCGAAGGCCGGTCCGTAGGGCACCGGGATGGGCACCTTCGTGATCCTCACCTTGCAGCCCCGCACCTCGAGCGCTTTTTCCACCATGGTCTCGTAGGGTACGCTGGAGACCACGTGCTCGTAGGTGCAGATGCCCGTGGGCAGAATCTGCGGGATGTCCGTGTCCGCGATGACCGGGAAGCCGTAGTTGAGGGCGCCGGCGGCTGCGGAGTACTTCTCCTGGTCCACCTCGTCGAAGGCGAGCACGAAGGCGAAGATGCGCTCCTTGTTGTACCTGAGGTTGGCCTTGTAGTCTCCGGGCTTGACGTTGCCGAAGGAGAGCGCCGACCTGCTGGCAAAACCCAGGGGGTAGATGAGCGCGGACACGTCCGGGCCGAAGGGCACGAGCCTCGACTCCCACCCGAGCTGCACGCCCTCTTCCGCGAGTTGCTGAGCGAACTGACGCCCGTTCGTGGAGCCGGCCATGAACACGTAGATGTTCTTTTCCTGGAGCTCGCGGGCGATCTTCACGGCTATCTCGTTCGTGGGCGCCGCGCCCGTGATGGCGGCAAAGCCCGGGGCCGTGCCGTCCACGAACTCGATGCCCCGCTCGCGCATGATGACGTCGTTGGCCGCTCCCAGCCAGATGCCGCTCACCGGGTCGGGCCCGACGAGGTACTTGCACGCTTCGATGGTCTCCAGGGCAAAGAGCGTCGCCACCCCCGCATCGAGCGTGTTGCCCAGGTAGGGGAGCCAGACCTTCTCCGAGGGCACCTGGGGCAGCAGGGACCTGGCCTCCACGAGCACCGGGATGAGGTCCCCGAGCGTCTCGACCTTTCGGCCCGTGAAGGAGTAGATCACGGGCAGGTAGTAGGCGGTGTCCGGGAAGGCGACCGTGCAGCCCTCCCCCTTCTCCCGTATGGCCTCGGCGAGCTTGGCCTCGGCGCGGGCAACCCATGCGTGGGCCCCGGTGATGGCGCTTGAGCAGATGAGCTTAGACACCGAGCTCCCTCCTGTCCTTCATGTCCATGAGCTTGCGCTCGGCCTTGCGGTTGATGCCCAGCTTCTCCCGGCGCCCGTCCAGGAGCTTCAGGATGGCGGCGGCCGCTTCGATGGGGTCTTCGTGCACGTGGAACGAGGCGCCGAACACCTCCTTCACCCCGCCGTTCATGAACGAGGTCACGTTCTCCGAGCCGTTGATGTAGAACGGGTGGCCCAGGACGACGTCGATGCCCGAGGCCACGAAGTAGCACCCGATGGCGATGGCCTTCTCGCTCATCCACTCGGGCGCCACGCCCACCACGGGCACGTCCGAGAGGTCGTCCCCGAGGCCGCCTTCGAAGACCACCTCGGTGGCGGCCTCCAGGAGCCGTGAGTTGTCCACGCAGCTCCCCATGTGGAGCACGGGCGGCATGCCCACGGCCTCGCACACCTCCCTCAGGCCCGGCCCCGCGTGCTCGAAGGCCGCCTCGGGGGTGAGGTTGCCCTCCTTGGCCGAGGCGATGGCCGCGCACCCGGTCTTCAGGACGAGAACATTCTCCTTCAGCAGCTCTCTCGTCAGGGTGTTGATATAGGAGTCGAGCCGGGTCTTGGGATTGTTGCACCCCACGATGCCCACGACCCCCCTGATGCGCCCCTGGATGACCGCGTCGTTCAGAGGCCGGAAGGAGGCGCGGTAGGTGCCGCCCAGCATGTACTTGATGCTCTCCACGGAAAAGCCGGCCACCAGCGGCTTCGAGTAGCCGGGGATGGCGACCTTCTCGGGGTCCCGGTTCCTGAAGTTCTCGCAGGCCCGCTTCAGGAGCTCCTTGGAGACCTCGTACGCCCTCTCCGTGCTGAAACGCATCTCCGTTGCGCCGATGGTCTTCGCAATGGCGCTCGTGGATACGATCTGCGTATGATACGCCCTGGCCACGTCCGGCAGGCCCGGCATACAGCACTGGACGTCGATGAGCATCATCTCCACCGCGCCCGTGACGATGGCCAGCTCCTGCTGGAGGAAATTGCCCGCCAGCGGGATGCCGTGGCGCATGAGGATCTCGTTGGCCGTGCAGCAGATGCCGGCCAGCGTGATGCCTTCGGCCCCGGCGTCTTTCGCACAGGCATCGATCTCGGGGTCCGAGGCTGCCGCCGCCAGCATCTCGGACAGGGCGGGCTCGTGGCCGTGGACCAGGACGTTCACGGTGTTTTTCCCGAGGATGCCCAGGTTCGCCGTGCTCCTCACCGGCGTGGGCGTGCCGAAGATGATGTCCGAGACCTGGGACGCGATGCGCGACCCGCCCCAGCCGTCCGCCAGGGCCAGCCTGAAGGCGTGGAGGAGGATGTTCCTGTAGTCGTGATCGACCCCCATGTGGGTGCGGTGCAGGGCCTCCACCACCATTCGGTCGATGCCCGCAGGGGAGGCCTCCCGCTTCTGCCACACGCCCTGGCGGCTGGGCGGGGCGAGCTTCAGGGTCGCGAGGTGCTTTTCCTGGGAGGTGAACTCCGAGAGGAACAGCTCGGCGAGCCGTACTGCGAGCTCGTCCGCAGGGACGTCCCGCTCTTCGACGCCGTAGGAGCGGGCTATCCTCCGGAGGGCCTTTTCGTCTTTCATCACGTAGCCGCCGCCTTTGCCCTCGCCGATCTTCTTCAGGAGGAGCACCAGGTGCCGCCCGTGGTCGGAGTGGGCGGCGGCCCCGCCCGCCACCTCCCGCAGGAAGTTGCGCGCCACGATGGTGTCCGCGTCAGCGCCGCACACGCCCAGCGGCGTCTTCGGGGTGATCCGGCAGGGCCCCATGTGGCAGATCCTGCAGCACACGCCCTTGGTCCCGAAGGCGCACTGGTTTTTCTGAAGATCCATGCGGAAAAAGCTCAAGTCCACGCACTCGAGCTCGGCCTTCCGGATGGCCTCCACCGAGGCGGGGTCGCAGGCCCGCTCTTCAGCCGTTCTCGTCTTTTTTTCAGCCACAGGTCTCTCCTGCAAGGTTCAGTTGGGATATCAGACTGGCGATCCCGGACAGCACCGGGTTCGACCCGGGCACCTCCTGCATCCGCACGCCTTCTTCACCCGCCCGGGCGAGCTCGGGGTCGAAGGGCAGCGCGAGGAAGAGGTCCGCGCCCATCTCCCTGAACCTCCGGGACAGGTCCCCGGTGTCCGTCCCCTCCCGCACGAGGTTCACGATGACGGCCAGCCTGCCGTACTCGATGCCCATCTCGCCCGCCAGCACATGGAGCCTCCGTATGGTCTCGATGCCGCGCTTCGACGGGTCGCCCACGATGACGAGGAGGTCGACCGCCCGGTACAGCCTCCGGGAGAGGTTCTCGAGCCCGGCCTCGTTGTCGATGACGATGAAGGGGTAGTTCTTCGACAGGGCGTCTATGCAGTCGCCGAAGAGGTTGTTGGCGTAGCAGTAGCAGCCGGGGCCTTCGGGCCGTCCCATGGCGATGAGGTCGAAGTCCGAAGCCTCCACCAGGCCCTCGTGGATGCGCATCTCCACGAGCTCGCGCTTCGACATACCGTCGGGCTGGCCGGCGCCTGCGTCCCTGCTCTCCTCGCGGATCCGGCCCACGGTCGTCAGGGCCTTGACCCCCAGGACCTCGTCGAGGCAGGAGTTCGGGTCAGCGTCCACGGCCAGCACGGGGGAGCACCCCTTATCGATGAGGCGAGTGATCAGGGCCGCGGCGATGGTGGTCTTGCCCGTGCCCCCCTTCCCCGTGATCGCGATGGTGTACCTGGTTTTCAACGATGCATCCCTGCCCGATCAGAATCCGCTGCGCACGAGCTTCGAAAGGGCCTCGAGCTTCCCGAACACCAGCTCCGCGTCAGAGACGGCCATGGAGCCCGTTCCGCACGAGGGGGTGAGAAGGGACTGATTGAGGATGGCGTCTTTCTCGATGCCCGCCTTCGCCGCCAGACCCTCCACCAGGTCCGCCAGACGCCCGGCCAGATCGGGCACGCTCACGTCGCGGATGGCGGCCGAGGTGGGCACGATGCCCCAGGCGATGAGCCCGCCCTTGGACATGAAGCCCCGCACCGCGTCCGGGTACAGGGCAAGGGTGTCCCCGAAGGAGAAGGCGTCGAGGTTGATGAGGTCCACGCCTGCGTCGATGAGGATGGACCAGTCCGTGTTCCCGCAGCAGTGTACGCCCGCGATGGCGCCCTCGGCGTGGACGGCGTCCGCCACCTCCGCGATGGCGGCCACCACCTCGTCGCGCTTCACCGCGATGTAGGTGGAGGACCCGAACGCCGAGAGGATGGGCTCGTCGATGAAGCAGATGACCCTGTCCCCATAGGGACCGAACTTCTGGATCTGCCAGCGGCACTTCATGGCCAGGGCCTTGATCACCACGTCCCTGAACTCCTCGTTGTACCACACGGCCCGCTTGTTCTCGTCCGTGATGGTCAGCGCGAACGAGCACGGCCCCGTGGTCTGGACCTTGATGAAGGGGAAGGTCTTCCCGGAGGCCTTCAGCCGCTCCTCGAAGCCGTGGATGCCCTGGGAGAACCCGGGGCTGATGGCCATGGCCGAGCAGTCGCCCGTGCCTTCGTCCGGGTCCATGGCAGCCATGTAGGCCTCGTAGAACAGGGCGAACTCCTCCGAGTAGTCACCCGAGGTGTCGAAGAACATGCGCCCCTTTTCCCGGTCGATGACCGCCCTGGGCATGCCTTCGGAGTACTGGATCTCCATCTGCTCGCTTAAGCCCAGCTTCGGCAGCTGGGGCCACAGGGGGGCGTGGGTCAGAGACCTGAAGATGATGTCGAACGCGGACCCCGGGTCGGTGTGGGGAAAGGATCCGATGGCCGTTGCTATGCACTGTGTCCCAATTGCCATGGCTGACGTCTCTTTCGGAGGACAGAAGGGTGCCCTCGATTTCACAGTAATTTTTGGATTATATCCTCGAAGAGAGCTAGCAGATTCGGATCGAGATTGTCAATTGCGGACTTGCCGTCGCGGTCGTTGACGAGGAACTGCTCCGAGTGGGGGATGAGGCCGATGACGCGCTCGCCCCCCACGGCGTCCCTGATGAGCTCCCCGTCGGAGGATGACCTGATCTTGTTGCCCACCACGAAGAGGCTGCGTATGCCGATGTCGGCCGACATCTTCGAGATGCGCCTGAACGACTCGATGGAGCGCTGCCCCGGCTCCACCACCACGATGAAGGAGGTAACGCCCCGGGCCGTGGCGCGGCCGATGTGCTCGATGCCCGGCTCCATGTCCATGAAGAGCGCCTCGTCCCGGTGGAGCACGATGTCCTGCACCAGGCTCCTGAGCAGCACGTTCTCCGGGCAGGCGCACCCCGAGCCGCCTCCCTGGATGGCGCCCAGCACCAGGAGGTCGATGCCCCGGTGGCGGTAGGCGTACGTGTCGGCGATGTCCGACACGAAGGGATTGAGCTTGAAGATCTGGCCGTAGGAATCCACCTTGGCTCCGGTGCGCTCCTCGATGAGATCCTTCTGGTGCGCGATGGTGACGATGGCCTGCTGGTCTTCGAGGGGGATGCCCAGGGCCGAGGCGAGGTTGGCGTCCGGGTCCGCGTCGATGGCCAGGACCCTCCTGCCCTTGGCCGCCATGAGCAGCGCCAGCGCGGCGGTGATGGTGGACTTGCCCACCCCGCCCTTGCCCGTGACCGCGATCTTCATTGATCCGCCCCTGTGGGCTGCGGGGCGGTGTTCGGCCCCGGCATCCTCCTGGGAGCGTGAGTCCGGAGGTCTTTGCGCTTCCGGGTCCCTTGCATTCGCGGGAATGGCACGATGGGGCGCATGGCCGGGCCTGTCATGGCGCTACCCGCTGATCCCGGTGATGTTCCCGTCGTCGTCGATGTCGATGCCGAAGGCGGCAGGCGCCTTCGAGAGCCCGGGCATCCTGAGGATCTCGCCGGTGATGGGGATGAGGAACCCTGCGCCGGACGCGACCTTGATCTCGCGCACCGTGACGATGAAGTTGCTGGGCAGGCCCAGGAGCGAGGGGTTGTCGGACAGGGACTGCTGGGTCTTGGCGATGCACACCGGCAGCTTGTCGTAGCCGAACCGCTTGATGAGCTCGAGGTTGCGCTTGGCCAGGGGCTGGTAGTCCACGGACACCGCGCCGTAGATCTCGCTCGCCACGGTGAAGATCTTGTCCTCCACCGGGGCCTTCCAGTCGTAGAGGGGCTTGTAGTGTCCCGTGGCGGACTCGCAGAGCTTCACCACCTTCTCCGCCAGCTCGAGGCCGCCCGCGCCGCCGCTCACGAAAATCTCCGCGGGCGCGATGTTCATGCCCTCGTCCTCGGCCGCCTTGACCACGGCATCGATCTCCTCGTCCGTATCCGTGGCGAAGCGGTTGAGCGCTATGATGCAGTCGATGCCGAACTTGGCGATGTTCTCGTAGTGCTTGCGCAGGTTCGCCATGCCGAGCACGGCCAGCCGGGGATTCGAGGCGTTCAGGTCCTCCTTCGGCATGCCCGCGTGGTATTTCAGGGCCCGCACCGTGGCCACGAGCACCACGAGCTTCGGGTTCAGGTCGCCGTAGGGCGCCACGATGTCGAAGAACTTCTCCGCGCCCAGGTCGAAGCCGAAGCCCGCCTCGGTGACCACGTAGTCCCCCAGCCTCAGGGCCAGGTCCGTGGCCATAATGCTGTTGGTGCCCTGGGCGATGTTCGCGAACGGGCCGCCGTGGAGGATGGCCGGCACGCCCTCGGTGGTCTGCACCAGGTTGGGTAGGAGCGCATACTTGAGCAGGGACGTCACCGCGCCTTCGACCTTGAGGTCGCCTGCGTGGACGGGCTTGTCGTCGTAGGTGAAGGAGAGCAGGATGTTGCGGATCTTTTCTTTAAGCTCCTTGTACGAGCGGGACAGGCAGAGGATGGCCATAATCTCGCTGGAGGGCACGATGTCGAACCCGGTCTCCCGGGGCACGCCGTTCAGGGACCCGCCCAGGCCCACCACGATGTCCCGCAGGAAACGGTCGTTCATGTCGATGACCCTGCGCCATGTGATCTTGCGCGGGTCGATGTTGAGCGGGTTGCCGTGGAAGATGGAGTTGTCCAGGAGCGCGGCCAGGAGGTTGTGCGCGCTCTCGACGGCAGGGAAGTCGTTGGTGAAGTGGAGGTTGATGTCCTCCATGGGAAGCACGCGCGAAGCACCTCCGCCCGTGGCGCCTCCCTTGACCCCGAACACCGGGCCGAGAGAGGGCTCCCTCAGGGCGGCCACCACGTTCTTGCCCAGGCGCGCCAGGGCCTGGGTCAGGCCTATGGACACCGTGGTCTTGCCCTCGCCTGCGGGCGTGGGCGTCATGGCCGAGACGAGGATGAGGGACGAGCCCTTCTTCCTCTGGAACCTGCGGATCGCATCCAGCCTGACCTTGGCCTTGTAGCGGCCGTAGAACTCGAGGTCGTCGTCGTTGAGCCCCAGGGAGGCGGCTATCTCGGAAATGGGTTTCACATGAACGTTGCCGTGCTTCTTGGTTGTCTTTGCCATAGTCTCACTTGCTGATCACCGCCTCGAACCGGATGTCGATGTTGTACTCGTTGCTCAGGCGTGTGAATTCGTTTTTGAGGTCGAGGATCTTCACCGAAGGTGGCAGGGAGAAGTAGCAGACCATCTGGAAGATGTTCGCCCCGGTCACCGGGTTGTTGTCCACGTTGCTCAGGATGTCGTCGATGTTGATGCCCCTGGTGTTCAGTACCTTGCAGATCTGGTGCACGATCCCCGGGTGGTCCAGCGAGGTGGCCACGAGCTTGTAGGGGATCGCGGGCAGCGCCTCCCGGTGGCTTGGCGCCTTGGTCTTGCGCACGTGGATCTCGAGGCCGGTCTTTTCCCTCAGGCTGTCCAGGTCGCCGATGAGGCGCTCGATGTCCTGGGTGTTACCGGAGGTGAGGATGATCATGCCGAACTCGTTGCCCAGCACGCATCCGCGGGAGCGCTCGATGTTGATGCCCCGCGCGGTGAAAAACTCTGAAATCTCCTTCGCCAGACCTGCCCGGTCAGGCCCCATGGATGAAAAAACGACATATGATCTCATAGCACCACTCCCTGATATCTTGAAATCGGTATTATTAGCAAATATCTGGAGAGTGGATGGGTGTCAAGGAAGAGAATGGCGGGAAGAGGAGATCAGGCTCCCCTGACGGCTTCTTCACTGTCCCGCCCTTCCCGCTCAATATTCCACCACCTTCGCGTCGGGAAGGGCCTCGTTATTCATGCCGGGCGCGATACGATCTCCTGACGCATCTTTTCCCCTCCTGAAATCCGGGACGAGCCGCTCCAGGATGGACAGGGCGGCACGGGGGTCGCCGGAGTTCTTCACGAGCAGGCTCATGTGCTCGATGCCCTCGAAGAGGAGGGCCTCGTCTATGCGGCTGCAGGTGGTGCAGACCTTGATCTTTTCGTAGGGCGTGTCCACGACCCCTTCGCCTTCAATGAGGAGCTCCTCGTACAGCTTCTCACCGGGCCGCAGGCCGATGTACTCGATCCTGACCTCGCGATCGGGCACCAGGCCGGCCAGGCGGATCATGTTCCTGGCCAGGTCGGCGATCTTCACCGGCCTGCCTATGTCGAGCAGGAACAGCTCACCGCCCTTTCCCATGGCGCCTGCCTGGAGGACCAGCATCACGGCCTCCGGGATCGTCATGAAGTAGCGGGTGATTTCCGGATGGGTGACCGTCACCGGACCGCCGGAAGCGATCTGCTGCTGGAAGAGAGGCACCACGCTGCCGTTGCTGCCCAGGACGTTGCCGAAACGCACCACGATGAACCGTGTCCCGTTGCCGCTCAGTCCCTGCACCACGAGCTCCGCCACCCGCTTGGTGGCCCCCATCACCGAGGTGGGCTTCACCGCCTTGTCCGTGGAGATGAGCACGAACTTCTCCACGTGGTACTTGCAGGCCATGGAGGCGACCTTGAAGGTGCCGATCACGTTGTTGTTGACGGCGTCCACCGGCGAGAGCTCCATCATGGGCACGTGCTTGTAGGCCGCGGCATGATACACGAGCCCGGGCCTGTGGGCCTTGAAGATGCGCTCGATGCTCCTCCTGCTCCGCACGTCCCCGATGCAGGGGACCACCTCTGTGGCGCATCCTTCCGGCCTCTGGGTGCTCAGCTCCATGTCGATGCGGTACAGGGGCGTCTCGGCGTTGTCGATGAGGATGAGCTTCGACGGACAGTACCTGAGGAACTGCCTGCTGAGCTCGGAGCCGATGGACCCGCCCGCGCCGGTGACCGCCACGCACCGGCCCTCGATCTCCGACCTGACCACCCCCATGTCCACGTTCACCGGGTCCCTCTCCATGAGGTCTTCGAGCCTGATGTCCCTGAGGCTGTCGAACACGCCCTGATTCATCCTCTCTTCCAGCGACGGGACCTTCTTGAAGCGTACGCCGCTGGCACCCAGCTCCTCGATGAGGGACCGCACGTCGGTGGGCTCGATGCCGCTGTCGGCGATGAAGATGTCCTCTATGCCGTGAAAGGACACGAGCTCCGGGATCGCGGCAAGGGGCCCCAGAACGGGGATGCCGTGGATCGTCATGCCGCTGTGGTCCTCCTTCGTTTCGATGAACCCCGCCACCCTGTACGGCACCCTGCTGTTCTCGTGTATCTCGCGCATGAGCTTTTCCGCTTGGGGGCCGGTCCCCACGATGAGGACCTTCCTCCGTGATCCCATGCTTTTCCGCCAGAACATGAGCTCGTCCATAAAGGTGCTGTTCATCTGGTAGTAGAGCCGGATCCCCAGCCTGAATCCGCCGATGCACACGATGGTGAGCAGAAGGTCGATGAGGATGATCCCGCGGGAAACGACCTTGAACGCATCGAAGAAGGCCAGGAAAGCCGTGTAGAGAATAACGCCCGCAAAGGAGGCCTTGATCAGGTTGATCAGGTCGTTGATGCCGGTGTATCGCCAGACGCCCCGGTACAGATCGAAGGCAAAGAAGCAGATGATCTTGGCCGCGATCAGGGGGGTGATGTTGACGAGCATCTGGTCCAGAACAGCCCGCGGCACGGCGCCTTCGAACCGGATGAGCCCGGCCCCGAGATAGCAGCACGCAAGGATCACCAGGTCCGCAGTCAGGATGATCCAGAAATTCACCCTCCTGGCCATGGACACCACCCTCGACAGCCAGAGCGCGAGTCCGGGCCTTCGCCCTGCGAATGCCCGCTTGTGCGGGGATGACCATTCAGCGGCCTTTTTTCTCATCCTGGTTCCTTTCACCCCGGCGAATGAGATCAACTCAGATCGATGATTTCAGAGAAAGGATACGCATACCAAACCTTCTCACGCTCATGGATGCCCGATTGCCCTCTCGTGTCCGCACTGCATGCATGCACACTGTCGCTGCGATGCTCCAAGCCGTACCGTCCTGAAGAAGCCAAGTCCTCTACATAAGCTGCCCGATATCATACCAGGATTATCCAATATATTTATAAACATTATTCCAAAAAAAATCAATCTTTTACTTGAGATAGGTGATCCCGGCACCCTTCTTCCCACGGCTTTCCCGAATCTGTCATCGCTTGGAGGCGGGCCACCCGCAGGCCAATGTACACGATCCTGACCTCGCAATCTGGCACCAGTCCGGCCAACCTGAAGATTCACCATAATTCAGGCTGATATGCATATAATCCTTCAGGCCCCGGTCCTTGTCCCCGATAAGAAGAACAACACCAATGAGCGGAGGAGCCTATGAACTTGTCAATGAAGATCTGTGCGTGCATCGCCCTTTCCCTTCTGTTTTCCCTTCCGGCACCTGCTGAGGACAAGGTCTTCAAGATCGAAGTCCTGCAGGTCATGCGGGACGCGGCCCCCTACCAGAACGCTTACAACGGGTTCATGAAGGAACTGGCGAAGAACGGGCTCGTGGAGGGGAAGAACCTCACGGTCAAAAGGAACTATGTGGACTACAACGTGGAGAAGGGTGGCATCATCAAGAAGATCGGAGTCCTCATGGACATCAGGAGTGAAGCGGGAAAGATCGCCGCACGGAAGCCTGACCTCGTCCTCACCATCGGTACGCCTGCCACGAAATACGGAAAGGACAAGCTCATCTCGGCGGGCATCCCGCTCGTGTTCACGGCCGTGGCCGTCCCCCAGGCCGCGGGGTGCAAGTCTCTCACCGAGGCAGGACCCGGATTCACCGGGGCCACGCTCTACATGAACATGAAGGACGCCTTGAGCATCGTGAAGCTGTCCTTCCCGGCGGCCAGGACCATCGGCATCGTCCACAGCGACGACGACAACGCTCTTGCCCACGTGGAAGAGGCGAAGAAGGTGGGAGCAGGGATGGGGCTCACGTTCATCACCAGACAGGTGAGCAGGACCGACTCCATCAAGCCCGCTGCCAACGAGCTGGTGAGCAAGGGCGTGCAGGCCTTCCTGGTCACGCTCGACACGTATTACGGCGTCAGGAACACGGAACCGGCCATCGAGCTTGCGGCCATATCGAGGGCCACCAGGATTCCCATCATCAGCTTCATGCTGCACAAGAGCCCGGGCGCCCTGCTCTACGTGGGCTCGGACTTCGGTGTCGTGGGCAGCCTCTCGGGCCAGCAGGCGGCGAGGATCCTCAAGGACGGTGCCAAGCCGGAAAGCCTGGCCATTCAGCAGCAGAAGGACGTCATGATCATGGTGGACACCAAGCAGTTCAAGGCCCTCGACGCGACCCTACCCATGGAGGTGCTCAAGCTGGCGAAGCCGGTCGAGTAGGGATGGAAGACAGAGAAGACAGAGGTGAGAAGGTGGAGCGGCTTGAAGGCCGCTCCATTATTTATTAATTGTTTTGAGATCTTACCTTTTGCTATCATTCTCTCCATGGACTGGCCGCGGCGCGTTTGAGGGCCTGTTGTGCGTCCTCCCCTGCACCTGTCACGTCCATAGATACCGGGGAAGGAAAGGTAACCGACGGGTGGAGCCGGTCAAGCAGTGACGACGCAGAGATACCGGCATGCACGGGCAGAGCGATCGTCCGCATGAACCCGGGGTTCCGGATTCATCGAGGGGCTTTATGTTCGAGCAGATGAAAGAGAGGATGGAGGGTCTTGCGGGTGCGCCCGCAAAGGTCGATGCCGCGCGTTTCGGGGACCCGGTCGCCATGCAGGCCGAGTGGACGCCCATCACAGGGGGCGCGGCCATAGGGGACAGGCTGGTGAAGGTCAGCCCCGTCCGATGGGAATTCCGGGCCTCCGCATGGTCGAAGCTGGCCGCCCTCCTCTTCATGCTGACCGGTGTGGGGATCGCCGCGGGACTGACCTACCACAGGCTCTCCACCGGCGGGCTGTCGTTCGACAAGGACACGATCGGGCCCATCGTCATCGGCCTCATCTTCGTGGCCTCCGGTATCGGCCTGCTGTACTTCGGCTCGGCGCCTGTGGTCTTCGACAAGGGCAAGGGCTTCTTCTGGAAGGGGAGAACGGCACCCGACGAGGTCTCCGGATCGGAGGTCCTCACCTGGTGCGCGAGGCTCGAGAACGTCCACGCCCTGCAGCTCATCTCCGAGTACTGCACCGGCCATCGCTCGGGATCATACTACCGGTATCTGCTGAATCTCGTCCTGAGAGACGGCCATCGCCTCAACGTCATCGCCCACGGCAGCAGGGACAGGATCAGGGGATTCGCGGGGGAGCTCTCCGGTTTCCTGGGCAAGCCCGTGTGGGACGCCATAGACGAGACACGCACCCGGTAAGAAGGCAAAAGCATCGCCGCTCCTTATCCGCATGCCTTCCCGTTGAGCACCCCGGACCGTCAGGCCGCACCGCCTTCTCTCACCCTCTCTCTTCTTTCCCCTGAGATCAGCGGTCCCCATTCCCTCCGGAAAAATTCATCCACATCTCCGAGTAGCTCCGGAGCTGGCTGTCCACCAGGCTGTTCACCGACCCTTCCTCGAAGACCCCGTTGCCGTCTTTCTGTCCGGCCTTCCTGCCGGTGAGGACCTCAATGCCCTCGTCGATGGTGTTCACGCTCCAGACGTGGAACCGGCCTTCCTTCACCGCCTGGACGACCTCGTCCTTGAGCACGAGGTTCTGCACGTTGCTCGCGGGGATCATCACCCCCTGCTCGCCGGTGAGGCCCTTGAGCTTGCACACGCTGAAATACCCCTCGATCTTCTCGTTCACGCCGCCGATGGCCTGGATCTCGCCCCGCTGGTTCACCGATCCCGTGACCGCGATGCCCTGTCTGATGGGCACTCCGGAAAGCGCTGAGATGATGGCGTACAGCTCGGCCGAGGAGGCCGAGTCCCCCTCGATGCCGGAATAGCTCTGCTCGAACACGAGCCGGGCGGCAAGGCTCAGGGGCTTGTCCTGGGCGTACCGGTTGGTGAGGTAGCCGGACAGGATGAGGACCCCCTTGGTGTGGATGGGGCCGGAGAGCTTCGCTTCGCGCTCGATGTCGATGAGGCCCTGGGAGCCTACCCCGATGCTCGCGGTGATCCTGTTGGGTCTGCCGAACATGACGTCCCCCATCTCCATGACCGACAGGCCGTTCACCTGGCCCACCGCCTCGCCGGTCACATCGATCATGATGAAACCCCGGTTGATGAACTCCCGGATCTTTTCCAGCATCATGTTGGATCTGTTGAACTTCTCCTCGATGGCCTGGGTGACGTGCTCCTGGGTCACCAGGGGCGAATCCTGCCTGGTGGCGTAGAAGCTCGCCTCCCTGACCACGTCCGCGATGGTCCCGAACTCGGTGGAGAGCTTGTTCTGGTCCCCGGCCAGCCGGCTGCTGTACTCCACCACCCGGGCGATGGCGTTCTTCTCGAAGTGCTTGAGGTGCTCCTCGTTGCACACGCTGCACACGAAGGACGAGAAGTTCTTCATGTTTTCTTCCGTCCGGTCCATGACGCGGTCGAAGTCTGCCTTGACCTTGAACAGGTCGCGGAAATCGGGGTCGAGCTCGTAGAGCCGGTAGTACAGGATGGGATGGCCGATGAGCACCACCTTGACGTCCCAGGGGATGGGCTCGGGGACGAGCCACCGGGTGGTCATGAAGCCCAGGCGCTCCTCCGCTTCCTCCACCCGGATGTCCTGGTTGCTGATGGAGCGCTTCAGGCTCTCCCAGGACAGCATGTTTCTGAGTACCTCGTACACGGGCAGAATGAGGTACCCGCCGTTGGCCCGGTGCACGGAGCCCGACCTGATCATGGTGAAGTCGGTGAACAGGGCCCCCAGCATGGCCTCCTTCTCGATCCTGCCGAAGAGGTTGTAGTAGGACGGGTTGAGCTCCATGATGATCGGGGCGCCATTGAGGTCCCTGTTGTCCACCACGACGTTGACCCGGTACTTCCTGAACTTCATGTCGTCCTTGAAGGCGGCGGGTGCGGGCAACTGCATCTGCAGCTCAGCCGGCAGCAGCCCCTTGCCCTCCTCCGCCCTGAAGATGGAGAGGTTGTCCAGCATGTCGTCCCGCATCTCGTCCAGGTAGGTCAGTACACCGGGGCTGTCCTGGAAGGTCTCCTTAAGCTCTTCGAGCAGGAGGTTCAGGGTGAAGGACGCGATCTCCCGGTCGAGCTTGTCGATCTGCTCCGTGGTCTTCTTCTCGATGGAGACCATCTGCCGGCCCGTCTTCTTCAGGTCTTCGTTGAGCTTCTTCTGCTTCTCGGAAATCTCGTTCTGCACGTCCTTGTCCAGCACCCTGAACTCCTCTTCCGTATACGGCCTGTTGTCCTTGAGCGGGATGGTCAGGAGCCCCATGGGGGTCGCCTGGATGAGAAAGCCCTCCTTCTGGGCCTCCTCGTTGATCTGATTGATGAGGTCCTCCCGCTCCTGCTGGACCATGCTGACGGCAGCGCTCTTCTTGGCCGCATAGTCTTCGCTCTCGAAGGCCTTGCTGACCTCCCGCCTGGCCGCATCGATGAAGTCGTCCACCTGCTTCTTGAACGTCCGGGCGCTCCCGGCTGGCAGCGAGATGGCCTTGGGCCTGTAGCTCTCCTGGAAATTGTTCACGTAGCACCAGTCGGGCGGTGTGGGCTTGTCCCTGGCTATCTCCTGGAGGTAGTTGCTCACCGCGGTCTTTTTCCCGGTCCCCGGCACGCCCGACACATAGATGTTGAATCCCTTCTCCTTGATGTCCAGACCGAACTGCAGGGCCTTGAGGGCCTTTGTCTGTCCCACGATCCCCTGCAGGGGCTTCCCTTCGCTGCTGACCTCGCAGCCGAAGATGTCCGCATTGCACCGGCAGGTGAGTTTTTCGATAGGCACCTTGTGATCCATGATTTCCTCTCCTTTCCCTTGTTTTCGGATCCCCTGGGGATCCCCGGCCTGCACGGGGCTCAGGGGTATGAGGGCACAACCTCTAAGAACGTGTGCTGAAAAATACGGGCTGAACAGGTTGACATGATAATATAATATCCCCGGCATGAGGTTGCACAAGGCAGCTTTCTCATCCTGCCCCGGGCGCCCCTCTGCCCTGGGGGCATGGAGGAGCTGCCCCATGCGGCCGAAACCCGGGCGCAGGACGCCGGGCTTTACATGGCTGGAGGAATCCTATATCACCATGCAGGTCATCTCAGGAGAGGGTATGGTGTTCAGCTATCTCAGGAACAACCGGTATTTTGCACAGGTCGCGGACGGCATCGAGGACCTGGGTGCAGGCGAGCTCACCTCGCTGGGGGCTTCCGACGTGAAGCCCACCTTCCGGGGCGTCTATTTCTCCGCGGACAAGCCGACCCTCTACCGCATCAACTACACGTCCCGGCTCCTGACGCACGTGTTCGCCCCGCTGGTGTCCTTCGACTGCCACAGCACCAAATACCTCTACAAAACGGCGCGGACGCTGCCCTGGCCGGAGCTCATGGGTCTCGAGGAGACCTTCATGATCTCGTCCAACGTGTCCCACAGCAAGATCAGGCACTCCCAGTACGCCGCCCTGGTGCTCAAGGACGCCATCGTGGACACCTTCAACGAGCGCTACGGGAAAAGGCCCGACGTGGAGCGGATACACCCTGACCTCGTCTTCAACCTCCACATTTTCAACAACAAGGCCACGATCTATCTCGACACGTCGGGGGGATCGCTCCACCGGAGGGGCTACCGGAAGGAAGCCGTGGGGGCGCCCATGCAGGAGACCCTGGCCGCGGCCATCGTCGAGCTGAGCGGGTGGGACGGCTCGACCCCGCTGTACGACCCCATGTGCGGGTCCGGCACCCTGCTCTGCGAGGCGCTCATGCGCTACTGCAGGATCCCCTCGGGATACCTGCGCACGTCCTTCGGCTTCGAGCACCTGCCGGACTTCGACCGCGCAGTCTGGGTGCGGGTGAAGAAGGGCGAGGACAAGGCGATACGGGAGCTCCCCCGGGGGCTCGTATCCGGGAGCGACGCCTCGGGCGAGGCCGTGTCGACCGCTCGGGCCAACGCGTCACGACTTAAGGGGGAAGACCGGGTCGTGCTGAAGAAATCCCGCTACCAGGAGATCGGGGGGCTCCAGGGGCACACCATCGTGTGCAACCCTCCCTACGGCATCCGCATGAAGGGGCAGGACGACATGAAGACCTTCATCCGGGAGTTCGGAGACTTTCTCAAGCAGAAATGCCAGGGGTCCACCGCGTTCGTTTATTTCGGCGACCGGAGCCTGGTGAAGTCGGTGGGTCTGCGCTCAACCTGGAAGAAACCCCTGAAGAACGGCCCCCTGGACGGCAGGCTCGTGAGGTACGACCTCTACTGATGGCTTGCCGTCTGCGTCCCACGCATGCCCTGGCCCACTGATTCCTCACCCCTCCAGAATCCCCATGGCCTTGGGAACCGTGTCTTCAGGCTTCACCTTGTACCAGGCGTCGATGATCTTGCCGTGCTCGTCGATGAGGAAGGACGAGCGGATGATGCCTTGGGACCTTTTGCCGCGGACGTTCTTCTCTCCCCACACACCGTACGCCTCTGCCACGACATGGTCAGGGTCGGAGAGGAGAGGAAACTCCAGATCGAGATCGTCGTGGAATCTTTTCAGCCTGGCCGTGCTGTCCGGGCTGATGCCCATGACGAACACCCCCAGGTCTTCCAGGTCTTCGTACGCATCCATCACCGACTCCGTCTGCAGCGTGCACCCCGACGTGCCGGCCTTGGGATAGAAGTAGAGCAGGACCTTTTCGCCCCGGTGGTCCACAAGGTTCTCTTCCTCGCCATCCTGATTGAGGAGTTCGAAGTCCGGAGCCTTGTCGCCCTTTTTCAATTCCATCATGACTTTACCTCCTGTCGGATAGAATAGAGGCCAGGCAGGGGCAATTCAATCCTCCGCGTCCGCTGCGGAGGACGGGAAGGCTTCAGGCCTGATTCCCCGCAGCCCGAAACGCTCAAGGGCGCAGGGCATGAGCGCCGGGACGCCCTTATTCGTCAATACCGTCGGGCGGCGGTTCTTCTCCGGGATTGCCGTCCTCGTAGGGCTCCTCATCGGGGGGCTGGCCGTAGAAATCCCCGTCCCGGGCATACTCCTCCGGCTCCTCGGCCTGGGGGGGGCGGCCTTCGTCCATGCGCGCGCCCTCATGAACCCGGGGATCGGGCACGGCGCCTTCATCCAGCACAAAGCCCCTGCCCACCGGCTGGCTTCCATAGGGCTGGACCGTCACCCCCATGTTCGGGGCAGGGGTTTCCCCCCTGGGATACCGGGGCCTTATAGGAGCTGCTCCGGGCCCCACGTCCTGGTCGTAGAAGTCCCTTTCACCGCTGCTGAACGCCCCGGCATTGCCGTATTCGTTCGCCTCCTGGTCCGGTTCGTGCCTGAAGGCGTACATGATGATCATGATGAGCACGATGAGGATCAGACAGGCACCTGCCGACCACCACATCTTCTTCATCCCAACCTCCTGGATCGTTCTGCTCTCGAGAGGGCATTGCCGTGAAGAGAACCCATATATACCCCGAAACGGCACCCGGTTTCAATCCTCCTTCGCGCCCGCCTCTGTGGAAGGGGAGACTGAAACATGATCCCCTATATCCTGCAGCGATTCAAGGTCCAGAATTTGCCCCGGTATTCATGCTTTTTATCGACCCTGCACCTGTTGACGCGAACGGTATGCAGCCCCATGCCGGGGTCCCCCTTTCGGTGATCCGTCTGCCGGATCGGCAAGCTTGCCCCTGAGGGGGTCTTCCCGGGGGGCGTCATCACGTTATTTTATTAGTCTAACGGGTGAGGAGGACCCCATGGGCATCGAGCTTTCGGAAAATGCACGGATCATCCTTGAGGCCAGGTACCTGGGAAGAGACGTGGAGGGCACGCTCACGGAGACGCCCCAGGACATGTTCAGCAGGGTGGCCCATGCCGTGGCGGCTGCGGAGCGGGTGTTCGACTGGAACGAGAAGGCGGGGGAATACGAAGAGAAGTTCTATCATCTCATGGCATCGCTGGAATTCCTGCCCAACTCCCCCACCCTCATGAACGCGGGCAGGGAGCTGGGCCAGCTCTCCGCATGCTTTGTCCTCCCCATCGAAGACAGCCTCGAATCCATCTTCGAGACGCTCAAGGAGACCGCAATCATCCACAAGAGCGGCGGGGGCACCGGCTTCTCCTTCAGCAGGCTGAGGCCTGCCAGCGACATCGTGGCCACCACCAGCGGCATCGCCAGCGGTCCGGTGTCCTTCATGAAGATCTTCAACGCCGCCACCGACATCATCAAGCAGGGCGGCACGAGGCGCGGTGCGAACATGGGCGTCCTGAGGGCGGATCACCCGGACATCGAGGAGTTCATCACCATCAAGCGCAACCCGGACGAGCTGCAGAGCTTCAACCTCTCGGTGGGGGTCGGGGACGACTTCATGGCCGCCGCACGGCAGGATGCCCCCTTTCCCCTGGTCAACCCCAGGACGGGCAGGGTGGTCCGGGAGGTCAGGGCAAAGGACCTCTTCGACCTCATGGCGGCGTGCGCCTGGGAGAGCGGCGAGCCAGGCCTCCTCTTCCTCGACAGCATCAACCGGGACAACCCCACGCCCTGCCTGGGCGCCATCGAGTGCACCAACCCCTGCGGCGAGCAACCCCTCCTGCCCTACGAGTCGTGCAACCTGGGGTCCATCAACCTGGTGAAGATGCTTCGAAGGGGCCTTTCATCCATGGAGATCGACTGGGACAAGCTGGGCAGGACTGTCGAGCTCGCCGTGCGCTTCCTGGACGACGTCATCGAGGTGAACCACTTCCCCATCCCGGACATCGAGCGGATGACCAGGGGCAATCGGAAGGTCGGCCTGGGGGTCATGGGGTTCGCCCACCTCCTCATCCTCATGGGCATACCCTACGGGTCCAGGGAGAGCATCGCTGTGGCTGAGGAGCTCATGTCCTTCATCACGGCCCGGGCTCACGCCGCATCCCGTGATCTCGCCCGCAAGCGGGGGGAGTTCCCCAACTTCGAAAAGAGCACCCTCGCCCTGAAGGGGGACAGGCCCATGCGCAACGCGGTGGTGACCACCATCGCGCCCACCGGGACGCTCAGCATCATCGCGGACTGCTCGAACGGCATCGAGCCCCTGTACGCGCTCTGCACCACCCGGACAGTGGCAGGGGGCATCGAGCTCAGCGAGGTCGACCCCGTGTTCCGGCTGGCAGCGGGAGAGAGAGGCCTCCTTGGCGACCGGCATGAAGAGGGCCTGCAGGCCGATGTGAACGTCCTGCCCGAAGACCTGCGCAGGCTCTTCGTCACAGCCCTGGACGTCCCCCCCGTACAGCACGTCAAGGTGCAGGCGGCATTCCAGCGCCATACGGACAATGCCGTCTCGAAGACGGTCAACTTCCCATCAAACCTGTCCCCGGACGTGATGAAGGAGACGCTCCTGCTCGCCCATGAGCTAGGCTGCAAGGGGATCACCATCTACCGGGACAAGAGCAGGGCCGGCCAGGTGGTGCGCTGCGGCCAGGGAAAGGTGTGCTGATGGAGACAGCGGTTGAACGCTATCTCCATGAGCAGGAGGCCTGGATCAGTCCCTGAGCGCCCCGGTACGCCGTTTCCGATAGTAAGACACGGCCTTTGCCAGTGCACGGACAGCCTGTTCCGGGGATGAGTAGGCCATGATCCCCATCGAGTCCAGGTGCTTGGCGATATTGCCTTCGCCGGGCATGTCAAACCCGACAAGGTCAATGACCGGCAGGATGGGTTTATTGAAATGCCGGATCTGCTGTACCAGAAGATCCAGCAGCTCCATCTCTCCGGCGATCATCTTTTTGGCATGCGGCTCCATGGTCTCGCCCGGGAGAACAGGTGACGACATCCAGTTTCTGGCACGGCTGGTCATGTATCCCAGGCCCAGAAGGAGAATGGCATCCATGTCGGTGTATTTCAGCAATGCCTCGATGGAATCGGTGATCATGGAAACCCTTCCCGGTGCCACCAGATCCACCGGGTTCCTCCTGCTCCAGAATTCCGGCAGGAACGCGTCGAGCATGCCGATCACACGCTCATCCAGCGGTGGGATCTCCAGGCCCGCCATCTCACAGAGGTCAGCGGATATCACTCCCCATCCGCCGCCTTGGGTGACAATGCCGACGCGTTTTCCCATGACCTCGGGCTGGGACAGCATGAGCCCGGCGATATCAACCATCTCGTCGATGGTATCCACCAGGATCGCATTGGCCTGGCAGCACATGGACCGAAACACCGCAAAGCTTCCGGCCATGGCTCCTGTATGCGACATGGCCGCTTCCGCACCGCAGGTCCCGGTGCCTCCCTTGAGGAGTATGACCGGCTTGACCGCTGATATGCGCCTTATGGTTTCGATGAACCGGCTTCCCTGGCGCACCCCTTCGATATAGAGGCATATGATCTTTGTCTTTTCGTCCGTTTCCAGATATTCCAGATAATCCTCTATCGTGAGGTCTGCCTCGTTGCCGGAGCTGATCAGACGGCTGATGCCGATCCCGCGGCGGAGGAACCTGTACGAGATGGAGGTGCCCAGGTTGCCGCTCTGGGTCACCACTGCAACCGGCCCCGGCTTGAATGCCGCTGAGGTCATGATAGCCTGCATACGGAATGGATAGGCGCTGTATACGCCCATGGTGTTCGGTCCCACGATGCGGATGTTGCCCGCGTGCGCTATGGAGAGGACCTCCTGCTCCAGGGCTTTTCCCTCAGCACCCGTCTCGCCGAATCCGGCTGTGATGATCACGGCCGCCGGTATCCCGGCGTCGATGCATTCGCGAAGGGTATCGGGGACCCTTTCTTTGGGAACAACGATGATGGCGAGATCGACAGGCCGTGGCACTTCGCCGAGGTTCTTATATACGGGCCTGCCGAACCATGTTCCGCCCTGGGGATTTACGGGATACAGGTTTCCTTCGAAACCTCCCTTTATGATGTGGTGGAGGATGTTGAAGCCCCATTTGGAGGGATTTGTCGAGGCGCCGATGAACACGACAGTCCGCGGCTCGAACAGGGATGTGCAAAATGGTGTGTTCTTCATGTCAGTTCCTTCTCATTGATGCAGATGGACAGGTTCCTCACTCGTGGGCAGGTCGTATACCCTCCGGCCATCGCCCGGTCGCACCGGCGTTCCGGAGTGTCCGAGGCATCCCCGGAGTTCTTTGCGCATGCCCCTTTCCGAGGATCTCGGTTAAGCGACAAGAGAGAGAACCCAAACCCCGTGCTCGTTCATAAATATCTTTTTTAACTCAGTTGTACCACCCTGGATATGATTGCGCAATGATATCAATCAAGTGGAGTTTTGGGAAATCTTTTTCTCAGAAATCCAGACGAGAGGGGATGAGAGGGAGGTTCCCGGACTTAAGGCCGGGAACCTCCTGAGTTCTTATCCGTTCACCAGGAAGGCAAAGGCGTAGTACCCTACGGTGCTCCCGACGTATGCCTTGAGCCCGTAGCACACGATGTGGTCGCCCACCTCGATGTCCTTGAAGCCCATGAGCCAGTCGCTGTCTCCCGAGACATCGACCCCTGCGGCTGCGAGCGTGATGAGGACCCTGGTGTCCCCCACCGTGACGGTCCTGGCCGCGCCATCGATCGCCGTGACCTCTCCTTCGATCCTGCCCGAGGATATTTCCACCTCGGTGAGCTCTTCACCCTTGCGGATGGTGACCTGGCACTGCAGGAAGCTCTGCATCTTCACAAGGCCCGTATCGATCACGCCCTCGCCTTCGAGGCTGATGGAATAGCTGCCCGTCACCTCGACCTCTTCGACCCTGCCCCCTTCCTTGAGGATGGTGAACCGGCAGCCCCCCGGCACCGCGGTCACGGCCGTGATCGTGCCGGATATCTCCTGGGGCCTCACCGCCACGAAGCAGGCGTAGAGCTTCTGCGTCCCGGCATCAAAGATGCCCCAGACCTTGACGGCCGTGTCGCACTCGAGCGAAGAGGGGTCCACGGGTTTGCCGCACCCGCTCACCACGGGGGTCTTGTCGAACAGGGCGACTGAAACCGCCCCGGCGATCTCCTGGCCTTCGTCCGGCAGGAAGCCGAAGCCCGACCCGTCGGCGTGGTCCTTCACCGTGCCTTTCAGGCACAAAAACTCGTCGATGATCACGAGCTTCGCCTCGCAGCACCCGTCGCTCATCAGGCACTTCACGGTCACGTGCTGGCCGGGCCTGATGTCCGAAAGGCCGCCGAAGGTGCAGCTGTTCAGGAAGACGAGGGTGTCCCCATCGAGCACGACCTTCACCGTGCCCATGCAGGCATGGTCCCTGGCCAGGGTGAACCACTCCGGCGTGCCGTCCCCGTCCTCGTCGCAGACGTCCTTCACCTCGCCGCTCACGAAGCTGGGGCAGCCGGAGAGGTCGATCTTTTTCAGGAGGTCCACGAACACCACCGGCCTGAAGATGCACTTGCCTGATCTCCCCGCCTCGTGGAGGTTGATGGACTTGTTCGCGTCGATGTCGAGCCTGATGTAGAGGGTCGAGCCCGCGGTCACCACGATGGACCCCTGGCGCGGCTCGAGGTCGATCTTGCCGCCGGGCGCCTTGATCTCCATCTCCTCAGCCGGCCCGCCTTCCGCCTCGACCTTCGAGACCTTGAGCCGTATCTTCTGGTATATCCCCGCGGGGACACGCTCCTTGAGGCAGAGCAGGAAGTCCTCGTCGCGATACTTGAGCAGGTCGAAGCGGTACCCCTCCTCGGAGGCGAACACAACCACCTTCTCGCTCTCCTGACAGCCGTCCTCGGGGAGGAGCGATACCTCGGTGACGGTCACCCAGATGTGCTCGTATTCGTCCGCAGGCCCGTCCGTGAGCAGGATGCCCACCTTGCCGTACGATTCGCCCTCGGGGCCGGCCTCGGACGAGCCGCCTCCGCCTCCCCCGCACGCCCATAACAGAGACAGGGAACACAGACACACCCCGAAGAATACCCAGACCCTGGATAACCTCCTTGAACACTTCATACACAACTCCTTGCAAATATTCTCAATTTAACGTTGTCAGGATACATGCCCCGGTGACCGCACATCGGAGGACAGACCGAACACCATCATATAAATTAAGAATAATCGCAACTAAGAGGGAATCCAGTGGAGCCGGTCAGATACCCAAGGTGACAGAGCCGAGGAAGGCGTCCGCCTCGTGGGGCTCATGGACCGGCAGGTCGTGAAAGCTCAGCCTGATCCCCCTGCCCAAGATCTTCCCGAGCCTTCGTGAGACATCCCCTTCTTCCTCAGGCCCGGCCGCGGCGGGGAGGAAGACCTCCAAACCTCTGCCCCCTTCGGTGGGCAGGAGCGTGCAGGCGTCCCCCATGTCCAGCGGGGTCCTGATGAAGAGCTGGGACGAGCACGACCGGGGGTGTGTGCTCATGTACTCCCGGTCGCATGGATGCGGGGAGCGGACAGAGAGGGAGGACAGGAAGGGCAGCGCCTTGCCCGGAAGGAAGCCCTCTTCGGGCACGATCCAGGAGACGAGGGTGGAAGGGTTGGCCTCCAGGAGCGGCCTCAGCATGCCTTCGATGACCCCCATCTTGCCGAGCCAGGCGGGATCGGTTATCTCCACCGCTAGGGCCTGTCCGATGGAGCCTGGGTCCACCGGCCCGTCCCCCCTGCCCGGGGCGAGGACGACTGCGCTGACGAGCCCCTTCCCCCGGAAAGGCGCCCCCACGGTCCTGGGCAGCTCCACCGGGAAGTACGACTCCCCGGTGAACTCCTCGGCATAGGCAAAGGCCGCCCGGACATCGTCGGCTTTCATGTTCGGCGTGGACGTGACATAGTAGGGGGGTCTATCCTGATGGACGATCCCGAGCCGGGATGCCTGCTCCCGCAGCACCGTGTTGGGCAGGACGCTCACCGGGTAGAGGTTCAGGGTGGTGTAGAGCCCCCCCTGCACCAGGAAATCGACGGTTTTCATCACGTCCGCGAGGGTGTCTCCGGGCAGGCCCACCATGACGTCGGCGGTCACGTGCACGTCCGCCTCGAGGAGCATCCTCACCCCCCGGACGAAGAGGGCCTCGTCGAAGCGTCTGCCGCACAGGTCGAGCGCCCTTTTGTTCGTGCTCTGCAGGCCTATCTCCACGTGCCTCACCCCGGCGCGGACGAGCTCGTCCACCCTGCCCTGGTCGAGGTCCTCGGCGGTGAGCTCGCAGCTTATCTTCACCGGCCTCGTCCTCCGGGCTTCCTCGAGGACGGCCAGGAGGTCGCCTATGCCGGGGCGCATGGCAAAGCAGGGGTCGATGAAGCTGATCTCCGAGGCGCCGGATTCCACAGCCCACATCACCTCAGCCTTCGTCCTGGCGAGATCGAAGGTCCTGAGCTTCCTGAACTGCTTGTGGTAGGAGCAGTAGGAGCACCGGTACACGCACCCCCGGACCGTTTCCAGGAAGACCGTGCCCGTGTACGACCTGGCCAGCGACCCGCCCAGGTAGGGCGAAGGGATGGCGTCCAGCGAGCCCAGGGGTCTGCGCGGGGGTGTCGCCCTGATCCCTTCCGGCCGCGGCAGCAGGAGACCGGGGATGGAGGAGAGGTCGTCTCCGCCCGCCGACCATGCGGCCAGGAGGTCGATGAAGGCACCCTCCCCTTCACCAATGACAGCGGCATCGAACCGGGCGCCGGGGAGCAGGCCGTTGTCCGGGCTGATCTCGGGCCCGCCCAGGACGACCCTGGGGCCGCCCGGACCATGAAGCCGCCCGCACAGACCGAGGCTCCGCTCGACGTTCCACAGGTAGCAGGAAAAGCCCACCACATCGGGTGCCTGGTCGCGGATCCACCCCAGGATCGCTGCATCGCCCCCCAATGACGCGATCTCGGGCGGGCAGACGGCCACCTCCACCCCGTCACCGAAGCGCTGCCGGGCAGCCTCCCTGAGATACCCGGCGGCCAGGGGGATGTTCTCCAGGGAATAGCCGTAGTCGTGCGACTGCACGGGGAGCTGGAGCAGGACCGCCTTCACGGGTGTGCGTTCCTCGCTTCTTCCGCCTTCATCGCCTCTCCTCATGCATGAGCGTCACAGCCCGTGCTCGCAGAAATCGTGGAAGGTCATGCCCAGGTAGCGCACCCTGTCCTTGTCCCGGAAGAAACGCAGGTAGCGGTCCTTTTCGATTTTCCTGAGCTCGTCTTTCTTTCCCGGGTATTCGTTGATCACGTAGATCTCCGGCCTGGAGCCGAGGTTGAGCTCCACACGCTTCCAGAGGTAGCGCACGAGCAGGTCCGCGTCCGGGAACGAGTACCCGCAGAAGATGATCCGCCGCACCTGCCTGAGCATTGCCTCGGCCTTGCGCATGATCTGGTGGAGGAAAAAGTTCTGCACCCCCTTGAGGTAGGTGGGGGGCGTAATGATGGGCGCCGTAGGCATGCCGCACTCGAGGCAGGCCACCGGCTCCTCCACGAGCTGGGCCGCCCTGCGCTGCTCCCACGGGGTGATGGTCAGCGACACGCAGGTGGGGCAGTAGAGCCAGTTCAGGGAGCCGTGGAGCTTGTAGAGGAACACCGACCTCTCCTGGCGCGGGAGCCGCCAGTTGAGCCCCCGGGTGTAATTGGTGAACTCCACCCCGTAGTCGAGGTCGAAATCCGGGTGGAGCTCGGTCAGCGCGTTGTCGATGAGAATGTCGTAGTTGAGCGAGATGAAGGCGGTGCTCGTGAGCCTTCCCTCTCCCTTCAGCCTCTTTACCAGGGTCCCGTGGTATCCCCTGGGCTCCATGAGGGTGCGGTTCAGGACCAGGGCGATGAGGAAGATGAGGTCTTCCCGGACCTTCTGCACATCGGGCGCGCTGGTGGTGGTGGAGTACCCCCTGAAGCCCTCGCCGCGGTCGATGGCGATCTCGAGCACGCCCAGGGTCTCCTCGAAGGAGGGGAAGATCAGCCCGTGCGCCCCGGAAGCGATGTCGATGCCGAAAAACTCACGGAAGAACCGGTTGAGCCTGCCTGCGCTCTCAGGGTTGCGGGTGTGGGCGTCCTCTGACCGGAAGAACTCCGAGAAGAGGTCCTTCTGGACAGGCGCGCCTTCGGAGGCCGAAGCGCCGGCTCCCAGGAATATCACGTCCTCGATCGCCATATACGTGTTGTTGTATCAACCTTGACCACATTGCACAATCTCCGGATGTTCATCCGGACCGCGATCCCTGGAGGGCACACCCGGACCATGTGCGGGAGGGATAACGCCCCCGGCCGTGCCGGCAATTCAGTCGGCGCATCGGGTGAGGCCTCGCGAAGTCTGTACGTCCCTACGACAGCCCCTGCAGGTTCTGTTTCAGCCAGTCCGTACTGCGCGGCTTTTCAGCTCCATCAGCCAAGAAGCCCAGGACATACTGCGGGAGCCTTCTCTCCCCTGCGATCAGGGCGAAGAGAATGGACACTGCGGCGCACAACGGGATCACCAGTCTTCCCATGACACGAACCTCCTCATTTCTATTCCATGTCCAGCAACGCGGGAACGCCCGGGCAACCGGAAGCAGGCATCGAAAGCAAGGCGCCGGGGCCCGTCTTCCGGGTTGAACCATCCTTATATAATATTAGGTTTTGTTTATAAATAAAAATAATCGTGCTGTTGCCCATCCCGTGGGCACAGACCCATGCCGGATCGCCTCGAGCGGCCTGTCTCCTGCTCAGATCGCGGCCGAATGCGCTTGCATTTTTCCCCATGCATTTTATGATATGGGTGAAGCACAGGCAAAGGTTTCGCCGGAGAAAGGAGATCGCACATGCCCGTTCATGAGAACATCGGCAGGAAATGGCTCCAGAGGTTGCCCCTGTCCGCCCTCGCGGTGAGCATGCTCTGTGCGCTGGCCTTTCCTGTTCCTGCGTCCGGCCATCCGCCCAAGGACGTCTCACTGGCCTTCGACACCCAAAAGGGGGTCCTTGCGGTCACCATCACGCACTCGTCGTTCTTTCCTTCGAAGCACTACATCAAGGACGTGGTCATCTCCGTGAACGGCAAGCAGGTGGGAGGCACACCCTACACGGTCCAGCCGGCGGGCGACTCCTTCACCTACACCTACCCCGTACAGGCGTCGCCCGGGGACGTGATCTCGGTCATTGCCACGTGCAACATCTTCGGCTCGAAGGAGGGCTCCGTCACGGTGCCCAGGTAGGCCCGGCTTTCCGCGGGGTATATCTTTTTTTGTTTTCCCATGATCTAATATGGACAGACAGATGGGGCTCTCCGCAGGAGGGGCGCAGGATCGTGAAGGACAAGGATAACAAAGACAACCACCTGAACCTGCTGTGCGACATCGGCGACCTCACCGATCTCCTCATCAGCAGCCTCTCGGTGGACAACTTTCTCCAGCGTGCCGTGGACATGGTCGCCCGCTACCTCAAGGCGGATGTCTGCTCCATCTACCTCTACGACGAGCCCTCGGGCGAGCTCTACCTGGCCGCCACCACCGGGCTCAACCCCGAGGCGGTGAACAAGGTCCGCATGAAGGTGGGAGAGGGGATCGTGGGTCACTGCTTCCTGAACCTCAAGCCGGTGTGCGAGGGCAAAGCCCTGCTCAACCCGCACTTCAAGTACTTCGAGGAGGCGCACGAGGACCGGTTCCAGTCGTTCATGGTCGTGCCCATCCACCGCGGAGCCGTGAAGATCGGCGCCCTCGTGGTGCAGCACGAGAGGGCCGACGTGTTCGAGGAGGCGGAGATCCTGGCCCTGAGGGCGGCCGCCGCCCAGCTTGCCTCCTCCATCGAGAACGCCCGCCTCCTCATGCAGATGAACCGGGATCTGACGCCCCCGGCACCGCCTCAGCCCGTGCTGCCCGGCAACCTCATCAAGGCGAACGTGGCCAGCGAGGGCTTTGCCTTTGCGCCTGCGACCCTGTACCGGAAGGCCGGACCCATATCCCAGACAGAGGTGCCCGAGGAGGACCCGAGCACCATCGAGGACTTCCATCGGGCCGTCGACGCCACGGCCGAACAGCTCCAGGCCCTCCAGGCGGAGTTCGCCAAGCGCCTGCCGGAGAGCGCGTCGCTCATCTTCACCACCCACTTCATGATGCTCAAGGACGAGAGCTTTGTGGGCAAGATGGTCAGGCTCATCGAGCAGGGAGTCTCCCCCATGCACGCCGTGTCCCAGATTTCCGGGCACTACACCTCCCTCTTCCTGTCGAATCCCCACGAGTATGTCCGGGAAAAGGCCAACGACGTGGAAGACCTCACCCAGCGCATCCTCAGGAACCTGAAGGAGCGGGACCACGGGGGTGTTCTCTCCGGGGGCCGGAGCATCGTCATCGCGAGCCAGCTCTATCCTTCCGACGTCCTGAAGCTCGTGGCCAACGACGTCCAGGGCATCATCATGGTGGGCGGCGGCACCACGGCCCACATCTCGATCCTCTCGAGGTCGCTGCACATCCCGCTGCTCCTGGCCGACGAGCCCGA
Organism: Deltaproteobacteria bacterium; assembly: GCA_035352355.1. GTDB lineage: Bacteria > Desulfobacterota > Desulfomonilia > UBA1062 > UBA1062 > Phosphitivorax. The sequence continues at coordinate 131,973 of DAOPXM010000002.1, read as the reverse complement.
GCTCCTGAACGTCCCCGAGGGCACGCCCGTGCTCATGGACGCCTACATGGGAAACATCTACATCAAGCCCACGCCGAGGATCGTGAAGGGGTTCCAGACCCGCGAGAGCATCCGCCGGACCATGCAGCACAAGAGCCCGCGCAGGCGGGGCCCCACGAAGAGCAGGGACGGCGAGAAGGTCAGGCTCCTGGCCAACATCAACCTCCTGAGCGAGGTGCCGCTGGCCAGGGAGCTCAGGGCCGAGGGCGTGGGGCTCTACCGGAGCGAGTTCCCCTTCCTCGTCCGTCCCACCTTCCCTTCAGAGACCGAGCAGTACCTGGTGTACAAGCGTCTCTTCGACGAGATGAAGAGCCTCCCCGTGACCGTGCGCACCCTCGACGTGGGCGGGGAAAAGGTCATCTCCTACCTCGACACGCCCCCGGAGGCCAACCCGGAACTGGGGATGCGCTCGATCCGCTTTTCCCTCCACCACCGGGACATCTTCGAGACCCAGATCAGGGCCATCCTGCGGGCGGCCGAAGGGGCGGCGGACGCACGGATCATGTTCCCTATGATCTCGTCCCTGGACGAGTTCCTCGAGGCGAAGGGGATCGTGCGCGACTGCATGGAGGCCCTGGCACGCGAAAAGCTCCCCTTCAACGACCACCCCTCCATCGGCATGATGGTGGAGCTCCCGTCGGTGGTGGACATCATGGACGACCTCGCGCAGGTCTCTGACTTCTTCTCCATCGGGACCAACGACTTCATCCAGTACATGCTGGCCGTGGACCGATCCAACAAGCGGGTCTCCCGGTACTATGCGGCTCACCACCCCGCCGTGCTGAGGGCCCTGGCAAAGGTAGCGGCCGCTGCCGCGCGAGGGAACCGGGAGATCGCGGTGTGCGGGGAGATGGCCCACGAGACCGTGCACCTGCCCTTCCTCCTGGGCATAGGGATCCGCCAGCTCAGCGTGGACCCGCAGTTCCTGCCCTCGCTCCACCGGAGCATCTCCCGCATCGGGACAGGTGATGCACGGGACTATGTACAGGAGCTCCTGGCCCAGCCGAGCATCAGGGACGTCCGGGCGGTGATGGAAAACCAAGCCTGGCTGAGGAAGTTCGGGAAGAAGTAGCCGGCCCTTCAGGGGGCGAAGATCTCCGAGAAGAAGAGCTTCATCTGCTCCCAGGAGCGCAGGTCCGCCTTCTCGTTGTAGGCCGATCCGCTCGAGGGCCTGGAGCCTGCCGCCGGGTTGGTGAAGCTGTGCACCGCCCCTCCATAGACGACCATGTGCCAGTCAACGTTTTGGCCCCGCATCTCACTCGCGAAGGCAGCGATCTGACTGAGGGGGACCTGGGGGTCGTCGGCGCCGGTGAGCACGAGGATTCTGGCCCTGATCTTCCGGTCCTTTTCCGGGCTGGGCGTGTCGAGCCTCCCGTGGAAGCTCACCACGCCGGCCAGGGGGGCCCCGCTCCGGGCAAGCTCGAGCACGGTGGTGCCGCCGAAGCAGTAGCCGATGGCCGCAACCCTGGCGCTGTCCACGAGGGGGTGGTCCAGGAGAATCTGAAGCCCTGCGCTCGCCCGCTCCCGCAGGAGCATCCGGTCGCCCTTCATGAGCGAGCCGGAAAGGGCTTTGGCCTCCTTCGGGTCGCCGGTGGAAACCCCGCCCCCGTAGATGTCGGCGGCAAGCACCACGTACCCGAGGGACGCCACCTGCACGGCCCGCTTCCTGATGTAGTCGTTCATCCCCCACCACTCGTGCACCACCATGACGCCGGGCCGCCTGCCCTTCACTGAGTCGTCCCAGGCGAGCATTCCCACGAGCTCGGTGGGGCCCTGCCGGTACCGCACCTGCTCCGTCTTCACGGCCCCGGGAGAAGGGGAGCTCCACGCCAGCACCGTCATGAGCCCGACGAGAAGGCCTGCAATACGGTGCACGGTCCTGTTCGCTTGTCTGTCCATATCACCTCGAGTAGAACTCCACGATGTACTGCTCGTTGATGTCCGCATCGATCTCGGTGCGCTCCGGCTCCCTGAGCACCCTGCCGGTCATGCCCGAGCGCTCCAGCCAGGCCGGGACGGGCGGGGGGTTCTCCGCCAGGGCCTGAACGTCGGGCATCCTGAGGGCTTTGTCGTCCAGGGTTATCACTTCTCCGGGCCTGACGATGTAGGAGGGGATGTCCACGGGCTTGCCGTCCACGAGGACGTGTCCGTGCGACACCATCTGCCTCGACGCCAGGCGTGTGCGGGCATGGCCCAGCCGGTAGACGACGTTGTCGAGCCTGAGCTCCAGGAGCCTGAGCAGGGCGGCCCCGGTCTGGTCCGACGTCTTCTGGGCGCGACGGAAGAAGTCGAGGAACTGCTTTTCCCGCATGCCGTACATGCGCTTGACCTTCTGCTTCTCCCGCAGGCGGATGCCGTACTCGCTCGGCCGCCTCCCGGCCTTCTTCGCCCCGTGCTGGCCCGGCGGCTGCCCGAGCCTCTTGGCCAGGCTCTCTCCCCCGGTCCCGAACAGGTCGACCCCCTCTCTCCTCGACAGCTTGTGCTTCTTGACCTTGGTCATATGAGCTCCTCGGTAATAAGAATAGCGCCCAGCGAAATCCGATCAATATGGCTTGACAAAAAGGTCGGTCCTCCCCCTGGAAGCCCTGTCGACAAGATGCGCTCACCTGCCTCAATGCCTAGGCGGGAATATTCTCATGCGAGCTTCCCTTTCCCGGATCGGATGTTATCTTTACTCCCGTGTCCCAATGGGCAGAGGGTTTTTTGCCTTGCGGGATATTGCTGATAGCATGTGACTAAGGAGGTTTTTCATGAAGGTTCGTATCGTTTCAGTGGTGTGCCTCGTGCTCTTTGCCCTTGCGCCTGCCGCCCTGGCAGGGGTCCTGGGGGACGAAGCCCTCGACCGGCTGGACAGCGGGGTGTCCGGCCTGGGTATCAAGGGGCTCGCCATCGATCTCAACGCCTGCATCCAGGTCCCCGGCACACCGGACCAGCCGGCCGCCCGCCTCTACGCCACCGTGATCCGCCACGAGGGCAGGAAGCTGCCCACCATCCTGGTGGCCACGCCATACCGCAGGGAGATCATGATGCTCCTCTACCTGCCGCTGCTGTGCCACGACTACAACCTCGTGGCCGTCGACATCAGGGGCACGGGCTCATCGGCCGGGGAATGGGTCTCCTTCGGCCCGGAGGAGCACCTCGACACCGCGTACGTCATCGACGGATGGATCCCCTCCCAGGCCTGGTCCGACGGCCGGGTGGGCATGATCGGGCCTTCCTACATGGCCATCATCCAGATGCACGCCGCCGGCCAGATCGAGACCGACAGCAGCGGCAACCCTGTCCATCTGAAGGCCCTGTTCCCCATCGTGAGCATGAGCGATGCATACCGGGACATCGTGATGCACGGCGGCAACGTGGACCTCGAGTTCATCCCCATGTGGCTCGGCATGGTCGACCTCCTGGGCATCCTGCCCCCCCTCCTCTACGGGGGAGGCGAGACGCCCTCGCTGTCCGACCTGGACAGGATCGCCGAGTGCCGGGACATCTGGCAGGAGCACTACCGGAGCATCCCCATCCACCTCGGGTGGATCTTCGACGGAAACAACACATTGAAGAACGCCTTCTACGAAACCAAATCACCCATGATCTACTGGCCGGACAAGCCCGACGGCGGGTGGAACTTCCCCGAGTACCCCTACCTGGACGTCGGGACCATCCCTGAGGGCCTGCCCGTGTTCATGACCGGCGGGTGGTTCGACATCTTCACCCGGGGCACCCTGAACAACTTCCAGTACGGCCTGGCGTGTCACAAGCCGGGCGACAGGGCACTCATCATGGGTCCCTGGTACCACATCGACGGGGCCATGGGCCTCGGCCTGAACAGGATCATCACCGGCGAGCTCCCGGCCCGGTGGTTCGACTGGAAGATAAAGGGGATCGGAGACCCCTTCATGGTGGACTACCCGGTCCTGCTCTATGTGGACGGGGTGAAGAGATGGCGGGCCGAGAAGGACTGGCCCCTGCCGGCATGCCGCACGGCCGGCAAAACCCTCTACCTCTCCAAGAAACCTGCGAGCCTCGTCTCCGGAGACTGGTTCTCCAGCACGAACAAGGGCAACAACTACCGGCTCGTGGAAACCCCCACTGCAGATGACTATACGAAAAAAACCCTCCTCGGCAGGGTCAAGCGGGCCGATCCGGAGTTGAAGCACGATCCCACCTCCCTGCACGGCTGGGAGTCGCGGTCCTCGGTACGCTGGAACATGGGCCTCTCCGCCCTGATGCCCCAGATCTCGAAGCTCCTCCTGGGACTCGACTACGACAGCAAATGGTTCTTCGATGACGAGCGCACCGACGAGGTGGGCGTGCTCACCTTCACCACCGAGCCCCTGAAAAGCGACCTCGAGATCTGCGGCCCGCTCCTGCTCACCTTCTGGGCCCGCACCGATTTCACCAGGGAACTGTCGGCCGCCAAGTACACGGCCGCGGTCAACAAGATAACGAAAACGCTCAACATCGGGGACAGCCTGCCCCACCAGCTGCTCACCAGGAAGGACGTCCAGTGGGTGGTGGAGGTCAACGACGTCTTCCCGGACGGCCGGGCCAGGAATCTGAGCTCCGGGTGGCTCTCGGCCTGGCAGCGCCCCTATGACCCCGCCAACCGCCAGGCCATCGACCCCGCCTACCTGAACGACCCCTTCGACCCCTTCTACTGCCACGGCAACAAGCACCCCGACCCCATCGCGGAAAACAAAACCTATGCCTATGCCGTTGAGGTCTGGCCCATGGACAACGTCTTCAAGAAGGGCCATCGCATCCGGGTGAGCCTGTCCGCCTCCGACTTCCCCCATCTCATGCCCGTGCTCATCCCCTCGAAAAACACCATCGTCATCGACGCCGACCATCCGGCAAAGCTCCAGTTCACGAGCGTCAACTCCTCGGGCGAGGGCGTGAGCTGGAAATGGGTCGACAAGCCTGACACCTATCTGAAGACCCACAGGAACTGACCAATACAGGGAGGACCGGCGCCGGGCATTCAGGCTTCAAGGCAAGCCGGGTGCGGTCCTCCTCCGTATCCCGCAGCAGGCTACCGAATGAAGGCGAGGATCTTCGGGGCCTTTCTCGACGGCCTCTGCGGGACGGTCTTCGGGTACCCCAGGACGAGGGTGGCCATGATGCGGTGGTCTTCCGGGATCCCCAGGGCCGCGACGAGCCCGGGGTCCTTGATGTGCGAGCCCAGGTCCACCCAGCAGGTCCCGAGGCCCCGGTCCGCTGCCGAGAGCATGAGGTAGGACGCGGCCAGGGCGCAATCGGCCGGCGCGGAATGGAGGGTCTTTGGGCCGGTGATGTAGATGAGGCACGGCGCATTGAAGAACACGTTGAAGTCCTCCCTCTTCAGCACGGGCCGGTACAGGCGCACCACCGGCGATCTGAGAGACTTCATGTCCTCCAGGAGGTTCTTCCTGCTCTCGTCCGAGAGCCTCTTCATCATGTCCCGGTCAGCCACCACCGAGAAGGCCCAGGGCTGCCGGTTCCCCCCGCTGGGCGCCTCGCAGGCGTCGGCGAGGATCTCTTCGATCAGGCCTGCGGGCACCTCCCTGTCTTCGAACTCCCGTATCGACCGCCTCTTCTCCATGAGCTCCCTGAATCCGGCCATGACCGCCTCTCCCCGCACAATGTATTGACCCGGCGCAATCGCCGCAAACGATATACGGCTCCATGCCGGGGTCTCCTTTCAGTGATGTGTTCGACGGATCGGTAATCTCAGATCCACTTCTTCCGTTCGAGAAGCTTCATGAAGTTGCGCTTGCGGTTGTGCTCCGAGTTCAGCGCCTGGACGTAGGCATCGAACTCGTGCTCCCGTCCGAGCCTCACCATGAGGTCCCGGATCCTGCTCAGGAGCTTCATGGCCTCGTGGTAGGCGTCGTTGTTCTTGCGGTTGATGATGGGCTCGATCTGCTGCTGGTAGATGGACAGGGAATCCTCGGGATCGGTCTTTTCGCGCCTCAGGGCGAGCTGCATCCACAGGCCCTCGGAGCAACCCCCGGCCTTTGCCTCGTTCCAGGCCGCATCGACCTCGTCCTCCTCCAGGAAGATCTGCACGAGCAGCGAGTGGTCCAGGCGGTTGTAGAGCCGCATGGGACCCTTGCTCCGGTTCATGGATTCCTTCTTGTGCGCCAGCGTGCCCCGGATGACGGTGATGGCCTTCTCGTACCAGTGGTCCCACTGCCTCGCCCTCTTGGCGTGGCTCCTCAGACAGTGGTAGCGCTCGATGCCCGGGTTCCTGACAAAGGAGGCCCAGATGAGCTCGAGGGCCTTCTCGTGGAGACCCTTCCTGTGGTAGGCATCCGCGAGGAAATCGATGAGGCGCATGTCGGGCTCCCGTTCAAAGGCCTTCACCCCGCGTTCCGCCCAGGACAGGGCGTCGTCTTCACGCCCCGCCTCCTGGTAGAGCTGGGCGATCTCCAGGAAGCAGGCGGGCCTGGTGAGGTCCCGCTTCTTGATGTCGGCCAGCACGTCGATGTCGCCTTCCCGGCGCGCCAGGGTCTCCATGATGTGGCGCAGCCGGTGGCGGTAGGAGTCGAACTGGGTCTTTTCCCCCGGGTCCAGGGGCTTGACCGCGGTCCAGGCCTTCTCCGCGAGCCTGCGGTACTCGGCGAGGCCCTCCTTGCCCAGGACGTCCGCATAGGACTCAGCCGCGCCTGAGAACAGGCCGGATTCGGAGTGGAGCTCGTACTCGAACAGGCGGCGGGCAAGGTCCTTCCTGTCCGGCCTGGCCTTCCTGCATGCCCCGTGGTGGATGTCCATGAGCTCGGAGATGATGTCCTGCATGTAGCCGCTGGAGTCGTCCATGCTGTTGAGCGCCTGCTCGATGTTCGCAAGCGCGTGCTCCGTGAGCTCCATCACCTCCGGGGCATGCCCCTTGTCGAGGAGCCTGTCCAGGATCTCCACCGCCTTTTCCGTCCTGAGGAAATAGTCGTAGGCCTCGTGGTAGTCCACGAAATCCTCGATGAGAACGGCGTTGTCGAGGCCCTTCTTCAGCCTCTCCATGTCCAGCGTGCCGTCTTCACGGATGGACGAGTGCATCTCGAGCCAATTCCAGAAATCATCGTCATCGTCCGCGTGCTCCAGGATCATGTCCACGAGGGCCGACTTCTTCTGCCGGGCGAGCCACTCGGGGACGCTCAAGGTCTCGGCCTTTTTCCTGCCGGGCTGCCGGGCTGCCCCCTTCTGCCGGGCAAGCCACTGGAGACCGGCGGCCACGAGGTGCTTGCAGAACTTTCCTTCCAGGCCCACGGGGCAGGAGCAGGCGAACTCGATCTCCGAGCTGAGCTTGTCCACCTTGATCTGGGCGCGGTACTTCTCCGTCCCGTGGACCAGCGCCGTGATGCCGCCGTTTTTTTCCGTAAGGGACCTGACCCGGGAATCCTGGAAATACTCGATCCCGCGCCGGTAGCTCTGGGAACCGGCCAACCTCCTCAGGGTAAATTCAGACAGATAAGAACGAAGGTCGATCTTCATAACGAGAAACACATTTACGCTATTTGAGGGCTTTGTAAAGCGAATCTTCCGGCCCGGGGACCGATCCTCTCGCCTCCCTTCGGGGAAACGGTTGACTTCCTTAGGATTCCTTCCTGACCTCGCTTCTGTTCCTTTCTTTTGCCTCGGCTTCACAGAGCGCCATGCCCGCCCTCCGGATCAGGTGCTCCAGGGAAGGGCCTTTGCCCGCAGCCCCGGCGCCCATGGCGACGTACCCGTAAGCCTCGGACATCTCGTGGAAGACAGCCATGCCGCGCGCCCCGAGCTCAAGGGTTCTGGCTCTGCTGGATGGGGATGCGCACCCTGATGACCGTCCCCTTGTTCCGTCTGCCGCCGATGTTCATCCTGCCTCCCAGGAGGCTCGTGCGCTCGCGGATGCCCAGGAGGCCGAAGGAGCCTGCCTTTCTGATGTCGCTCCGGGTGATGCCCTTCCCGTTGTCCCGGATCTTGAGCTCCACGATCGAGCCGGTGAGCTTGAGCAGGATTTCCGCCCTCGTCGCCCCGGAGTGCCTGGCTATGTTGGTGAGCGCCTCCTGGCAGATCCTGAAGATGGCCGTGGTGATCTTGGGGTCCGAGATGAGGCTCTCGGGGTCCGGGTCGAGGATGGCGTCGCACATGATGCCCGTGCGTCTCTGGAACTCCTCGGTCTGCCACTCAATGGCGGAGTTCAGCCCCAGGTCGTCGAGCATCCCCGGCCGCAGATCCTTGAGGATGTGCTCCACGGTCTTGATGGTGGAGTCGATGTGGGCGATCATGGAGTGCACCTTTTCGTGCACCTCTTCCTTCTCCCCGGACATCTTCTTTTCCACCCAGCACAGGTCCATCTTGAGCGCGGTGAGGATCTGGCCGAGCTCATCGTGGATCTCCCGGGCGATCTCGGCCCGCTCGCCCTCCAGGACGGTGTGGAGGTGCTCCGCGTGGATCCTCAGCTGGCGCCTCGAACGCCTGAGCTGTTCCTCGGCGTTCTTGCGCTCGGTGATGTCGCTGATGAAGCCCTCCACCGCATGGAGCTCGCCCTCCGGCGTGAACACGCCGAGCCCCTTTTCCCAGACCCACTTGACCCTGCCTCCGGCGGTGAGGATCCGGTACATGATCTGGAACCGCTCCCGGTTCTCGAGCGCGTCCTGAACCGCGCCCCACACGTAGTCGCGGTCGTCCGGGTGGACCAGGTCTCCGTAGGACATGGTCTCGTTGTCGATGAGCTCCGCAGGGCGGTACCCCGTCAGCGCGTAGCTCCCCTCGGAGACGAACTCCATGGTCCATTTCGAGTCGTTCTTGCACCGATACGCCATGCCCGGAAGGTTGCCCATGAGGGTGGCGAGCCTGCGCTGGCTTTCCCGGAGAGACACCTCGGCCATCCTCTTCTCCGTGATGTCCGTGTGGGTGGAGATGATGCGCCTGTCGTAGCCTTTCTCACCGATGCGGGAGAAGCTCGTGAGGCAGATGACGTCGCTGCCGTCCTTTTTCCTGTAGGTGTACTCCGCGCTGTACGTCTGCGCCTCCTTCAGCTTCCGGTAGATCTTCCGCGCTTCCCGGGTGTAGGCCTTCCTGTCCTGGACGAAGAAGGACATGGTCTTGCCGATCACCTCCTCGGGCTTCCACCCGAAAACCGTCTCCACGGCATGGTTGGAGAACACGATCCTCCGGTGGTCGATGCCGATCACCGCATGGGGTATGGAGGCCAGGATGGAGGACTGGAGCGCGGTGAGCTCGTCGAGCTTCTCGCGCGCGACCTTGAGGTCGGTGATGTCGACCATGTTGAGCAGCAGCGCCTGTCCCTTCAGGTAGAAGATGGTGGTGTAGGTGAGCATCATCCACCTGACCTCTCCGGTCCTGGTGATGATCCTGAGCTCCATGGGGACGCTCGGGACCTCGGAGGCCCGGTTCTGGTCGAGGATCTCGTTGATGAGGTGCCAGTCGTCCGGGTGGACGATGGACGTGGGCTTCATCAGGGACAGCTCCTCTTCGGTGTATCCCGTGTACTCCTGGAGCTTGGGGTTGGCGAACCTGAGCATGCCCCCCTGGATGAGGCACAGGCCCACGGGCGAGCTCTTCACGAAGCTCCGGTTGAGCGCCTCCGCAGAGTCCCGCTCGGTGAAATCCTCGAGGTGCATGATGATGATGTTGGGGTGGCAAAAGGTGTAGGTGATCTCCGCGATGCGCTCCTCCCCTGTGGTGAACATCTTGTAGAGTGTCTTTCTCCGGAGGATGGAGCGCTCCTGAAAGCACTGCTCCAGGTCGGAGATGATGTCCGGCCTCTCCTGGTAGAGTTCCCGGGCGGTCTTGCCCACATGGTTGCGGATGAGGCCCCTGGTGATCTCCACGCTCCGGTTGTCGTAGCCGATGAGGATGGCTTCCTGGCCCCGGAACTCCCAGGTTATGTTGAAGCTCGGGAAATCCTGGTAGCTCGGGATCAGCCCGGCCGGCCTCTCCTGGGGTACGGGGCGCCGGTAGAAATACTGGTCGCTCACGTCCCTGAAGATGCTCAGCACGTGCTTGTCGCCGCCCACGGTGATGATCTGGCTGGAGTACTGAGCAGGGAAGACCGTCCCGTTCTTCTTCCTGGAGCTGACCCAGACGAACATCCCGTGGGTTGTGTCGCTCTCGTCGAAGAAATTCGGGATGGCATTCTCCACTTCCAGGGGGACCAGGTCCTTCAGGGTCAGCCTGAGCATCTCCTCCCGGGTGTACCCGAAGATCCTGCACGCGGCGTCGTTGCAGTCGAGGACCCTCCCGCTCTGGTCTTCCACGACCACGGCGTCCGGATACAGGTGAAACAGACAGTGATAGAGATGAGACGTCATGTCCGCTCCTTGAGCCCTGTTCCCCGGCTCACTTGATGAGGTCGTTCTCCACGGCGTAGAAGGTGAGCTGAGCGTTGTTCTTCATGCTCATCTTTTCCAGGATGCTGGCCCGGTACGTGCTGATGGTCTTTACGCTCAGGTTGAGCTCCCGGGCCGCCTCGGTGACCGTCTTGCCCGATGCGAGCAGGAGCATCACCTGGTACTCCCGGTCGGAGAGGAGCTGGTGCGGCTTCTTCGAGCTGTGCTGGTCGATCTCGGAGGCGAGTATCTCCGCCAGGTTCTGGCTCACGTATTTCCCTCCCCCGGAGACCTTGAAGATGGCCTGGATGAGCTCCACCGGCGCGCTCGCCTTTGTGAGGTAGCCGGAGGCGCCGGCCCTCAGGGCCCTGATGGCATACTGCTCCTCGGGGTAGATGCTTAGGATGAGCACCGCGACCCCGGGCCTGATATCCTTGATCTCGCCGATGATCTCGATGCCGCTCCTTCCGGGCATGCCGATATCCAGGAGGACGAGGTCGCACTCGTGCTTCCAGAGGCAGTCGATCACCTCGCCGCTGTTGGCGGCTTCCCCCACGATCTGGATCTCGGGCTCCTCCGCGATGATCTGCTTCAACCCGGTCCGCACGATCGGGTGATCGTCAGCTATCAAAACCTTGACCATTGGCACTCCCTGCACAGCCCCGGGCGCGAACACTGTCCCGGGCCGGTATCCATACCCCGGTTTACCATAGAACGACAGGACAACCAAGGGGCTGGTGCTCAGCCGGCCTGTCGACCATATGAAAGGAATCATACAACTTTCCGCCTGAAAAGGAAAAGAATTGCTTATCCGTTGGGTAAATAATTTCTTTCCGGTCGCGGCATTTTCCCTGCTGTTGCCCTTATATCTATGATATCACTATGTTATTTATTGGCACAGACATTGCTGTATTATAGCTATTGTTTTGAAATTATTATGAAATCTCGGGGCTTCCGGGGAAAAGGGGGCGACAATCATGGCAGAGAAGGCAAGCAGTCTTGATGACCAGAAATGCATCACCGCGGTAGGGATTATTCAGGAAATCATCCGTACGGAATGTCAGGGGTTCATCCTTCCTCCCTCTGAAGTGAAACGCCTGCTCGGCATACCGCTGCACTATCATACGTGGTACCTGCACAAGAACGTCCTCGAGCTGAGGAAGAAGCTCGCGAACAACTTCATATCCGTCACCGTCAGTCCCGTAAACGGCATCTGCTTCACGCTCTACAACCTCCAGAGGCACACGCACGCGAGAACGCACCAGGCCAATTAGAAGATACGAAAATACCTCCCTCCTTCCCCAAAGGGTCGGACACCTCCCTCACCAGGGGGGTGTCCGATAGTTTTTTTAAGCATCCCCTCAGGGCACACCAGGCCGGCTTGAGATTGAACTCCACCAATCTACTATACTTTCATCACCCTGGACACAGTGGGTCCCAGTGTGCCTGCGCAAGGAGGGAAAGTGGAGATCTGGCCGGGAACGCCTTATCCCCTCGGGGCCTCGTTCGACGGCTACGGCACCAACTTCTCGGTCTTTTCTGAAATCGCCCAGCGAGTCGAGCTCTGCCTCTTCAACCATGCCGGCAGGGAAAGCCGGATCGACATGCCCGAGGTGACCGCCTACTGCTGGCACATCTACCTGCCGGGAGTCGGTCCGGGCCAGCGATACGGGTTCCGGGTCCACGGGCCGTGGGACCCCGCGGCCGGCAACCGGTGCAACCCTGCCAAGCTCCTCCTCGACCCCTACGCCAGGGCCATCCAGGGGGGGATAACCTGGGACCCAGCCGTGTTCCCCTATCGTTTCGGCTCGAACGGCGACGTTCCCGAGACCACCGACAGCGCGCCCTACGTCCCCGTATCCGTGGTGGTGAACCCCTTCTTCGACTGGGGGGACGGCCACCACATCCGCCGGCCCCTCCATGAGACGGTGATCTACGAGATGCACGTCAAGGGGTTCACCATGAGACACCCCGACATCCCCGAAGAGATACGCGGCACGTACCTGGCCGTCATCCACCCGCAGGTGCTCCGGTACCTCAAGGAGCTCGGGGTCACCGCGGTCGAGCTCATGCCCGTGCACCAGTTCATCCACGACGAGCACCTCCTGAACAGGGGGCTCAGGAACTACTGGGGATACAACTCCATCGGCTACTTCGCCCCGCATAACGAGTACGCCATGGCGGGCCAGCGGGGCCAGCAGGTCCACGAGTTCAAGCAGATGGTGAAGGTGCTTCACGACGAGCACCTCGAGGTGATCCTGGACGTGGTGTACAACCACACGGCGGAGGGCAATCACCTGGGGCCCATGCTCTGCTTCAAGGGCATCGACAACGGGTACTACTACCGGCTCGAGGAATCGGACAAACGCTACTACACGGATTTCACCGGCACCGGGAACAGCTTCAACGTGGCGAACCCCCACACGCTCCAGCTCATCATGGACTCTCTGCGCTACTGGGTGCTGGAGATGCACGTGGACGGGTTCCGGTTCGATCTCGCCTCCACCCTGGCCAGGGAGCTCTACGAGGTGGACCGGCTCGCCGCGTTCTTCGACCTCATCCAGCAGGACCCGGTGGTGAGCCGGGTCAAGCTCATCGCCGAACCCTGGGACCTGGGGGTCGGAGGCTATCAGGTGGGGAACTTTCCCCCCCTGTGGTCGGAGTGGAACGGGAAATACCGCGACTGCATCCGGGACTTCTGGCGCGGCCAGGGCCACACCTTAGGCGAGTTCGCCTCGCGGCTGACCGGCAGCTCGGACCTGTACGAGAACACCCGCCGCCGCCCCTTTTCGAGCATCAACTTCATCACCGCCCACGACGGGTTCACGCTCAACGACCTCGTCTCGTACAACGAAAAACACAACGACGGGAACAGGGAGGACAACAAAGACGGCGAGGACGACAATCGCTCATGGAACTGCGGCGTCGAAGGCCCCACGGACGACTGGGGCGTCCTCGAACTCAGGGCCCGGCAGCGGCGGAACTTCCTGGCCACCCTGCTGCTCTCCCAGGGGGTCCCCATGCTTCTCGGGGGAGACGAGCTCGGACGCACCCAGCAGGGCAACAACAACGCTTACTGCCATGACGACGAGCTCTCCTGGTTCGACTGGGAGGCCTGCGATGTCGAGCTGTTCAGGTTCTGCTCGCAGCTCATCAGGTTCCGCAGAGAACACCCCGTGTTCAGGCGGAGGAGGTGGTTCCAGGGAAGGCCCATCCACGAGAGCAAGGCAGGGGATATCGGATGGTTCACCCCTGCGGGTACGGAGATGACCGAAGGGAACTGGAAGGAGGACACCGCGAGATCGCTCGGCGTGTTCCTGAACGGGGACGGCATCACCAGCCCGGACGAACGGGGGAACCAGGTCAGGGACGACACCTTCTACCTGCTGTTCAACGCGCACCACGAGCCCGTCACCTTCACGCTGCCCCCCGAGACCTGGGGGGCGAGGTGGCGCCTGATCTTCTGTACCCTGAATGGAGGGTTCATCGAGAACGGCTCTGAATTCCCCTGTGCCGGGTCAGTCGAGGTGGGGGGACGGTCGTTCAGGGTCCTGGTGCGGACCTCCCCGTCCGGGGGAAACAGGGACGTCGTATCCAGGGCATCCGGCACATCCGTACGGATGGCTAGGCCCTGTTCCTGAGGGAGGAGGTCGATGGCCTCGGAACACGTCACCCCGGCCCGGGCGCACCAGGGGACCTTCCCCTGAAAAAGGACGCGGAAATGCCTGCCATCCCCATCGCAACCTACCGGGTTCAGCTCCAGCCGGGATTCGGCTTCGAGGAGGCTGCATCCGCGACACGCTACCTGGCCGGGCTCGGGGTGACGCACCTCTACTGCTCGCCGTATCTCCAGGCCGCACCCTTGAGCCCCCACGGATACGACGTGGTGAACTACTGGCGGATCAACACCGACCTGGGCGGCGCCGAAGGGTACAGGACCCTGCGGAACGCACTGAAGGAGCACGGCCTGGGCCAGGTCCTCGACATCGTGCCCAACCACATGGCCATCTCGGGAAGGGAGAACGTGTGGTGGTGGGACGTGCTCGAAAACGGCCAGTCGAGCCGGTACGCGTGCTATTTCGACGTGGAGTGGGAACCGGCGGAGCCGCGGTTCGGGAACAAGATCCTCCTGCCCATCCTGGGCGACCACTCCGGACGGGTGCTGGAGGCCGGCGAGATACGCCTGAACCGGCACGGCGGGAGCTTCTTCATCCGCTACTACGAGCACGAGTTCCCCGCCTCCCCGGAATCCGTCGCCCCCCTGCTCGCCCGGGCAGGTGAGGTGGCAGGGAACCCCGAGCTCCTCTTCATCGCAGACGCGCTGGCCTCCCTGCCGCGGGCCAGCGCAGGGAACAGGGAGGGGCTCCTCAGGAGGCATAGGGACAAGGAGGTCATCCGGGACATGCTGGAGGGGCTCATGAATGACCGCCCCGAGGCCTCAAGGCTGGTGGATGCCCTCATCAAGGAGATGAACGGCCATCCGGACGAGCTGGAGGCTCTGCTCGACGCGCAGCACTACCGCCTGGCCCACTGGCGGATGGCTACTCAGGACCTGGGGTACCGCCGCTTCTTCGACATCAACTCCCTCGTCGGCCTGCGCACCGAGGACGAGGAGGTCTTCCTCGAGAGCCACCGCCTCATCCTCAAATGGCTCGAGGACGGGGTCCTGGACGGGGTCAGGGTCGACCACCCCGACGGGCTGGACGACCCTGCCACCTACCTCGGGAGGCTCAGGAGGGCGAGCCCGGGCACCTGGCTCGTGGCGGAAAAGATCCTTGCCAGGGACGAGCGCCTGCGCGCCGACTGGCCCGTGGACGGCACCACGGGGTACGAGTTCCTCGCCCTCCTCACCTCCCTGTTCGTCCACCCCCAGGCGGAAGCGCCCTTCACCCGATTCTACGCCCGATTCACGGGCGAGGCGAGGGACTACGGTGAGGTGCTCCTGGAAAAGAAGCACCTCGTCATCGAGAAGCTCTTCGCCAGCGACGTGAACCGGCTCGCAACGATCATGGTCTCGGTGTGCGAGCGCCACCGCCGCTACCGTGACTACACCCGCCAGGACATAGCCCTGGCGCTCCGGAAGGTCATCGCCCGATTCCCGGTCTACCGGACCTATGTCAACGCCCGGGAAGGCCTGATCTCCGACGAGGACCGGCGCATCATCGCCTCTGTGGTGGAAGGGGCCGCCCTCGAGGCCCCCGAGGTCGATCCCGACCTGCTGCGCTTCTTGGGAGACATCCTCACGCTCAAGGTCACGGGCCATGCCGAGTCCGAGCTCGTCATGCGCCTGCAGCAGCTCACGCCGCCCGTCATGGCCAAGGGGGCCGAAGACACGGCCTTCTACTGCTACAACCGGTTCGTGGTCCTGAACGAGGTGGGGTCGGACCCCGGCACCTTCGGCATCGATGACGGGACGTTCCATGCGAGGATGAGGGAGAGGCTCGAAGAGTGCCCCCTGTCGATGCTCTCCACCTCCACCCATGACACCAAGCGCAGCGAGGACGTGAGGGCCAGGCTGGTGCTGCTCTCCGAGATGCCGCAGGCCTGGTTCGAGGCAGTGGAACGGTGGTCCTCGCTGGCGGAGCGCCACCGGGTGGACGGCCTTCCGGACAGAAACACCGAGTACTTCCTCTACCAGACCCTCGTGGGTGCCTGGCCCATCGGGACGGAACGGCTCCTGGGCTACATGGAGAAGGCGGCACGGGAGGCCAAGACCCACACCTCCTGGACAGAGCCTGACCCGCACTACGAAGGGGCGCTCAAGGCCTTCATCACCGGCATCATGGGCGACGGTGCCTTTGTGGCGGACCTGGAGTCCTTCGTCTCCCTCCTGATCGAGCCGGGCAGGATCAACTCCCTTTCCCAGGTCCTCATCAAACTCACCGCCCCGGGCATCCCGGATATCTACCAGGGGTGCGAGCTCTGGGACCTGCACCTGGTGGACCCGGACAACCGCAGGCCCGTGGACTTCAGCCTTCGCACGAGACTCCTCGAAGGCCTCGACGGGCTCGACGCAAGCATGGTCATGCAGGGCATGGATGCCGGCCTTCCCAAGCTGTGGCTCATCCGCCGGACGCTGAAGGCCCGCAGGGAGCTGGCGGAGGCCTTCGGGGAGCAGGGGGCGTACGAGCCGCTCCCCTTTACCGACCCGAAGTCGGGCCATGCCTTCGGCTACCTCCGGGGAGGCAGGGCCGCTGTGGTCGTGCCCCGGTTCATCCTCACGCGGGGGGGCGGATGGGGGGACACGGCGGTCGGCCTGTCGGAAGGTCTCTGGGAGAACGTGCTCTCCGGGGCGCGTTTCGAAGGACCTGAGGTGAAGATAAGCGAGCTCCTCGCCCCTTTCCCGGTGGCGTTGCTGCTGAAACGGGGTTGACTGCATGACGAAACACGCCGGTGCATTACTGCATGGGGGAGGATCAGGGGTGGCGGGTGAATATGTTCTCCGCACCGGGGAGCGGGTCCCCTCCCACTGGTGCAGGGCAGAACTGTTAACTTCCCCTTCACGCATGAGAATCATCGTATTCCACCTGGTCGACTTAAGGCTTTTTCCCCTGCCTTCATCGGGGTCGGGGTCGGGGTCGGTATCGGGGTCGAAGAGAAAAATCGGAATCGACCCCGATACCGACCCCGACCCCGACCCCGAATGCAGTGCGTTCCATAGGGCGATCCTCTGTCTTCCAGGCACAGGGAGAACCGAACAGCTCTGCCCGCACAGGGAGAGGGGACCCGAGACGTATGATCGACGGAGAATCGAGCATCCCGGAGGCAAGGCATGGGCGTGAGCCGCGTGTGGGCTCCCTTTGCCCGGCAGGTGCTCATGGTGGTGGACGGTGTGCACTACCCCATGGAGGCTGCCGGGGGCGGCTGGTGGTTCGTGGAGAGCGAGGCTGTCAGGGACGGGGCGGACTACGCGTTCGTGCTCGACGGCTCGCACCCCCTGCCCGACCCGCGCTCCCCCTGGCAGCCCTCCGGCGTCCACGGCTTCTCGAGGGCCATCGACCACGGACGCTTCCCCTGGACCGACGCCGGATGGCAGCCGCCGGATCTCTCGAAGGCCGTCATCTACGAGCTGCACATGGGTACCTTCAGCCCGGAAGGGACCTTTGACGGGGCGGCGCGCCTGCTCGACCACCTCTGCTCCCTCGGGATCACCCATGTGGAGCTCATGCCCGTGGCCAGCTTCCCGGGGAGCCGGGGCTGGGGGTACGACGGGGTCGACCTCTTCGCGCCCCAGGAGACCTACGGGGGGCCCGACGGACTCAAGCGCCTGGTGGACGCCTGCCACGCCAAAGGGCTCGCAGTGATCCTCGACGTGGTCTACAACCACCTGGGGCCCGAGGGCAACTACCTCGAGCGGTTCGGGCCGTATTTTTCGAACTGCTACTGCTCACCCTGGGGCAAGGCCGTGAACCTCGACGGCCCGGGGAGCGACGAGGTCAGGCGCTTCTTCATCGACAACGCCCTCATGTGGCTCGAGCACTACCACATGGACGGGCTCAGGCTCGACGCGATCCACGCCCTGGTGGACATCTCCGCGGTTCATTTCCTGGAGGAGCTCGCCACCGAGGTGCGCGCCCTCGAAGGGCGTCTGGGGAGGAGCCTGGTACTCATCGCGGAAAGCAACCTGAACAACCCCAGGGTGGTTGAGCCGCCCGAGACCGGCGGCTTCGGGATCGACGCCCAGTGGAGCGACGATTTCCACCACGCCCTCCACGCGTACCTCACCGGCGAGAGGAACGGGTACTACGCCGACTTCGGATCCCTGGGAGACATCGCCAAGGCCTTGCAGGGCGTTTTCGTGCTCGACGGCGGATACTCGGTCTTCCGGGGGCGCAGGCACGGCAGGAAGGTCCGGGACCTGAACGGACATCGGTTCCTGGGCTACCTGCAGACCCACGACCAGGTGGGGAACAGGGCACGGGGCGAGCGCGCCGGCCAGCTCATGAGCCTCTCCCGGCTCATGGCCGCCTCTGCCCTCGTGCTCACCTCCCCCTTCGTACCCATGATCTTTCAGGGGGAGGAATGGGCTGCCTCGTCACCGTTTCTGTACTTCATGGACCACCAGGACGAAGCGCTGCGCAGGGCCGTTGCCGAAGGCAGGAGGGCGGAGTTCGCGTCTTTCGGCTGGAGGCCCGAAGACATCCCTGACCCGGGTGCGGAAGAGACGTACCTGAGCTCGAAGCTTTCGTGGGACGAGCTGGACAGGGAACCCCACAGGTCGGTCCTTTCCTGGTACCGAAGCCTCATCACACTGCGCAGGAGCACGCCGGAGCTCCAGGACGGGGCCCTCCGCGGCCTTCGGGTGGAATACGACGAAGACCGGCAGCTCCTGGTGGTACAGAGGGGCCGCATCGTTGTCGCCTGCAATATATCGGGGGAGCCGCTGACCCTGGACCTGCCCGAAGGGGGAGGAACCCTGCTCCTCGCCTCCCGGCCGGATGCCGACCTGCACGGACGCACTCTCTTCCTGCCCGCCGAAGTAACGGCGGTGGCCTCCCTCTGAGCATGGCGTCTCCCGATGCCTGGAAACAGAGGAACACCTCTGTGCCGTGATGCATTCGGGGTCGGGGTCGATTTTCCTCTTCGACCCCGATGCCGATACCGACCCCGACCCCGATGAAGCAGGGGGGGACCTTTTCGACAACCAGGGGGGATGCGGTGATTCCCCGGAGAAAAGGAGAACCGGACCGCCCCGGCGCGGAGGGGGGCTCAGGCACTTGACGGTCCACCGTGCACGGACACTATAATCATATGGTGAAATCCCCATGGATCCCCTGATCCGGATCGCTGCCCGATGAAGACAGACACTCAGCCCGTACTCGTGAAGGGAAGGAATTACTGGGAGATGGGGAGGGCCCACCGGGTCTCGTTCCTCATCGACGCCTCGAGCTACTTCTCCGCCTTCAGGGATGCCGCCCTGAAGGCCAGGCGCACGATCTACATCACGGGATGGGACATCGACAGCCGCACCATGCTCGTCCGTGAAGACCCCTCCTCCGGCATCCCTGTCCGCCTCGGGGAGTTCCTCGACCACATCGCCTCGCGCAGGCCCTCGCTGGACATCTACATCCTGCTGTGGGACTATGCCATCCTCTACGCCCTGGACAGGGAGCCGTTCCCGGTATGGGTGTACGACTGGAAGGCCAACCGCCGCATCCACTTTTACCAGGACAACTTCCTGCCCATGGGGGCGTCGCACCACCAGAAGATCGTGGTCGTGGACGACGAGGTCGCCTTCGTGGGCGGCATCGACCTCACGAACAGGCGCTGGGACGAGAGCGACCACCTGCCCTTCGACCTCAGACGCATCGACCCCTGGGGAAAGGAATACCCTCCCTTCCACGACGTGCAGCTCCTCGTGGACGGACCCGTGGCACACCTCCTCGGCGACCTCTTCCGCTCGCGCTGGCTCAATGCCACAAGCAGGGAGATCGTCCGGCCGGGCAGGGCGGACGCAGACCCCTGGCCCTCGGGGTGCGAGCCGGATATCCGGGAGATCGACGTGGCGATCTCGAGGACAGAGCCCGCGTTCAAGGGCAGGACCGAGGTCCGCGAGGTGGAGTCTCTCTGGGTCGATGCCATAGCTTCCGCGAAAAGGCGCATCTACATCGAAAACCCCTTCTTCACCTCCTGGAAGGTCGCGGATGCCATCGCCTCCCGGCTCAGGGAGAAGGACGGCCCGGAGGTCCTGCTCGTCACCCGGAAGAAGAGCCATGGCTGGCTCGAAGAATATACTATGGACGCCATCCGGTCTCATCTGGTAGAGAAGGTGCGGAAACTGGATCCCTGGGGTAGATTCGGATGCTTTTATCCAACGATTCCCGGTCAGGATGACGTCTTGATCGATGTACACTCGAAACTTCTCATCGTCGACGACACGTTCGTGCGCGTAGGCTCGTCAAACCTGGCGAACCGTTCCATGGGCCTCGACACCGAGTGCGATCTCAGCATGGAGACGGCCGCCCACAACCAGGCGCGCTCCTTCTGCTGCAGCCTGCTGAACCGGCTCCTGGCGGAGCACGTGGGCTCGACCCCCGAGGAGGTGGGGGCGGCGGTGGAAAGGACAGGATCCCTCATCCGGGCGGTCGAGACCATGCGGGGCACCGGCCGGGCCCTGACCCCGCTGGAGGCGTCCCCCCTGGAGAAGAACATCCTCGCGGAGCCGTACTTCGTGGACCCGGAGCGGCCCATCCGGGCCGAGAGCTTCGTGCGGAGGTTCGTGGGGGAGGAACACCGGCGCTCGAGCAGGAGGAGGATCGCGGGCTTCGCTCTTCTGGTGCTGCTCCTCACAGCCCTGGCCCTTCTCTGGCGCTTCTCGGCCCTGTCCGCCTACCTGGACGCCTCCACCATCGCGGAAGGTCTCCAGGGGATCAGGGGAAACCCCATGGCCCCGCTGATCGTCCTCGCCCTGTACGTGGCAGGAGGGATCGTCGTCTTTCCGGTGCTCCTCCTCATCGTCATCACCTCGCTGCTCTTCGAGCCGCTCACGGCCTTCGCGCTCGCCATGGCGGGATCGCTCCTGAGCGGGGTCTGCCTGTACTGGATCGGCCATGCCCTGGGCAGGAGCTTCGTGCAGCACCTCGCGGGCAGGAGGATCAACAGCCTGAGCGAGCGCCTCGGGCGGCGGGGCATCCTCACGGTCATCATCCTGAGGATCGTGCCCGTGGCCCCCTACTCCATCGTCAACCTGCTGGCAGGCGCCTCGCACATCGTGTTCCGGGATTTCCTCATCGGCACGGCCATCGGCATGTTCCCCGGGATCTTCGCCATCACCATCTTCACCGAGTCGCTGAAGAACTTCATCCTGGAGCCGAGCATCGCCAACGTCGCCATCCTCGCCGGCAGCATGATCCTGTCAGTGGCGCTCCTGGTCTGGATCTCGAAGATCACCAGGCGCGCATCCGGGAAATCATCGAGACAAGGGGGGCCATGAACCGATCCCGCAGCACGGTTGCACATCCACGAAGGATCAGGATCGCCACTTACAACGTCCATGCCTGGGTAGGCACGGACAACCGGCAGGTGCCCATGAGGGCCATGAAGGTGATCAGCGAGCTGGACGCAGACGTCATCGCGCTGCAGGAGGCCACGTTCTCGCTGGAGCAGGGCGGCCACCTCGACGAGGACTTCTTCACCCGGCTCACGGGCATGGAGGTGGCGCTGGGGCCGACCTTCTTCAAGAAGCCCTTCCATTTCGGCAACGTGCTCCTGAGCAGGCTCCCCCTCTCGCAGATCAGGAGGATCGACCTGAGCACGCACCCCTACGAGCCCAGGGGGGCCATCGACGCCATGGTGGATGTGGGAGGAAAGGTTTTACGGGTATTGTCGGCGCATCTGGGCCTGAGGGGGTACGAGCGGAGGTTCCAGACAGAGATGCTCCTGAATGCGTATGCGTCGGGCCACGCGAATCCCGCGGTGATCATGGGGGACCTCAACGAGTGGTCGCCCGGATGCCCGTCGCTCAGAAAGCTCTTTTCCCTGTTCCCCTGTTCCAGGAGCCCCCGGAGCTTCCCGTCGATCCTGCCCCTGTTCGCGCTGGACCGGATCCTGGTGAAGCCTGCGGGATCGATGGAAAAGATAAGGGCCCACAGGAGCCCGGAGATCATGCTCGCCTCGGACCATTTGCCTGTGACGGCGGAGGTCGTCCTGTGAGGCGGGCCACTCTCGGGACGATGCGCCTTCTCGCCTCCGTATTGGTCTCTTACTTCCAGGGTCTGGAGGATATCTTCTGGTTGAAGCTCTTCTTTTCCGACTCGGTCATCTTCTTCGGAACGACGTAGATCTCTTTTGCCGCCACGTTGAAATAGCCATCGGAGTTCATGCCGCCCGCGTAGACGTAGAGCCAGTCGCCCACCTTAAGGTCGCTGAAGGTTATCTTCTCCCCGTCCTTTCCGTAGATGGAGGTGGCTAGGGTCTTCCTGCCGAATGTCGACTCGATGAGGAAGACCTTCGTGTCACGCATCAGCAGGTAGTCCCCTGCCGGGCTCTTCGCGGTGATCGCCCCATGGATATGGACATACTCCATTTCAACTATCTGCTTGTAGTCGGATATCTTCTTCGCATCGCACACTCCCGGCGCCAGTGGCAGGATCGCCAGGGTTGTCACGATCGCAGCGACGATGATATTCGCGTGTCTGGTCATGGCTTCTCCCGTCCTTTTCTAATTTTGCTTCCAGTAGTACATGTTTGCCCGGGAAGGGCTGGGGATCGTAAACGTCTGCGCCCCGGTGGTCCCGCCTGCCCCACCGGTCCCGATGATGAGCATGGCGCCTCCGTCCTTGGTCACGACCAAGGTCGGGGACGACGGGAGGCCCACGCCCAGCGTCGTGGAGCGGTCGCTCGCATCCTTCACCTCGGTGGTGATGGTATTGCCGCCTGCGTCCGTGGTGGTGATGTCATTCGCGGTGTTCAGGTTCATGGCCGCCTTGCCGGTGTTGTATTCGAGGGCATACAGCCTCCCCACCCCAAGGTTTCCTCCGGAATAGCACTCGTCCGTAGCTGTGCTCGCCACTGCAGTGCTTGGTGTGTAGGTGGTGAAGAACACGATCTTGTTGTATACCAGGGGCGAGGAGACGACCTTTTCGCCCGAATTGGTATCGAGCTTGATGAACCATCCGAAATGCGGGTCAGCCCCGGTGCCGTTGTTCGACAGGTCTGCAAGGGTGTCCACGTCGTAGTTGTAACTTGTCACGTCCACGAGATTGGTCTCGTTGAGGGTGGACGAGGACCAGGTGTTCTTGATGGCATAGATCCTGTTGACGGTGTTGTTCTGGTCCGGGTGCTCGCGGTCGCCTGTGCCGATGAACACGAAGTCGCCGAAGGCCTCCTGGGAGATATCCGGCTCATAGAAGAATTTCAGGAGCGCTGTGGAAGTACCTGCTGCGGCTGACCGCGCCTGGAACAGCTTGGTCTTGGACCAGGTCCCGTTGCCGTCGCGGTCGTTGAACACAAAGAGGTTTCCGCCCAGGTCTCCGGCGTAGATAGTGTCGTCCAGACCGTCGCTGTTGTAGTCGAAGGCAGCGAGCTCCACGATGCAGGAGGTCATGTCGGAGTGCCCTGTCAGCCCGTGATTGAAATTCAGGCTTGTCTCAAGGGTGCCGTCGGCAGCGTCCACCGCGAAGATCGCCCTCCCCTTCGTATCCGCGCCCGGGACATCCGCGTCCTGATTCGTGTCGTACCCGCCGGTGAGGAGGAGGACCTTGTTCGTGGTGCTGGAGGAGGTCTTGATGGTGCTCAGCAGGGGTTTTGACCATGACTGGCCGAGCGTCTCGTTCCCGTTGTTCTTGAGCAGGTCTGGCCCGATCTTCCAGTTGAAGTACGGCGTGTCGTAGCCGCCGGTGTAGGCGCCGGAAGCGTTCAGGTTGCCCACCCTCAGGGAGTAGTAGGAGTCGCCGCCTCTTCTGAGACCAAAGGCTACGTACCGGTAGCTGCCGTCGTCGTAGATTGTGGGGCTGCCGTCCACGAACGTGGCGTGCGAGCCTGCTTCCCGGATGGCGTGGAGATTGGGCAGAAGGCTCCAAGGAACGAAATTCCAGGCCTCTGTGAGGGTGTCGTCGCTCAGGTCATCCTCAGTGCCGTTGTCGTTGTCCACGAAGGTGTGCAGAAACCCGTCGTTGGACCCAGCGAACATGATGATGTTGTCGCCGTGGATCATGGTCGCGGGCTTGGAGTGGAGGATGTCACCCAGCACCCAGTTCCTCGCTTTGGTGCCGTTTTTCGCATAGTCCCCCGTGGCGGTGAGGTAGGCCGTGAGCTCGGACGGGTCCGCCACCCCGAGAGCACTCTGCGCGTCTGCGTTCGATGTGTTGAAGGCGTTCGAAGAGTGGGTCAAATTGGATGTGACGGGTGAGCCGGCATCGTTGTACGTATAGAATTTCCTCGTGGCTTGGTTGAGGACCACGGCCCCGGCACCGCCCATCTCCGGCGTGCTCGCGTCTACCGGAGCGCTTTCGGAGAGCCTCCAGCAGGATTTGGCCGTGCTCAGGATCTGCCCGTTCTCGTCAGTCGCGGGGGTCCCGTCGTACTGGAGGATGCTGCCGTCCGATCCGAGGCCGAACTTTTTGATGTTACCGCTCCAGAACACGTTCGTGGCGTCGGGCTTGAACAGGGACAGGTATACGGAGTTGCCCGAGTAGACTCTGTTGAGCTTGCTCACCGGCACCACCGGCGCGATGAAGGTCGCGTTGGAGGTGACGATGTCGCCGAGGATCTTTTCGAAGGCAAACTTGAGCTCCATGCTGTTCGAAGCCAGATAGGCAGCGTCAGGGTTGTCATCCCTCCCGCCCCTGCCGTGAGAGGAGTCCACCACACGGTTGAGGAAGGACAGGTCCGTATTCCGACTGAACCCGATGGCAAAGGTCCTGATGTTCTGCTTGGGGTACCGCTCGTCCTGGAACGACAGCCCGGCCGAGTCGTTCCCGCTGGTGAGGAGGTCCTCCTCGTAGAGGAACTTGGCCACGTCATCGAGGTAGTGGGAGCCGTCGCTGGTCAGGGTTCCGGGGTCCCTGCCATCTTTGTCGTAATCGCCGATTGCCTTGCCGAAATAACCATTGAGCGCCTGGTTGGAGGAGTTCCTGTTCGTGAAGATGTTCTCGCCCCGGATGTTGACGCCCCGGTCCATGGTAGACTCCCCGTCCGTGACGATGACGATGTAATTCTTCTGGCACCTCCACTTGATGGGAGTGGTGTAGGTCGGACCCTGGGAGGAACTGGTGGCCTGCGACCAGGACTTCTTGCCCGCGAAATAGAGCCCGGCCTCGGCAAGGGTTTCCGCCAGGGGCGTCCACCCGTGATAGCATCCGGAGCAGAAGATCTGTGCGTTCATGGCGCTGATGATCTGTGCGTGGGTCGAGCCGATGGGTGCGATGAGCTTGCCTCCCTGGGGGTCGTTCCCGCTCCCCCACCAGTCGTAGGATGAGAAGTGGCTTGTGTTGAAGGTCATCAGCCCGAAGTTCACCGAGCCTTCCTCGACGCTGTTCAGGAGCTCGGTTATGACCTCCTGCGCGATCTGCAACTTCGTTTTCGATGGAGTGACGATGTAGTGCCCTTCATCTACCCATTTCTGCCAGTTCAGGTAGTGGCCCGTGTAAAGTTGTCTGTTCTGGCTGCTGCAGCCCCCGCCAGAGCAGCAGTTGTATGGGTAGGTGGCGTAGATCCTTCCTGACCACGTCCCGGTGGCCGGGAGACCCTTCTTTGGATCTTTCGCATCCGAGCATCCGAGCTGTGAAACCGTCACCACGGTGTTGTTGTTCGGGAAGCCGGTGATGGTGGTGTTTCTGCCTCTGCCGGTCCTCGTGTACACTCTGTCGTCCGTATATCCTGCCGACGGATTGTTGAGCTCGGACTTGTAATCGTAGCTCGGGTCGTAGTCAACGTCTATCATCACGGCATCCTGGCCGCTCTCCTCCATGCTGCCCGAGTTGTCCAGGATGATGAGGACGTTCGGTGCCACTTCCGACGATGCGCCGATGAAGATGGAGGTGTCGTCCGCATACAGCGGGACCGAGAGGAGCAGGAGATAAAGACATATCGCTGCCGCCTGGGTTTTTCTCATATTCGCTCTCCTTGCTTGTTCGCCTTTTCACGCCCCCCGTCTGGACGCACAAAGGGAGACTCATAAGATTATCGGCATATAGACCCAATACATTAGCGAAACATATTTTCTTGTACACATAAATGCTGGAATTTTCAATAATAATGAAGCCGCATCCAGCCAGAGCAGGCTTCCCTTAAGATCCTGGGGAGAAAGAGCCTCGGAGATGGAAACAATGGATCGGGTGGGCGGTCTTTCAGGCCTTTCTCACGTCCCTGGTTTAGGGAAGGCTTTCCAGAACCCCATTTCGACGGTCTGATCGTTCACGGTGGCGTCCACCCGGAAGTAGTAGGCAATGGTCTTGGCCGCGCTCGTGCCGGACCCCACCGGCGGGTTGCCGGTGCGGATGAGTGTCATGCCCACCTCGGCGTCGTCCAGGTCGCCGTCAGGCATTCGGTCGGACACGTCCACTCGCGTCCCCTCCACCCATGTGCGATCGCTCACGATACCGTCGAACTGGGGCAGGATGACCTCGGCCGCGCTCTCTGCATAGTAGAAGTTCTGGTTGTACTCCCGCTGGTTCGTCACGATCTGAGTCTCCACAATCGTGGACCTCAGCAGCGTGATCCCGATCACGATGGTGGCCAGCATGAACAGCAGCACCAGCACCAGTACCGTGCCGCCCTCGTCGCGCCCTATTTCGATGACCTTCTCTGCCGCCTTGTGCACGTTCACTCTCCACCCTCACGTAGACCGGAACATGTTCATCGTGATCCCGTGGTTGATCCCCTTTTCCGTCCACTGCACCCGGATCTTCACGTCCCGCGCATTCACCGTCGGTCCGAGGCTCGTCGTGTTCACGGTCCAGCTCAGCGTGTACGTTATCCCCTGCAGCGAAGGCAATGCGTCTCCGTTGTGACCTCCTAGCGTCATGTCCGCGTTCGTCAGGGGCAAGCCCCTCAAAACTTCGGCCTGGGTGTCCGCTATCGCCAGGGCGTTGCCCATCTGCATGCTGAATCCGCCCCCCATGATCGCCTGCTGCTGCATCTTCATCACCCCGATGAACCCCAGGGCAAACATCAGGACCGACACCACCAGCTCCACCAGCGAGTACCCGCCTTCGTCCTTGGCTATCCTACGCATCGAAGCATCTCCCTTAGAGCCCCAGGTTCCTCATCTTGAGCTGCCTGGTCATGGTCCGCCGGATGAAATCGTTGATGTCCGGGTCCTTCTTGGCACTCTGCAGCTGCAGCGTCACCCGAACCGACCGCACGCTCCTGACCTCGGCCTCCGTGTCCTGCAGCACGCCGCCGGGACCCGTGGGCACGATGACCGCATTGTTCGCATCCAGGAACGCCAGGGAAAAATCCGTTGCACGGGTCGTCAGCTCGGTCGCGACACCACCCACCGTCCTCGTCAGCACTGTTCCGGCATAGGTGTATCTCACCTGCTCGTCAGCGTCCGCCGTGTCCCCGTCATCGTTCAGGTCCATGGTGAACCCGATCCCCGTGCTGCTGCACTGGGCCGCCAAAAGCCCTGCATTGCTGTTCATCGTCGGGTCGCACCCGGCCATGCGGATGTCACGCGCCATGATGTCCATCAGCGCGCGTACGTCCTGCTGCACCGCCACCACCTCGTGCTGCGTGTCGCTCGTGCCCTTCTGCACCTGGAATGTCAGGTACACCGCCGCCATCAGAAACAGCGACAGCACCAGCACGATCATGAGCTCCACCAGCGTAAGGCCGCTCTCGTTCCAGACAGCGGTGAGCCCTTCTCCTGGCCTGATCTTCAGACGGGCCGTCACTTCCACTGCATCAAGTCGTTGTCGATCCCGGTTACCCACGTTCTGAGCTTCCCTTTCGCTGTCTCCTGTATTTTATTCACACAAGGGGACTTATGTAAGATTATCGGCAATTGGACATAATTCCTTAACTGAGATCACCCAACCCTCTTCCCGTGCGTATCCTGCCGGACCTGTGCCTGATGCCCCTGCCTCCGGTTCCTTTCCCATGCCTCACGATCCCGGTCTGATCTCGCTCTTCCACGTCCTGAGCGCCTTGTTCCTGGGGAAGTCCCTGAACTCACTGTCCGACAGATTCGCGTCCAGGAGGAAGATGTCCTTGGCAGCGATCTCGTTGTCCCTCCTGCCGCCTCCGAACACATATACCCGGTCGCCGACCCGGAGCCTCTTGAAGTCGATGAGAGAGCCGTCCTCGTCGTGCACGACCGTGGTGATGGAGCTGCCGGAATAGCTCACGTCCACGAGCCAGATCTTCCGGTCGGACACCACCAGGTAATCGCCTGACTGGCTTATGAAGGTGATGGCCCCCTGATGGGAAGCGTACTCCGTCCTCATGATGTACTCGTAATCCGAGATCTTGCCCGCATAACCCGGGGCCTGCGCGAGCATGACCGCCACCGCGGCGCTCACCAGGGAAAACACCCATCGTTTCATGCTTCGTCTCGTCATCGTCTCCTCCCGAACCTTAATAGTGTTTCCAGTAGTACATACGCGCCTTGCCCGTGGTGGGGATGGTGAACGTCTTGGCCCCGGTGGTCCCTGTGGGCCCGCTGGTGCCGATAATGAGCATGGCGCCGCCGTCCTTGGTGACGATGAGGGTCGGAGGCGAGGGGATGCCCACGCCCAGCGAGGTGGAGCGGTCGCTCTTGTCGAGCACGACCCCGGCGGTATCGTTGGCTGTGTTGAAGTTCATGGCGGCCTTGCCGGTACGGTAATCCAGGGCATAGAGCCTGCCTCCGCCGATTCCCAGGAAGCATGGGTCGTCGGTCGGGGTCGATGCCGCCGACTCCGGGACGTACGTGGTGAAGAACACGATCCCATTGTACAGGAGCGGCGAAGACGCCACCTTTTCTCCTGAGCGCTCGTCGAGCTTGATGAACCACCCGTTCCCGGTGTCCAGGCTCGTAAGGGTGGTCGCGCTGTAATCATAGGACGTGACGTTCACGAGGTTGGTCTCGTTGAGCACGGTGGAGGAGTTCCAGTCCTTGTGCTTGATGGCGTAGAACCGGTCGATGGCGGACGTGCTGGACGGGTGCTCGCGGTCGCCCGTCCCGATGAAGATGTAGTCGCCGAAGTTCTCAACCCCCACGTCGGGCTCGTAGAAGAACTTCAGGAGCATGTTCTGCGTGCCCGCGTCAACGTGTCTGGCCTGGAAGATCTTGCGAAACGAATTGGCCTCCATCCAGTTCCCGTTGCCGTCGCGGTCGTTGGCGCCGAAGAGGTTTCCCCCCATGTCGCCGGCGTAGATGGTGTCGGTGAACCCGTCGTTGTTGGAGTCGAAAGCCGTGAGCTCCACGAAGCAGTGCTTCAGGAGGCTGCTGAAGAGGCTGTTGGTGAAGGCGAGATTGCTGTACAGTCCACCGTTCGACGCATACACCGCGTAGATCGCCCTCCCCTTGGAGTCCGTAGCCGCCGGTGTCTGGGGATCTTCGCTCACGTCGTCATAGCCCCCCGGCAGGATGAGGACCTTGGCCGTGCTGGTGGAGCCCGTCTTGATGGTGCTCACAACGGGCTTTCCCCACGATTGTCCCAGCGTTTCGGAAGTCAGGGTTTTATCGTCGATCTTCCACGCGAGCGAAGGCGTCATGTACCCGTTGGACACGTACTCCCCGGTGCTGCTCACGTCGCCCACGTCCAGGGTGTAGTACCCGCTGCCCCCCCTCCTCAGGCCGAAGGTGAGGTAGCGGTTGCCCGGCTGGTTCGGGTCCCGGACGTCGTAGAGCACCGGGCTGCCGTCCATGAGCAGGTGGAGCCTCGATACGATCTCCCAGGGCGCGAAGGCCCAGGCCTCGGTGAGCGTGTCGTTGCTCAGGATGTCCTCCGAACCTTTGTTGTCGTCGACCAGGGCGTGGAGGAACCCGTCGTTGGAGCCCACGAAGATGATGGTCTTGTCTCCGTCAAACATGGTGACGGGCTTCGAGTGGAGCAGATCGCCCAGCACCCAGTCCCGCGCCAGGGACCCGTTCCGGGCATAGTCGCCGCTGGCGGTGAGGAAGTCGACGAGTGTCTGGGAGAGGCCCGTGTTCGCGGCGGTGAACGCGTTGTTGCTGGCGGTCAGGGAGCAGGAGCTCGCATCG
The DNA here is from genome assembly GCA_035352355.1 of Deltaproteobacteria bacterium. Taxonomy (GTDB): domain Bacteria; phylum Desulfobacterota; class Desulfomonilia; order UBA1062; family UBA1062; genus Phosphitivorax. The sequence continues at coordinate 102,000 of DAOPXM010000002.1, read as the reverse complement.
TCCTTGTTGAAGTAGAAATGCCTGGTGGCCTGGTCCAGGAGCACCTGCCCCGCGCCGCCCTTGTCGGTCTCGCTGCCGTCGTTGGTGTCGCCCGTGACCCAGCAGGAATCCGCCGTGTCGAGGATCTGGCCGCTGATGGGGTCAGTGGCGACGACGAGGTTCTTATCCAAGAGCCTGCCGTAGGAGTCGATGCCGAACTTCTTGAGGTTGCCCTTCCAGAACGGGTCAGTCTGGCTGGGCTTGAAGAGGGAGAGATAGACACTGTTTCCCGAGTACACCTTGTTGAGCTTGTTCACCGGCACCACCGGGGCCACGAAACTGGAGTTGGCCACGAGGATCTCGTTGGTGAACTTGTCGAAGGCGTCAGCAAGCTTCGCCCCGTCCTCCGCGACCAGCGCCTTGTTGCCGAAATTCTTGCCGCCCTGCCCGTGGTCGGTGTCCACCACCCGGTCGAGGAAGGTGAAGTCGGTGCCGGTGCCGAAGCCCACGGCAAAGGTGACGATGTTCTGGATGGGGAACGTCAGGCTGTCGAAGGACTGGCCAGCATCGTCGGTACCGCCCTTGATGAGGTCCTCCTTCCAGAGGAACCTGGCCACGTCGTCGAGGTAGTGGGTCCCGCCGTAGGCATCGGTGGCCGGATCGACCCCGTCGTTGTCGTAGTCGCCGATGGCCTTTCCGAAATACTGCGGCATGGAGTGCCCGTTCTTGTCTTTGTTCAGGAAGATGTCCTGCGCGCGGTTGTTCACGCCCTGGTCGTCGGTGGACTGCCCGTCTGTCATGAGGATGACGTAGTTCTTCTGGCACCGGTACTGGACGGGCGACACGTGCGGGGGCACGTTCTCGAGGTTGCTCGACCACTTCTCCTTTCCGGCGAAGTACAGCCCCGCCTCGGCCAGGCACTCCGCCAGGGGCGTGGCCGACACGAGCTGGCTCTTCCGGGCCAGGATCTCGTTCTCCATGGCTGCGATGATCTCGTCGTCCGTGGACCCGACGGGGGCGATGATCTCCCCGCCCTGCCCCTGCTGGTTCCTGTTGTAGATCATGAGGCCGAACCTCATGATGTCGTCGTCGATGTTCCGCACCAGGTTGGCCACCGTCTCGTAGGCGATTTCGACCTTGGGCTTGGACGCGGGCACGGTCCCGTCTGCGCCGTAGTCCAGCCACTTCATGAAGTTGATGTAGTTCCCGGCGTAGAGCTTGTACGCGTCACCCCCGCAGGCATAGTACGGGTTGACACCACCCACGGTGCTCGGTGCGATCTCGATGTTGCCCATCCACCATCCCTTGGTGGTTATCCCGGTCCTCGCAGCCTCGCAGTAGTTGGTAGCCGTCCTCCAGTTCAGAGGGGTCTGGGCGCCGGACTTCTTTGACACCGGGGGCGGGAAGGTGGAGTAGACAGGTCTCTCGTGGCCGCCCCCCGTGTACCCGGAGATGTAGTAAATAAGATCGTCGCTTACGGCGAAATTGCCCTTCCCTATGGCTGTAAGCTTGGCCGCATAGCTCTGTTCCGGATAGTAGGGGGTCTGATTGATGGGATCGTTCATGGTCCCGGACGAGTCGAAAATGATGAGGACGTTCGGGGGAACGCTCACTATTCCGCTTTCGAACACATCCGTATCGTCCGCATAGGACGGGATGCTGGACATCAGGATATCCAAGGGGAGTAAAAAGGATAATAATCTTTTCATGATGCTGGCTCTCCTTTTACAAGAACGTACACCCGGTGCGCAGAGTCTTATTCACTCTCTATCTGGTTATCGGAATAAATTAGCAGAGGATCAGTTTTTTTTCAATTACGCCGTTGTTTTTATTTTGGCTTGATTGAGCATAAATGTATTATGGCGTTCTGGACATCCCTTGTTCCTCCGGAGCTCATGCATTCTCCCTCCCAAGGATCACCGGGACTTCTTCCAGACGACGTCCTGCTCGGACTTGAACCTGATGGTCCCGCCGTCCTCAGGGGAATAGAGGACGTTCATGAGGTTGGTCTCCTTGAACTGGTCGGAGTAGTAGATGGAGTACAGCATGGAGTTGTGGAGATGCCCCTTCTCGGCCTTCACCCTGGTGATGGTGTTCTCCACCACCCCTGTCTCGGAGCTGATGATGATCTTCTCCGGCGTGAATTCGATCGCCACGTCCGCGCTCTCTTCCGAAAGGGTCTTCCACACCCCCTGGATCTCCTTTGGCGCCTCCGGGCTCGAGGAGCAGCCCAGGAAAAGCCCTGTGGCGATGATCGCTGCTGCAGCCAGTACACATGCCTTCTTGGATACCATGTACCTCACTCCCCACCCCCTTTCCGAGAAACCTTCCCGCCTGACATCGCCCCCATGGGTCCAGGATAGCCACCCGGGCACCGTTTTTGTCAAGAGATACTTCATGCTACAGAATGTCCCCTGCCAGACCTATGTAGCTGCCGTTGTAGGCCCTGAGGATATCGTCCCAGCTCCTCTGTCTGTTGATGCACAGATCCGTCTTCCCGTCCTTTCCCGGGGAATAGAGGTCATAGTCGGTGTTGATCATCCTGACCTCCCGCGCGTTCCTCGCCACGGGGCGGCAGGCGCCCCTGTCCTCGGGCATGAGCTGGTAGACGTAGGCGCGGCCCCAGGGGTCCCTGACGTCCCCCTTGCCGATGCGTCCAAGACTGTCCGGATACGTGCCGTGCTCCGCATAGTACTTGTCCAGGCAGAGCTCGATGCTGGTGAGCCGGGAGATGGCCTCGGCGTTGTCGATGTCGTCCATGTACCCGCTGATGGCCGGGGCCGCAATGCAAACCACCGCGGCCGCGATGATCACGACAATGGTCATCTCCACGACCGTGAGCCCGGATGCGCCGAAGATGCCCTGATGCGGCATCGTCCGGAGCGGGTCGGGACTCACCCGGAGGTCTTCACCAGGGCCGGTGGGTTTCGATGCGAGCGAATTACAAGCTTTTCCCATTGCAACCTCCCCTGACACAATAAATATCAATGTATTCCAGCTTTCCGATGGATCTCCCTCTCTATCGGACTTTCATGGGGAAAAAATTAAAACCCGGTGAATTTGTTTCCAATTGAGAATGGCCGGATTTTCCCGTATAGGAGATATCTGCAATAAATCATCTTTGTCCGCAAGGAGCTCTGTATGAAGGCAAAGGATCTGATGGAGCCGGTAAAGGCGTCCCTCAAGCCCGGGGACGGTCTTCAGGAATTCATCGACAACGTCAAGACGGCCATGTCGTGCGGGATGACCTGCGGGGTGAGGTCCCTGCCCGTCCTCGATCAGGGGGACAGGCCCGTGGGAGTCCTCTCCATGTTCGACATCCTCAAGGCCGTCTACCCGGTCTACCTGTACAGCACCGACCTGCACCTCTTCACCTGGGACGGGATGCTCGAGTCCCTGGCGAAGGAGGTGGCGGGGAAAAAGGTCTCCGACCTCATGACGAAACCGGTCATCACCGTGAAGGAGGACCACCCGCTCATGGAGTGCGTGGACCAGATGCTCAAGCACCGCATATCCACCATCCCCGTGGTGGATAAGGACGACAGGGTCCTGGGCATGCTCTACGAGAGCGACATCTTCTTCGCCATTGCCGAGAGGCTTACAGGAGGGAAATAGCCATGGCCCCGCAGACCGCATTCTGGGTGGCAACCACGATCTTCATTCTGGCCTACGCGCTCATCATCTCCGAGAAGATCCACAAGACCATCGTAGCCCTGACAGGTGCGGCGCTCATGCTGCTCCTGGGCATCCTGGCCCAGGAGGAGGCCTTCTCCAACATCGAGTTCGGGGTGGACTGGAACGTGATCTTCCTGCTCTTCTCCATGATGGTCATCATCAACATCATGAAACCCACAGGGATTTTTGAATACATCGCAATCAAGAGCGCCAAGTTCGCCAAGGGCAAGCCCTTCATGATCATGGCGACCTTCTCGGTAGTGACCGCGGTCATCTCGGCTTTCCTGGACAACGTCACCACCGTGCTCCTCATTGCGCCCGTGACCCTGCTCATCTGCCAGGCCCTCGAGCTGGACGTGGTGCCCTACCTCATCACCGAGGCCCTGGCCTCCAACATCGGCGGCACCGCCACCCTCATCGGCGACCCGCCCAACATCATGATCGCCTCGAAAGCGGGCCTGGACTTCATGGCCTTCATCTACAACCTCGCCCCGGTCATCGTCGTTGCGCTCATCGCCTACGTGATCACGCTGAAGTTCATCTTCGGGCGCAGGCTGACCGTGAAGGAGGAGCTCCGGCAGCGCGTCATGGCCATGGACGAGAACGAGGCCATCAAGGACCCGGTGCTCATCAAAAAGTCGCTCTTCGTGCTGGGCCTCACCATGACCGGCTTCGTGTTCCACGGCGTGCTCCACATGGAGCCGGCCACCATCGCCCTGGCCGGGGCGGCCACGCTCCTGCTCCTCTCCGGCATCAAGGAACCCCACCACATCTTCTCCGAGGTGGAGTGGGCCACGCTCTTCTTCTTCATCGGGCTCTTCATCATCATCGGCGGCGTGGTGAAGGTGGGGCTCATCTCGCTCATGTCGGTCAAGGTCCTCGAGCTCACCCAGGGCAACCTCTTCGCCACGAGCATGGTGGTGATGTGGTTCTCGGCCTTTGCCTCGGCCTTCATCGACAATATCCCCTACGTGGCCACCATGAACCCGCTCATCATCGACATGGCCAGGCAGCTCTGGCCGGGCCTCCAGGGCACGGCCCTTCTGCACCACCCCGACCTCATGCCCCTGTGGTGGTCGCTGGCCCTGGGGGCCTGCCTGGGCGGGAACGGCACCGCCATCGGCGCCTCGGCCAACGTCATCGTGGTGGGCCTGTCGGAGAAGATGGGCAGGCCCATCTCCTTCAAGAGGTTCATGCTCTACGGCATGCCGCTCATGATCGAGAGCGTGTTCATCTCCATGATCTACGTCTGGCTGAGATACTACGTTTTCCACATCTGAATACGAGCCGGGAGGGCGGTGTCCCCGTCCTCCCGGTTTTCATCGATCCCCTGTCACACCGGCATCCATTCGGCCCCTGATCTCTCGAAACACGTGACCTGCGAGCAGGCAAATCGCAGGCTGTCGGACTGCCATGTGTGCGTTTCCACGGCTATCCGCGGCGGGGTGATGCGGATGAGATTGAACGAGTTCAGCTCCCCCCGCTGCCGGGTGGAGATGACCGTTCCCGCGTGGACCACCAGGGCCGTGAAGCCGTGGATCTGGTACCGTGTCGTGTTTCCCGCACGGGCGATGTGGAGATGCCCGGACAGGAAGAGGTCCGCGCCGCACCGGGCGAAGCTCTCCATGGCCATGCGGGACCGCCCCACCAGGTGGATGTTCGAGAAGCCCTCGGGCAGGTCGAAGGGGTGGTGGGTGACGAGGACTTTCATCTGCTGTTCCTCGAACTCGGAGAAGCTCCTGCAGATGCCCTGGACCTGAGCGATGTTGATGCGGCCGCCCCTGGCCACCAGGGCGCGGGCGGTGTTGGCCCCGAGCACCGCGATCTCGTCGTCGGCGTAGAGGGGGGCCAGGTCCCGGGTGATGTAGCGCCTGAATCGCGCCAGGGGAAAGAAGAAGCGGAGCACGGGGTTGTGGAGCGGGATGTCGTGATTGCCCGGCACCACGATTCCAGGTCCGGGCAAAGAGCTCAGGAAGGACTGCGCCTCCTTGAACTCGCTCCTCCTGGCCCGCTGTGTCAGGTCGCCGGAAACCGCCACCACGTCGGGCCCGATCTCCCGCACCGCCCGGACGAGAGGTTCGAGCAGCGGCCTGTGCACGCGGCCGAAGTGGAGATCGGACATGTGCACCACCACCCGCACGGGCCGTCCCTCAGTCCCTGGGGACGATCACCCGCAGGTCCCCCGGCCGTATGCGGTACCGGAGCGGGGTGTCCATGAAGGCGATCTCCCCGTCGACGGAAAGCAGGAGTCTTCTGTGGCCCGATTCGATCCTGAGGCCGTCTGAGAGCATGACATCGAGGCCGTGCTCCGGCTTGTGCCCGAGCAGGGCCCCCAGGGAGAACACGAGGAGCCTGAGTCTGCTCGTGAAGTGGGGGATGACAAGGCTCAGCACGCCTTCGTCGAGCCGGCCACGCGACCCCATCTCGAAGCCTTCCATGGCGTAGCGGTTGTTGCCCACGAACACCAGCGGGGTCGTGCGGACGAGCTCGCGCCCGCCCACGACCACCTTGACCGTCAGGAGGCGGTAGTGAGCCATTGCCCTCACCAGGCCCCGGAAAGCGGCCACCTGCTTCGGCTCCCACCTCCGCTTCCGGGTGCTGCGGTAGTGCACAAGCTCGGGATAGAGCCCCAGGGCGGAGCTGTTGATGAAGATGCGGCCGTTCACCTCCCCGACATCGACATGAGCCACCCTGCCCGTGGCAAGGGTTCGGGCAGCGGACTCGAAATCGGACGGGATCCCCAGGTCACGCGCGAAATGGTTCAGCGTGCCCACCGGGAGGACCCCAAGGACTGCCCCGGTCCCTGCGAGGACGGAGGCGACCGAGCTCACCGTGCCGTCGCCTCCCCCGGCGATGACCAAGGAGCTGCCTCGGTCGAGCGCCTCCCTGGCAAGCCCGGTGATGTCCATGCCTGCCCCGGCGAAGGTGACCCGGCCGTTGCTGCAGGTCTCCTCGATCATGCGGGCGAGCTCCTGCCGCGACCCTTCATCGATCATCGCCCAGGCCGCCTCGTTAATGATGGCTTCGACGCCTGTGCCCATGGGTGTACCCGAAGACCTCCCTTAAGAATATAATACGATGGGCCCCGGGAGGTCCCCCTCAAGGGCTTGGGAGAGCCGCCGGCCGGTGCGTGCTCACGGCGCCGGGGTGTCTTTGATCTGGACTGTCGTGCCGCGGACGGCACTTCTCCTCATCTCGTAGGCATTCAGGCCCGTGATGCAGACCGTGAGCCAGAAGAGGCCGGCCGCGAAACCGGCGAGCACGTCGCTCAGGTAGTGCACGTGCAGGTAGACCCTGCTGAGCCCGATGAGGAGCATCATGAAGCCGGACAGGGCGACCCACGCCACCCTCATCCTCCAGGACCCGGTCGACCTCACCAGGAAGTAGGCGGCCATGCCGTAGAACACCGTGGACATCATGGCATGCCCGCTGGGAAAGCTCCACCCGCCCGCGTGGACCAGGGCGTTTATATCTGTGGGCCGCTGCCTCTGGATGATGATCTTCAGGAGAACATTGAGCAACTGCCCTCCCAGGATTGCTGCAGCGAAGCCAGCAGCCTTGTCGGGGTGCCCCTTCACGAGGAGGAAGCCCACGATGAGGCTGCCTGCCGAGAGAACGAACGCCACCCCGCCGAGGTTCGTTGCACAGATCATGAGGGTATTGGTGAAGGAAGACCTGAGGTACAGGACGTGGGCGCTCACCCAGTAGTCGATGGCCACGATCTCCTCGTTGGTGAGGACCCCCTCGGCGATCTCGAGGAACAGCCACACGAAGAAGATACTTAGAACCAGGCCCACAGCGAGGTGAAGCCCGAGGTAGGAGCCCGGTGACAGCCGGTATCCCGCAAACCTCACGGCGCCCCCTCAAGAAAAGGCGACGCCGTGCCCTTCTCCCCGATACAACCATGACGGATATCCTCCAGCCGGTGTGGGGGCGGGCTGTTTTGTTCTCCTCTGGGCATGGTATTCATCGCATCCACCAGTTTGGCTTAAATTTTTCCCCCGCCTCAATCGGGGTCGGTATCGGTATCGGGGTCGAAAGAAATATATCGGGATCGACCCCGACCGCAGCACGCCCCTCCGTCTCCCGGGCACAGGGCGAAATGCCCAGCCCTCTCACCAGGGGAAAGGGGAGCCGGTTCTCCTGAGCGTGAGGTGAATCCGGAAGCCCTGCCCGCAGTCATCAGGTGTGCGGGAACACGGACGGGGGCTGTCACTGCACAGGCACGGAGCCTGTGTGCGCTCATGGGGTGACTTGCATTTTCCAGCATTATTGAATTGTAATACGGTTAACCTGGCACGAGTCAAGGACTATGAGCCCGTCCTGACGGGACGAGCACCCCCGGGCCGAACAGCCGATGCCCCTGGCCTGTTATGGCAAGGCCCTGAGAGGTTGGTCTTGAGCGCCATGTGCCCGCAGTTGCAGTGACCCCTGAACCTGGTGACGATCCGGTTCAGCGTGCAGGGGGGATCCCCCTTCCCGGACATGGAAAGAGCAGGGCTTAGCTGCCCTGCTCTTTCGAAGGGAGGAGTTGGGTTTGTCTTTTTCAGTTTCTTGAGAAATACTTTCGCTTCAGGATCCCGAGGCCCATGAGGCCGATGCCCAGCAGGCCCAAGGTGCCGGGCTCGGGTACCGGGGCCGGGGCGGCTGTCCTGGCGAAGAGCACCAGGTCCTGGTAGTCGGCGTCGCCCATGCTCAGGTCCTCGAAGGCGAGCATGTAGAGCCTGAAGCTGTCGGAATCGCTGAAGAGGCTCGCGGGCACTTCGAATGCCACGAAGTGGTCTTTCCCGTCCTCGTTCAGGAGGGTGTTCGCATACCACTGCCCCTGGCTGCACCCGCTGTCCCAACGTTCGAACCAGGTGAACGCGGCGCCCTTGGGGGGCTGGAACACGAGCGAGGTGCCGGTGATGCCCATGGGGATGCTGTCCGCCAGGGTCACTTCCAGGCCGTCCTTTGTGCGGTAGCCGAACGACTGGGCATTGCCTGCGTAGCGGACCTCGGCCTCGATGACGGTCTCGTCCTGGTTCCACCACCACTCCAGCTCGGGGTTGTCCCGCCCGACCCCGTAGGTGTTGTAGAGGTCCATGGAGGAGCCGGCGAAGCTGTCGTTCAGCACCGCGTTCCAGATGTCCTTCAGGTTCAGCTCGCCTGCGCCCGGCCCCCAGGGGTCGTTGATAGTGAGGGAGTGCGCCGGCGTGGCAAGAGCAAGGAAGATCAGGATGCCGGAAAGCACGCATACCGTCTTTTTCATTGATCAATCTCCTTGTGAGTTGAATCACGGAGGAGTTTAGCAAGGAAGATGCCAGCGCGAGGAACTCCTTTAAGTTAATAAAGTATCTGATATCATATGGTTATGAGATTCACTTCCTGAAGCGCACAAGAGGCGGAAATCTTTTGCCACTTTATTTGCTGTTATATTTTATATTGGGTAATTTTTTTCTCTCTCAGGTTCACTCGCCCTTTGCCCCCTCCCAGATGGCGTCCATCTCTTCGAGGGTCATGTCTTCGAGCAGGACCCCCCTGCTCCTGGCCTCCTCCTCTATTCTGGCGAAGCGCTTCCTGAACTTCAGGTTCGTCTTCCTCAGGGCGGCCTCGGGATCGACCTTCAGGTACCTCGCCAGGTTCACGACACTGAAGAGCAGGTCTCCCACCTCGGCCTCGATCCCGTCCGCGTCGCGCCCGTCGATGGCATCGAGGAGCTCGTCCGTCTCTTCCCGTATCTTGCCGATCACCCTCTTGGGGTCCTTCCAGTCGAACCCGACCCGCGAGGCGATCCCCTGGATCTTGCGGGCATAGAGCAGGGCCGGGAGCGAGTCCGGGATGCCGTCCAGGATGGACTCCCGGTGGGCCTTGCCTTCTTCCCTGGCCTTCAGCCGGTCCCAGTTCCTGATGACCTCCCCGGAATCGGACGCCTTTTCATTGCCGAACACGTGGGGATGGCGGTAGATGAGCTTGTCCGCCAGGTCGTTGATCACGTCCGTGATGGTGAACTCGCCCTTGTCCTTTGCGATGACGCTGTGGAACACCACCTGCAGGAGCAGGTCCCCCAGCTCCTCCCTGAGGTGGGCCATGTTGCCCGTGTCGATGGCGTCGGCGAGCTCGTACGCCTCCTCGATGGCGCACCGGGCTATGCTCCTGTGGTCCTGCTCCGCATCCCAGGGGCACCCGCCGGGCGCCCTGAGGATCTCGAAAATCTCCACCAGCCGGTCGAACTCTTTCATTTCCCTCTTCCTTTCCTGGTCGCTCATGGAAAAGAGATACCCCATGGAGATTTTTTTGCAAAGATCATATTCCGGAACACCGGTGCACAGCACAGGGATACAGGCCGCGCCCTGAGGACCCTCGTTCTTTCCCCTTGAATCTCTCCAGCGAATGTGGCGGAATACTGCTACGTTACCCAATTATAAAAAAGGCAGGTGGTTTTCCATGACGGAGGCATATCATTTTCTCACCGGTCACCCCTTTTTCTCGGGGCTGCTCCTGGGGCTGGCCATAGCGGCGTTCGTGTGGATCAGGGGGCTTTTCCGCCAGGGGAGCCTCCGCAGGGAGATCGAGGCCCTCAAGGAGAGCCTGTACACCAAGATGAAGATCGAGACGAAAGGCCAGATGTCCCGGGAAAACGAGCTCGAGGAGCTGAAGAGGCAGAACGAGAACCTGAGGGTCACGGTCGCGTCGCTCAGGCAGAAGCCCGGAAGGGCCGAGCTGCTCAAGCTCCACGCATACGATCACGCCATCCATGCCATGCTTGCCCGGGCCCCCGGCTTCGCGGCGAGCTGGGAGATGGTGCTCAAGGAGGCCGAGGAGGAGGTCAGGCTCTCCGAGACAGGCCTGAGCGCCTTCGTCCGCAGGGTCTTCCTCTCCCGCGAGCCCCTGCCCAGGGCCAGGGACGACACGAAGCTCATCGAGGACGACACGGAGGGGAAGGGATAACGTGCCTGGCAGGAAGCTGGCGGGGCTCAATCCAGCCCCTGGCCCCGGCAGCCTGTGTTCGTAGGTCAATAGTACGTGAGCACGCCCAGCCAGGACCAGCCACCGCCTTGGTTTTCACGATACCTCAGCCAGGCGGACCAGTCCCCTGCCGCGTCCTGATCTGGGATGAAGACCTGGAAGTCAGCGCCGTTCTTCTGCACGATCGTCCCGTCGGACCCGTCCAGGGTGATACGTTCTATCACACGGTACTTGACGGACGTTCCGTCCGGCAGGCTCTCTTCCCACTTGTTTTTGTTGAACTTGGACCAGTACCTCACCGTGGGTGGATCGTCCAGGGTATTTTCGAACCAGAAGCACTGGGAGCTCTCCTTGGTATAGCTGCCGTCAGGCTTCATCTTGACGGCCTTCGAGGTCTTGTGGACAACTGTGCCGTTGCCGCCCTGCCCCGAATAGAACACGTTCGCCTCGTTGAAAAACTGTTCGTAGTCCGAAGCGTTCACCTCGATGGAACCCGCCGTCTCGCTGCCATTTGCAGCCCCGTCCGGCCGGTTGATGCTCAAGGTGTAAACCTGCAGCCCGGCCTCAGCGTCCAGACCAGCAGCAGACGACAGCCCATCGGCTGCAAAGTCTCCTTCCAGCTGTGACAGGGTGATGACCACCGAACTTGCCTCTTCGGGCCATGTCACTGACACATCGATGAGAGCCGTCTCTTCCACGGGGTCAGGCTCGCTGCCGCCACCTCCTCCCCCTCCGCCGCCGCAGGCGGTAAACAGGGTCATGACCGAGATGCAGACCATCACGCCGAAAAATCTGACACAGCTGAGAATATGCATACAAACCCTCGATTTATGGAAGTTTCCACCTTTGATTCCTTATACACCCGCGGTCCTCGGGAGAAAAACCGAAAAAAGACACAAGCTCCCGTCCTGCCTCAGGCGGATCACAAGGGATCATGGAAACTTAATCGGATAGAGTGATGAAATTATTAATATCTGGGTCTGGAAGCAGGGAGAGGAGAGAAGCTGCAAGGCAGCTTCTCCATCAGAAAGGCTCCTTCTTCTGACTTCTCCCCCGCTCGAACCCCCTGATTACGGATACATCTCCGCTGCCGGGCAGTCGGGGCGCTCGGCGCAGATGGACGGCGGGTGCTCCTCGATCACCCGCATGCCCTTCCACTTGCCGCCCAGGAACCGCAGGTAGAAGCTGACGCCCAGGAGGCTCACGTAGAGCGCGGCGAAGGTCCACCCCAGGTAGAGGCCGTAGCCCAAGTACACGATACCGATGTAGCTCGGGATCACCAGCACGAACAGGGACACGGCAACGATGACGTACATGACGAACCGCGTGTCCCCGGCCCCTTTCAGGGCGGACGCGAAGATGATGCTCATGGTGTCGAAGAGGGAGTACAGGGCCACGAATCTGAGCAGGACAGTGGTGAGCACCCGAATCTGGTCGAAGATCCCCGAGTCCGCCCTGGCCGCGAAAGGCTCGATGAAGAGCCAGGGCGTGCCCACGTACAGCGCCGAGATGGCGGCCATGTAGGCAAAGGTCATGAAGAAGGCCGAGTAGGTGCTCTTCCACGCCAGGTCCGGCCGGTTTTTCCCGAGGTACTGCCCCACGAGCACCGAGACCGCGATGCCGCAGCCGATCATGGGCATGAAGGCGATGGTGTTGATGTTGAAGGCGATGTTCGTGGCCGCGAGGCTTACCGTCCCCAGGCGCCCCAGGATCATGATGAAGATGGTGAAGCCGGCCATGTCGAGGAAGAACTGCACCCCGGAAGGCAGGCCGAACCGCAGCAGCCGGGCAAAGAGCTCCCGGTCGAACCTCCACCCCTTCAGGGTCTGGAACCTGCGGTTGTAGGAGGGGCGGACGATGATGAGAATGTACGCGATGAAGTTGTAGAACCCTGCGATCACGGTGGCGATGGCCGCGCCCTTGATGCCCATCTCGGGGAACCCCAGGTACCCGAAGATCAGGATGTAGTCCAGCACGATGTTGATGGCCGTCATCTCCAGGTTGACCCACATGACGATCCTGGTCCTGCCGATGCCGGAGAAGAAGCTCGACAGGGCGGCCGACGCGATGACCCACACCGCGCCGGCGCAGAGGTACTGGAAGTAGATCACCTCGTTCTCCCGCACAGCGACGTCGTGCCCGATGAAATCGAACACCGCCGGCGCCAGCGGGATCACGGCCATGATGACCGCCCCGCCCAGGATGGCCACATAGAGCCCCTGCCACAGGGCCGGGCCGATCCGTTCGGGTCTCCCCGCGCCGTAGTACTGTGCAACGAAGGTCCCCACATAGCTCGCGGTCCCGATGAACAGGCTCATGACCGCGAAGTTCAGGATCCCTGAGGGCGTGGCCGCGGCAATGGCGTCGGCGGAGTACCAAGTGAGGAACATGCGGTCCACGAACTGCTGGACCGCCCACGAGCCCGTGCTCAGGATGAGCGGAAACGCCAGGATCAGGACCTCGCGCAGGCCCCCCTCCGAGCTCCAGCGGTCCTTGATCCGAGAGAGATACCGTCTACTCATTCACAACAGTATATAGCCCGGGGGACGGGCATGGGCAAGGAGATTCACCCGCTGGAGAACCCACCCGGGAAACCCTTTCCCCTGGATAATCCATCAAATAAATGAGGGTGACAAACAGACGGGGAAGTGATAGGTGCGATAAACAGAATAATCCAGTGGAGGGACCCATGGCTATTGAACGCGACCAGGTTGAGAAGGCACTCGAGAAGACCCGCTCCGTGCTGCGCGGAGACGGCGGCGATGTGGAGCTCGTGGACGTGACGAGCGACGGCGTTGTACAGGTCCGCCTCAAGGGCGCCTGCGGCGGATGCCCCATGGCCACCATGACCCTGAAATCGCTCATCGAGCGCGTGCTGAAAAAGGAAATTCCGGACATCAAGGCTGTCCAGCAGGTACAGTAACACCCTGTATACGAACACACGCCGGGGCCGGGCACCACGAGCCCGGCCCTGCACGTTTTCAAGAGAAGACGGAGCGCAGTGACCATCAAGCCCTTTCCCGCCATTGAAGGCATTCACGCCCTCGCCATCCCCCTGACCGGCTTCGGAGACCTCCTCACCTCGAACGTCTACGTGCTGGGTACTGGCCCGATAACCCTCATCGACACGGGCCCCAAGTACCCCGGCGCTCTCGAGGTCCTCCGGTCGCTGCTCAACGGCGCAGGCTTCGACTTTCCGGACGTGGAGCGGATCGTCATGACCCACGGCCACATCGACCATTTCGGCATGGCGGCCCGGATCACGGAGGCCGCCGGACACCCGGTCTCCTGCCATATGCACGTCGACGACATCTGGCGGGCCTCTTCAGACTATATCAGAGACGGCTTCTGGAACGATGAGGTGGAAGGGTTCGTCCGCATGGCGCACGTGCCCGAGCCTGCCATCGAGCGCATGAGGCAGCGCTCGCACTTCTTCAAGCACTTCTGCGACCCCCTCGACGGGATCACCCCCCTTCAGGACGGTGAGGTGCTCACGGGAGAGGGGTTCGCCCTGGAGGCCATCCACACCCCGGGCCACTCCCCGGGCTCCTGCTGCCTCTTCGAACGGGACAGGGGGGTGCTCTTCACCGGGGACCACATCATCAAGCACATCACCCCGAACCCCATCATGGAGCTCAGGCGCTCCCTCCTGAGCGACCCGGGCTACCAGAGCCTCAAGGCCTACGAGGCATCCCTGGAGAAGGTGAACGGGCTTCAGGTGCGCTACGCCTTCTCGGGCCACGGTGAGTACATCGACGACCTTTACAGCCTGATCGCCAGGTACCGGGAACACCACGAGCGCCGGAAGGTCCAGATCCTGCAGGCCCTCGCCGGGGGGAGCAGGGACATCTACGGGCTCACCCTGGAGCTGTTCCCGGACATACCCGATCACGAGATCTCCCTGGCCGTCTCCGAGGTGTTCTCCCACCTCGAGGTGCTCATGAACGAAGGCAGGGCCGCGGTGGCAGAGCAGGGCCCCCCTGCCCTGTTCAGTGTTGCCTGACACTTTCCCGCCCCACCTTCATCCGCACTCTTTCAAAAATGAATCCAGTATAGTAGTAGGAAGGTGAACGCCAGTGGCTGACAGGAGGGCTGGATAGGCCGTGTACAAGATTCCTGCGGAGAATTATCCCATCATAGAGGAGTGGGTGGACAAGCACAGCAGGGTCCTCGACCTTGGCTGCGGGGACGGCTCGCTGCTGGACTCGCTCATCACCAGGAAGGAGGTGGACGGGTTCGGGGTGGAGATCTCCCACGACATGATCCTCAAGTGCGTGCAGAAGGGGATCTGCGTCTACCAGGCCGACATCGACAGGGACCTCTCGGAATGGACCGACGGGTCCTTCGACTACGTCATCCTCAACGCGACCCTGCAGGTCATCACGAAACCCTACCGGGTCATCGACGAGATGCTGCGGGTGGGGAGGTTCGCCATCATCTCCATCTCGAACTTCGGCTACCTGCGCAACAGGGTCCGGGTCCTCTCACAGGGCAGGGTGAGCTCCAGGATCAGGCTTTCGGAGAGCTGGCACGACACCCCGGTGCTCCGCTTCGTCTCGCTCAGGGAATTCAGGTCGTCGCTGAGCGAGATGGGCATCGAGGTCATGGACGCCCGGTACTTCTTCCCCATGAACGTGGTGGCGAAGACGCTGCTGCCCGGGTACAACCTCCTCGCCAAGGAGGGTATCTTCAAGCTGAGGCGCGCCCGATGAGCATCGGTCCCCTTGTTGAAACGCAGATCCTCCCCGTGGAGAGGCCCTTCAGGTTCGAGTGCGGCAAGGTCCTCGACCGCATCGACATCGCCTACGAGACCTACGGCACGCTCAACAGCGACCGCAGCAACGCCATCCTCATCGAGCACGCGCTGTCGGGCGACGCCCACGCCGCGTTCTACCACGAGGGCGACATAAAGCCCGGCTGGTGGGACTGCATGATCGGCCCGGGCAAGGCCTTCGACACGGACCGGTTCTTCGTCGTCTGCTCCAACGTCATCGGCGGGTGCAAGGGCACCACAGGCCCCGCCTCCATCGACCCGGCCACGGGCAGGCCCTACGGGCTCACCTTCCCCACCATGACCGTGCGCGACATGGTGGAGGTGCAGAGAATCCTGCTCAAGCACCTGGGCATCGAGCGTCTCAAGAGCATTGCCGGCGGGTCCATGGGCGGGATGCAGACCCTGCAGTACTTCTGCGACTACCCATCCCAGACCGACTCCTTCATCTGCATCGCCTCGGCCATGAAGCACTCGGCCCAGCAGATCGCGTTCAACGAGGTGGGCAGGCGCGCCATCATGGCCGACCCGCGGTGGAACGACGGCAACTACTACGGCGGCATCTCTCCGGAGGGAGGGCTGTCGGTTGCGCGGATGATCGGGCACATCACCTACATCTCGGAAAAGATGATGCAGGAGAAGTTCGGCAGGCAGAAGAAGGAGAAGGATTCGAAGGCCGTGTTCAAGCCGTCCTTCGAGGTGGAGCACTACCTCGACTACCAGGGCATCTCCTTCGTGAAGCGCTTCGACGCCAACAGCTACCTCTACATCACCGACGCCATCGACAACTTCGACCTCATGGGGTCCATCTCGTCGAAGGAGCGCTTCCGGGGCCACGGCCGGGAGCGGGGCATGAACATGGGCGACCTGCGGACCAAGAAGGGGCTCGTGATCTCGTTCAGCTCGGACTGGCTCTACCCGTCCTCCCAATCGCGGGAGATCGTGCGGCTCTTCACGGCCATGAACGTCCAGGTCTCCTACACGGAGATCGCCACCGAGCACGGCCACGACGCCTTCCTCACCGACTACGAGAAGCCCTCGGAGATCATCCAGGGCTTCCTCGCTTCCCTGGGGTGAACCCTCAGACCGCGAGCGTCATGTTGTCGATGAGGCGGGTCTTCCCCACCCTCACCGCCAGCGCCATCACGGCCCGGTCCTCGATCCTCTCGAGGGGCTCGAGCGTGTCCGGATGCACGATCTCTATGTAGTCGATGGCGCACCCCGGGGTGGCCGCGATGGCCGCCTCGGCCTCGGACCTGACGGCAGCCGCGCTGTGCTCGCCGCCCTTGACCCGCTCACGGGCCTTGAGCAGCGAACGGTTGAGCACCAGGGCGTTCCTGCGCTCTTCGGGGTTCAGGTACTTGTTCCGGGAGCTCATGGCCAGGCCGTCCTCCTCGCGCACCGTGGGATGGGCGAGGACCTTCACGGTCATGTTCAGGTCGTCGACCATCTTCCGGATGACCGTGAGCTGTTGGTAGTCCTTCTCCCCGAACACCGACACGTCGGGCTCCACGATGTTGAAGAGCTTGGCCACCACCGTGGTCACCCCCCTGAAGTGGCCCGGCCGCGACGCCCCGCAGAGCCCGTCCGTGATCTCCTCCACGTTGACATAGGTCTGGTAGCCCTTGGGGTACATGTCGATGGCCTCGGGGTGGAAGATGCACTCCACGCCGACTGACTCAGCCAGGGCCGTGTCCCGCGGCAGGTCGCGGGGGTACTTGTCGAGGTCCTCGTTCACGCCGAACTGGGTGGGGTTCACGAAGATGCTGATGACCAGGCGGTCCGCCAGGGGCCTGCCCATGCGCATGAGGTCGAGGTGGCCTTCGTGCAGGTAGCCCATGGTGGGGACGAGGCAGATGGTCTCTCCCCTCGACTTCACGGCCCGGACCCAGTCCTTCATGGCTGCGACGGTTCGAATGATTTCCATGGCCCTAGTCCTTGTAGGAGTGCTCTTCGCCCGGGAACGTCCCTGACCTGACCTCCGAGGCATAGGTGTCCACCGCGCCCTTGATGATGTCGAAGAGGTTCGCGTACTGCTTGACGAACTTGGGCTTGAAGGTCTGGTCCATGCCCAGTAGGTCCTGGATCACGAGCACCTGCCCGTCGCAGTCGATCCCAGCGCCGATGCCGATGGTGGGCACCTCCAGCGCCCTGCTCACCTCCCCCGCGACGCGCGCAGGCACGCCCTCGAGCACCATGGAGAACACGCCCGCGTCCTGGAGGGCCAGGGCGTTGTCCATGAGGAGCTTCGCGGCCTCTGCCCCCCGCGCCTGGACCTTGTAGCCGCCGAAGGCGTGGACGGACTGGGGGGTCAGCCCCAGGTGGCCCATCACGGGTATGTCCGCCTTGACGATGGCCCTGACCTGCTCGATGACCCTGAGCCCGCCTTCGAGCTTGACCGCCTGGGCGCCCGCTTCCTTGAGGAACCGGCCGGCGTTGCGCACCGCGTCCTCCACGGAGGTCTGGTACGAGAGGAAGGGCATGTCGCCCACCACGAGGGCCTTGGGCTTCACACGGGTCACGCACTGGGTGTGGTAGATCATCTGGTCCATGGTGATGCCCAGTGTGTTGTCCATGCCGGCCATGACGTTGCCGGCGGAGTCGCCCACGAGGATGATGTCGACGTCGGAAGCGTCGAGGATGCGGGTCATGGTGGCATCGTAGGAGGTAACCATGACGATGCGTTCCTTGCCTTTCTTGTCCATTATGTCTCTTACCGAGGTCGTTCGCTTCATGTTCCCCTCCTTAAGCGCATAGGTACTATCCTTCGGGGATCGGTTCAAGCGGAATTTCACGGCCCTGGCGCCGCGGTTGCAGAGCGTCATAAAGAGCGTCCAGGGCAAGCCGTCTGCTGGAATGGCAATGTCCGGCAACGGCCTGATGAATCCTCCTGAAATGGGACCAGGCAAAGACTGCCTTTGCGAGGCGTAAGCTGACACGAAGGAGGATTCGCATCAGGCATGCCGGTCTTTTTCATGCCCGGCATGCCTGATGATCGGAACTTATTGTGCCCTGATATTACTCGGTAAATTTGGGATGACCGGGGTTATGGGGTTGATTGGAACTTTTGTTTTGACACCTGGTTGTTTGAGATTTGGCTCTATTCGAACGGGTGATGTGGAAAGGGTGAAGGCTTCCTGTTTCTGGTTGTTGGCCGTAGAGATCTCCGGGCAGGAATTGGCGGAGGCCCAGGCGGACAGATACAGCTGATAGGTCCCGTCGGCAAGGCGCTGGTTCGTGTCCGCATCCCTGACCTGGAAGACGAGCTGCCTGGTTGCGCCGGGAGCAAACGATCCGCTGTACGGGTAGATCACCTGCTTGGCCGAGAAGGCCTGGCGGGCGCCGCTGGTGATCTTGGCGGTGAGCTCGACGTTGAAATTGCAGCGCAAGGTGTCGGTACCCAGGTTGGCCGTGTCCACCACGAGCTCATGATATGATCCCTTGTCGTTGAAGCGGTAGCCCGTGATGGCGAGGTCGCCGTTCGTCCCGGGCTCACGGCCGGCAATAATCGTGTAGTTCAGGGTGAAGGTGTTGTTCGCAAGGTTGGTCTCCTTGCCATAAGCGCTTCCACCCATGGTGAGCGTGGCTTTAACCTCATAGCTGCCTCCGGGCAGGTACGTCGCGTTGTAGAGGTTCGCCTGCAGGCTGACAACCTCGCCTGCTGCGATGCGCGGATTCGAATAGGGCTTGCTGAATGAAACCCCGGAGAATTGCGTGGTCTGTCCGCTGGAACCATCCGTGCGGCGGTTCGAGAGGTTCACTAAAATCTGTGCGCCGTCAATCGGGTCCGGCCCTACGTTCTTCACCTTTATTACCAGTGACGGCCTCGTGTTCTCGTAACACTGCGCCGGACTCAGCGAAACAGACTCGATCGCAAAATCCACTGTGCCGGCTGCTTCGATCCGAGCCGAAATCCCTGATGTGATCGTCAAGACCAGAAATGCTGCCAAAGTAATGGAAATAAACCGGATCCGCTCTCTCTTTCCTGACTTCATCGTTGCTGTCTCCTCCTCGCGGTGCCCGCCGGACAGGGTGCGAACGCCAGGCGAGCTTAAGCCTTTCGCACATGTCCGGGATTATAAAAGCTGATGCGCTTTCGAATGATTGGATCGATGCTCCACTGTTTTCACAGGCGTCAACCTGTCGTCCATAGTATAAAAATGCAGGGGGGAAAGCAAGTTAAGATCAACGAAGGCCCTCATCGGGTAAACCGGAAATTTCCATGTTGGCAATTGATGAGATTTTTACCAATAAATATTCCATGGATCGTTGACGATAATGAAAAGAGGATAAGCAACCACGTATGGTTTCTATGCCGGGAGATCTATATGACAGACGTGAAAGACATTTTCGAAAGCGATCACAAATTGTTTACCCTCATCAAAACAGCCATTGAGCGTGAGGTGGAATCTCAGCAGATGTACAAGGAAGCACTGGGGTACTGCCGTGATCCCTTACTGCAGAAGGTGCTTGAAAGACTGTACAAAGAAGAGACGATCCATGAGAAACGACTCATAAAATTGTACAGCCGCCTTCGCCGGGACTATGAAGCCGATGGAAGGCCTCTATCAGGGAAGAAAAAATAAAGGGGTCATCTTTACTGATCCCGCAGACGGATCACGTAAAGCGGGATCCCGGCATGGAACAGTAGAGCGTTCACGGCGATTGTGCCAGGTCGATGAGATTGCCTGTGTCCATCAAGAGGAGTCTGTATGCAGCGCAGTATAACGGTGAACTTGGGAAATCTGGTCTTATCGCTTTCAGATGCCATGGACCTGGCCAGCCCCACACTCATTCATCACCAGCAGAGGGTCGCCTTCGTCACCTGGGAAATGGCCAAGGCGGCAAAGATCTCAAACGAAAGGCTCGAGCGGAGCTTCATCGCGGCCCTGCTTCATGATATCGGAGCGCTCACCCTGGAAGACAAAATCGCCCTGCGGCTCTCTGAGACGGATGATACCGATGAGCATTGCGTCCGTGGCGGGCTCTTGATCGATCAAGTCCCCTGGTTCAAGAATTCTGCAAGGATCATAGGCAATCATCACACGAAATGGCAGGACTGGAATGATTCCATCGAAGACCCTGTCGTTTTCGATTCACAGGTCGTGTCCCTCTCGGACTTTCTGGAAAGGCTGATTAACAGGGATCAGTACATCCTTTTACAGAATGAGAGGATAATCGAAGAAATCAGAGCCGGCACAGGGTCTCTCTTCCACCCCATGATCGTGGACCTCTTCCTGTCGGTGTGCAATCGTGAGGAGTTCTGGCTGGATCTGGTTTCCCCCAGGCTGTACTCGATCCTGCTCAATGAAGGTCCTTTCAGGAAGATCGAAATCAACCTCGATGACATAGCCCTTATCTCCGAGCTTTTCAGGGACATCATAGACTTCAGGTCGCGTTACACAGCGACCCATTCTTCCGGTGTCGCTGCTTCCGCATCCATACTGGCGAAGATCTTCGGGCTGACCGACATGGAAATAAGGCTCATGGAGGTCGCAGGAAATCTTCACGACCTGGGAAAGCTTGCCGTGCCCAACAGCATCCTTGAGAAACCCGGCAAGCTGACAAAGGAAGAAATGGCGATCATCAAGTCCCACACCTACTACACATACTTCATTATCAATACCATCGGCGGCCTGCAGAGCATTGCGGAATGGGCAGCCTATCACCATGAGAGGTTCGATGGCACCGGGTATCCTTTCCATTGCACTGCAGGAGAGCTGAGCACAGGGTCGAGGATCATGATGGTCGCCGACATCTTTACTGCACTGGCGGAAGACAGACCCTACAGAGACGGCATGTCCAGGAAAGAAGTCATGGAAATCATCGGACAGCTCTCCAGAAGGCAATCCCTGGATACGAGGATAGTCGATCTTCTCTTCGACAGCTATGAAGAAGTATATTCCTGTATGGCCGAGAAGCAGGCTGCCGCACGGGAATACTACGAGAAGCAGTCCGAGCAGTGCGAAAGGCTGAGCCGATAAAGGGCGGGACAAGGGTGGGCAACCTTCTCTACATCATCTGGCAGAAAGAGAATGAAGTGGGGATCCCCATAATCGACGAACAGCACAGAGGTCTCATAGCTTCCATCAATTCCTTGCATTATTTTATCCAGGAAGGGGAAGGCGCTGAGGTGCTGAAGCCTACGCTCCAGACACTCATGCAGTACACGAACATCCATTTCAGGACAGAAGAGGCGTTGATGAAGAGAGCCGGTTACCCGGAATTTGACAGCCACGTGCTTCTTCATGAAAAACTGATCGAACAAACGAAGTCCACGGCGTATGAATGCTTGTCCAGCAGCGATGCAGAGCCGGCTTTGAGATTCCTCAAAGAGTGGTGGCTGAATCACATTAACAATACTGATAGACAATACGCTCCTTACCTGAAGAGAGCGCTTGGAATCACATAAAGCACGGGATGCCTCACCGTGACGGCGATCGTTATTTCCTCGCCTTCTCGAAGGCACGCTCGAGGTCGCCGATGATGTCGTTCACGTCCTCGAGGCCCACCGCGAGCCTGAAGAGGGTGTCCGTGATGCCCAGCTCGTAGCGGGCCTCACGGGTGTAGTCGTAGTAGCTCACCGTGGCCGGGTGCGTGATGAGGGTCTCGGCGCCTCCGAAGCTGGGGCCGATGAAGATCATCTCCAGGTTGTCCATGAGCCTGTTGGCGTTCCTGAGGTCGCCCTTCATCTCGAAGGTGACAACGCACCCGCCGCCCGTCATCTGCTCTTTGGCTATGTGGTAGTGCTGGTGGCTCTCCAGGAAGGGATAGTACACCCGCTCCACGTCGGGGTGGCCTTCCAGGAAGCGCGCCACCTCCAGGGCTGTGGCGTTCATCTTCTCCACCCGCATGGGGAAGGTCTTCAGGCCGCGCAGGAGCATGTAGCAGCAGTGCGGGTCGATGAGGCCGCCCATGGACTTGTGGAGGCTGCGGATGGGCGCGATGAGCTCGCTGCTGCCGAGCACGGTCCCGGCCAGGATGTCGTTGTGGCCGGAGAGGTATTTCGTCGCGCTGTGGGTCACGAGGTCGATGCCGAACTCCAGCGGCCTCTGGTTGATGGGCGTGGCGATGGTGGAGTCGATGAGGGTGAGCACGCCGTGGCGGTCCGCGATCTTCTTCAGGAGCACGAGGTCGAACACGTTCAGGTAAGGGTTCGTGGGTGACTCGGAAAAGATGAAGCGCGTATTCTTCTTGATGGCGGCCTCGAGCACGTCGTACTGCCCGAAGGGCACGATGGTGCACTCGATGCCGAAGCGCTGCAGGTAGTTCTTGCAGAACTCGAGGGTCTTCTTGTAGGAGTCGTCCGTGATGACGATGTGGTCGCCGGTGCGCACCAGGGAGAGGATGGTGGTGGCGATGGCCATCATGCCCGAGGAAAAGACCACGCAGTCTTCCGCGCCCTCCAAGTCGGCGAGCCGGTTCTGGGCGATGAGCTCGGTGGGGTTGCCGTACCTGCCGTACTCGAAGCGCTCCTTCTTGTACTTGGTGTACTCCTCGATGTCCCTACTGTTCTTGAAGACATAGGTGGACGTCTGGAAGATGGGCGTGGTGATCGCGTCAGCATAGTGCTCCCGGGGCTCTCCGGCATGGATCGCCCTCGAGGACATGCCCAGCCTGTCTTTCTTGTCCGTGCTCATATCCATACTCCTTTCCCGTTCCATGGAAGCCTGAGTCCGAACAGACCTCACCGGGGATGGCTACAAAACATGGCTAATATATGGACAGTTTTCCTGTCAAGGACAATCAGGCCCTTCAAGGGAGCCCGCCTCCCCCGAAGGGCCACATTTTTCAGAGGCTGCCCGAGCAACCCCCTTGTATGCCCTGAGGCTCTTGTGCTATCAGCCTTTAACCATGCAGGATACGGTTGAATCCATCAGGGAATTTGCCCGCACGCACTTCTCGGACGCGAAGTACAGCCACGACTGGGAGCACACCGAGCGGGTGTACCGTCTGGCCATGCACATCGGCGCCGTGGAGGGCGCGGACCTCGAGATCCTGGCCGTCGCCGCCTATCTCCACGACATCGGCAGGGCCATCCAGGACAGGTCGAAAGGTGCGCTGTGCCACGCCGAGCAGGGCGCAGCCATCGCGGCAGAAGTGCTCGAACAGTATCCCATCCCCCGGGAGAAGAAGGAGAACATCCTCCACTGCATCGTGTCCCACCGGTTCAGGAACAGCCACCATCCCGAAACCCTGGAGGCAAAGGTGCTCTTCGACGCGGACAAGCTCGACGCCATCGGCGCCGTGGGCATCGCAAGGGCCTACCTCTTCGCGGGCGAGGTGGGGGCGGTCCTGCACAACCAGGACCAGGACCCCCATGAGGCCAAGGCCTACAGCAGAGACGACACCGGCTACCGGGAGTACCGGGTCAAGCTCTCGAAGATCAAGGACAGGATGCTCACCGCCGAGGGCCGCCGCATGGCCGTCGAGCGCCATGCCTTCATGGAGGCCTTCTTCGAGCGGTTCCTGAAGGAGCACGAGGGGCTACTGTAGGCCGGGTCGGCCGAGCACGGCAGCGGCATCATCCGCGCGACCTCCTCCGGGCGTCCGGTCGAGCCCTGCCTGCCGTCAGTTCATATGCCATCTATTCATAGAATTATGATTTACTGGCAAATAGTTCATATGCTATTCGATTTTTTAAGGTGAGAGCGTGAAAGCCCCGGCCGGAAGGCCTGCGCCGGGGCAAGGTGGCGGGAAGTGAAACGTATCCGCATTAACCCGAGCATCGAGTACATCGAGCCGCACGGCGGAAGGAAGCTCTACGCCTGCTCCGGCCTCGCCCTGAGCGGCCGGGTGAAGGTGGTCATCGACACGAACCCCGGGAGGAACGAGACCAGGGACTTCCTCAGGGACTTCGATCCGGACATCGCCATCATCTCCCACTACCACCCGGACCACTCCTCATGGGGGGCTTCCGTGCTGGAGCACACGCACGCCGAGCTCTTCGTGCCCGAGGACGAGGAGCGCTGCTTCAGGAGCCTCGACCATGCCGTGACCACCTCCGAAGGCGGCGGCGAGATGGGGGGCATCATGAAGCTCTTTGCCGAAAGCCACCTCCTGTACAGCGAGATCGACGCCTTCATCACCTACGACAGCCCGTTGAGCTTCATCTTCGGCGACATATCCCTCGAGTGCATCAGGTCTTCGGGTCACTCCCCGGGGCACACCTCGTTCTACCTGCCGGAGCACAAGATCCTCTTCACCTCGGACATGGGGATCGACCGCCTGGGCCCCTGGTACGGCTGGCAGGACTGCAGCATCGAGGCTGTCGTGGACTCCATCCTCTCCCTGCGGTCACTGGAGGTGAACCTGCTGCTGACGAGCCATGGCGGGGTCATCACCCGAGACATCAGGCAGAGGTGGGACAGGGCGCTGATGCACATCCTGGACCGCGAGCACAAGATCCTCAGCGCCCTCGAGAAGGGCCTCACCCGGGAGGAGATCGTCGGCAGGGGCGTGTGCTACCCCTGCAAGGACAGGATGGGCGAGCCCATCAGGTCCATCTTCACCCTGTGGGACTCCGTGATGTTCGACCACCACGCAAGGATCCTCGGCTCTTCCTCGCTGACCCGCCTCTTCCCCGACCTGAAGGCCGTCGAGTTCGCCTGCAGCGGGGACCATGACCGCTTTCCACTGTCCGCTTCCCTTATCCAGTAAATCGGGTTATAGAAAGCTCATGTCCAGACTTGCTCACATACTTTCCCCGACTGTCCCCGAAGGAGGATGCCATGCATGAGCTCCCGGTGGTCCAGGGCATCCTCGACATCGTGCTCAGGCATGCCGTGAAGAACCACGTCACGAAGATCCACGCCATCAATCTCGCCGTAGGCGGGCTGAGCGACCTGCAGGACGAATGGATCCAGAGGTATTTCGACTACATCAGCGCAGGCACCCTGGCCGAGGGCGCGAAGGTCAGGATCGAGCGGGTGCCCGTGGTGTTCCGGTGCAAGGCGTGCACGGAGAGCTTCCAGGTGGAGGTCGGCGAGATGAAGGACATCACCTGCCCTTCCTGCGGGGCCAAGGATTTTACCCTCGTGTCGGGCAGAGAATACTACATACGGGACATGGAGGCTGAATGACCAGCGACGTACGGCTCATCGAGATAAAGGAAGACATCCTCTCCGACAACACGGTCCAGGCGGAGGAGCTCAAACGCAGGCTCAAGGAAAAGAAGACCTTTCTCCTGAACCTCATGTCCTCCCCTGGGTCGGGCAAGACCAGCCTCATCCTCAGGACCATCGAGCGGCTCAAGGAGCGGTTCTCCATCGGGGTGCTCGAGGCGGACATCGACTCCATGGTGGATGCCGAGAAGGTCGCCGCCAGCGGGGTCCGAGCCGTACAGCTCAAGACCGGGGGCTTCTGCCACCTCGACGCCGCCATGGTGAGAACGGGTCTCGAGGCTTTCGACCTCGACGGGCTCGACCTGGTCATCATCGAGAACGTGGGCAACCTCGTGTGCCCGGCGGAGTTCGACACCGGCTCGGCCAGGAACGCCATGATCCTGAGCGTGCCCGAAGGCGACGACAAGCCCCTGAAGTACCCCCTCATGTTTTCCGTGTGCCAGGTGCTCCTGGTGAACAAGGTCGACTACCTAGGCCTGTCGGACTTCAACATGGACCTCCTGAAGGAGCGGGTAAGAAAGCTCAATGGAGGGATAAAGATCATCGAGGTCTCGTGCAGGACGGGGGAAGGGATCGATGAGTGGGCGGGCTGGCTGGCGAACGAGGTCGAGGAATACATCAGGTAGAAAAAACAGTCAGACCGGCAGGCGTTATTCTTTCTGGTACCCCTTGATCACTGCATAGAACCGCTCCGCAATGATCTGGTATCCACGGTCGTTCGGGTGGATGGGGTCGCTCATGAGGTCGTCGCGGCCCAGGATGCCTTCGTAGATGTTGGGGATGAGGAGGGCGCCGGTTTCCTCGCAGAGGGTCTTGTAGCCCTCGTAATACGACCTGCCCCTGAAGGGGATGTCGATCCCCCCTACCACCACCAGGGCCCCCCTCTCCTGGATGCGCTCCACGATGTCCTTGAGGCGGGTGAACGCCTCCCTGCTGGGCACGCCGTTCTTGAGGTCGTTGCCGCCCAGGGTGATGAGCACGATCCTGGGCGATCGTTCGAGCACATCCTTCTCGAGCCTGGCGGCTGCGTCCTGCGTGGTGTCCCCGGGCACGCCCGCGTTGATCACCGGGTCCGCGACCAGGCCGGAGAGCTGCGAGGGGTAGTCCATGCCCGGAGACGCGCCGGTGCCGGCGGTCAGGCTGTCGCCGAAGCAGATGACGTTCTCCCCCTGGAGGACCTCCTTCTGAACCGGCTTTTCCTCGGGGTAGAACAGGTACAGACCCACGGCGGCGGCGACAGCGATCACCAGGACCAGAACGGCCTTTTTCATGAATCTCTCCCTTCGGATCCACCCTCCAGGACGAGGGTGTCCTCATGAGCATATGCGGGGCAGCAGCAGCACAGGATGACCAGGGGGCCTTCCCCGGTGTTTTCGATCTTGTGGGGCGTGCCCGGCCTGATGAGCACGCTGTCCCCCGGGGCCACCTCGAAGGTTTCCCCGGCCAGACTCATGCGGCCCGTGCCCCTGGTGACGTGGTAGAGCTCCTCGCTGGCATTGTGGATGTGGAGCAGGGTCGCCGCTCCGGGCGGGACCGTTGCCTCGGCAAGGCTCATGGCCGCCTCGACTCCCAGGTCCGGGTGGAGGAGCTCCCGGATCACGGATCCGTCCTTGGTGACGTAGGGCCGGCTCTGGCAGTACTCCCTTTTCACTGTGTCCCCTCTGCGGGACGATTATAGCACCTTTACGCGTTGAACCGAATACTCATGATGTCCCCGTCATTGACGAGGTAGCCCTTGCCCTCGAGCCTGAAGAGCCCCTTGTCCCTGAGCGCCTTCTCGCTCCCGAGGCCCACGAGGTCGTCGTACGAGAAGCACTCGGCCCTGATGAAGCCCCGGGCCAGGTCCGAGTGGATGGCCCCGGCGGCGTCCACCGCCGTGCCGCCTTTGCGTATCGTCCAGGCCTTCACCTCGTCAGCCCCCACCGTGAAGAAGGTGATGTACCCCAGCACCTCGTAGGCCAGCATGCTGAGCCGGTCCTTTGCCGACGCCGGGATCTTCATGTCCTCCATGAACTCCCTGGCCTCGTCCGCGTCGAGACCGGAGAGCTCCATCTCGAACCTGCCCGCGAACTCAATGGCGCGGAAGCCCTGCTCGAGCTCGCCCAGTAGCTCCCGGCTCCTGCCGAAGCGATCCTCGTCGGAGTTGAGGATGATGAGCAGGGGCTTTTCCGTGAGGAACCTGAAGCCCCGCACGGGCTTGAGCTCCTCGGCGGTCATGCCGAGCGAGCTGATGGTTTCGTTCCTGTTCAGGGCCTCGCTGATCTTCAGGAGCGCCTTCCTCTCCAGCTCCATGTCCGGGGTGGAAGCTCCTCTCTTGATGAAGTGATCGATGCGCTCGAGCCTGGTCTCGGCGAGGATGAGGTCCGAGAGGATGAGCTCGGTGAGGATGGTGTCCCTGTCCCGCACCGGGTCCGGCTCGCCCAGGAGGCCGTCGAGCATCTCGTGGGAGAAGTTCCTGAGCACCAGGGCAAGGGCGTCGGCGTTCTTCACCAGGGCGAGCTCGCCCGGGCTGAAGATCTCCTTCTTGTCCTCGCCCGAGGCAAATCCCCCGAAATCCATGCACTCGATGGAGGCATAGGTGGTCTTCCTGGGCTGGTACATGGACACGAGCCTTTCCACCCGGGGGTCGGCCACCTGCACCACGGCGACGTTCGGCTCGTTCTTCGTGGAGGCGAACGCGTTCGTCTCGATGTGCGACCCGGTCAGGGCATTGAAGATGGTGGTCTTTCCCGATTTCTCGAGCCCGATGAGGCCAATTTTCATGTTCTTCCCTTTCTCTGGTGATCTAAACCCCGCGTATATAGCATCAAAGGCATGAAAAACCAACCCTTGGGCTCTATGTTCTCCCCACATTCATCGGGGTCGGTATCGGTATCGGGGTCGAAAAGCCCCGATCGGATCGCCCCCCTCGGGCGCTCCTTTGCTTTCGGTCATGCTGCAGCTATGTTCTATCTCATGACCCCATGGGGCCGGAAGGAGGACGCATGCTCAGGGCAAAGGATATCATGACGACTCGGGTGATCACGCTGTCTCCGGGCCAGGAGGTCATGGAAGCGGCCAGGATCCTGCTGGAGAACCACATCAACGGGGCGCCCGTGCTGGACGAGGACGGGGCGATCATCGGCGTGCTCACCCGGGACGACCTCATCTCCCAGCAGAAGGAGCTGCCGCTCCCCTCCTACTTCGTGGTCCTCGACGCGCTCATCCCCATCAGGTCCATCGGGCAGGTGGAGCGGGAGGTGGAGAAGATCGCGGCCACCACTGTGGAGCATGCCATGACCCCTGACCCTGTCATCGTCACGCCGGACACGCCCATCGACCAGATCGCCGAGCTCATGGTGGACAAGAAGATCCACACCATCCCTGTCCAGGAGCCCGGCGGCACGCTGGCGGGCGTCATAGGCAAGGAGGACCTCCTCCGGACCATCGTCCCCGGCCAGGAGAGAAAGACCTGACGGCCTTCGCTACCGGATGCCCCCGCAGTTCTTCCCGCCCTCGGCCGACAGGAGGGAAAGGTCCCTGAAGCCCTGTTTCATGGCGAGGTTCAGGGAGTGCTGATACGACACCCTCAGGGCCCGCACCGCCTCTTCGGGCGACTCGAAGAGCGGCACCTGGTACTTGTTCCGGTAGCTCACGGTCTTGTGCACCGCGTTGGGCGTGTAGATGGCTGCCGGCTTGCCGTACTGGTGGCACTTCTTCACGAGCTCCACGATGGCGTCGATGACCATGGGGTGCCAGAGGCTCGGCACGGGGAGCAGCCCGTCCACCTCGTCGGAAGAGAGCAGGATGTCGAAGATCTCCAGGAAGGTCTGCATGGAGATCGCCGGCCCCAGGTCCACGGGGTTGGAGGCGTTGAAGATCTGACCCGTCCTGGCGAGCTTCTCCTGGGTATCCTTCGATAGCCTGGCCATCTCGAGGCCGGACTGCACCAGGAGGTCCGCGGTGATGCCGCCGAAGGCCCCTGAGTTCGTGAACACCGCGATGCGCCTGCCCTTCAAAGGCGGCATGTGGGTGAACATCTTGGGCAGGGAGTGGAGCTCGGAGATGGAGTTCACCCGTATGACGCCCGCCTGCCTGCAGGCGGTGTCGAACACGGCGTCGTTGTTGGCCATGCCCGCGGTGTGGGACATGGCCGCCCGGGCGCCCTCGCTCGTGCGGCCCACCTTGAAGACCAGCACCGGCTTCTTCACCTTCCGTGCCACGTCGATGAACTTCTTCCCCTGCTTGATGTTCTCGAGGTACATGGCGATGACCCTGGTGGAGTCGTCCCCCTCGAAATACTCGAGCACGTCGGCCTCGTCGATGTCGGACTTGTTGCCGATGGACACGATCTTGTTGGCCTTCACCACGTCCATGGTGAAGGACTCGAGCACGATCACCACGATGCCGCCGCTCTGGATGATGAACGACACCGAGCCCGTTCCGTCGTCGCCGAGGAAGTCGTGGTGGTTGTCCGGCTGCATGCCGTAGAAACAGCAGAACCCGTTCCTGGTGTTGAGCACGCCCAGGCAGTTGGGCCCCATGATCCGGATGCCGTGGGCTTTGGCGGTTTCGTCGATCCGCCGCTGCATGGCCCGGCCCTCTTCCCCGCCCTCGGAGAAGCCCGAGCTCTCGATGATGATGCGCTTGATGCCCTTGGCCGCACACTGCTCCACGAATTCGGGCACCACCTTGGCCGGGGTGATGATGACCGCCAGGTCCACGTCGGCCTCGATGTCGGTTACTGCCTGGTATCCCCTGCATCCGCAGACGTCCTCCCCTTTGCGGTTCACGGCAAAGACGTCCCCTTCCCAGGGGGAGTACTCATTCAGGGCCCGGCAGATGGTCGAGCCCAGGTTGAAGGGCGAATTCGAGGCCCCGATCACCGCTACGCGGCGGGGGTTGAAGAACGTATCCATCGCTACCACCTCTCATAACGATTTGTCCCACAGGAATCGGGCTCGATACCAGCGGTCACAAATCATTATTCAATTTTTTTCTTCTCTCCAGCTCGGTACGGTACACGTCCCTGAGCATCTCGATGAGCCTCACGATGGTGCTGTAGATGAACTGGCCGTTGGCGTCGGCCAGGTGCTCGGCGTCATCCTTCATGTGTCCCAGGTCCTCCAGCTGCTCCTCCAGCGAGCTGATCTCGTTTTCGAACTGCTCGATCACCTCTTCGTCGGAAAGAAACCTGAAGAAGAAGGCGCGGGTGAGAAAGTCAAGCTGGTAGTCCACCGGGATGGGAGGCGCGGTCAAGGCCCTCAGGAATTCCTTTTTACCGTTCTCCGTAATGGAATAGACGTGCTTGTTGGGCTTGCCCGTCTGGAACACGACCTCCTTGCGCACCAGGTCGCTCGACTCGAGCTTCCGGAGCGCCGGGTAGATCTGGTTCAGGCTCAGGTTGTAGGCCATCATGAGCTTGCCCGTGATGTTCTTGATCTTGTAGCCGCTCTTGGGGCCAGACATGAGAAAACCCAGAATCATCTGATCGGTTTCCATGGATCAACCCCGTTTTTGCTTTTATTCACATTAGTTTTGCTGACTATATTTTATGAGAAAATATCATATTCTCCAATATATGTCAATATGGCAGACTGGCAGGTTTGATCCTGCCCTCTTTTCCGGAGAGCAGAAAAAGGGGTTCGTTCTCAGGAGAAAATGCTCGGGCAGCGCTTGAGTGATCACCGTTCGTGACGATAGGAAAGGCATACAACGAAGGCTCCGCAACGTGGAGACTTCCCCATAACGGAGGCCAGGCAGTACGGCATTGCCTGGCCTTCACTTTTCATCCCCTGTCATCGGTCAGGCTGTGACACAGCCACGGCGGTCCGAACGAACCGCACCTCCGTGCCCTTATCCCCGCTCACCGCAGAGTGCGCGCCCTGCGGGCATAGTACCTCGACACGTGACCTATGGCCCTGAGGGCCTTCTTGATGTCGTCGTAGACCGGGATGCCCTTGCCCAGGAAGGTATCCCGCATCTCGCGGTTCATATCCTCGATGTCCATGGATTCGGCGCCCTGCTTGATGTTGGGGAGCACGAGCACGATGGGCTTGCCTGTCCGGGCGGCCACGTCGGCCGAGACCTGGGCAAGCTCCCGGTAGGGCACGACGTCCTTGACCGACACCACGCCCATTGCCTTCGACAGGGACTGGTAGTGGTAGACGAGCTGGACGAGGACCTGGAGGTCTATCCTGGGGTCCTCTGCGGCCTTCAGGAAGATCTCCCGGTAGGCATCGGGACCCACGAAGGGGTTTGCCGCGTCGATGGGGTTCCTGGCGCTGGAGCCCGGTCTCGGGAGGACACTCAGGATGGCCTCGGTGATCCCGGGGTCGAGCATGGGGAGCTTGAGCCCGAACGCTTCCGCCGTGTCGCAGGCGCTCACGCCCAGGGCGCCTCCCCCCCCGGCCACGGTGATGTTCTCGTACGCCCGCGGGGGGAGCAGCGAGAACGCAAGGCAGGCCTCCGCCATCTCCCAGAGGTCGCCCACCTGCACGGCCCCGCACTGCCTGATCACCGCCTCCCAGATCCTTGAGCTCCCGCCCAGGGAAGCGGTGTGGCTCTCCACGGCGCGGCTCCCCGCCTCGGAGAGACCGCCCTTGTTGATGACCACGGGCTTCCGCGCGGCCACGTCCTTGAGCATGGAGAGGAACGCCCTGCCGTTGTCGACACCTTCGAGGTATACGGCGATGACCTGCGTCTCCGGGTCGTCCCGGAAATACTCGAGCAGCTCGGTCTCGCGCAGGTCAGCGCCGTTGCCGAAGCTCACCACCTTTGAAAATCCGATGCCCATCCACTTGCCGATGTGCGCAAAGTCGATGGACATGCCGCCGCTCTGGGACAGAAACCCCACCGGCCCGCTCTGCCGGGAAAGGTCAGGGCCGGGCAGCAGGGTCAGTCCGCTCCTGGGGCAGTAGATGCCGAAGCAGTTCGGGCCCACCACCCGGATGCCCCGGGAGACGATGTTTTTGATCTCCTGCTCGAGCCGGTTCCCCTCCTCGGTCCCGAGCTCGGAAAACCCGGACGAGAGGATCTCCGCCCCGGCGGCGCCCTTGAGCCTGCACTCCTCCAGGGCCTGGGGCACACGCTCCGCAGGGACAGCGATGATGGCGAAGTCGACCGTGCCCGGGATCTCCTCGAGGCTCCGGAAGACCTTCCTGCCGCCGATCTCGCCGCCCTTGGGGTTCACGGGGTAGATCTCCCCCTCGAACCCGATGGCCGCGAGCGCGTTCATGATGCCGGTGCCGAAGACGTTCCCCCTGGCCGAGACACCGATAACGGCAACGTTTCTGGGATGGAAGATGCGCTCGAACACGTCTTCCCTTGCGGGACTGTCCGCTTTACATTCCATGACACCCTCCTGTGTACAACACTGCGAAATTATTGATTCCATGTTTCCAGCCTCCAAGTCAAATACTTTTCAGAGCGCTTTCTGTTTACTTGCCCAGGCGATATCCTTATTATGAACATGTAGGAAACGAGGAGGGACCCGTACAAAGCATGCCCAAGGAGAACACCCATCTCTGGTTCGCCCACAGCCTTCTGAAGGAGCTCCCCGAAGGCAGGATGCTTCAGGGCATCTCAGCGAACATCGCCCACTACTACCTGGGCTCCATCATCCCGGACACGTTCTACTACGCCTCCCGCACGTCGATCGAGACGATCTCCGAGATCATCCACGGCAAGGACGGCGTTCCCACGAACGTCATGATCCTGGCCGTGCTCGACCAGGCGAAGGGGCCCGAAGACATCGCCTTCATCCTGGGCTACATCACCCACTGCGCCCTGGACATCACCTTCCACCCCATGGTGGACAGCCTGAGCGGCGACTACTACGACGATGACCCCTCCCGCAGGGAGAACGCCCAGGCCGTGCACCGCGGCCTGGAGACCTGCATCGACATCAGAATCCGCAACAGCCTGCGCATCTTCCGGCTCGTGAGCCCGCGCCTGCTCAGGGGCCTGGCCTTCGAAAGCATCGTGAGCAGGGATTTCGCCGTGACGCCGGGCAGGATCGAGTCGACGCTCCAGAAGCAGATCCTGTCGAACCGCATGTTCGCGAGCCCTGTTGCCTACAGGATCGCGGCCTCGCTGAATTCCCTGGGCATCCTGAAGTCGAGGAGCTTCCTCCCCCTGTTCTATGCGGACGTCCGCGACCCGGACGCCTGCATCCCGGACCCGGTGAGGTACCGCGACAGCGCCACCGGGACCGAGCTCGTGGAGTCCCTCTCCGCTCTGTTCGCCCGGGCGCGCACCAAGGCCCTGCCCATGATGGAGGCGGCCTGGGGGTATTCCGAGGGGTCGGTGTCGCGGGAAAAGCTGGTCCAGTTCATCCCGGGGGAAAACCTGAGCACGGGCAAGGTCCCGGAGAAGGCCCCGTCCTGAGCCCCGCGTCCACCCGCATCCAGCGCCGACAGGCAGGCCGGCCTTTACCTCTTGAGGCTCACACCGCGCACTTGAAGGCCCTGTTGTGCACCCACCCCATTCTGAAAGGCCGCACGGGCAGGGTCTCCCGGTCGAGGCCCGAAGCGATGCCGCTCAGCTTGCTGAAGGTGTAGCCCAGGGATAAGGCCTTCTCGAGGATGATCTCGAAGTCATGGCCGAACCTCCCGCCCTCCACCTCGGTGTGCACGGGCAGAACCTGCGGCACGGGGCTCGACACCCCTTGCTCCAGGGCATGAAGGACGCCTCCGGTGCCCACTTCCTCGATGCAGGGGAGGTTCGACGGGACTTCGATCATCCCGTTCTCCGCGAAGACGAAAGGCGCTTCCGCCCTGGTGCAGCTCAGGTAGGAGAATCCGAAACCAGGGATAAGGCCGAGGACCCGGCCGTCGATGCACCACCCGGGCGCCCCGAAGGCCCCGGGCGCCCTGCCGAAGACGTCGCGGTACGCGGCCGTCATGCGCTCGAGCCAGGCCTTCACCGATGCCGCCCTCATGAAGGGCAGCCAGTCCTGCCACAGGCGGTGGTCCCAGGCGTGGCACGCGGTCTCGTGGCCTGAAGCGTCGAGCTCCCTGAGGCGCTCCGGGAAGGCGCACCCGATCATGGGCGCCTTCAGGAGGGTGCCGTACAGGGCGGTTTTGAGTCCGTAGGTGGAGGGGGCGTTGGTCCTGAGCATCTTCCAGGCGAACCTGGGCCTGAGCAGCTGGAGGACCGCCAGGCCCGAGCGGTCCGGGCCGAAGCTGATGAAGAAGCTCGCGGGGATGCCCCTTGAAGAGAGGATCTCCACGATCCTCGGGAGGCCGGAGCGCATCCCCTCGAAGGTGTCGATGTCGACCTTGAGACCGAGGACGGGCATGGGCTAGAGGCCGGCCTCCTTGAGGAAGCTCTCGAGGGTGAGCCGCAGCGCGTCGTCCAGCGACACCTCAGGCTCCCAGCCCAGGAGCTTTTTCGCGTTGGCGATGGAGGGCACCCTCGTGCTGATGTCCTGGTAGTTGCTGCCGTAGAAGGCCTCGGACTTCTTCACCACGACCCTTGGCTCGTACTTCTTCGGATCGAAGGAGGAGTGCCCCTTGAACAGGGTGATGAGCCTGTCCGCGAGCTCCCTGATGGAGCAGTTGTTCGCGGGGTTGCCGATGTTGAAGATCTGGCCCCGGGCCTTTCCGCCAGGATTCTCGATGATCTTCATGAGCGCGTTTATGCCGTCGTCGATGTAGGTGAAGGACCTGCTCTGGTTCCCGCCGTCCACGAGCGTGATGGGCTCGTTGCTCACCAGGGCCGCAATGAACTGGGTCACCACCCTCGACGACCCCTCCTTGGCGGTCTCCAGGGAGTCGAGGCGGGCGCCGATCCAGTTGAAGGGTCTGATCAGGGTGAAGTCGAGCCCCTGCCTGCCGTAGGCCCAGATGACCCGGTCGAGGAGCTGCTTGGAGCACGAGTAGATCCAGCGCTCCTTGTGGATGGGGCCGAGCACGAAGCTCGAGCTGAACTCGTCGAAGGCCTCGTCCGGGCACATGCCGTAGACCTCGGAGGTGGAGGGGAAGATCACCCGCTTGCGGTACTTGACGCACTGCCGGATGATCCGGAGGTTCTCCTCGAAGTCCAGCTCGAAGACGCTCAAGGGGTTCTCCACGTAGGTCTTGGGTGTGGCGATGGCGACGAGCGGCAGCACCACGTCGCACTTCTTGATGTGGTACTCGATCCACTCCTTGTTGATGGCGATGTCGCCTTCCACGAAGTGGAACCGCTCGCTGTTCAGGCTTCCTCCGAGCTTGTCCACGCCCAGGTCCATGCCGTAGACATGCCAGTCCGTGTCGTTCAGTATCCGTGCGCTCAGGTGCGACCCGATGAACCCGTTGACGCCTAAGATGAGAACCTTCATTGCATGCTTTCTCCCTCGTATGGTCTGAAAAATACGAAAATATCCCTGCCCGTGCGTACCGTGCCGCCCTCCTCGATCTCCAGGGGCACGAGGACGCCGGAAGCGGTGCCGATGCGAACCTCTTCCCCTTCAAGCGCGATGAGCCCCGGCTGAAGGCGCTCACCATCGACGGGCCTGGCCCACCAGAAGAGGACCTTCCTCCCGTGCAGAAAGCCGAAGGCGCCGGGATAGGGGCGGGTCACGCCACGGATGAGGTTGAAGACCTCCCGCGCGCTCCTGCCCCAGGCGATGCGCCCGTCCTCGGGCTTCCGGCCGCCGAAGTACGAGCCCCTGCTTAAGTCCTGCGGCCTCTTCGGGATCTCTCCTCTGGACATGCGCGGCAGGATGCGGTCCAGCATCCGCGCCGCCGCCTTCTCCATCTTTGCGAAAAGCATCACGGCCGTGTCTTCCGGACCGATGGCAACCCGCTCCTGGTCCACGATGTCCCCCGCGTCGGGCTTCTCCACCATCTCGTGCAGGGTGACGCCGGTGACCTCCTCGCCCCTGACGAGCACCCAGTTGACCGGCGCCCTCCCCCGGTAGGCGGGCAGCAGGGACCCGTGGAGGTTGTACCCCCCCAGGGGGGGGATGCGGAGGATCTCCATGCCGATCATGTGCCGGTAGTAGAAGCTGAAGATGATGTCGGGCTCAAGCGCCGCGATGCGGCCGGCCCACTCCCTGGTGTTGGGGTTCTCCGGGGCCGCGTGCTCGATGTCCCTGTCCCGGCAGAGCCGGGCCACTGACTGAAACCAGATGTTTTCGCTTGCGCTGTCCTCGTGGGTGAGGACCAGGGGCACCTGGAACCCGTGCTCGAGGAGCTTCGTTATCCCCAGCACCCCCATGTTGTGGTAGGCGAAGACCACTGTCTTCATCTAGTATATCCTTCGTACGGTGTAGCTGGGCCTGCGCTTGACCTCGCGGTAGATCCTGCCCACGTACTCGCCCATGAGGCCGAAGGCCAGGAACTGCGCCCCCATGAAGAAGAACAGGACCGCGAACAGGGTGAACACGCCCTGGGCCGCCCACAGGGCACCGAAGTAGAGACGGGCCACGGCGAGGAAGACGCCGAATCCCACCCCCAGGAGGGACATGAGGGACCCGAGGTAGAACAGGAGCTTCAGGGGGAACTCGGAGAACGAGGTGACGAGGTCGAACTGGAGCGCCACGAGCTTGAGGAGCGAGTACTTCGATTCCCCGGCGAAGCGCTCGTTGTGGCCCACCTCGATCTCGGTGATGCGTTTGGCAAAGGTGGTGGCGAGCGCCGGGATGAAGGTCGAGTGCTCGCGGCTCTCCACCATGTACCGCACCACCTCCCTGCGGTAGGCCCTGAGCATACACCCCCAGTCGTTGAGGTTCACGCCCGTGATCTTCCTGGTCATGGCATTGACCACCGAGCTCGCTGTCCTCCGGAAGAGGGAGTCCTGCCGGGCCAGCCTGATGGTGCCCACCACCTCGTAGTTCCCCTCCTCCATGGTCTTCACCAGCCTGGGGATCTCCTGGGGCGGGTTCTGCAGGTCCGCGTCCATGGTGACGACGATGGCGCCGTCGCTGCTCTCGAAACCGGCGAAAACCGCAGCGTGCTGGCCGTAGTTGCGGGTGAGCTCCACCACGCGGATCTTTTCCCCCGCGTGCCTCTTGAGGATCTCCAGGGAACGGTCGGTGCTGCCGTCGTCCACGAGTACGATCTCGTAGCTCCGGCCCATGCCCTCCATGACCGGTACGAGCTGCCTGAAGAGCTCCTCGAGACCCTGCTCCTCGTTGTACACCGGGATAACCACCGATATCTTGTCCTGGTTCATGCCTTCTCCTGACTGCTGGACTCTATGCGCTCCTAACCACCCACGGCAGGAAAAGTCAACACCCCGGTTTCCCTATGCCCGTGGGCGAACGCCCGGGGCCACTGCCTCACCCGAAGATTTCCCTGACCGCCCGGATCACCCGCTGCACCTGGGCTTCTTCCATGCCCGGGTAGAGGGGGAGGCTCAGGATCCGCTCGGCAGCCTCCTCGGTGACAGGCAGGCTGACTCTGCCGCAGGCCTCCCTGACGCAGCTCAAGCTGTGGCAGGCCGGGAAGTGGAGCCCGTACCCGATGCCCTTCTCCGCGAGCTTCTCCATGAAGCGCTTCCTCTCGATGCCCCTGGCCTTGACCACGAACAGGTGCCACGAGTGCACGTGCTCGTAGCCCGGGCTCCCGGGCAGGTCGAGGCCGCTTATCCCCGACAGGCCGTCGAGATACGCCTGCGCGATCTCGGCCCGGCGGGCGTTCATCCAGGGGAGCCGGGTGAACTGCACCAGGCCGAGGGCCGCCTGGATGTCCGTCATGTTGTACTTGAAGCCGGGCGTGGTGATGTCGTAGCTGGGGTCCGACGCCTTGCCGTAGCGCTTCCAGGCGTCCCGCTCGATGCCGTGGAACCTGAGGAGCTTCATTCTTTCCATGAGCTCGGGGTCGTGACCAGTGATGAGCCCGCCCTCGCCGGTGGTGATGTTCTTGATGGGGTGGAAGGAGAACACGGCAAGGTTCCGGTAGCCAATGTGGCGGCCTTTGTAATGGGTGCCGATGGCGTGGGCGGCGTCTTCGATGACGGGGATGTCCCCCGCGGCCTCCTCGATGGCGTCCATGTGGGCGGGCGCGCCGGCGAAGTGCACGGGGATGACGGCCTTCGTGCGCTTCGTGACGAGCCTCGATATCTCTTCCGGCCTCACGAGCAGGGTGTCGTAGTCGATGTCGGCGAACACGGGCTTCGCCCCCGCCAGGAGGATCTGGTTGACCGTGGAGGCAAAGGTCATGGAGGGGGTGATGACCTCGTCGCCCGGGCCTATGCCCATGGCCCTGAAGATCAGGTGCATGCCCGCGGTGCCCGAGGTGAGGCTCAAGCCCGCGCGGGCATTGGTGAGCTTCGCGAACTGCTCTTCGAACTCGTAGCTCTTCGGCCCGGTGGTGATCCAGCCCGACCTGAGGACCCGGGCCACCGCCTCGATCTCCTCGTCGCCGATGAACGGCCTGCTCATGGGTATGAACTCATCTTCCACAGCTCTATCTCCCTTCGCATTCCACCACCGCCCCGGTACGCAGGGACCGCACAGGAGCCGAGCTCCCTCCACAGCCCCTCGTCCATCCTGCCGGGCAGCACGATAATGTACCCGGCTTCGCGGCGCTTCATTATATCGATGAAAACCAATCTGTCTTCTATATTCTTTACAGCGAACTGTCCATAGAAAGGTCCAAGGGCCTCCACGGTCTCGGTGAGCCGGTACCCTATGACCTCACTGTGGGAGACGATCCTGCCCAGCTCTTCAAACATACCCCTGTAGCTCTTGCCCTTGTCGAGCTGGGGGATGACCACGGGCGTCCAGACGAGGAGCAGCATCGTCCAGCCCAGGAGGACCGGCATGAAATGCAGGGCGCGGAAACGCACCCACACGATCCGGAAGAGGACGCAGAGCGCAGAGACGGCGAGCCCGGCAACGGCGAGGCTCCCCCCGATGGCCACGTATGCCGCGGGCAGGGCAAGGCTGCAGGCTGCCACGAGACCGGAAACCGCCTTCATGAGCCTGTCTTCCCATGGCTGCCGCGAATCCCCGGGCCTGGACTCCCACCAGGCTATGAGGAGGGCCATGGCAGGGAGCATGGGCAGAAAGTAGATTTCGCGCTTGGTGGACGCAAGGCTCAGGACGAGGAGCCCGCCCAGGAGCCAGGAGAAGAGAAACCTTTCACTGGCTCCGGCCTTCCTCGCGTATGCGGCTGCGGGGATGAGGAGCAGGGAGAAAGGCGCTGTCTGGAGAGGGATGTTGTAGAGATAGTAGTAGAAGGGTTTGACGTGCCCTCCCCCGTAGACGATGCCGGCGGGGATGAACCTTCCGATCTGGTTGTAGACGAAGAAGGTGTGGAGATAGCCGTATCCGCCCCGCATGTAGAGGACACCGGCCCAGGCGGCGATGACGGCCAGGACGAGAAGGACCCCCTGGGGGACCCACGCGTCCCTGAGGAAGCCCGTGTCATGATGCCAGAGCACGAAGAGGAGCAGGCCAGCCCCCGGGATGGCCAGACCGATGATGCCCTTGCAGAGGAAAGAGCATGCAAGGGACACCCAGAACACCCGGTACAGGGTCCTGCTCCTTTCCCGCCAGGCGATGAGGAAGGAGCACATGGCCGTGGTGATGAAGAACACGAGCCCCATGTCCACGATGATCCTGTGGGACGAGACGAAGAACAGGGGAAAAGTTGCGAGGATGAGCGGGGCCGGCAGGGCATCGCGGTCGGAGTACAGCCTCCTGGCGGTCAGCCACACCACGAGCAGGGTTCCCAGGGCAAACACCAGGGACGCGACCCTCCCCGCCTCCGGGAAGCGGTCCCCGAGCAGGGCATAGGAGGCGGCCGAAGCCAGGTAGTAGAGGGGCGGCTTTTCCAGGAACGCATTCCCCGCCAGGCGCGGGATGAGATAATCCCCTGCCAGCGACATCTCGCGGACGATCTGTGCCTCCCTGGGCTCATCGGGGGTCCACAGGGAGTGGTCTGCGATGCCTGCACACTGCAGGAGCACAACAAGGGCCAGCAGCTTCACGAACGGCCATTGCATGACAGAAGACCTCCATTCAACATAACAGGACAGTAGTGCAACAACAGCAGAGAATATGATGATTTATCCTGCAGGAGTCAAGCAGGTTTTCCGGAGCTCGCACCCCTTCGGCCGTGCGGCCGGGGAAAGCGGGTGAGCGGCTGATGAAAGCGCTAGTTGGTCAGGGTCTCCGCTTCATCCTCGTCGTCGAGGATCCTGCGCGCCCCCACGATCTTCGTCAGGAAGTGACCCGCCTCGAGCCTGTCCATCTTGATCTCTCGCGATCGGGAGGAGCTGGCGGCATGGATGAACTGGCCGTTGCCCAAGTAGAGACCCACGTGGTCGATGCGGCCGGGGTTCTTCCTCCGCTGGTCCATCTGGAAAAAGATGAGGTCGCCGGGCCTGATGTCGGACAGCTCCACGGGCTTGCCCTCAAGGGCCTGCTGCCGGGAGGAGCGCCCGAGCTCGATGCCGTTCTCCCTGAACACGTACCTCACGAACCCGGAGCAGTCGAACCCCTGCGTGGTCGTCCCGCCCGGACGGTAGGGTATGCCGAGGCACCGTTGCGCCAGCCTGATCACCCTGTCGGTCAGGGACAATGGCTGTTCGGGCTCGACATCACACCCCAGGGAGTTGACGGCGTCGGGGCTCTGCCGCGCGAGGTAGAGGTCAGACGGCCTGGGGGTTTCGATGCTGTATTCCGGAGCAGGGCTCACCTGCTCGGATACGGCCTTTTCGGGCTTGCTAGCGCGCCTGGCTTCCTGGGTGCGGGCAAGCGAACGGCGATTCTTCTCCTTGGCCTTCGAAACCTTCGCCCCTTTCTTGTGGGCTACCCTTTTCTCGGTATGGGCCACCTTGCCCTTGGCTGACTTCTTCTCATCGAGGGCGACCTTGCTGCGAGCCGCCTTGTTCTTGGAAACCTTATTGTTTTTGTTATTGTTATTGTGAAGGGCTGCCTTTTCTTGGTTGGTCTTTTCCTTGTGGAGAGCCACCTTCTTCTTGGCCGCCTTGTCCTTGTGCTTGGCGACCTTGCCGGAGCCTGCGTCCTTCTTGTGGTCGGGTTTCTCTGTATGGCCGCTCAGGGAGGTGTGCCCGTCCTTCTGTTTCCCCTTGCTTTTACCTGCGGACACATGTCCGGCCTTCTCGGGGGAGCTTCCCTTCTTGGCCTTGACGACGGCCTGCGTCTTTTCAGGGGCCTTCTTGCTGGCCTTCGTATCCTCTGATGCGGCAACCGTGGCTTCCGCCTTATGGGTCTTTGCCTGCGCGGTCGGTATGAAGCCTGAACCTGTCAGCCCAATGATCAGCAAGCACATGACAACTGGACCGAGAATGTTTCTCTTCATCATTTGCCCCCGCCTCACATTCCATTCTCAGTTATTTCAGTATCGGCTTGAACAGAAAACTCATTACAATTTCGTACCCTATACAGGGCCATAAGCATGTATGTCAAGCTCACTTCAATAACTGGATTCAGTAATTTCTTATCTATCGGCATACATTGGATAATTTTTTAAATTTACCCTGCGTGGGGTCATGCTCCAGGATGTATGCGCCGGAGACCGCCGGAAGATCGGCTGTCAAACCCTTGCCGGTTGCCGTTCTCCACAGGCCTCAGAAGGGTATGGACAGCAGGGCGCATGTGCCTTACCGTAGGGAACAAAAAGCGCGAACGAGAGGTGCATGCCATGGCAAGGATCCTGATCCATCCGGCCCGCTACGAGAACGTCAGCCAGGCCGTCGCGAGGTGTTTCGAGCTCTTTCCCCTCGAGATCAGAGGCAGGCGGGTCCTCATCAAGCCCAACGTGCTCCGGGCCTCCCGTCCCGAGGAGGGCATCACCACCCACCCTGCGGTACTCAGGGCCGTGGTGGACCAGGTGGAGTCCATGGGTCCGGCGTCTCTCGTCGTGGGAGACAACCCCGGGCTCGTGAACTACGGGGCAAACCAGGAGGCCTTCAGGGCCACGGGGCTCATGGAGGCGGCCAAGGGCTATTACCGGAACATCGGTGACGATTCGGTGAGGCTGGACTTCGACCCCTCGT
The DNA here is from genome assembly GCA_035352355.1 of Deltaproteobacteria bacterium. GTDB lineage: Bacteria > Desulfobacterota > Desulfomonilia > UBA1062 > UBA1062 > Phosphitivorax. Next base: position 59,565 of record DAOPXM010000002.1, on the reverse strand, counting down.
TCGTGCCGAGCGTGACCCTGTCCCGTGCGATATGGGACGCGGACGTCATCATCAGCCTGCCCAAGTTCAAGACCCACGGCCTGACCGTGGTATCCGGGTGCATCAAGAACAGCTACGGTTTCCTGCCCGGTGCCCAGAAGGCCGCCCTGCACAGGATCGCGGGCAGCGCTGAACGCTTCCATGAGCTGATCGTGAGCATCTTCAAGCTGAAGATCCCGGACCTGTTCATCGTGGACGCAGTCTTAGGCATGGAGGGCAACGGACCGGCATCCCCAGACCTCAGGGACATCGGGCTGATCCTGGCATCGGACTCCGCCGTGGCCCTGGATGCGGCCATCTCCACCATGATGGGCTGCGACCCCGGGAGCCTTCCCTTCCTGGCAAAGGCCCAGGCCGAGGGGCTCGGGTGCCATGACCTCTCGCAGGCCCAGATCATCGGCGAATTTAAGGTGATACCCGGATTCAAGCTCCCCCCGCTCAGCGGCGAGGGGAACCTCAAGAACGAGCACATCCAGGGGCTCATCAAAAGCCGGTCGCTCTTCCGCCCCCTCGCCCACCGCGACCAGTGCACGGGCTGCGGCACCTGCGTCGACCAGTGCCCCGTATCCGCTCTGTCCATGGACAGTGACGGCATCCCCGTGGTCGACCGGGAGGCATGCATCGCGTGCTTCTGCTGCCAGGAGATCTGTCCGGAAAAGGCCATCGTTCTTCAGTAGGAGGGGCAAGGCCCGGCAATTGCCGGCATCCGGTCTGTCCGCGTCAGGGAGAAGCCCACTGTCCCGCCTGGGTGCGAGCCTTCAGGGCGCACCCCTAAAGCGGGGTCACAGTATCTCTCCTAAGGCATGGGTGATGTCAGCGGCATTCACGAACTGCTTGTCAGGCATCCTGTTCAGGGCGTCGATGACGTCATCGGGCGCGTTCCTGCTCTGGGCATACTGCACCAGCTCGGATTTGCTCTTCGGGAGATCGATCCCCCGGAGATATTCCAGTATCTCGCCCGTGCTTGCCATGGTTTCTCTCCTCCTTTTTTCCGTGCTCGCGTGTTCGGCACAGGAACGGCTCGAGAAGGAGCCGTTCACTCGGGCAGGTCCACGGCGGTAAGGACATCCGCTGCAGACTCGAACTGCCGGTCAGGCAGCCTGCTCAGCATCTCCACGACATCCCCGGGCGCATTCCTGCTCCGGGCGTGGCTCACGACTTCTTCCCTGCCCTTGGGGAACTGAATGCCCTGGATATACTCCCACACGAGGTCAGCGTCTGCCATGCTCATCCCCCTTGCCCGGTCCCCCGGGCCGAAGTACGGCCATGCGGCAGGTAACAAACCATGTCCCGGGGAGGACCGGCCTTTCACCCACAGCCTTGCACCCCTCCTAGGGCATACAGGCGGCCCGAGGCGGCGGGCTGCATCGTCATGCCCGTCCGGCCCCAGGCTGCTGGACTGCCGACCTACCTCGACTCCCCCAGCGCCCTGCTGATGTCCCCGATGGAGTGGTACTCCCAGTCGGGAAGGGCTATGAGCAGGTCGATGACATCCCGCGGGGCCTGGTTTTCCTGGGCCTTCTGGATCAGGTCCCCCTTTCTCGAAGGGTAGTCCACGCCCTCCAGATAGGCTTTGAGATCGACCGTGCTGACTCCCATTCATTCACCTCGTCCCTGCCCGGCCTGCCGCCTGTTTGAGACCGCCCGCGGCCCTGGAGGCGTCGATGGGCGTGTGGTGATCCCTGTCAGGCAGGTTGTTCAGGAGATCCATCACGTCATCCGGCGCCCCGTTCTCACGGGCCTTCCTGATCAAGCCATCCTTATCCGAGGGGAAACTCATCCCCTTGAGGAACATTTCCACATCCACTGTGCTCACGTCACCGGATCCGGCCATCACTTGGGCCTCCCTGAAGCTTCCATCCGGACTGCCAGCTCAGGGTATTTCCTGTTGTATCTTCCCCGAAAGAGCCCGCTATTCTATCTTGCCGATGGCCCTGCTGACTTCGGCGGCAGAGCCGTACTCCTGGTCAGGAAGCTGGTTCAGGATGTCCAGCACGTCGTTGGGCGCATTGTTCTGGCGGGCCTTTTCGAGGATGCCGTTTCTCCTCGCGGGGTAATCCATGCCCCGTAGAAATTCCTGAATCACTGCTGCGCTTACACCCATACTCCGTCCTCCCGTTCCTTCAACCCCAAAGTCCCGACGACCAAGGGGGTGCATCGTCCCCGCTAGATCTTCCCCACGGCCTTGTTGACGTCAGCCGGAGAGGGGTAGCTCTGGTCGGGAAGCCTTTTTATGAGGTCCACCACGTCCTGGGGCGCCTTGTTTGCCCGGGCGGTCTTCATCAGGTCGTCCTTGTCCGCCGGATAGTGTATGCCGTGCAGATACTGCTGGAGCTCACCTGTGCTTACCATTGCTCGTCCTCCTTGGTTCGTGCCCACCGTGCACTGGATTTGGAAAGGGGCTGCAGGTGCAGCCCTTGCAATATCAAGACCCGGTCGGTTATTCGATGTCGCCGATCGCCTTGTTGACGTCTATGGGGGTCGAAAACTTCTGATCCGGCAGCCTGTCCAGCATGTCGATCACATCCTGCGGCGCATTGTTGCTCTTGGCCTTGCTGAGCAGGTCGCTCTTCCCGGCCGGATAGTTCATCCCGTGCAGGTATTCCTGGATTTCACCTGTACTTACCATGACTGGAACCTCCTTGATCTTCTGTGGTTCGAACGTGGGAAAAGCCCTTCTTTAAGGGTTCGTGCCGATGGGTTCCGTACGGGACATCAGTCGACGCGGCTCACGGCCTTGTTCACATCAACTGGAGAAGGATAACTCTGGTCCGGGAGCTTGTTCAGGATGTCCATGACATCCTGGGACGCGTTGTTGCCCTGCGCTGTCTTCAGGAGATCGCTCTTGTTGGCAGGATAGTGAATGCCTTTCAGGCTTTCTTGAATAAGACTGGTTGTTACCATTTTTCCACCTCCACCGTTCTTTTTTTCTGACCATGTCTGCTCGTCATTCGGTCATCGCTGATGACATCACGATGGACCGGAAACCGTGCATCCTCCCTTCTCAATCAACGCCGGCGGCTTCGATCACGTCGTCCGGCGACGAATACTCCCGGTCAGGCAACCCTCTGAGCAGGTCCAGGGTTTCGTCGGTGGCATGGTTGACTTGGGCCAGGTTCAACACCTCATCCTTTGTGGCAGGGAACGCGATCCCCTCCAGGTACCATTCCAGCTCAGCGGCATTTACTGGCATGTCTCACCTCGTCTTCTCTCTGCTCACGGTTCATGGTCTGTTTCCTTCACTCCCGGCTCACGGGGTGCATCCGCATCCCTGCTGCTACTCGATTTCCTCGATGGCCCTGGAGACTTCCATGGGGGAATTGAACCGCCGCTGGGGCAGGTTGTTGATGAGGTCAATGATGATGTCAGGGGCCTGGTTGTCACGAGCCTGCTTGTTCAGGTCGTTCTTGCTTGCGGGATATTGGGTGCCTCGGAGGAACTTTTCGATCTCTGCTGCCTTCACTCCCATGAATCTTACCTCTTTTCAGTACTGGGTTACGCCGATTCTCTCAGGTTGAAGCCGTGATCACCGTTCTTTGGATATTTGTTCTAAGTATTTATTATAGGCCTCCAGCTATCTTTCTCAATGCGAAGTTTCCCATGAATATCCTTGGGGTTTTCCCATAAAGCCATCAGCCGGCGTCTATTCGATTTCAACAATGATTAATATATGTTGATTGATTTACGTACATACAGGAATATTTCTCCAACGCCTTCTCAGAGTATTTCTATCTTGCACACGTGTTCCTGCTCTCCATCGGAAGGCATTCCGGAAGGGTGCAGGCAGCAAAGGTCGAAAGGCCGGCAGGGTTCGCCCTGCATGTCGATGGAAGATGCGTGTGGGGCAGGTCTTGAGAGAAAGGAGCGCCCTGTGCACCGTGGTGCATTCGGGGCCAGCCAGGTGTTAGGGTAAAGGAGGGCATACGCAGCCCCATGACAGGGCTTAAGAGACAGGGACGCATCAGAAGGCGAGGGTCCTGCCCATGAGCGTCACCGGGGTGCCGTTGTACGCCTTGAGCTCCAGGATGCGCCAGCCCAGCCTCGTATAGAAGTGCGCCGAGTCGGGCGTGTAGAGGAACAGCTCGCTGAAGCCTATGTGCTGGGCCTTTTCCTCCACGGCCTTCACGAGTATGGAACCCACCCCCCTGCACCTCCACTCCTTTGCCACGTAGAGCCCGGCAAGCCAGGGGGCGAGGTCGAACCGGTCGTCCATGTCGTACATCTTCAGCGATGCGGTGCCGATGACGAGGTCGGATTCGATCGCGACCAGGGCAAAGGGGATCCTGTCGCGATTCGCCCTCTCCCGGACAACCCGCTCGAAGTCCTCCATGCTCCTCTCGGGGTACAGATACGACCACTCATTATAGAACCATCCGGCTATCTGCGGGACAGAGTCCTGGTAGTTTGCAAGGTAACCGACTTCCATGCATCCCTCATTGAGAGTTCGGGCTACCAATCTATAAATAGGATGTTTCCTGTCGTTCACAAGGGAGCGCACCCGGGCGCACGCATCTGATACGCCCGACCAGGCCGGGTATCCGTATGCGGATCATCGGTATCGATCCGGCACCTGTTGCCGGGAACCACAGACAGCGCCATGCAGGGGTCCCGCTACCAGAGATTTGACTGCTGGAACATTAATTACTGTCAAGCGGCCTGATGATATGGTTTAATAGAGCCATTACAACCAAGAGGAGGGCGTGCCGTGGAGGGCATACATGAGATCAAGGTGAAAAAATCGATGACGGCAAAGCTCATTGTGGGCGTCATAGCCGTATTCTTCCTGCTGTCCGTCGCCAATCCCATCGTGATGATACCCGCGGGACACGTGGGCGTGCAGGACCTCTTCGGCAACGTCCTGTCCACCACCCTGAAGCCCGGCCTGAGGATCGTGATCCCCTTCACGAAGGTGGTGAAGATGTCGGTCCAGACCCAGGAATACATGGAGGTGGCGGACACCCCCTCGAAAGAGGGCCTCATCATCAACCTGGACGTCTCCCTGCTCTACCGGCTCGATCCCGAAAAGGCCGCGGACATCTACAAGACCGTGGGGACCGGGTACAAAGAGATCGTGGTCGAGCCGCAGCTGCGCTCGGCCGTCAGGGAGGTGACCGCATCCTACGAGGCAAAGGCCCTGTACTCGGCCGAGCGGGAGCGGGTCGCGGGCGAGATCAAGAACCTGTATTCGAAGATAACCAAGGATCGGGGCATCATCACGGACCAGATCCTGCTCCGGAAGATCGGGCTCCCGAACACGCTGGCCATGGCCATCCAGGAAAAGCTCAAGCGGGAGCAGGAGTCCGAACAGATGAAGTTCGTGCTTCAGAAGGAGCAGCAGGAGGCTGAGCGCAAGCGCATCGAGGCGCAGGGCATCTCCGACTTCCAGAGGATCGTGTCCCAGGGCATCACCCCACAGATCCTGGAGTGGAAGGGCATCGAGGCCACGGAGAAGCTCGCCAACAGCCAGAACACGAAGATCGTGGTCATCGGGAACCCGAAGAACGGCCTGCCGCTGATCCTGGGGGGCGAGAAGTAGCCTCTCCCCCCTTCATCGGGGTCGGGGTCGGTATCGGGGTCGAACGTCCGAAAAGGGGACATTCTGATCCCGGTGCAGAGAGCCCTTCCCTGTCTCCCGGAACGGGAAGAACATAAGCAGCCCTGCCGTTGGCGGGGGTTGTCCTACGCGCTCAGGACGTCTATGACCCATTCCACGCGGTCCCTGACAGCCATGTCGTTGATGGCGGGAATGGTGTTGAAATCGCCCCTGAGCATCCGCAGGCCGTAGAGCTCCAGCTGGATCTCCTCCTTGGTGCGGAACCCCAGCCTTCTGAGGAGCATGTCCGGGGCGCTCCACCCGCGCAGGGAATGCTGGAGGAGGAACGCGAGCGCTGCGATGGGGAGCAGGATGAACAGGCGGCTCCTCACGACGAGTGCCATGAACAGGCCGAACAGGCCGAGGATGGAGGCGTTGGCCTCCAGGGTCTGCTCGATGTCCGGCTCGCCCTTGAGCCTGCCGATCCTGTCTTCGATCCCTTCCGGATGCTCTGCATAGAACAGCAGGGACTTTCTCATCCCGTCCAGGATCATCTGGTTTATGAGGGGGCTGGTGTTCTGAGCCACCCTGCTGCTCAGACTCCTTCCGTACGCGATAGTATCCATTCTGGCTTTCTCCTTTTGCCGGTCACGGTGTCCGGGTCGTTCACCGGATGAACACCCCTGCCGGTTCCGACCGGGACCGGGGTAGAGTGTCCATATATAGATAATGGGAGAAAAGCCCGAATCACTCCACCGGCAGGAGGGCGCAGCGTTCCATCTCCTGCCGGGGACGGGCGGACGACCACTCCTCGCTTCAGGTATGGTGCTCAGGGATGAGCATGGGACAGGCGAGTCGGATCATTCTCCGGAGAACGGCCCTCCCTCTTTTTCGAAAACCCTGCATACCGAGCCCCAGGGACACCTCTCCCGGCAGAACGCCAGGGGGGTCTTCTCCAGGACGAGCCTGCGGAGCTCCCGGGCCTCGAGCCGGTCCCCGTAGGCCAGCCCAAGCCCCTCGAGAATCCTGGCGTCCCATTTCCGCACCTTGTGCTCCTGGCCGTGGATGCTCTCGCAGCGGCCGTCCCGGCATTCCGGGCACGAGACGCACACCGCGTCTATGCCCTCGGCCATCTCCACGACGGTGTCCTCCCCGCGGGTGATCACCCCCTTCAGCTCGCGGGCCGTGCCGAGAAAGGGCTCCCCCCGGTCCGACATCAGGAAGGGGAGGTACAGCAGGCACAGGACGTGGTGCGGCCTTGCCCGGATGGGATCACGCTCCATGGCTGCGCACCTCGTTCCTCAGCACGCCGATGCCCTCGACCTCGAGCTCCACGACGTCTCCGGGCTTGAGGAACCTTCCCATCTCCAGGCCGCATCCCCTGCCCTGGGAGCCCGAACAGGTGCCCGAGCCGATGAACTCGCCTGGGTAAAGGGTCTCATCCTTCGAGATGTACGCAATGATGTCCTCGAACGTCCAGTACATCTCAGAGGTCGAGCCCCGGGACCACTCCTGTCCGTTCACCCTGGCGAGCATGGTCAGGCTGTAGGGGTCCGGGATCTCGTCCGGGGTGACGAGGCAGGGCCCCATGGCGTTGCCGGTGTCGAAGTCCTTGCCCTTGGCCGGTCCGAGCCGTCCGCGAAGCTCGCGCATCTGGATGTCGCGCGCCGAGAAGTCGTTGAAGACCGTATACCCGCCGATGTGCTGGCGGGCCCGGTCCCTGGGTATGTCCGCGCCTCCCCTGCCGATGAAGACGCCCCACTCGAGCTCGTAGTCGAACTGCTTCGTATAGGCCGGCATGACCACGGGCGCGTCGGTGCCCGTCACCGAGAAGCGGTTGCTCTTGTAGTAGACGGGACGCTCGTACCAGGCACGGTTGAGGAGATAGGCCAGGGAGCGCCTGCGGCCGAAGGTCCTCTCGATCCACTCGTCCACCGGGGCGAACGTCCTGAAGCCCACGGCGCGGATGCTGTTGATGATGTGCTGCTCGAAGGCCATGCAGTCGCGGATCGACTCGGGGCGCGGCACGGGGGCCAGGAGCGAGACCTTTCCCAGGGGCAGGAGGGCGTCCGGGGGACGCTGGGAGAGGATGAACTCGAGTACGAGCTCCCCCTTTTCCCGGGCCTCCTCCCCTGCCCTGAGGAAGGCGAGCATGTCCGTGAAGAAGGGGGATGAAACCCCGTCCATTGCCCTGGCCCCGGCCTGAAGGTACCCCACCGAGCGCCCGTCCCCGGTCAGGGCACCCACCAGGGCCTGCCCGTCCCCCCTGTGGAAGGTCACGAGCCTCACGGCCTGTCCCCGTCCCCGGGACCGGCCGGCCCGGCGTCGTCATCGAAAACCAGGTCTGCCTTCCGGACGCCCATCCTGACGAGGCGGCCGTTCGAGGCGATGTGACGGTGGAGCAGGTACTCGAACAAAAGCCAGACCAGGACCGCAACGGTCATGAACGGGAGGATGTACGAGGCCCCGTGCTCGGACATCCCGGTGGCGAACTCGTAGGCCAAAGCAACGAAGGCCGCGGTCATGCCCAGGAGGAAAAGGCCCAGACGGGGTGCCCTGACCCGGTAACGGGCATTGCATCTGAAGCACCGGAACCGGTAGGGCACGGCCTGGCGCAGGGCCATGAAAAAGGTCAGCTCAGCCTGGCAGTTCTCACACCTCATGGTCGACCTCCCATTCTTCATATTCGCATGCCCAGGCACCGCTTCCGCCTGGCGGGCCGCTGCACACCGCCAGGGCCGTGCCCGGGACATTGCCCGTGTCAGAAATTCAGCTCCTCCATCCTCCGCAGCAGGGTCTCCATCACCGAGTTGATGAGGGAGAACCTCGCCCTGTCCGAGAGCATCTCCTCTTCCGTCTGCACATATCGCGATCCGTCCAGTTCGTGCCTGCAGTGCCTGATGAGGGACCTGGCCAAGGCCGGGGTGGTCTCCAGGTGGAACTGGAGCCCCATGATCCTGTTGCCGACCATGAACCCCTGGTTCCTGCACGCCTCGCTCGAAGCGAAGGGCACTCCGTTCTCGGGGATGTCGAAGGTGTCACCGTGCCAGTGGAACGCCTCGAGCCTGGCCGGGAAGACGCCCTTGAGCACAGGGGCCGTCTCGTGGGAGATCTTCACCGGAAACCACCCGATCTCCCGGCATCCGTTGCTCCTCACCTCCGCACCCAGGGCATGGGCGACGAGCTGCGCGCCGAGGCAGATCCCCAGCACGATCTTGCCGGAGAAGACCGCCTCCCGGATGTAGAGCCTCTCCCTCTTCATCCAGGAAGGGCCTGGCTGGTCGTGAACACCCATGGGCCCGCCCATGACGATGAGCCAGTCGATGGTGCCCATCTGTGGAAGCCCCTGCCCGAGATACAGGTGCGTGGAGGTGAGCTTGTGCCCCCGCGCCCGGAAATAGCCCTCTATGCAGCCCGGCCCCTCAAAGGGCACGTGCTGCAGGAAGTGTACGTGCACAGTGGTCCTCCTCGTGATGCCCGCTTCGATCGCTGCATGCAGGGAAACCTATACCACGTTCATTTTCTTAAGTGCCAGGTAAAGATTGGCCGCTCCTGCCGGAAACCATCACCCCTCCCCATACAGTCGACCCGCCTGGATGCCCACGGGCCGTCAAAGGTCGAAGCCCGGTTTGCCGATGGGCAGACCGCCCCAGTAGCTGTCGCACACGTCGGCCATCTCGTTCAGGGTGCGCTCCACCTCGACTCGGATGCCCTCGGTCTCGCCCTTGTTCGCGTCGCCCGGCACATACACCGGGTTGCCGTGGTACACCACGATGTCCGTGAAGGGCATGGGGACCATGTACCGGTCCCAGCTCCCGAGGATGATGGTGCGCCTGGCGCCGTACATCATGGGGATGATGGGCTTGCCGGTCATCTTCGCGATCCTCACCGTCCCCCCCTTGAGGACCCTGGGAGGACCGTTGGGGCCGTCCCCCATCATGCCAGCCGCGTGCGCGCCCCGGCTGAGCCGCTTGACGAGCTCGTACATGGCCCGGTGCCCGTCCCTCACCCGGCTGCCCCTGACGGACTGGAAGCCCAGCAGGTGGGCGATGGCGTCGGCATAGTCGCCGTCCTTGCTCCTGCCGATCATCATGATGATGTTGCGCCTGCCGAAATCGTGGAAAAAGTAAAACATCCTCTGGTGCCAGGTGGCGTAGACAGCGCCGCCCGAGGCCAGGAGCGCCGACCGTTCGCGCCCCTCGTTGATGCGCTCCACCACCCGGTACGTCCGGCACCAGCCATCGATGAGGGACGCCGCCACGTGGGGTATGGAACCGAGCATCGCCTTTTCGAAGAGACTGAGCTGGTCCTGGCTCCTACTGGGCATGTGTCATCCTGGAAGATTCCTCAGAATGAACAAATAATGGGCTGAGGATGCAAAATCAAGCCGCAGGGACGTGCCTGCCCGGACGCCTTCAGCGGATGAGGGGCTTCCCTGCCGCCGGTTCCGCTCAGGGCAGAGGCGGGTAGTCGATGTACCCCCTGGGGCCCGGGGTGTAGTAGGTCCTGGTGTCCGGGACGGCCCAGGCCGCACCTCTGCGGATCCTCTCCACGAGGTCGGGATTGGCGATGAAGGCGCTCCCGAAGGACACGGCGTCCGCATATCCCTCCTCGATGACCCGGTTCGCCTTTTCCGCGGTGAACCCGCAGTTGATCACGAGGGTCCCGTGGAACAGGGGCCGGAAGTGCCTGGCGATGTTGGGCTCGGCGTAGGGCACGCCGTCCACCGGGACCATGGGCTCGACGAAGTGGGCGTACGCGAGGTCGGGGTAGTCGTTCAGGCGCTCCGTGATGTGGTCGAAGGTGGGGATGGTGTCTTTGTCCACCGTTATGCCGAAGAACCCGTGAGCCGACGGGTTGAGCCTGATGCCGGTCCTGTCGAACCCGATGGCGCCCCCCACGGCCTCGAGGGTCTCGAAGAAGAACCTCGCCCTGTTCTCATGGCTCCCGCCGTATTCGTCGGTACGGCGGTTGGCGCAGTTCACGAAGAACTGGTGGAAGAGATAGCCGTTGGCAGAGTGGATCTCCACGCCGTCGAACCCGGCGGAGATCGCATTCAGGGCCGCCTTCCGGAAGTCCTCCGTGACCGCGTGGATCTCGTCGACCGTCAGGGCGCGAGGCGTTACGGTATCCTTGAAGCCGGCCGGGGTGTATACCCGGTCCTGCGGGTTGACGGCGGAGGGGGCCACGGGAAGCGATCCCCCGTGGAAGTCCGGGTGGGACATGCGGCCCACGTGCCAGAGCTGACAGAAGATGTGTCCCCCGCATTCGTGGACAGCAGCGGTGACGGGCTTCCAGCCCTCGACCTGCTCGGGGCTGTGGATGCCCGGGGTGTTGACATACCCCACGCCCTGGGTCGATACCTGGGAGCCCTCGGAAATGATGAGCCCCGCCGAAGCGCGCTGGGCATAGTACTCGACCATGAGCCCGTTGGGCACGCGGCCGGGGTTGTCTGCACGGCTGCGCGTCATGGGGGCCATGAAGACCCGGTTGGGCAGCTCGTAGGGCCCGATCCGGACAGGTGTCAGCACAGGTGCTTCTGCCATGCGTTCCTCCTTGCCTTCTACGGTCACGTGGCCAATTTAAGGTCATTCCCCGCCATCATCGGCGTCGGGGTCGGTATCGGTATCGGGGTCGCCCACCTCCGCACGATACACACTGAGATGCACGCAGAAGCTGGTCCTTGGCGTTGCGATGGCCTTTCAGCGTCTCGCAATACCGGTAAACCCAGCCGACGTACTCGATGGCGACACGGTACACATCGAGTTTCTCATGACCGAAGGCCATTGAGCTCCTCTCGACCCCGATTCCGATACCGACCCCGACCCCGAATGCATCGTACTCCATCGGGTGTTCCCCCATCAATCTGCCAATAGTAATAGCCCCACCCCCGTGCACGTCAAGGGAGCGGGAGGGGGATCATTCCGGAAGAGCATGCTCACGTCCGAGGCGCTTTGCCATCACGATGCAGGGCAGCTCGGTGCCGCCCGGGAGCACGTATCTGGACGACTCGATGCGGATGAACCTCATCCGCTCGTAGAAGCCCACGGCGTTGAGCGTGGATTTCAGGTTCAGCTCCCGCACCCCGGCCTCCCTGGCCATGGCCTCCACCTCCTGCACGAGGGTCCGCCCTATCCCCATTCCCGCATTTTCCGGAGACACGTAGAGCGCCGTGATCTCGGCCTTTGAGGCATTGAAGATGCACAGGCCCACGACACCCCCCTCTACGGCCACGATGAAGTCATAGACCTCCATGGCCCTGAGATACCCCTGGGGCTTGAGCGCGCCCGTCCACTCGCGTATCTGCTCTTCGGTGTAAGAGGGCGTGCACAGCTCCCTGATGGAGGCGTTGTGCACCTCGCAGATGGTGGGGAGATCGCCCGGGACCGCCCTGCGGATGGCCACCCGAGACTTCCCGTTCACGGTCAGGCCCCTTCCAGGAGGGCTGCCTCGCGGCCGATGGCCCCGCTCTGAACGAGCTCCAGGAATTCCTCCCCCAGGATGGAGCTCGCCGCCACCACCTTTTCCCAGTAGGCGACCCGCTCGCGGTCGCTGCCCCGGAACAGGATGAAGTCGTCGCGGTCCGGGATCTTCCTGTGGGGCAGGCGGGCGATGAAGTCCTCGGACGGACACACGAGGACCACGTGCCTGATGTTGTCCCGGTCGGGTTTCCGCCAGGGCAGCATCTTGTCGAGCCACCCCGGTATGATGGAGTCCGTGTAGTGCGGGAAGAGCACGATGCCGTCGTCCCCGAAGGGGATGTCGAGGTGGTAGTCGAGGAGGCCGCCGTCCCGGTACATGCCCGGGGCCGCTCCGTCGAGGTCCCTCACCCCCTCCATGACCAGCGGGATGGACCCCGAGGCGAGCAACGCGCTGCCCATGTTCTCCGGCGTCAGCGGCACCCTCTGGAGGCCATCCTGCTTTGCGAAAAAGGGCGGCCGGGAGCGGGGATCGAAGAGCAGGGTGCGCGAGAAGAAGAGCTTCAGCGCCGTGCGGCTCATGCCGTTGACGAGCCCTGCCAGGAGCATGGCCGGGCCCAGGGCATAGCGTTCGTCCCGGGAAAGGAGGCCGCGGCAGCGCACCGCCAGCATGCTCAGCCTGAAGAACGGGTGATCCAGGACGGCCCGGGCGCCGGCCTGGTCGAGGTAGGCCTCCATGACCCTGACAGTGCCCCGGCTCACCTCGGCGGCCGTGGGCCAGTCCGAGTAGCGCTGGGCCAGATAGGCCTGCTCGAACCGGTCGTAAGCACCCGAGCCCATGCCCTGGGCGATGGCGGCAAAGCGCCAGGCGCCGATGGAAGATCCGATGAGGAAGACGGGATGGGGCGAGAAATCCAGCCACGACGAGAACAGGGCCCGGTCGAGGCCGTTCAGGACAAGCCATTTCGGCCCGCCGGCAGCGCCGGCAACGACCGTAACGGACTCCTTTTTCAGGCCCTCGTCGCGCAGGATGGACAGTGCACGCGCTCCTGCCAGGATTTTCAGGTTTTTCTTCATGTCTTCAATAAAATCAAAATACTCTTCACTCTTCGCAATTCAAGCCCCGTGTTTCTCCCGACTCAGGCGGGACCCGGACCTCCACGGAATAAAACCCGCCCCTGAGGTCGTACTTCACCTCGTACCCGAGGTCCTTCAGGATCCGGGCCATGGCGGTGTTGCGCGGGTCCATCATGCTCCCGAACCGGGTGATGCCGTGCTCCCGGGCGACGGACACGGTCCTTTCCAGCAGGGCCTTGCCGAGCCCCAGGCCCTGCCAGTCGTCCCTCACCGCGATCCCCAGGTCCGTGGGGTCGTCATCCCGGCCGCGGGCATACCGGCCCACGGCGACGAGGGCGTCTCTCCCCTGCTCCTTTACCACGGCCACGAGGGCGAACTCGCTCATATAATCGACGTGGGTGAAGTGGTGGAGCATCTCCTCGGGAAGGCTCCTGATGTCTCTGAGGAAGCGCTGATAGAGCGACTGCGGCGAGATCCTGGCGAACAGGTCGACGATGAGATCCCCGTCGCTTGCCTTGATCGGCCTGAGCAACACCTCCCGTCCGTCCTTGAGCAGGAGTTTGCCCTCGTACTGGAGCGGATAGGCAGGGGGTGAAACGTCCAAGGCCATGGGTCTAACCCCTGAACATCGCGGCGGCCCGGCACGCCTCCACGGGATGGTCCCCCACGGCGGTCTCATCCGAAAGCACGAGCCCGCGGTACCCTCGGACCAGCGCATCGTGGATGCAGCACACCTCGGACCGGGTGGGCACCGGCGACTTCACCATGTGCTCCAGGACCTGGCCGGCGAGCGTGACGGGCACCGGCAGGCCGGGGACCTGCCCCGTGAACCGGTGGATCGCTTCGGCCATGCGGACGAGACCCATCTCCGCGCCCAGGTCCCCCCTGCAGAGCCACATCTCATCCGCTGATGAGGCGATGCCGTGGGCGTCCGCAAGGGCGGTCTCCCGCTCGAGCTTGGCGATGAGGTGCGCCCCCTTGCCGAAGGCGCGGCGGTACCGCGCCATCTCCTCGGCATCCTTCACGTACGAGACGGCATACCTGACAAAGGCCGCCCCCCTGGTCCGCTCGAGGATGGCCCTGTCCTTCCCGCCGAGGTCTTCGATGCGGTACCCGCACGAAGCGAAGGTGATCCCCTTCCGGGGCGAGAGCTCCCCCCCCTGCACCACCCGCGCGGTGATGGCGCGTTCGGCGCACGTCTCCCGGAGGAGGACGACCTTTGCGTCGTTCAGGACGATCTCCCGGCCCGAGGCGGGCGCCGCCTGGAAAAAGTCCAGATGCGGCACGGGCAGCACGTCCGGCTCAGAGGCGGACCGGCCGTATGCGAGGGTGACCGTCCGGCCGGGCTCCAGGCTCACGTGGGGAAACTCCCCGAGACGCCACTTGCCCCCCTGGAGGTCCAGCACAAGGGGAAGTCCGGTGGGGCCCAGGAAGGCGCCCGCCCTCCTGACCCATCCGTCGAGCTCCTCGAGGGTGAGGTGCGACGTGTTCAAGCGGAACCCGCCTGCCCCGGCGGACACCATGTCCCCCCAGACGGATTCCCGGCTGCTTCCCGGTCCGATCGTTGCGATGATGCGGTAGTCCATGCGCCTGTTCCCTTCCCTGGTGGAGCGATGCCCCACCGCGCCATCAGCATAAGTTCAGGCACGAGATATTGCAACCCCTTTTCATCCCCCTGCAACGGGCGTCCACAATGCACCGTGGTGCATTCGGGGTCGGGGTCGGTATCGGGGTCGATTCCGATTTTCCTCTTCGGATGTTCGACCCCGATACCGATACCGACCCCGATGAAGAGGGGGGATTTAAGCCAACCAGGTGCAAGGCGACGATGCGTAAAGGAGAACGTAAGCAGTACTGCCCTTGATTCCGCAGGTGCCGGGGGATACTAATATTCATACCACGGCTGGGCATCCCACGGGAGGCCCGGCTTCAATTTCACCAGGAGGGCACGATGCGCGGCCATGGTATGGAAGTCTTGATTACGGGCTTGAAGAAGGATGTTTCCCTGAAGGCGTCATGGGGTGCGAAGGGGCTGGCCCTGCTGCTCGCGTTCCTTGCGGCCGCGACGCCCCTGCCAAGGGCCGCGGCCTCCGATGCAGGGCCCGGCCGGGAGCCCGGGGTCCACCGCGCCACCCTGGAAAACGACCTGCGCGTCGTCATCGTCCAAAACGAGCTCGCCCCCGTGGCGACCATCGTCGTCAACTATCTGGTGGGCTCCAACGAGGAGCCGGAAGGCTTCCCCGGCATGTCCCACGCACTGGAGCACATGATGTTCCGGGGCAGCCCGGGGCTCACCGCTGACCAGCTTGCCAACATCACGGCCGCCATGGGGGGCAACTTCAACGCCGCCACCTCCCAGACCGCCACCCAGTACTTTTTCACCGTCCCTGCGAAGGACTTGGACGTGGCCCTTAAGGTCGAGTCCATCCGCATGCGCGGCGTGCTCAGTACGGATGAGCTCTGGGGCCAGGAGCGGGGGGCGCTGCTCCAGGAGGTTGCCCAGAACCTCTCCATCCCGGAGTACCTCTTTTACAGAAAGCTGCTGGAAGCCATGTTCACGGGGACCCCCTACGCCCACGACCCGCTGGGCAGCCGCGAATCCTACAGCAAGACCACCGGGGACATGCTCAGGAGATTCCACGACACCTGGTATGCGCCCAACAACGCCATCCTGGTCATCGTGGGCAACATCGACCCCGAAAAGGCCATGGCGCAGGTGAAGAAGCTCTTCGGCCCCATCCCGGCCAGGAAGGTACCCCCTCGGCCCGGGGTGAACCTGCAGCCCGTCGAGGCCCAGACCATGGAGCTCAAGACCGACAAGCCCTTCGGCATGTACATCGTGTCCTTCCGGATGCCCGGGTACGACAGTCCGGACTACGCGGCGGCCCAGGTCCTCACCGACGTGCTCGCCAGCCGGCGGGGGAGACTGTACAGCCTGGTCCCCGAAGGCAAGGCCCTGGATGCCGGTTTCGAGAACTACACCCTGCCCGCCTCAGGCCTGGGCTATGCCATTGCGGCATACCCCCAGGGGGCCGACGTGAAAGCCCTGGCGGGCGAGGTCCGCACGGTCCTCGCGGACATTGCGGCCAACGGGGTGCCCGGAGACCTCGTGGAGGCCGCGAAGAGGCTCAGGGTGACGGACGTGGAGCTGCAGAAGAACTCGGTGGAGGGGCTCGCCATGGCGTGGTCGCATGCCCTGGCGGTCGAGGGCAGGTCGTCCCCTGAGGACGAGGTGGAGGCCATCAGGAAGGTCACGGTCCAGGACGTGAACAGGGTGGCGCGGACATATCTCGACCTGGACCACGCCATAACCGCCGTGCTCTCCCCCCAGCCATCGGCCAATCCCGTGTCGGGCAGCGGCTTCGGGGGCAGGGAGTCGTTCACGCCCAAGGAGGTGAAGCCCGTGCCGCTCCCGGCCTGGGCGCGGGAATCGCTGGACAGGCTCACCATCCCCAGGTCCACCCTCGACCCCGTGGTCACGGTTCTCCCCAACGGGATCAGGCTCATCGTGCAGAGGGAAAACGTGAGCGACACGGTGAGCGTGTACGGCCGCGTGAGGAACAGACCCGAGCTCCAGGAGCCGGCGGGCAAGGAGGGGGTGTCCGACGTCCTCGACAGGCTCTTCTCCTTCGGCACCAAATCCCTGGACAGGACCGCGTACCTGAAGGCCCTCGACGACATCGGGGCAAGGGCGGCCGCCGGCACCGACTTCTCGCTCGAGGTCCTCAAGGAGCACTTTGACCGGGGCATTGAGCTCCTGGCCGAGGGCGTGCTGCGCCCGGCGCTTCCCGAGTCTGCGTTCACGGTTGTCAGGCAGCAGACGGCGGCCGCTCTGGCAGGCCGGCTCAAGAGCCCGGACTACCTCTCCGACCGCGCCCTCCTGAAGGCCCTCTACCCCGGGAACGACCCCAAGCTGCGCCAGGCCACTCCGGAGACCGTCTCGTCCCTGGGCATCCAGGATGTGAGGGATTACTATTCTGGGGTTGTCAGGCCGGACATGACCACCATCGTGGTCATCGGGAACATCGCCCCGGAGGCGGCGCGCCAGGCCGTGGAGAAGCGTTTCGGCGGGTGGAAGGCCCCCGGGAGCCCCAAGCCGGAAACCCTCCTCCCGAAGGTGCCCTTGAGCGGCCCGTCAACCACGGTGGTGCCCAACGAGAGCCGCGTCCAGGACAGGGTGACCCTTGCCCAGACACTGGGATTGGACCGCTCACACCCGGACTATTACGCCCTCAGGCTGGGGAACAGCGTGCTGGGCGGCGCCTTCTACGCCACGAGGCTCTACCGCGACCTGAGGCAGAACGAGGGGCTCGTGTACTACGTGTGGTCGGATTTCGAGATGAACCAGACCCGCGCCGTGTACCAGGCCGAGTTCGGGTGCGACCCTCAGAACGTGGGCCGCGCACGGGCCATCGTGGTACGCAACCTCACGGACATGGCCAGGAAGCCCGTGAGCCCGGGCGAGCTTCACCGTGCCAAGGCCCTGCTCCTGAGGACCATACCGCTTTCAGAGGCCGGCGTGGAGACCATAGCCCTCGGGTTCATCAGACGTACCGAGCTCGACCTTCCCCTGGATGAGCCCACCCGGGCTGCCGAACGGTACGTTAAGCTCACCGCTGAGCAGGTCAGGGCCGCCTTTGCCAGGTGGATCCGGCCAAAGGACCTCGCCCAGGTGATCCAGGGTCCTGCCCCCCGCTGAGCAGGGCCTCCCCTGTGCGTGCCCGGAAAAGGGCGACGGGGTGCCTACACCCGCAGGATAACGCCCCGGATGGGACCCTTCTCGCCGTGACCCTGTCGTTTGTATTTTGACCATCGGGCAAAAAGCATGTATAATCAGTCCCGTTTTCAATAAAATGGGAGGACGGGGCTATTGTGAGTCGTCAGAGAGAGCGCATCACCCGTACCGGGAGGCTTGCCGCGGTCCTCTGTGCCGCCCTCACTCTGGCGTGCGCCCTCCTTTCCCCTCCCGCCTGCGCCGACCCGGCCGTAAGGAGCAGGGAGATCCTCATCCTCTACCACGAGGCCGGCTTTGCGGCCCCTTCCAACCGTGCGCTGTTCACCGGCATGCATGCCTTTTTCGCTGCGAATTCCGGAAGCAAAGTCATTATGTACACGGAAACACTCGATCTCTCGCTCTTTCAGGGAGAGGGAGAAGAGCAGGCCCTCGTGGATTTCTACCAGCGCAAATACGCCTTCGAGCACATCGACGCCCTGGTGCCCGTGCAGGGGCCTGCGCTCGATTTCCTTCTCAAGCACCGGGATACCCTGTTCCCGGGCGTGCCCATCGTGTACACAGCGCCCGTGGAGATCACCCCTGCCCCGGAGAAGAGGGCTGACCTCACGGGCATCGCGCTGGCGGTCGACATACGGGGCACGGTCGACCTCGCCCGAACGATCCACCCGGGCCTGAAGCGTCTCGCCCTCGCCGGCGGGACGGGCAAAACGGACCAGGCCATAGCGCGGCTCGCCCGCAGCACCCTCAAGGAAGGGATCCAGGGTCTCGAGATCATCGACCTGGTGGGTCTGCCCATGGACGAGATCCTGAACCGGGTGCGCTCGCTTCCCGAATCCACGGCCATCCTCTACCTCCCCGTCTTCATGGACGGGACCGGCAGGCGCTTCGTCCCCACGGAGGCCCTGAAGGCCGTATCGAGCGCCGCGAACGCCCCGGTGTACTGCGTCTACGATTCCGACCTCGGGAATGGGTGCGTGGGAGGCAGCATGGCGAGCTACGAAGCCTTGGGCGCGAGAGCGGCCGGTCTGGTGCTGCAGGTGATGGGCGGCGAAACGCCGGGGAGCATACGGCCCGAGGTCATGGGAAGCGCTGTTCCCATGTTCGACTGGCGGCAGCTGAAACGCTGGAAGATACCGGAAGAGGCCCTGCCCACCGGAAGCGTCGTCCAGTACCGGGAGCTCACCTTCTGGGAGCGGGACAAATGGTTCATCATAGGGATCGCCCTGTCCACCGTGGCGCAGCTTACGCTCATCGCGTTTCTCCTGCTGGCCATCAGAACGCGCAAGCGCATCGAGGACGAGCTGCGGGAGTCGGAGTTCCGCTACCGAACCGTTTCTGACTTCACCTATGACTGGGAGTACTGGATCGGCCCGGACGGTAATTTCATCTACACCTCGTCGTCGTGCGAACGGGTCACGGGCTATTCTTCGGAGGATTTCTCCAGCGATCCCGGGCTGCGCCGGAGGATCATCGTCCCGGAAGACCAGGGGCTCTGGGAGGAGCACCTCCGTGAAGAATCGGAGATGATCGAGCTGAGGTCCATCCAGTTCAGGATACGCACAAAGGACGGCCAGGTCCGCTGGATCGACCACGCCTGCGTCCCGGTGCGGGACGACTCCGGAAGGTTCCTGGGCTACCGGGCCAGCAACAGGGACATCACCGAGCGCAAGCGTGCGGAAGAATACCTGGACCTGTCCCGCAGGGACCTCGAAGAAGAGATAGCCCGACGGCGCATCGCCCAGGAAGCGCTTGCCTCCAGCGAGGCTGACCTGAAGCGGGCGCAGGAGGTGGCCCTCATCGGGAGCTGGCAGCTCGACATCGCAGGCGACGTCCTGACCTGGTCCGAAGGCGTGTACGACATCTTCGGCCTGCCCCGCGGCGCACCGCTGAGCTTCGAAACCTTTCTGGACACGATCCATCCCGACGACCGCGAGCTCGTGATCAGGAGCTGGGACCGTGCGCTTCATGGAGAGCTCTACGACCTCGAGCACCGCATCATCGTGAACGGGGCCGTGAAATGGGTGAGGGAGAAGGCGGAGGTGGATTTCTCCCCGGAAGGCGAGCCCTTGAGGGGGACCGGCATCGTGCAGGACATCACCATGCGCAAGCTGGCGGAAGAGGAGTACCACAAGCTCTTCCAGTCACTGGTTCACGTGTCCCGGATATCGACGGTCGGGGAGCTCACCGCAACCCTTGCCCACGAGATCAACCAGCCCCTGGCGGCCATCCTCGCCAACGCCCAGGCCGCGCGTCACATGGTCGACGCGGACGAGCCCGATCTCGCCGAGCTCCGCGAGACCATCGACGACATCATCAGCGACGACAAGCGGGCCAGGGAGGTGGTGCAGCGGATCAGGGCGATCATGAAGAAGGAGGGGGGCGTCTTCGAGAACATGGACATCGCCGGGGTGGTCAGGGAAGCCTGCAAACTCGTGGAGAAGGAGTCCCTCATCCGGGACATCCGCCTCAGGATCGAGCACTCCCCGGATACGCCCGCAGTGACCGCCGACCGGATACAGCTCCAGCAGGTGCTCATCAACCTCATCATCAACGCCATGGAATCCATGACCGACAACGGCGCCTCCCGCAGCATCACGGTGCGCAGCTTCAGGAGCGACTCGGGAAACGCGGTCGTTTCCGTGGAAGACACCGGGAAGGGGATAAGCCAGGAGGACGCGCAGCTCCTGTTCGAGCCGTTCTACACGACGAAGCAGGGCGGCCTCGGCCTGGGCCTCTCCATCAGCCGGTCCATCATCGAAGCCCACGGGGGGAAGCTGCTCGCCCTGCCGAACCCGGGAGGAGGCGCTGTGTTTTTCTTCACCATCCCCGCTGCGAAGGGAAACGCATGACATGAAGAACGATCTCGAATCAGAAGTGTTCATCATCGACGACGACCCGTCCATGAGGACGGCGCTCAAGAGGCTCCTGAACACCGTGGGATTCAGGACCAGGACGTTTACGTCCGCAACCGAGTTCCTGCAGGAGGATTTCAGGCAGGACACCGTCGGCTGCCTCGTTCTGGACGTCAAGATGCCGGGAATGAGCGGGATGGAGCTGCAGGACGAGCTCCTGGGGCGCGGCCTGTCCTTCCCCATCGTCTTCATCACCGGCCACGGCACCGTGCCCATGAGCGTGAAGGCCATGAAGGCAGGGGCTTTCGATTTTCTCGAAAAGCCCTTCGAGGACCGCGACCTCATCCAGGCCATCTCAAGGGCCCTGGAAAAAGGCCGCCAGAGCCTGGCCCGGCAGATGGAGAGCAGGGACATCCGCCAGCGCTTCGAGCTGCTCACGCCCAGGGAGCAGGAGGTCTTCGCCCACGTGGTGGCAGGCCTGCTCAACAAGCAGATCGCTGCCGAGCTCGGCACCGCGGAGAAGACCGTCAAGGTTCACCGGGCGAGGGTCATGGAAAAGATGCAGGCAGGCTCTCTGGCAGAGCTGGTGCGCATGGCGGAAAAGCTCAAGTAAGCGGGTTCGCGAGAACGGCCAGGGGGGGCGGACGCCCCCCTGATGAGACCGGCCGTCACACCTACCGTACCAGAGCTGCGGGCTCCTGAACCATGAGCTGGTTGTTCACGCCCTTCACACCATCGATGTCGGCGATGATTTTGGTGACCAGGTCCTTCTGGGCCTGGCTGTCAGCAAAGCCCGACACCGTGACGATCCCGTCGCTGGTCACGATCACCGCGTCGATGTCGGTGGTCGACCTGTTCGCCTCCAAGGCCGTCCCGACCTGGGTGGTGATGGCCGCGTCATCGGCCGGCTCGGCTGATGCCTGAGGGGCTGCACCGGCAGGGCCCGTCACCCTGATATCGTTCACCACATCCCTGACCCCTTCCACATCCCTGGCATACACGCCGGCAAGGTCCCTCTGGGCAGGGTTTACCGCCTCACCGCGCAGGGTCACGCGTCCGTCGCGCACGTAGACGTCGCTTTCAACGACGTTCAGGGTGGGGTGCGACATGAGCTCGGCCTTCACCATGGCCGCTATCCACGGGTCGGTGCCCTTTTCCGGGGTTCCTCCGACCGCCTCCAGTCTGTTGTCGACGCTCTTGACCCCTGCCACGCTCTTGGCGATCTCTTCAGCCAGGAACTTGTAGGACGCATCGGGAACGGTTCCCATCAGAGTGACCTTGTCGCCCCGGGTCTCGATGGTGATGTTTTCGTCCTGCAGGTGGGTCCTGAAGGCGTCGGAGTTCCTGATGGACGACTCGATGCCGGCACCCCTCTGGGGTGCGCCCGTCGTTGCACAGGCCGACAGCACGAGGGCAGCGGCAACCAGAAAGGCCGTAAAGAGCGCTGTCCTGAGAACGCTCGTTCTTTCACTTTTCATAGGATTCATCCTCCTTTTCGCTCAGCCCAGCTTGACCACACGCACCAGGATTGCAGGAGCAGCGGCTCGGGAGGACCGGCTGCGATGCCGGCCACGCTGCCGCATTGCTGGAGATCTCGTGGATGGATGATGTCCATTTATGGTCTCCGGTAAGAGAAATCAAGCTTCCCGGGCATGGTGCGAGGCAGGGGGAAGGCCGGCCCGCCTCGGCTTTTTCACCGAGGGCCCCGGCATGGGCGACACCCTGCTGCTGTTCAGCCTTCACCCCTGTCACTGGCGCGCCATGATCCTGCGCAGCTCCGCCTCGATGTCCTTGGCGGGGTCGCCCCCCAGGTCCACGGTCACCGAGTGGATCGTACCCGTGAAGGCGAAGGGGGTGTCGTAGTCCGCGACCACGGGGGATCCCGGGTCAGAGCCCGTGGCAACGGCCCCGGCCAGGCCGAAGGAGATGGGCGCGGTCACGGGCAGCTCCGCCGACCCAACCATCTCCCCGTCGATGAACAGCTTTCCCCGTCCGGGTGAGCCCTTTCCCTGGAAGATCTCCGCCTTGCCGGTGGGCTCGAACTCGTATCGGAGCTCGTGCTTGCCCTCGGGGACCGGGCTGTCCGACACGATGTCGTACCTCGAGCGGCCCAGGAAGTTGTAGGCGTAGCGCAGACGGTCGTCCTTGACGTACAGGGAGAACCCCCCGTCCACGCCACCCACGGACATGAGAACCCCCTTGGCCCCCTCCTTCGGGATCTCCACGTCGGCGCTGATGGCATAGGGCCGGTTCATGAAGTACGCCCCCGCCTCGGGCGGGACGGTCTGGGTGCCGGGATAATAGGTGTAGTGCTTGCGTTCCCCCGCGATGGAGGGCCGCTCGTCCGCCAGACGCAGGGTCCCCCGGCCGTCGATGGGCAGCACGTTGTACCTGCCCGCCTCCACGTACCACTGGGTAACCATGCCGATGAGCATGGCGCGGTTCTCGGCGGCCACGTTGTGCGTCTCGGTGAAGTCCCCATCCACGTGGTAGAGCTCCCATCCGTGCTCGTCGAGCTCGATGGCCTGCAGGATGTTGATGGGCGCGCCGAAAGGCTTGCCCGCCTCGGCGAACGACGGTCCGGGCCACGGGCAGACGGCCCGCCAGCCGTCGTGGTAGATGGCGCGGTGCCCCATCATCTCGAAGTACTGGGTGCGGTGCCTTGACGGGGCCCCGGTGTCGTCGAAGGTGTGGGCGAAGCTCTTCCCCTGGATGGGGGACTGGGTGACGCCCCTGATCTCGGTGGGCGGCTCGATACCGAAGGCCTCGAGCACCGTGGGAACCATGTCGATGGCATGTGCGTACTGGGTGCGCACCTCGCCTCTGGACCTGAAACCGTTCGGCCAGTGGACGATGAAGGGGTCGCTGGTCCCTCCCCGGTACGTCTCGCGCTTCCAGCGCCTGAAGGGCGTGTCGCCCGCCCATGCCCATCCCCAGGGATAGTGGTTGAAGTGCTTGGGTCCGCCGATCTCGTCCAAGGCCCGGTAGTTTTCCTCCAGCGACTCGGGCACGTTGTTGAAGAACAGGTTCTCGTTCAGCGAGCCGTTGGGCCCCCCTTCAGGGCTGGCGCCGTTGTCGGAGATGAGCATGACAAGGGTGTTGTCCCATTGTCCCATATCCTTGAGGAAGTCGAACAGGCGGCCCAGGTGGTGGTCGGTGTGGGAGAGATATCCGGCGAAGACCTCCATCATGCGCGCATAGACCTTCTTTTCCATGTCCGAGCACTCGCTCCAGTGCTTCACGTCCGGGTCATGCCGCGAGAGCTCGGTGTTTTCGGGGATAATGCCCAGCTCCTTCTGCCTTTTGAAAACCTTCTCCCGGTAGGCCTCCCAGCCGTCGTCGAACATGCCCCGGTACCGGTCGGCCCATTCCCTGGGCACGTGGTGGGGTGCGTGCATGGCGCCCGTGCAGAAGTACAGGAAGAACGGCTTGTCCGGCGCGACCTGCTTGGCGTCGGCAACGAAGGAGATGGCCTTGTCCACCAGGTCGGGGGTCAGGTGGTAGCCCTGCTCCGGCGTTCCCGGCGGGTCCACCTGGTGGTTGTCGTACACCAGGTCCGGATAGTACTGGTGGGTGTCCCCGCCCAGGAACCCGTAGAAGCGCTCGAACCCGCGGCCCAGGGGCCAGCGGTCGTAGGGCCCGGCGGCGGAGTTCTGCTCCCCCGGGGTGAGGTGCCACTTGCCCACGGCATAGGTGTTGTAGCCGTGCTGCAGGAGGATCTC
The DNA here is from genome assembly GCA_035352355.1 of Deltaproteobacteria bacterium. Taxonomy (GTDB): domain Bacteria; phylum Desulfobacterota; class Desulfomonilia; order UBA1062; family UBA1062; genus Phosphitivorax. The sequence continues at coordinate 35,188 of DAOPXM010000002.1, read as the reverse complement.
CGAGAGGAACCCGTTTTCGAAGGGGATGTAGCCCGTCCCGCCGGGAAACCCTGTCGATCCTTCGGTGATGCACGCCATGGCGTTGGAGTGGTGGTTGCGGCCGGTGAGGATGCACGACCGGGTGGGCGAGCACAGGGCCGTGGTGTGCATGTTGCGGTAGCGGATCCCATCCCTGGCGAGCGCGTCGATGTTGGGGGTGTCGATGGGGCTGCCGTAGCAGCCGAGCTGACCGTATCCGGTGTCGTCGAGCACGACGAAGAGCACGTTGGGCGCCCCCTCCCGTGCCCTCACCGGCTCGGGCCAGGCCGGCTCCGACATGTCCACGGTCCGGCCCACGACCCCCGAGAAGGGGGTGCCTGGTTTGAACTCTTTGAGCGTCATGGGAATCTTCTCCTTTCAGAACGCGAGGTTCTCGGTCTCCGGCCGGTCCGCAGCGGCACACCGGAGCACGGCCGGAAGCTCAAGGGATCATGCGCTGGATGGCTGGGGCGGTGGGGAGGAGTCGAATGAGAGCACACCGCTTCTTCCGACTTCATTGCCCATGCTCCTTCCGGTCTGTCCGGTCTCGCGGTCGGCTTGAAGTCCTGCTCAGGCCTTGTTTACTGATCCGCCAAACACATCGCTAAAAAGCGGGACCCCGGCATGGAGCCGCACACCGTTCACGGCAGGAGGTGCCGGGTCAATAAAGTGTCATGAAGTCATAATAGGGCGGATGGGGCGGGCATCAAGACGCATCCCCCGGGCTTCGGGCCGAGGTGCGAAGGCTTCCTCGCGGCGATGGCTGACCCTGCCCGTCATTGGAGGGGAGCCCCTCCATTGATTCCTCTTGTGCTCTTGATTTTTCCCCTCCCCCCGGTATCAAAAAAATAACCTCGAATCGAGCTGGAGACAACTATGCCGCGCTGCGGGAAGTGACCCTTGATAAAGGAAGAATGCACGATCTGTATCGTTGACGACGACGTGTCCCTGTCCCGGGCCCTGGCCCGGCTGCTGAGGTCGACCGGGTTCAGGAACGTGAGCACGTTTCCCTCTGCGGAGGACTTCATGGAGACAGCCCCGGCGAAGACCTGCTCCATCCTCATCCTCGACCTCCAGCTCCCGGGCATGAGCGGGCTGGAGCTCCTCCACCATCTTCGCACCTCCGGCCGGTCCTTGCCCATCATCCTCATCTCCGCTCACGACGAGGAGCTGAGGCGCGCCAGGGACGCGAACGGGCAGTGGGCCGCCTTCCTGCACAAGCCCTTCGAGGAGACGGAGCTCATCTCGGTCATATCCACCCTGACCGCCCGGTGCAGTCCTGCCTCCGCATAGGCCCCCGGTCAGTAGGACTAAAGTCCAATAGACCAAGGTCCAATTTCTTCATTCTGAAAAATCCTCTAGATTATCAGGAGAACTTAACCGGGAAGGCACATGAGTCCCGGGTAACCGATGAGCCGGAAAGACATAAACAGGATGTGCAGTGCACCGTTACTTGTTCCGGCTTGAACATGAAACGTTATGGGGGGGAGCTATGAAGAGCAATTATCAACCGTACGAACTTTCACTGTATTCCAAGAGGATAAACGAGTACCCGAACCTGACCCTCGAAGAGGAGCTTGAGCTCGCCAGGCGCTACCGGGAGGGCGACAAGAAGGCCGGGCAGTCCATCATCAACTCCAACCTGCGCCTGGCGCTCAAGATCAGCAGGGCATATTTCCATCACGGCCACAACCCCCTGGAGATCGTCCAGGAGGCCAACATGGGCCTCGTCAAGGCGCTCACCATGTTCGAGCCGGAGAGGAACATCCGGTTCTTCAGCTACGCGGTCTGGTGGGTCCATGCCCACATCAAGAAGTTCGTGTACAAGAGCTCGCGGGGGACCCTGGGCCATGCCGCGAACCTCCTTTCCCTCGACACGACCCTGTCCGATCACGAGAACTCGGACGAGTGCTTCATCGACCACCTCCCGAGCGATGCGCCCTGCCAGGAGGACGAGTATTTCGCCAGGCAGAAGGCAGGGGTCATCTCCCAGATCCTGTATGCGGAAAACGGCCCCTTAAACCCCAGGGAGGTCTACATCCTGGAGCGGAGGTTCTTCGAAGAGCCGCGGCCTACCCTGGGCCAGCTTTCCCAGAAGCTGAACATCACCCGGGAGCGCATCAGGCAGATCGAGAACAGCTCCCTTGCAAAGCTCAGGAACCACATGAGAAAACACCACGCCCTGAAGAAGGAGGATTTCATGGAATCCAGCCTCCAGGGTGCTCAAGGCAGGGGATCCTTCCCGGAGGTCCGGGCGGCAGTCTGATTCACGGGGATGGAAAACCAGGCCCTTGTCCCGTGAGCTGCGTGCTTCCTGATCCGGCAGACAGATCACTGAAAACGGGATCCCGGCATGGGGCTGCATACCGTTCACGGCAAGAGGCGCAGGGTCGATAAGGGGCTTCTTCCTGTCGTTTGTCCCGCTTCTTCAGCCGGCGAAGGCCTCGCGCACCTGGATGGCGAGGAGCCCCAGGACCTCGTGGGCCACGATCTCGCAGATGCGGATCCCGTCCGCCCGGGGGAAGAAGGTGGCCGGGCTCAGGCTGTCGGCGTCGACGGCGTAGTGCCCCGTGGGGGCGGGAACGGGGTTCAGGCCCCGGGCCTTGAACAGGACCATGGAGCGGGGCATGTGGTAGGCCGAGGTGACGAGGATGAAGGGCTCCCTGCCCACCATGGGCGCGATGAGCTCCGCTTCCTCGCCCGTGTCCCTCGATCGGTCTTCCAGCACGATGCGCTTCGGATCGAGCCCGACCTCGGAGGCGAGCCGCGCCATGAGCTCGGCGCTCGAGACGGTGCCGAAGACCTTGCCCCCGGACACCACGAGCCGGGACCCGGGCAGGCCCCGGAAGATGCGGATGCCCTCGTTCAGCCGAGCCTGGGTCTCCGGGACGAGCGTGCTGGTGACCGGGAGAGCCTCTTCCGTCGAATAATGCCCGGCCGACAGCACCACAACCCATTTCACCTTCGCCTCCCGGGCTTCCGAAAGATCGAGGGGCCCGTACATACCTTCCAGGCGCGCCAGGGTCGCATAGGCTAAGAGGCCGAAGCCCTCGATGAGGAGAAGGACCGTGCCGATGGTGACGATCACCTTTCCGAGGGTCTGGCGGCGGGTGAACCAGAGGAGCACCAGGCCCGCGACGAGCAGCTCGAGCACGAGCGGCAGCGGCATGAGCATGCCGGATATGATCTTCTTCATCACGAACACGGCATCACCCGCAGGTCCGGCCCTATCTGACGACGATCTCCTGGGTGACCCCCGGCTCGGCGAGGTCGAAGCGGATCCTGCCGTAATCCGGCGGCCCGAACTTGCCCCTGACGTTGTTGGAGCTTCCGTAGGCCTCCTTGGGCACGCCCATGAGGTTCTTGTCCAGCACCCCGTTGCTGTTCACGTCGTGGAACACGACAATGGCGTACTGCCCGTAGGGCAGGCCCCTGAGGGTGAACTCCACCTTCCTGCCGATGATCCGGGACCTGATCAGGCACAGGGACTTTGCCTCGTTGGTCAGGGCCTGCTCCGAATCCATGACCGAGATCCTGGCCATGCCCTTGTCGCTCTTGAACCCGGTGATGATCATGGTGAGGTCGCCGGACGGGGGCGCGTCCCCTGCACTCAGCGGACACGAGAAGATCAGGGCGCTCACCAGGAGAAACGCTGCTCTCAGGAACCTCATGCTATCCTCCTCTTCGCTCTGCACGGATAACCCGTTGGTACGGTCGTGCACTCCTAAGCCCATACAGGAGAACCATGGGTGAAAGCAACAGCTAAGGCCTGATGATGAGCTCCACGCCGCCGAAAGGGCCCGAATGCAGCGGCTCGCAGGCGGCCTGCGCTCAGGCCCGTCGATCAGGACCCGACCCCCAGTCCCCTTGTCCACAGGTCCCTCAGGCCCGCAACGTCGCCTGCCGCCTCCAGACCCGCATTGACGCCGATGCCATGGAACACCGTGGATGAGCGTCCTGAGCTCCGGGCATGGAGCCTTACCTCGATGGCTGCGGTGAGCGTTTCGGTGATCCTCCGGTCCATGGCCTGCACTGAGGGGGCCAGGAGCAGGGAGCCCTCCGCCCGCGTCGCGGTGATCTCCAGGACGTGCTCCCGGTCCCGGATGGTCCAGGAGACCTCGTGGTCTGTGATGGAGAGCTCTTCCACCACGGCGCCTGTATAGGTCGCGAACCGGAGGAGCCTTCCCCGGTGCAGGAACCCGGCGGTGAACCCCGCAAAGGACCGCCCTATCCAGGGAACGACCGCCATGGACGCACTGAGGCTCGTCCCGGTTTCGGGAAAGTGGTTCGACTGCATCCAGATCCAGGCAGAGGGGAAAGACCTGCCCCAGTCCTTCTCTGTGTAGCCCCTGCCCCCGTCGAAGCTCACGTACTCCCCGTTTATGGTGAGCCCTCCCCTGATGCCGTGGTCCATGCTCACCACGCCGTGGTAGCATTCCATGAAGGGCATCCAGGCATACCATCCCATGACGCCTGGGGAAAGGAGCGTGACCGGCCAGGCCACAGGGGAGAGAAAGTCCAGCTCCGGCCCGTCGATGTCCACCAGCATGCGGCCTGTGCTGAAACGGCTCCTGCCGATGGAGACGTCGAACCTTTTCCGGGCCGGCACGAACTCACCGACCGGATAGGACCGGTACGCCGCAGACCCGGTGGTGCCGTCGGAAATCTGGATGAAGGCGTGACTTCCCCCGGGCTCCCTGCTCAGGTAGATGCCCGGGATGACGGCGTACCGGCGGTCCCCGGCCGCGTTCACCACTTTGAAGTACCACCCCTCGAAGAAGGGCGGCCTCCTGCCGGACCCGTGGTAGGCTTCCGGGTTCAGTGTCGTGCTCAACCATCGGAACATGCAGGCCTCCTGATAGATAATATGCAATAAAGGGGCATGCCCCCAGCATCCCTCATTAAAGATCGTATTCGTATATTCCGATAGACGATCTATGCACTGCGCTTTCATGGATTGGGAGGTACGGGTTCCCTGTTTATGCCGAGACGCTTCGAACCCCCCTTCAGCAGTGCATGGTTAAAGAAGCGTGGAATGAACTCATGCGATGCAAGGAGGGAAGGTATGGAATGGAATGTGACCAGAGGAATGAGGAGGGTGTCTGAAGCTGTCCGTGCGGCTTCCGGCCGGAATGCCGGTATCGTTTTGTGGGTTGTCATCGTCATGGCGCTCGTGCTCACGATGCCCTTGCCGCGCGCCCATGCCAGCGAGGACGGAGCCAGCTCGTTCACCCCGGGCGCCCAGGGCGACTTCGGGATGTGCTTCCTGCCGCCCGGTCTGCACGTCAAGAACAGCCTCATCTACACCCGGGGCGAGCTGGACGGCTATCCTGGCATCATCGAGGGGCACCCCCTGCTGGGGACCCAGTCCGTGGAGACGAGGCTCGAGACCGAGGTCTGGTGGGACCTGCTCCAGATCGTGTATTCCTCGGACTTCGAGATTCTCGGCGGCCGCTACATAGGGGCCATCAACATCCCCTTCCTCTTCAGCCAGGAGCTGAAGACGTCGAGCACCTTCCCTGCCGTGCCCATGATCCCGGCGGTGGAGGACGAGTCCACCACCTCGGGCCTGGGCGACATCCAGGTCGTCCCCTTCGGGCTGATCTGGGACATCGGCAACCTCCACATCATGGCCGCCCAGAACCTGGTCTTTAAGACCGGGCGATACGACGTGGACAAGGCGAACAACACCGGCAGGAACTACTTCTCCTATGACGAGCTCCTGGGCGCCACCTGGGTGGACATGGAGCGCGGCCACGAGCTGTCCTTCCTCGCCGGGTACATGATCAACACCAGGAACGACAAGACCGAGTACAAGACCGGCAACGAGTTCCACGTGGACTTCACTATTGCCCAGCACTTCTCGAAGCACTTCGGCCTCGGGATCGTGGGCTACTACTACAAGCAGCTCGAGGACGACGACAGCCCGGAGCTCGACGCGATCAATGCCTTCAACGCGGCCGCAGGGCTCGACAGGCCCGGCGGCTTCCGGAGCGAAGGGGCTGCGGCAGGCCCGGCGGTCATCTACTCGCCGAGCCTAGGCGGCAGGGATGTCCACATCATCGCCAAGTGGCTCCACGAGTTCGGTGCGGAGAACCGCCTCGAGGGAGACTGGGTCTGGCTCTCCCTGTGCGCGAAGTTCTAGAGGTCAGGATCTGCTCTTGAAGAGGGCCGGGACGGACGCCTGGAGGAGGCGCCCGTTCCGGCCCTTCCCGTTCGTCTGGAACATCGGACACCTCAGGAGGACTCGGGCAGGCCTCTCGCGAACAGCCCGTCAGTGTACTTAAGCGTTCTCCTTTGCCCCGAGCATCTTGTCTACGATCCGGGTGATCCCCAGCACGCCCGCGATGAAGATCGCGCCGAAGACGAGCTCCACTCCCATCCAGATGTAGGGGTTCTGATTCCCCACCTTGCCCGCCAGGGCGGCCACGAGGAAGAACATGAAGGCGTAGCTGTTGAAGACGTAGGGGATGGCGTCCTTGAGGAGCACGATGGCGTACACGAAGAGGCCGATGAAGGTGAGCTTGGCAGCCTCGTCGCCCAGGTACGGCCCGAAGAGATGGATGAACTCCTTGACGAGGACGGCGCAGGCGATCCCGGCAAGGCCCCCGATGAGGATGTTGGGCGCCAGGGAGGCGTTCTCGTGGGCCACGAAGAAGAAGACCATGACCATGAACGCCGGCCACGGGGGAAGGTCGAAGTGGCTGAAGACAAGCTCGAAGACGATGATGAATCCGACCAGCAGAAAACCGAACAGCACGTTGCGGGCACTGAGCACCTTGTTCATGTTCCCCTCCCCTTCAAGTTGGGGCAAATAGTACAATAACACGGGTTATCCGGCAAGCGCATGATGCTCGTCCCTTCCACTCCGGACCGAAACTGTGCTAAGGTGCGAATCCAGCCACATCGACATCTCATTTGCCATGGAGAGGTTTTGGACATGAAGTACGACGGCATGACCAGGGAGCAGCTGGTCGAGGAGCTGACCGAGGCCCACCAGCTCATCAGCGACATGATGGCACGGGAGTCCGTGCACAGGGAGGCCCTCAGGAAGCTGCGCATGTCCGAGGCACGCCACCAGATCTATTTCTCCCACTCGAACGACGTCATGTTCACCTACGACGTCAACCTGGTACTGCTCTACGTCTCGCCCAACGTGGAGAGGATCCTGGGCTACCTGCCCGAGGAGCTCCAGGGAAAGCCTTTCTACGACTTAGGCATCCTGCACCCGGCGGACCTGAACGACGCCATGGAGGACGCCCTGAGCATCCTCACGGGCAAGCTCAGCTACCGCACGATCCACCGGTTCTTCGCCAAGGACGGGAGCGTCCGGTTCGGCGAGCTGTGCATCATCCCCTTCGAGGAGCAGGGCAAGGTATCCGAGATCATCTCCGTTGCCCGCGACATCACCGAGCGCATCGAGCGGGAACGGCTCTTCAAGGAAAGCCAGGAGACGGCGCGGGTGCTCCTGGACGCCTTCAGCGACTCCTCGGCCGTGCTCGACGTGTCCGGCAGCGTCATCGCCATCAACGAGCCCGCGGCCAGGAGGCTCGGCAAGGACGCCCGCGAGCTCATGGGCACCTGTCTCTTCGACCGCTTCCCTCCGGAGTCGGCCGCCCAGATCAGGACGGCCTTCGAACGGGTGGTCAGCACCTCCGAGCCTGTCCAGCTGGTCGCCGAGCCCATGGGCAAGCCCATCATCTTCAGGATGTACCCCATCAGGGACGCCCTGGGCAAGGTCTCCCGGGTCGCGGTGAACGCGAAACAGGTCCCGGAAGCGGACTGGAAGCTCAAGATCTAGCCGGGCTCCCCGTCGACACGGGCTGCCGGCTGGCAGCAGTTCATGAACATTGACAGATATCCGCGGGCTGTCACAATGCGTTAGATGCGATGAACGATTTCAGGGATGAGGAGGTTCAATGGAAAGCAGGGCTTTCGAACCCGCCACCCTTGCGGGCTTTTCGGTAAAGAACAGGATCATCCGGTCCGCCACCCACGAAGGGCTGGCGAACGGGCTCGGGCTTCCCACGGAAGGGCTGGAGAAGCTCTACCTCAGGCTTGCCCGTGGCGGCGCCGGCGCCATCGTCACCGGGTATGCGGCCGTCCAGCCCGATGGCAGGTGCCCCCTGGTGAACATGCTCATGGCCGACCACGACCGGTGCGTGGACGCCTGGCGTCCGATCGTGGACGCGGTGCACGCCGAAGGCACGGCAATCATGCTCCAGGTCGCCCACTGCGGGCGCCAGACCCGCTCGAAGGTCACGGGCCTGCCCACGGTGGCCCCCTCCGCCATCCGTGACCGGTACTATTTCGAGGACAGGCCTAGGGAGCTGAGCGAGGACGGCATCGAGGAGGTCATCGATAATTTCGTGAGCGCCATACGCCGGGGCCGTGATGCCGGGTTCGACGCGGTGCAGCTCCACGGGGCCCACGGCTACCTCCTCTCCCAGTTCCTCTCCCCTGCATCGAACCGGCGCAGGGACCGGTGGGGAGGCCCCCTGGAGAACCGGTACCGGATCGTGGGTGAGACCCTCTCCCGGGCCCGACGGGAGGTGGGGAATTACCCTGTCCTCATCAAGCTGAACGGGTACGACGGCAGGAGGAACGGCATGCGGACGGGCGAGGCTGTGAGGATCGCGGGCATGCTCGAAGGGGACGGGTGCGCAGGCATCGAGGTCTCCTGCGGGACCGCCGAGGACGGGCTGTTCATGACGCGGGGGGAGCACGCCCCCATCGACGCCGTGTTCGCCTACCACTCCCTGCTCAAGAGGCTTCCCAAGCCCGTGAAGTCCCTGCTGAGGCCGTTCGGCGACATCCTCTCCCCGCCGGTGAAGCCGACCGCGACCTACAACCTGGAGGCTGCGCAGATGATCAAGAAGGGTGTCTCCATCCCGGTGATCGTGGTGGGGGGCATCAGGACCCTTGCCCACATCAGGGACATCATCGAGAATGGAAAGGCCGACTTCGTGTCCATGTGCAGACCCTTCATCATCGAGCCAGGCATCGTGAACAAGCTGAAGGAGGGAAGGCAGGACGCATCGAGGTGCATCGCCTGCAACTACTGCCTGATCGCCGCGGAGGCGAGACCCCTGCAGTGCTACTACGGACAGGTCAGGACCTGACGGCCGGCGGCTGAAGCCGCGCAGATGCGGTTATCGGTCTTTCAGGATGGAGAAGGGCCGCTGCGGCCTATGCCCTGGCTTAGGACCGCAGCGGCCGGCACACGTCAGTCGAGAGGCTTTGCCAGCCTCAGGAGCTCCATGGGAAGCTGGACATTGAATTCCTTGTAGGCCTTCTGGTCGACAAGGATGATGAGGTCCTTCTGCCGCAGTATGGGGAGCGTGTCCGGCTTCACCCCGTCCTTGAGGATCTTTGCCGCCTGCTGTCCGGAAAGCCCGCCGATGTAGCCGAAGTCGGACCCTGTGTAGAGGACGGCCCCCGGGATCTTCACCGTGCCCAGGCCGATGGCGGGGATGTGGAGAACGTCCCGCCGCAGGGCGTAGAGCTCCAGCGACGCCTCGTTGTTGCGCAGGGCATAGTAGGTGTCCAGCGGCACGACGAAGAGCTGGACGCCCTTGCCTGCGAGCTCCTTGGCAGCGGGGGTGATGCGGTCGCTCTTGCCCACCAGCTTGGTGACAAAGGTCAGGCCCATGGAGGCTCCGACCTTCCTGGCCTCTTCCACCTGGGCAACGGCGTTTTCGTCGTCGCTGTGGATTATGCCCATGGTGGTTGCCTTGGGGAAGGCGAGCTTGATGATGTTGAGGATGTCCTTCATGTCCATGTACAGGGTCGCCCCGGTGAACCCGGGCCCTGCCTCGGTCATGGATTTGCACCCTGCGGCGACCGGGTAGGCCACGGCAGAGAACACGAGCGGGATGCCGGCCGCCGTGATCTTGTCCTTGGCGTACTTCGTGGCGGGCGTGCCGATGGTGAGCACGAGATCGGGCTTTTCACCGGCGATGCGGGAGGCCTCGCTCCTGATGCGCATGAGCACGCTGATCTTTTTCCACAGGCCCGCCTTCTCGATGTCGAAGTCGATGATCGTGCGCTTGATGGTGAGGTTCTTTCCCTGTACGAGGCCTCTGTCCGCCAGCGCCTTCACGAAGCTGTTGAACGCATTGTCGAACGGCTCGATCTTCGTCACCTGCAGGACCTCGATCCTGTAGCTTTTGTCCGCTGCGAAGCAGGACATCGAGAAGCCGACCGCCATCACGAGACAGAGACAGACCAGAATACCCTTCTTCATGTGATTCCTCCCTTCGTGCTTTGTTCATGCCGGCGGCATCGGGGCCCGGTCCCGGCTGCATAGCGGGCACCGGAATCTCCGGGAATGCGCGCCCCGTACGGCGGTGTCCTGCAGTGTTTCACACGGTCCCAGCCCCACGTGGTCCCATGCCGATACGGCAAACCAATGAAAGAGAAAGATCAAAAGGCCTGATGAAAACCCCGGTGCTCCGTTCAGCACCTGGAGCCTGAGCCTCTTCCGCAGCAATGCATTCCATGGATCAGCCGCCCATCGGCGCCTGATCGTATCGTGATATTCACATATTCCCAATAAACATGGTTGTCAATTCCTGAACATTACAGGAACAATCATTGGATACAGGGAACGGAGAGGCAGGGTCGTCAGGTTGACGGCCGGATGAAGTGCGGGATGTCGTCGGGAAGCTCGAGCACCAGCTCCACGAAGCCCGCGTACGCGCCGCCCTCATACCAGGGGCTCTGGTAGATGAGCTTCTTCCTGCCGTTCTTCTCGATGGTGTAGACGTTGGCGCGGCGGTGCTCCATGATGTCCTCGAGCTTTGCCCTGGCCTTCGCGGGGTGGCAGTCGAGCAGGTTCGTACCCAGGAGTCTGCGGCCGCCCTGGTTCTCGAACATCTTCACCGCCCGTTCGTTCATCTCGAGGATGATGCCCTGGGGGTCGCACACCGTGACAGCCCCCGGAAATTCCCGTATCCACCGATGCTCGTCCATGATCGTTCAGCCTTTCCTGATGAATAAGGATGTTCAGCAGGTGCAATCATAACCTGTCGGAGGGGAGAGCGCAAGGGTGCTGGTCGCCCAGGTAGGGGACGCTGTGCAGCTCCATCACGGTGAGGATCATGGGCAGGGCCGTGGTCATCTCGGCGCTCAAGGGCGCGCTGCCGGTTGTTCCGGACTTGCTCTTCCAGGTGAAGACGTATCCCATCCTGCCGCTTCCGCCCGGGACCTTCCGGTACGCCACGGAGATCCCGTCGATGTCTCTGATGTCGAGCCTCTGGACCGTGGGCGAAAACCTCGTGCCCTTCTCGATGGCCACGTACTCGGGGTCCACCACCACGCGCTCCGTGCCTGCCACGAACGGGACCGCGGGGATGAGCAGGCCCAGGATGATGATTTTATCGCAGTTTCTCACCCCGAGCTGGCGCAGGAACCATCCTGCCAGGGCGACGGTGAAGGCGAGGAGGAAGACCCCCAGGTAAAAGTAGAGGCTCCTGGAGATGATCACCTGCGGGCCTAAGGTCCTGATGTCGCAGAGGCCCGCTGCCCGCACGATGGTGAGCACGGACAGGCACAGCAGGGACAGGATCAGGAGCGCGTACGGCAGCCGTGCGAACAGTTTCCAGAACACTTCTTCGGTCGTCTTGGTCATCTTGAGCTTCCTTCGGTGATCATACCACATGTTTCCAGATGGCTCCACGTTCATCCTGCGGTCTGCTCAAGGCGCTATCGGCAGGGGATCGCAAGCGGCTTTACATGAATCGCTAATGCCTCGATTCGCAGGGTTTTTTGATGGCATCCTGCCATCTCACCCCTCTGGAAGGGCTTCTTCGTCAGAGAACAGATCCCTGAGCCTGTCTGGCAGGTCTTCCAGGAGGAGTGCGGCATCGACGTATCGACCCGGCGGGTATGGCCGTGAACGGTATGCAGCTCCATGCCGGGATCCTGCTCTCAGAGATGTGTTTGCCGGATCAGGAAGGCTTCTTCCGTCCAATCATGAGGAAGACGGTGAAGACGGTCATACCTTCGCCCACCACGAATTTCACGACACCGGACACCGTCCTGTGCCTCACCTCTTCGAACCCTGCCTCCTGCATGGCCGCGGCCAGCGCGGAGCGGTCGAGCCCGTGGTGGAACACGCCCTCGTTGCTGCTGTGGAACTTGCCCTCGTCGGGGTCGAGGTCCGCGATGCAGAGATGCCCGCCTGGCAGGGTGACCCGGGCGAACTTTTCGAAGAGGCGGAAGATGTCCGGCACATGGTGCAGCGTCATGCTGCTCACGACCAGGTGAAAGCCGCCGGCGAGCTCGTCCCGGCCGTCCGTTTCCAGGTGAAGGGTCTGTACGTTGCCGATGCCGCCCTGTTCGATCTTCCCCTGAAGGACATCGAGCATGCCCCTCGAGCTGTCCGCGCAGACCGCCGACCTGACAAGGGGGGCGAGCCTGAGGGTGAGGAGCCCGGTGCCGCAGCCGAAATCCAGCATGTCCATGTCGTTCCCGAGGGTTATCTCCTGCCTGACCGCCCGGGCGATGTCCTCGGACAGCTTGACCCTCCCGGGATCGTCGTCCCAGGCAGCCGCCTCCGCGTCGAATCCCCTCGTCCCCGCAGCCTCTGCTTTATCATTATCCATAGTATTAGAATATATCGGCTCTTTTATGAGTTGTTCTTGAGTCCTGCCGTGCCCGCACGCTCACGCAAGGATGACGAGCAGGGGCGACCGGTATCGCCAGGATCAGGGGACCGGGACCGTCCATCAGCCGGCATGCGGTGGCTCGGGAGCCGGGCTGACCCGCACCGGCGGGTGCATGCCCGGAGCAGACAGGGCTCGTCGGAATGCGTGCGCGGCCGGGGGCCCTGATCAGATCGCCTCGTCCACCTCGTCTTCCTCGGGCTCGACGTCGTCCTTCACCCTGAGCAATGCCCTGGCCTCGTCCGCCGGGAGCTCCTGCACGTCCTTGAGCTTTCTGCCGATGGCCCGGGTACGGGTCTGGGCCTGGTCGATGGTGTTCGAGGCCTCGTGGAGCTTCTTCTGCACTTTTGCGAGGACGTCGCCGTACTTGGTCCACTCGGTCTTCACAGCGCCCAGCAGGTCCCACACCTCGCTGGAGCGCTTCTCGATGGCCAGGGTCCTGAAGCCCATCTGCAGACTGTTCAGGATGGACCAGAGCGTGGTGGGCCCGGCGATGACCACCTTGCACTCCCGCTGCACGAACTCCGCCAGGCCGGGCCTGCGGATCACCTCCGCGAAGAGGCCCTCGATGGGGAGGAAGAGGATGCCGAAGTCCGTGGTGGCGGGTGGATTCAGGTACTTTTCACAGATGTCCCAGGCGCACTGCTTGATCCTGTTCTCGAGCCCCTTCGAGGCGGCCTCGGCCCCTTCCGCGTCGGACCTCTCCTGGGCCTCCACGAGGCGCTGCCAGTCCTCCACCGGGAACTTGGCGTCGATGGGGAGCCACACCACGTCATCGGGATCAGCCCCACGGCCCGGGAGCCTGATGGCGAACTCCACCCGCTCCGCGCCCCCCTTGGTGGCAACGTTCACGTCGTACTGGTCCGGGTTGAGGACCTGCTCGAGCATGGCCCAGAGCTGGACCTCGCCCCAGGTGCCCCGGGTCTTGACGTTGGTGAGCACCTTCTTGAGGTCGCCCACGCCGGTGGCAAGGGCCTGCATCTCGCCGAGGCCCTTGTAGACCTGCTCCAGACGGTCGCTCACCTGCTTGAACGACTCTCCCAGCCGCTTCTCCAGCGTGCCCTGGAGCTTCTCGTCAACGGTGGCCCGCATGCTCTCGAGCTGCTTGGCGTTGTCCTCCTGGATGCATCTCAGCCTCTCCTCCACGGCCGCCTTGAGCCCGTCGAGCTTGGCCTCGTTGCTCGAGGTGAGCTTCTCGAGGCGCTCGCCGAACGCCGAGAGCCTCTCCCCCTGCACCCTTCCCATCTCGCCTATGAGCGCCGTGAGGGTGTCGGTGAAGTGCTTCATGGTGAGGCTCATCTCTTCCTTGAGGGTCTTCGAGGAGAGGAGGGAGTCCTGCCTGACCCCCTCGAGCCTGCCGGCCGAGTCGTTCTGGATGGCCTGCAGCCTCGCCTCGACGGTCTCCCGGACCCGCTCGAGCTTCTGGTCACTGGTCCCGATGAGGGAGGCGAGCTGACTGTTGAGCGTGTCGGAGAGGTTCTTCAGGGCGCGCGCGAGCTCTTCCCGGGAGTCGCGCAGGGACGCGCCCACCTCCTCGCGGTTCCTGGCTATCTCGGCCTGCACGAGGCGCTCGGTGCGCTCGTAGGTCTTCTCCACGGTCCTGACGGCTTCTTCGATGGGACCGGCACCGGGCTTCCGGAGGAACAGGACGATCGACAGGACGAGGTCAACGCCCAGGAGAACCAGAACAGCCGTCAGGAGTACGGTACTCACCATGCCCTTCACCTTTCCCTTTCAACAAGCGATACCACAAGGATGAGCCTTCCCCTGTATAGGCACTTTGTCCGTCGGCGGTCAATGAAAAGCTGGGGATGCTCAAGCCGATACGAAGATGCCGTGGCCGGCGTCGTCGGTGAGGATCTCGAACGCAGCCCTGCTCCTGGTCTCCAGGGTCTCGGAGATCCCTTCCTTCAAGTCGCTGAACCGGAGCCTGCACGAGGCGATCTTCGAGTTCAGGCAGTACTTGATGCCCCCCGGCGGGTTGCGGTAGCCCAGGCACACGAAATCCTCGGGCCGGGCCGTCATGGTGCCGTCGATCTCCATGAGGGGGGTCTTCGACGTGAACCTCCAGGTGAAATAATCGAACGCCCCGCGGGCCTTCACGGCCTGGAGCAGCCCGTTGGCCGCATACTCCCGGCCCGCGTGCCTGAGTACCACGAGCGTGAAGGCGGGCGACCGGAACGGCCCGAGCTTGAGCTTTGCCGTGGCGAGCTCGAGAAAGCTTTCGGGGTGGGTGTCGAACCCCGCCACCTGTCCCCAGGCGTAGAGATCCGTGTGCTTCGAGCCCCAGTTGTGGTTCTGGCTCCCGGTCCAGTCGTGGATGTCGATCGTCTCGCCGTCCACTTGGACCCTGCCCCTGAACCGCGCCATGGGCTGCCCCACGAGGCTCTTGGCAGCGGGGAGCTTCGTGGAGTAGAGCTTCTCGGGAAGGAGCAGCAGGGGCTCCTGCCCGCCTTCGTAGGACAGGTCCCACGAGATGGCATGGGAGGCCCCGTACACGGCGCCGGAGAGGCCCCGGGAGGTGAGCCAGGCGTCGCCCACCCGGACGTGGAACTTCGCGGTGTCGAAGAAGCAGTCCTGAATGGGGAGGTCGACCTTCACGGCCGCGTGCCTGCCTTTCTCGCCGTTGAAAAAGACGGCCCAGAGCTCGCCCCTGGCCTTCCCGGGGCAGGACCTGGGGCTGAAGATGGTGTACCTGATCCAGAACGCCAGGGTCCGGTCCGGGTGGTTTGCGCGCAGAAAGAAGCTTTCGTAGTGGCCCTGAACCTGCCCGTGGTATCGCGCGTGGTTAGCCTGCAGGGCAAATGCCGACGTGTCATCGCTCATGAGCAACCTCCTTCATGATCCTGTGGAGCAAACGGCCCCTTACTGATCCCGTAAATTACTTAAAGCGGGATCCCGGCATTGAGCTGTATACCGTTCGCGGCAACAGGCGCCGGGTCAATAAGGGCCTTCATATCATGCATCACCTTTCGTCACATCGGACAGGATTCCTTAATCCTTTTCGCCTCGTATCACCGCAGCCCTCATCTGCTCGAGGAGGTCCCGGACAAAGGTTTCGGTGTCGCCGCCCGGGGTACGGCCCTGGGAGGAGACGCCCTTCAGCTCGTGGGAGAGGCAGGCCCTCATCTCCGAGAGCGTTCTGCCTCCCCGCGAGCACGGCGCGTCGGCGCACCGGTTGAACGATCCCTTCCTCCAGCAGCCGGCGAAGGTCAGGGAGAAGCGAACGATCTCACTTAAGGGTGCATCGCGGGGCGGGATCATCTCCGGGGTGAGCTCGGCATTGGAAATGTACTCCGGCAGCAGGGTCTCTTCTCCGTCATCCCATCT
Organism: Deltaproteobacteria bacterium; assembly: GCA_035352355.1. GTDB lineage: Bacteria > Desulfobacterota > Desulfomonilia > UBA1062 > UBA1062 > Phosphitivorax. The sequence goes on along the minus strand of DAOPXM010000002.1, from coordinate 19,172 downwards.
CAGGAGCCTGCTCATGAGCTTTCTCACGCGCGGTCCTCCCGGAGAGCGCTAGTGTTCACGGGGCTCCCGCGCGTTCTCCCCGGCCTCGTCCCGGGGAACGGCGGGCTCGGGCGGGGTGCCTGTCCTGGGCCTGGGCATCCGGGTCACGACCGTGCGGGTGCTGTCGGTCTCTACCTCGGGGAAATAGATCTCGAAGACCGTGCCCTGCCCTGGGGTGCTCCTGCAGAGGATGCCCCCCCGGTGATTCCTGACGATCCCCTGGACCACGGCCAGGCCGAGGCCGGCCCCATGCTCCCGGTCCCTGGTGGTGAAGTAGGGGTCGAAGATCCGGTCAAGCGTCCTCCTGCTCATGCCGCTGCCCGTGTCGCTGACGGTCAGCATCAGGCAGGACCCGGGCGGCAGGTCGAGGCCGGCCGGGCGATCCTCCCCCGCATCCACCCGCCTCAAACCCAGCTCCAGAACCCCCTGTCCGTCCTTCATGGCATGGGCGGCATTGGTGCAGAGGTTCATGACGACCTGGTGGATCTGGCCGGGGTCCCCCATGATCGCGCCCTTCAGGGAGAGGTCTGTGCGGATCTCCACCGTCCTGGGCAGGATGGACGTGACGATCTTGAGGGAATCCTCCACCGCGGCGCCCAGCTCGAGGGGGACGGGCGCCTTTTCCATGTGCCGGCTGAAGGCGAGGATCTGGTTCACGAGGTCCCGCGCGCGCAGCGCAGACCTGCGCACCTCGCCCAGGTCGCTGCGGACCGAGGAGAAGTCGCCCGCCGGGCCCGCCTTTGCCGCGAGGTCCTTGAGCGTCATCTTCGTGTAGCCGATGATGGTGGTCAGGATGTTGTTGAAGTCGTGGGCAATGCCCTTTGCCAGCGTCCCCAGCGCCTCGAACTTCTGGGCACTCACCTCGATGAGCCTCTTTTCCTCCTCCACCCGCTTGAGCGCGGTCACGTCCGTCATGACCACCACCATGCAGCCCTGCCCGTCGTAGTCCACGGGCCTGGCGGAGACGAAGGCATCGAGCACGTCACCCCCCCTGCTCCGGCAGCGGCACTCAAGGCTGTCGACGGGCTGGGCTTTCCGGATAAGGTCGATGAAGTCCTCCATGTCCTTGGGGTTTTCGGCCAGGTCAAGCTCGAGGATCGGCTTCCCCACCGTCTCGTCAGCGGAAAAGCCCGTGATCTTCGTGAATGCCTGGTTCACGTACAGGAACCGGCAGTCGCCCGTGGTGAGGATGCACACGGCATCGGGCATGCTCTCGAGGGTGGTGCGGTACCTCTCCTCGCTCCGCCTCAGCGAGTTTTCCATCTCGATGCGTGCCGTGATGTCCCGGGATACGGCGACCACCTTGACGACCCTGCCGCCGTGCACGATGGGCACGCCGCTCACCTCGCCGAACTTCATCGTGCCGTCTCTGGTGATGAACCGGTAGACCGACCCGTGCACCGTCTGCCCGGAGAGCGCCTTGAGCGCGTTGGTGACGGCGGTGGTCATGCAGGCGGGGTCCAGGACGCCCGCCTCGTGGAACGATTTCCCGATGAACTCCTCGGGCCGGTAGCCGAGGACCCTCTCCACGTTGGGCGACACGGAAAGGACCTTGAACTGGTCGTTGTAGGAGAACATGATGTCGTTGGCGAGCAGGAAGTGGAACCGGTAATTCTCCTCGCCCTCGCGCAGGTCGGCTTCTATAGCCTTCTGCCGGGCGAGAGCCACTTCCAGTTCCCCGATGCGGCGCCGCGCCTCCTCGAGGTCCTGCTGAAGCCCCTGTGCTGTATCCCTCTTGTCCCCCATGAACATCCCCTGCCGCGGTCGCACGTACCTGCTCCCGCCTCACGCCCGCCATACCACAGGCCGGGCAGTGCCCAAGCCCTGTCTCTCCCACCTCGCCCGGAATCCCCCCCTGCATCCGCCAGTACGACATGACAATCGGTATAACATTATGTTCAACTATATTATAATACCTCAGGTCGACACTGGAAAGTTTTTTTCAGAAGGGCCATTCGGGGTCCCAGCATGCATCGTCCCCTGACCACGATACCAGGAACTCCCCGCGGATTTCCAGCAGGTCTGCGAGCTCCGGGCTTGCTTCCTCGAGGCCGGTCCAGGTGGCGGGCCGGGTGTCGCCCTCCTTCATGCATCTCGCCGCCTCGATCCATCGGCTGCCGATGGCGTGCATGGCGTTCCGGGCGCTCCCGGCGAAAACGGCGCTGACGCAGTCGGTGGGCAGGCCCCCGCAGATCACCCACCAGTCACCCCACGCAGGATTCTCCTCGTTCCGGGCAGCCCAGATGCACGAGTAAGGCGCCCTGTGCCACGCGGGCGTATCGTCGATGCGCAGCCCCCACAGCCCTCGCTGTTCCAGATATTCGCATGCCCGCTGTCTGAGGATGTCGAGCCACTTCAGCTCATCGGAAGCGGTCATGGATGGAGCCGTTTCTGAAGGCATGATTTCATCTCCCCTTACCAGGCTCTGCTCAGGAAGGCCTCAGGGGGACGGCAGGATCTCTTTGGGCCCGAGCCTTAAGGCCGCTTTGAGGGGTGCGGGCACCATGGTCTTGAAGAAGGTCCCCTGCTCCTGCAGGGGTATCCGGAGGATGCGGACGACCCGGTCCCTGTCGACGGCATAGTATCCCGCCACGATGCCCACGTACCGGGCGCCTTCCGCCCTGTCCATGGTGACCCTCCGGCCCTTGCCCGGCTGGACGATGACCCGCCTGGCAGCGACGACGCTCGGGTCGAACCCGGTGCACTGCAGCAGACGGTGGAGGCCGTCCTCGTTCGCCGCGAGCCCCTCGAATGCTTTCGTGTCGCTGAGCTGGTACACGCACAGGGCCAGGGTGTGGGGCTCCCCGCCCCGCCAGTTGAGGTTCCGGTCCGCCTCGAAGGCCAGGCTGACGGCGTCCTTCCCGGGGCCCCGCCCAGCCTGCTGCCAGGCCGCGCACGAGGCCAGGACCATGAACGCCATGAGCAGGAGGGCACATAGAGCGGAACGCATCCCTCTTCCCCCTAGAAGCTCACGATGTTGCGCACGAGTTCAGACGAAAACCCCACCCTGCCCTCGGCACCCACCAGCTCGGTGCGCTCCATCTCCAGCAGCTCCTCTTTGCCTGCCTGGATGTGGGCCAGGGTCCTCGAGCCGTCGGCGAGCCTGCCGAGCACGGTCCCCAGGGCCGGCTCGCCCGCGCTGTCGTGCCGGATCACGTAGGCCTCCACCCTGAGCACGCCCCTGGCCTCCGCCTCCGGCTCGGGCAGGGCCTCGGCGTCGATGGCTCGTTGGACGGACGAGTCGTCCCGCTCTACCCAGGGATTCACAGGGGGCTCCCCGCCGTAGACGCCCACCGAGTGCTTGGTGATGTACCACCCGTTGGCGTTGACGAGCACCTTCTTCCCTCTGTCCCGCCTGACCGTCTGGGCAGCCTCGGCTATGGCGTGCAGGGAGTAGTTGTTCCCCGGCCCCCCGAAGAAGGAGAGCCCGCCGGTGAGACTGATGGGCCTGGGGTCGGTCTCGCTGATGCCCATCTCCCTCATGGCGATCTGGACGGCTGACGGGAAGCAGCTGTAGAGGTCGAAGGCGTCGATGTCGTCAGGTTCAAGGCCTGCCTGGTCCAGCGCGATGCGGGACGCGTGCCTGATGGCCGGCGACCGGTCGAGGGAAGGCCTGCGGGTCACGTACCAGACGTCGTAGAAGTCCCCGCCGCCTAAGGGGAAGACCCGTTTTTCCCGGGAGATCCCGAGCCGATCCGCCTCCTCCGTGGTGGTGAGGAGCACGGCCGCCCCCTGGTCCACGTTGATGTTCGCGACCATGTGCTTTACGTAGGGATACGCGATGTAGCGGTTATCCGGCGTCACGGCGGCGATCTCGGAAGCGCTCATGGCCACCCTGCTCCAGGCGTGGGGGTTGGCGGCCGCCACCTTCGAGAGGCGCTCCCACAGGCCTGCCATGAAGAGCCGGTGCTCGTCCGGTGCCCTCCCGGAGGCCGCCCTGATGGCGGTCTCGATGAGGGGGTACATGGTGGCGGGGAAGAACAGGTCGTAGGCCCCTTCGAGGTCGCTGACGCTCTGGCGTTCCTCGCCGTCGATGCGGCCCGGGGGCTCGCTCTTCGGCCAGTCGAGCCGGAGCTCGCCCTTGAGCGCCCTCCTGACGGAGTAGACCGCCTCGGCCCCGGTGATGAGCACTGCCCTCACCCTGCCTGCGGCCAGGGCGCGGCAGGCCCGGTTCACGAGCAGCTGGGGCGTGTTGCCGCCGATGGGGGTGTAGTACCGCTCGCCCGGACCGAGGCCGAGCTTCTCCGCCAGCATGCCCGGCGCGTCCCGGTAGGGCCACTGGAAGAGGTTCACCACCTGGAGAGAGTCCACGAGGTCCCGAACCTTCTCGTTCCCGGCGTCGAGAAAGGCCTCCCGGCACACCTTTTCCATAAGGCCCAAGGGATCGAGGGGGTGCTCAACGGTCCTTCGCTGGGTATACTGGGCGACGCCCGCGATGATAGGGGTATAAGGACTGGCCATCTTTGGGATAATAAAAGCTTTCTTCCCCGCTGTCAATTGCGCCGCAGAGGTCGCGCGTGCGCCCGTGAGCAATTGCCCAACTGATTTTCAGCCTTCATTTCAATCCTGGAATGGTATATAAATAACCAATATTATCAATTGTTATTGAGGATGGTTTCGCCATGCGCATGAGAGACATCATGACCTGCTCGTACGAAAGCCTGAGCCCCGGGGACGACCTCAAGCGGGTGGCCCGCCTGTTCAGGCAGACCCGGCTCGAGGCCCTGCCCGTGGTGGAGGACGGCTCTGGAAAGCTTATGGGCATCATGACCAAGGCGAACCTCTACGATGCCCTGGCCGAAGGCAACGGCCCCGACGCCTGCATCAGGGACGTCTACTCCCGGGACGTGCTCAAGCTCAGCGAGTCCCTCTCCTATGACGAGGTCAAGGAGGTGGTGCGCACGAGCAGGGCGGGCAACGCGGTGGTGGTGAACGAGAAGGGAGAGATCACGGGCGTGTTCACCAAGGCCGGGTGGATCATGGCCATGCTCAAGCGGGAGACCCAGTTGAGCAGCGATCTGGGCGCCCTCCTCCAGACCATGTACAACGGTCTCGTCGCCATCGACCGGAAAGGCACGGTCATGGAGATCAACCGGGCAGCGCAGAAGGCCCTGTCCGTGAGCGCGGAAAAGGCCATCGGCGGCAGGCTCGAAGACATCCTCCCCGGGCTCGGGTTCGACAGCGTGCTCTCAGACGGGCAGCCCCTGGTGGGCCACCACTACGCGGTCCGGGAGATCAGCCTGCTCTGCAACATCACGCCCGTCACCCGGGAGGGGCGCATCACCGGGGCCATCATCGTGTTTCAGGACGTCACCGACCTCATCCGCATCGTCTCGGAGCTCGAGAGCGTCACCAAGCTCTACCGAACCCTGCAGTCGGTGATCGACCTCGTGTACGACGGCATCGTCGTCACCGACGAGAAGGCGCGGATCACCATGGCCAACCAGGCCGCAGAGCGGTTCCTGCGCAGGAACCTCGACACGGTCGTGGGCAGGCCCATCGACGAGGTCATCGAAAACGCCAGGATAAACCAGGTCCTCAAGACGGGCGTGCCCGAGATCAACCGGCTGCAGTTCATCCGGGGCGTGCCCTACGTGGTGTCGTCCCTGCCCATCATCCGCAAGGGACACGTGGTTGGGGCCGTGGGCAAGATCCTGTTCCGCAACCTCGACGAGGTCAAGGACCTCGCCCGCAAGCTGGCAAGCGTGGACAGGGAGATCACCTCGCTGTCCAGGAAGGGCCGGGAGGATGCCGATACGGACGGCGACTTCGACCACATCGTGACCGCAGACCCCGTCTTCAGGCAGATCATCGACGAGGCCGCCATCGTGTCCCGCGGCACCTCGAACATCCTCATCACCGGCGAGAGCGGCACGGGCAAGGAGCTCATCGCCCAGGCCATCCACAGGAACAGCGCCTTCAAGTCCGGCCCGCTCGTGAAGGTGAACTGCGCCGCCATACCCGACAGCCTCATGGAGTCCGAGTTCTTCGGCTACGTGCCGGGCGCCTTCACCGGCGCCCACCGGAGCGGCAAGAAAGGCAAGCTCGCCATGGCCGACGGCGGCACCCTGTTCCTGGACGAGATCGGGGATATGCCCATCACGCTCCAGAGCAAGCTCCTGCGGGTGATCCAGGACAAGTGCTTCGAGCCCATCGGCTCCAACAGGCCCCAGAAGATCGACGTACGGTTCATCGCGGCCACCAACCAGGACATAGGCGAGCTCGTCAGGGAAGGCAGGTTCCGCTCCGACCTCTTCTACCGCCTCAACGTGATCCACCTGCACATCCCGCCGCTGCGCTCCCGCCGCCAGGACATCAACCTGCTGGTGCAGTACTTCCTGGAGAAGTACAACCGCATGTTCGGCACGCACGTGAGCGACATATCGAAGGAGGTGCGGGAGATCTTCCTCGCCCACTCGTGGCCGGGCAACGTGCGCGAGCTGGAGAACGTCATCGAGCGGGGCATCAACTTCGCCCGGGGCCCCTTTATCGAGAAGCAGGACCTCCCCCTCCACCTCAGGGACGCCATCGGGACCGTCCCTTCCGGAACGAAGCCCCAGACCCGCTCCCCGAGGCTGAAGTCCAGCAGGGAGGACCACGAGCGCGAGCTCGTCCTCGAGGCCCTGAGACAGGCCGGCGGAAACCGGTCACGGGCCGCCAGGGCCCTGGGCATCAGCAGGTCGTGGCTGTATGAGAAGATGGGGAAGATGGGGCTCGATCAGGGGAGCCGGTCAGGCATGAAGAAGACGGAAGACGGAAGTTAGAAGGCGCGGCAGGTATTTCTCCACGCGCTGCAGGGCACGGCGCCATCAGACAATTAACGTGAGAAAACCGGCAGCATCGTGCTTCCTGATTCGCTCGATACATCCCGTCTGCCGGGCTTGCATCCCATGCCTTGACCTCTGCGGCTTCCCCTGCAGGTACCGTCCCTGCTTCTGTCATCCTCCTCGCTACATCGCGCGCTTCAGAGCTTCAATCCTCAGCTCCAGCGCCGGGTGGGTCGAGAACAGGGCCATGAATCCCCCCTTCCCAGCCACCTTGAGCGTGTCGAGGGCAGCTCCCCTGGTGTCGATGGGCTCGAAGTTGCGCTTCAGACTCTCCAGGGCCGCTATCATCTTTTCCCTGCCCGCGAGCATGGCGCCTCCATTGTCGGCCCTGAACTCCCGCGCCCGCGAGAAGTAGGCCACCACGATGGAGCCCAGGATGCTGAAGAAGATGTCCAGCGCGATGGTCAGCACGATCCTCACGAGGAAGGCCATGTCCTCCTTCACGGACAGGCTCACGAAGTAGCTGATCACCCGGGAGAGGAACATGGCGAAGGCGTTCACCACGCCCGCGATGAGCGTCATGGTGACCATGTCGCCGTTGGCGATGTGGCTGACCTCGTGGGCCAGCACCCCCTCCACCTCGTCCCTGCTCATGGTCCGGAGCAGGCCGGACGACACGGCCACGAGGCTCCGCTTCTTGGTGGGCCCGGTGGCGAAGGCATTGATCTCCGGCGACTCGTAGATCCCGACTTCCGGCATGGGAAGACCCGCCTTCTGGCAGAGTCCGGCCACCATGAGCACGAGCTCGTGGCCCGAGTTGGGGTCGATCACCTTGACCCCCATGGCCGTCTTGGCGATGAACCTCGACATGGCCAGCGATATGAAGGCCCCGGCCATACCCCAGACCCCGCAGAAGATGGCCAGCGAGACCCAGTTGATGCCGCGGGCGGACAGGTAGTGGCTCACCCCCAGCAGGTTCATGATGATCGAGACCGTGACCATCACGAGAATGTTCGTCAATATAAAGAGAAAGATTCTTTTCGGCATGCTCATCTCCCTGATTTGTTTGCTGTCTTCAGCTTGGCCATAAGCCCCTGCCTCTGTCAAGCTCTGAAACACCCGGGCACCACTGGGTGGTGCCCGGACCGAGGAGGGCGTGGGACCGGTTCACTTCATACCCAAAGGATAAGATTACCTGTATCGTTATATTTCAACAATAATTAAATTTTTAATTGATACTTCCAAATATTCGAAGTATCGTTCCGGCATGAACTGGCTCAACTATCACCACCTCCTGTACTTCTGGATCGTTGCCCGCGAGGGGAGCCTGGCCGCGGCGAGCGCCGAGCTCAGGCTTTCGCAGTCGGCCATCAGCGGCCAGATCAGGGCCCTGGAGAATTCCATCGGCGAGAAGCTGTTCGTGAAGAGCGGGCGCAGGCTCATGCTTTCGGAGGCAGGCCGCATGGTCTTCCGGTATGCGGACGAGATCTTCACCCTGGGCAAGGAGCTCCAGGAGACGCTCAAGGACGGCCCCATGGGCAGGCCCCTGCGCGTGACCGTCGGCGTTGCCGACGTCGTCCCCAAGCTCATCGCCCGGGAGCTCATCCAGCCGGCACTCCTCCTTCCCGGCCCCGTCACCCTCGTCTGCCGGGAGGACAAGCCCGACCGCCTCCTTGCCCAGCTCGCCCTGCACGAGCTCGACGTGATCCTCACCGACGCGCCGGCCAGCACGCACGTGAAGGTCAAGGCCTTCAACCACCTCCTGGGCGAGTGCGACATCTTCTTCCTCGCCAGGCCGGAGCTGACGCTTCACCGGGAAGGGTTCCCCTCCTCGCTGGCCGGCGCACCCGTGCTCCTGCCGAGCGAGAACACCGCGCTCAGGCGCACGCTCGACCTCTGGTTCCGGGAGCACGACATCAGGCCCAAGGTCATGGGGGAGTTCGAGGACAACGCCCTGCTCAACGTCTTCGGCCAGATGGGGGTCGGCCTGTTCCCCTGCCCTTCCCTCATCGTGGAGAAGGTCATGCGCCAACACCAGGTGGAAGCCATCGGGAGGCTCACGGACGTGCGGCAGCAGTTCTACGCCGTGACCGTTGACCGCCGCCTCGTCCACCCGGCAGCCGTGGCGATCTGCCAGGAAGCCAGGAAGCTTCTGCATGGGGAAAAACAGGAGGGGTGATGAGGACACGATAGAAGAGAGGGTTCAGAAGACAGGAGAAGGTGCGTGCCTTTGCCCGCTTTCTTATCTCCCTCTTCCGTGTCCAGCATACAGGACAATATCCGGTATCCCGGACAGCTCCTGTCCGGGATGCAGTCACAACATAAAGGAATCACACCTGATCACACCTGGCATGTCCGTTGCTCTCCTACAGGCGGGTAAGAATATCTGACGAGGAGGTTTCATTCATGTTCAAATCGTATGACGATGCCTACAAGCGCTCGCTTGAGGACAGGGAAGGCTTCTGGAGCATCGCTGCAGGGGCGATCCAGTGGGAGAAGAAGTGGGACAGGGTCCTCGACGACTCGAAGGCCCCCCTGTACAGGTGGTTCGTGGGCGGCAGGCTGAACACCTGCTACAACGCCGTCGACTACCACGTGGAAAACGGCCGCAGGGACCAGGTCGCCATCATCTACGACAGCCCGGTCACGAACACGGTCGAGAAGATCACCTACGGCGAACTCCTCGACAGGGTGGCCCTGTTCGCCGGCGTGCTGAAGTCCCTGGGCGTGGAAAAGGGCGACCGGGTGGTCATCTACATGCCCATGGTCCCCGAGGCGGCGGTGGCCATGCTCGCCTGCGCCCGCATCGGCGCCATCCACTCCCTGGTGTTCGGCGGGTTCGCCCCCAACGAGCTTGCGGTGCGGATCGAAGACGCCAAGCCAAAGGTCATGCTCTCCGCCTCCTGCGGCATCGAGCCCAAGGGCGCCATCCCCTACAAGCCGCTCCTCGACAAGGCCATCGAGCTCTCGAGCCACAAGCCCGAGAAGTGCGTCATCCTCCAGCGGCCCCAGGTCAAGGCAGACCTCACCCCGGGCATGGACATCGACTGGCAGGACGCGCTCAAAGGCGCGACGCCTGCGGGCTGCGTCACGGTCGAGGCCACCGACCCCCTCTACATCCTCTACACCTCCGGCACCACGGGCATCCCCAAGGGGGTCGTCCGGGACAACGGCGGCCATGCCGTGGCGCTCAAGTGGTCGCTCAAGCACATCTACGGCATCGAGCCCGGCGACGTGTTCTGGGCCGCTTCCGACGTGGGCTGGGTCGTGGGCCACTCGTACATCATCTATGCCCCGCTCCTCTACGGAGCCACCACCATCATGTACGAGGGCAAGCCCGTGGGCACCCCTGACCCGGGAGCCTTCTGGCGGGTCATCAACCAGCACAAAGTAAAAGTCCTGTTCACCGCGCCCACCGCCTTCCGGGCCATCAAGAAGGAAGACCCCACGGGCTCCTACATCGAGAAGTACGACATCTCCTGCCTGAAGTACCTGTTCCTGGCGGGCGAGCGGCTCGACCCGGACACCTACCACTGGGCCAGCGACATGCTCAAGATCCCGGTGGTGGACCACTGGTGGCAGACCGAGACCGGCTGGCCCATCGCGGCCAACTGCATGGGCATCGAAGAGCTGCCCATCAAGGCGGGCTCGCCCACGAAACCGGTGCCCGGCTACGACGTGAGGATCCTGAACGACCAGGGCCAGGAGCTGCCCGACGGAAACGAGGGCATCATCGGCATCAGGCTCCCGCTGCCCCCCGGCTGCCTCCCCACCCTGTGGCAGAAGGACGACGCCTACATCAGGTCCTACCTGAGCGACTTCCCGGGCTACTACGCCACGGGCGACGGCGGGTACAAGGATGACGACGGCTACCTCTACATCATGGGCCGCGTGGACGACATCATCAACGTGGCGGGCCACAGGCTCTCCACCGGAGGCATGGAAGAGGTGGTCTCGAGGCACCCCGACGTGGCCGAGTGCGCGGTCATCGGCGTGGAGGACGTTCTCAAGGGCCAGGTCCCGGTGGGGTTCGTGGTCCTGAAGGCAGGGGTCTCGAAGGCCGAGGCCGACGTCCAGAAAGAGGTCGTGGGCATGGTGCGCGCCGAGATCGGTGCACTGGCCTGCCTCAAGGACATCTCGGTGGTCAGGCGCCTGCCCAAGACCAGGAGCGGCAAGATCCTCAGGGCCACCATGCGCAAAATCGCGGACGGCCAGAAGTTCCAGGTGCCTTCCACCATCGAGGACCCCGCGGTGCTCGGCGAGATCGAGGAAGCCCTCAAGGGCATCGGCTACCCGAAGGCCGGCTGAGTTTTACCGAATGAATGGGGCAGGGGCGATAACCCTGCCCCATCTGTATATGGACATCTTCACCCGCAGTCTCTGCCAAGCGGGCAGGGCTCATCCGTGCACCCCGGTCCGGGTGCCGGTTTCATGTGCTGAAATCATCGAAAGGGAGAACAGTATGCAGAAAGCGGAGAACATCGTTGTCGGACAGGAACAGGAAACAAGGAGCCCCATGCCCCGATGGGTGCCCCTCATCGGGGGCATCCTGGGGAGCACCACATGCGGCCTCCTGCTCTATGCGTGGAGCGTGTTCATCAAACCCTTGAGCGCGGAGTTCGGGTGGACGAGGGCTGAGATCGCCATGGCCTTCGCCATCTGCGCCCTGGTGTTCGGCCTGACCACCTTCGTCGCGGGCAAGCTGAGCGACCGGTACGGCCCCAGGATCGTGGTGCTCGCGGGGTCGGTCATCCTGTGTGCCGGGTTCATCCTCTCTGGCTTCATCCATTCGAAGGCACAGCTCTACCTCACCTACGGCCTCATCGCGGGCTTCGGCGGCGGGCTCGTGTACCTGCCCCCCATCGCCACGGCCCCCAAGTGGTGGCCCGACCGGAAGGCGCTCGCCACGGGCTTCGCCGTGGTGGGACTGGGCCTCGGGTCCTTCATCATGGCGCCTCTGGCCACGGCCATCATCACCAGCCCCGAGCTGGGGTGGCGTTACGTGTTCATCTACGTGGGCATCGCCATGGGGGTCATGGGCATCGTCTCGGCAGCCTGCCTCGACGTGCCCCCTTCCGGATGGAAGCCGGCCGGATACACCCCCCCTGCCCCGGCCGCCGGCGTTCCGGCGCGGAAGCTGCGCGACTACACCTTCGGCGAGACCATCAGGACCTCCCAGTTCTGGCTCCTGTACCTGGCCTACTTCTGCGGGTGCTTCGCAGGCCTCATGGTCATTGGCCACATCGCGGGCCACGGACGGGACGCGGGCCTCGATCCCATGCAGGCGGCTGCGGCGGTGAGCACCCTGGCCATCTTCAACGCGGCCACCCGCTTCCTCATCGGCGCCATCGCCGACAAGGTGGGCACCAGGATTTCGTTCATCGGGATCTTCGTGCTCCAGGCAGGGGCCATGGCCCTGCTCTATCCCTCCGGGTCCTCGGCAGTCTTCCTGGCCGCGGTGGCGGCGCTCATCGGGTGGAACTACGGGGCCATGTTCACCCTGTTCCCGGCCACCTGCCTCCAGTACTACGGCCCCACCTCCCAAGGTTCGAACTACGGCCTGCTCTTCACCTCGTTCGGGCTCGCCGGGTTCCTGGGCCCCTGGATAGGAGGCCTGCTCAAGGACACCACCGGCACGTACTACGCCCCCTTCCTGGTGGGTGCGTCCATGGTGTGCGTCTCCGTGGTCATCACTGCCCTCATCAGGCAGCCGGAGAAAAAGCCGGTTTAAAAATGCCGGGAGACGTCGTGCACCATGAAGAAGATCTCGAGGGTGATGATCCACTCGAGGCCGGCGGAGTGCTCAGGGGCTTCCGGCACATGGAGGTAATTTTTTTCAGGCGTTCTGACGATAGTGAGAGGTATGGAGCTGGAACCCGCAACCGATCCCGTCGAGGCCCATATCACCGGCAGCCCAGAACCATCCGAGACCGGCCCGGAGGACTCTCCCCTGGACTACAGCCTGAGCTCGTGCTCGCTGCGGTTCCTGTCGTCGGCCTTCACCGGCCTCTTCCTGGACATCCTCATCCTCTGCTTCTACGGCATCGCCGTCCTCCTGGGGTTCAGGCCGGGCGTCATGGGGCTCTTCTACACCCTCATCGAGGTGCCGGTCATCCTGGGCATACTGGGCATCTTCTTCCACGACGAGATGAGCGGCCTCGCAGAGGACATCGCCTCCCTGCTCCCCCTGCGCAGGCGCTAGACAACTCCCGGCACTCTCCCTTTGCAGCAATAGAAATCGCAAGAAACACCAGGGCGCATGGGTATGGAAAATCCCATGTCTATCGGCTTTCGATCGAGCCATGGATCTCCGGGGGTACGTTTCGATCTCAAAGAGACGGAACGCGGGGTGCTGGACGACCACTCATGAGCCGGCGATAAGGGATTATCCAGCCGGGCTCTGCTGCCCTTCAACCCTGGGCGCCTTCGGAGGCGGCGGGAGAGAACCTGATGACAGACCCGCAGCTCGAGCAGGTGAGCCTGCTGCCGCTGAAGCGGGGGGAGATCTCGTAGGGGTGTCCGCAGACCTGGCAGCTGATGCTCTGCCACTTCCCGGGCACGATCTCCACCTTCTGCTCGCGGGCCTGCCGAGGAGAATCCATGGCCGCGGTGGAGCGCAGCACGCCGGCGAAGGTGCCCGCGTCCGGCTTCTTCACCTCATGCTTCCTCCCGCACCTCGGGCAGGTCGCCTCCCTGCCGGCGAACTCCGGGGGCAGCTTGAGCTTGACCCCGCAGGGGCAGGTGATGAAGTAGAAGTCGTTCATGGCCCGGATGATCTCCCCTGCCCTCCGCCTCACCTCTTCCACCTGCGGCTGGGTGAAGGGCTCGTCGTGCGGCGCCCTGATGTCGACGTGGCCGGCGTCCTTCAGGTCGCTCTGGGGGACGAGCGCCGCGCGGTTGCGCGTGACCTCGACGTAGGCCTTCAGGTAGTCGAGGTAGCCCGCTCCCCGGCTCATGGCCCGCAGGATCTTGATGCGCTGCGAAAGCGGCGGGTGGGTGGACATCACCGAGTCGGACAGGCTCTGACTGCCCGGGTTGACGATGCAGAAGGGCGCGGTCACCGCTGGCGCGGCGCTCAAGCTCCCCGGGTATTTCCCGATCTTGTCCAGGGCCGAGGCCAGGCCTTCGGGATAGCGGGTGAGCCGGGCGCTCGTGGCGTCGGCCAGGAACTCCCGCTTGCGGGATATGGAGAAGTAGAGGATCCGGGCGAACACGGGCCCCAGGACGGCCAGCAGGACGGCTACGAGGAGGAAGACGCCCGCCGACTTACCGGCGGCCTTTCCGGCCTTCCCCGACCTGGAGGTGAACCTGACGGCCGAGTACCTGAGCGAGCGCAGGAAATAGTCCGAGAGGAGGAGGACCGAGCCCAGCATGGATGCGGCCACGGTCATGTAGAGCACGTCCCGGTTCATGATGTGCCCGATCTCGTGGGCCACGACCCCCTGCAGTTCGTCCCGGCTGCACAGGGCCAGCAGGCCCGCGGTCACGCACAGGTGGCTCTTCTGCGGGGACTTGCCCATGGCGAAGGCGTTGGGCGCCGGGTCGGCCACCACGTAGACCTTGGGCATGGCGGGGAGAGAGCCGGCGATGACCATCTCCTCCACCACGTTGAAGAGCTGGGGATAGGTCTCCCTGCTCACCTCCCGGGCGCGGGAGGCTTCCAGGAGGATGGTGTCGGAGGCGTAGAGGCTCGTGAGGAGCATGACGACCCAGATCACGGCCGCGATCAGGGCGCCCGTGAGGCCTGAGGAGTAATGGTCTCCCCCGAGGACGGCCATGCCGATGGCCGCCCCGAAGAGGATGAGGAAGAGCCCCATCAGGACGACGAGCAGGACCGTCTTTTTCCTGTTGGCCTCGATGATGGACCAGAACATGTCTTTCTAGCCGAAGCTGACCTTCACCGGATCGCGCTCGGCCTTGTCCTCCAGTTCGAAATACCCCTCGGTCCTGAAGGCGAACATGCCCGCGATGACGTTCGAGGGGAACATCTGCACCTTGTTGTTGAGGAAGAGCACCTGGTCGTTGTAGGCCTGGCGCGCGAAGGCGATGCGGTTCTCCGTGGAGGAGAGCTCCTCCTGGAGGGCCAGGAAGTTCTGGTTGGCCTTGAGCTCCGGGTAGTTCTCCATCACGGCCATGAAGCGGGACAGGACCCCGGTGAGCTCGCTCTCGGCCTTCGAGATCTCGGGCAGGGACCGCGCTCCGGCCGCCTTTGCCCGGGCCTGGGTCACGGCGTCGAAGGTCCCCTTCTCGTGGGCCGCATACCCCTTGGTGGTCTCCACCAGGTTGGGGATGAGGTCGTGGCGCCTCTTGAGCTGCACGTCGATCTGGGACCACGCGTTCCTGATGGCGTTCCTGAGCGACACGAGCGAATTGTAGACGGCTACGCAGTAGAGGATAAGGGCGACGATGAGCAGCATCAGCGCCAGGAGAAACATGGTGCCTGTGGTCATGAAAGAACCCTCCTTACGGTGTGTAATGCCTGTCCGAGGCAAAGATTTCGTCGAGGAGCGTCAGCAGCCCGCTCGTACCTGCCCCCCGGTGGCTGTCCGCGCAGCCTTCCGAGAGGACCTTCGTAAGCTCGCCCCGGTCGAACCAGAGGCCGTGGTCAGGGCACTGATCGAGGAGCACGGGCTCGGCGTTCCCGATGAAGACCTTGTCCATGCGCTTCAGGCAGATGGGGCACCTGCGCCTCGACTCCTTACCCCCGCCCGGCCTCATGGTGACGAGCAGGGAATCGCTCCGTCCTTCCCGGTCGCGGAGCGCCTCGAGCTCGCCCGAGTCCAGCCATATGCCCCCGCAGTGGTCGCAGCAGTCGATCTCGACGCGGTCGAACTCGATGGTCATGAGGGCGCCTCTGCACTTCGGGCATTTCATGAGGTAATTATAGCACATTTCCCGGCGGGAACGCCAGGGGGCTATTTCCGGGCAGGGGCCTTCCCGAGGGCTTCGGTGAAGGTGTCCATGAAGGCTATGTACTGGATCAGGTGCGCCTCCGCGTACTCGTAATAGGAGGGGTCGCCCGTCCGGACATACCTGTAGGCCTGGGATATGGAGGACTCGAGGGAGAGGAGCTGGAGCGTCTTGACGTCCCGCGCCCTGAGCAGGCCGAAATCCGGGAGCTTCATCTCCCTCCACGCGCTCATGAGCCCGGCGGCCTTTTCCTCCTCCACCTCGAGGACGTCTTCGAGGCCCTGCTTCGCCTCAGGGTCGATGGCCTCCCTCTTCCCCACCGGGTACACGGATATCTTTTTCAGGGTTTCGGCCTGGCCCGCGGCAAGGGCCTTTTCGGTCTCCTCGAGCTCGGAGACCTGCCTGAAGAAGGCGTCCATGGCGGCTTCACGCGCCCTCTCCTTTTCCGGGGAGAGGTTTTCGGGCGTGACGGACCTGACGTCGTAGACGTTCACGGGCGGTTGCCCCTCGGGGAAGTGCATCTTCCCTCCCTGGACCCAGTAGGAATCGGCTCTGAAGGTCCTGCCGTCGATGCCGGTGACGAGGTAGTCGGCCCGCAGGGGTGCTGCAGGCAGGACGGCCAGCAGGAGGACGGCCAGAGCGGTCACTGCCTGAGCGTAATACCGAGCTCTTTTTCGAGTGACTGAACGATGCGGTCCTGCCATTTGTGTATGGTGGAGTCTTCCAGCGTCCTGGTGTCGGACTGGTACGTGAGCCTGATGGTGACGCCCTTCTTGCCCTGGGGAAGCTTTTCCCCGGTGTAGAGGTCCACGGGCACCACGGAGCGCAGCTCCCTGATGCCGAGGCTGCCGATGACCCTCGTGATCTCCGCGTAAACCACCCCTTCGTCAGCAACCAGGGAGAGGTCCCGCCAGGTCATGGGGAATTTGGGGATCTCGGTGATGCCCTTCCACTTCCTGCCCAGCAGGGCGTACGCATCGAGCTCGGCCGCGTATACGTCGTCCGCGATGTCGAGCATGGCCAGGATGTCGCTGCTCAGCGCACCCAGGTGGCCGACGACCTCGGAATCGAGCAGGACGTCCGCCTGGTGGCCGGGCTTGTAGAAGGCGTGCGCCGAGGGCTTCAGGGTGATGCCCGGCAGGAGCGCCTCAACGAGGCCCTTGATGTCGTAGAAATCGACCTCCTGGGCACGGAGGGACCAGTGGGTGTCCTGCCGCTGCCCGGAGATGGCGACGCCCAGCCTCTGCCGCTCGTCCGGCAACTCCCCCTTGCCCTTCGGGTAGAAGCAGATGCCCACCTCGAAGATGCTGATGTCCCGTCTCTGGAGGTTCTTGTTCCTGGCAATGGTGGTGGCGAGCCCGGGGATGATGGAGGTGCGCATGACCTTCATCTCGTCCGAGATGGGGTTCATGAGCTCGAGGGCGTCCTCGCCGAAGAACTGCCTGAACCGGGGAGAGATGAACGAATAGTTCACCACCTCCTGGTACCCCATGGCCGACAGTCTGGTCCTCAGCTCGTTGAAGCTCACCCCCTCCGAAGGGGCGGCCATGGGCTTGAACGTGGGGAGCTCGGGCTCGATCTTGTCCATGCCGTAGACCCTGATGAACTCCTCCACGAGGTCGATCTCCCGGGTCACGTCGTGCCGGAGCGCAGGCCTTGTGACCTCCCAGCCGGCGTCGATCTTCCTGAGGGTGAACCCGAGCCTGCTCAGGATGCCGGAGACGTCCTCGTCCGTAAAATCGCTTATCCCGAGGACCCTTTCGATGTAGCTCCTCCTCAGGGTAATGGGCTCGGCGGCGTAGCCGTAGTAGTTGGCGTCGATGACGCCCTTCAGGACCCGGGCATCGGCGAGCTCCTGCATGAGGTAGGCGGCGCGGGTGGCCGCGTCGGCCTGGACCGCAGGGTCGATGCCCCGCTCGAAACGGTAGGACGCCTCGGTGGCAAGGCCTAGGCCCTTGGAGGTCCTGCGGATGCCGATGGGATCGAAGAACGCGCTCTCGAGCGCGATGGTCTTCGTGGTGTCGAGCACTTCCGAGTTCTCGCCGCCCATGACGCCTGCCAGGGCAACGGGCTTTTCCCTGTCGCAGATGAGGAGATCCACGTCCCTCAAGGTCCTCTCGACCGAGTCCAGGGTGGTGAACTTCTCGCCTGCCGTTGCCTTCCTCACCACGATGCCGCTTCCCGCGAGGAAGGTGTAGTCGAAGGCGTGCAGGGGCTGGCCGTACTCGAGCATGACGTAGTTGGTGATGTCCACGATGTTGTTGATGGCCCGCACGCCCGCCTGGAACAGCCGCCTGCGCATGGTGAAGGGGCTCTTCCTGATGTTCACGTCCTCGATGACCCGGGCCGCGTACCGCGGGCAGGCGTCCTTCGCGAGGATCTCCACGCTGAGCACGTCCTCCACGGGCTTGTCGGATTCCCGGATGACGCTCCCGGGCAGCCTGAGCTCAGCGCCGAAGATGGCCGAGAGCTCGCGGGCGATGCCGATGACCGAGAGCTCGTCGCCCCGGTTGGGCGTGATGTTGATGCCGAAGACCCAGTCCTCGAGGTCCAGCGCGTCGATGAGGACATCGCCGGGTTTGAGGTCGGACTCGATCTCCATGATGCCGGTATGGTCGTCGGTGAGCCCCAGCTCACGCTCGGACACGAGCACGCCGAAGGACTCGACGCCCCGGATCTTGGCCTTCTTCACCATCATGCCCTGGCCCAGGTCGGTGCCGATGGGCGCGAACGCGGAGATCATGCCCGGCCGGCAGTTGGGTGCGCCGCACACCACCTGGAGGGTCTCCGTGCCGGTGTCGGTCATGCAGATCTTCAGCTTGTCCGCGTCGGGGTGAGGTTTGACTTCGACTATCCTGGCGGCGATGACCGAGCGGGGGATGGCCTCATGAATAATCTCCTCCACCTCGGTGCCGCTCATGGTGAGCGCCTGAGCAACATCGGCCGCTGTGCGGTCGATGTTCACGTATTCCCTGATCCACTTGTAGCCCAGCTTCATGGCGTCCCTTTATCAGGCAAACTGTCCGAGGAACCGGAGGTCGTTTTCGAAGTACATGCGGATGTCGCCCACGCCGTACTTCAGCATGGCGATGCGCTCGATGCCGAGGCCGAAGGCGAACCCGGTGACCTTTTCCGGATCGATGTTCACGTACGTGTAGACCTCCGGGTCGACCATGCCGCAGCCCAGGATCTCCATCCACCCCGAGCCCTTGCACACCCGGCAGCCCTTGCCCTTGCACATGATGCAGCTGATGTCCACCTCGGCGGAGGGTTCGGTGAAGGAGAAGAACGAGGGCCGGAAGCGGAGCACCACGTCCTTGCCGAAGAGCCGGTGGATGAACTCGTAGAGCACGCCCTTCAGATGCGCGAAGGTGATGCCCTCCTCCACCCAGAGGCCTTCTATCTGGTGGAACATGGGGGTGTGGCTCACGTCGGAGTCGCACCGGTAGACCCGGC
>DAOPXM010000001.1:0-198630 GCA_035352355.1 Deltaproteobacteria bacterium | reverse complement strand
ACCTTTCGGGGATGAGGAAAGCGTCACCTGCGATGGCGATCTAGGGACTGGTGTGTCCGGGGCATGGGAATACCGCCGGATACAAGGAGCTGGAGATGATTCTGGCAGAAAAATGAGCCCCCTTACTTGATATTTTGATGAAAAAATACCAATCAACCCCAGATAAACACTTCTTGCCGGATTACGCAAAGGTCTCACTTGGAGCTGTTCGAGGAGCTCTCGGCAGCGGACAGGAATTTTCTGAATGATTGACTGGGCTTATGCTATTGAGGTAGTGCAATATATACGCACTATACATCATAGAGACGTTATGCCCTTCCAGGAGCCCTGATGAAAGTTGCTTTGATTCATGACTGGCTGAACGGCATGCGGGGAGGTGAGAAGTGCCTTGAGTGCTTCTGCGAGCTTTTCCCGCAGGCCGATCTCTATACGCTCTTCCACGACAGGGGGAAGTGCTCGGAGACAATCGAGGGAATGAGGATCCGCACCTCGTTCATAGACGCCATTCCCTGCAGGGATCGTTATTACCGGTACCTGCTCCCCCTGTTTCCCATCGCGATCGAGAGGTTCATCCTGAAAGATTACGACCTCGTCCTGAGCTCCAGCCACTGCGTGGCCAAGGGCATCATCCCGGGGCCCGATGCCGTACACCTCTCCTATGTGCACTCGCCCATGAGGTATGTCTGGGACATGTATGACGATTACTTCGGCCCGGGAAGAGTGAACCCCCTTGTCGGCCGCGTGGTCCCGTTCTTTGCATCCCTCCTGAGGACATGGGACGCCGTCTCCTCGGCGCGGGTCGATCACTTCATCGCCAACTCCCGCCACGTTGCCAGGAGGATCGGCAAGTACTACCGCAGGGAAGCCTCGGTGATACATCCGCCGGTGGACATCGAGCGATTCGGGATATCCGGGGAGGTTGAAGACTACTACCTGATCGTTTCAGCCCTGGTGCCCTACAAGAGGATCGACCTTGCCATCCGGGCATTCAACCGGCTGGGCCGGCGGCTGAAGATCGTAGGCACCGGCCCGCAGGAAGCCGAGCTCAAGGGCATGGCCGGCCCCACGATCGAGTTTGTGGGCTGGGCCGATGACAAAGCCTTGGCAGGCCTGTACTCCCGGTGCAGGGCCTTCGTGTTCCCCGGCGAGGAGGACTTCGGCATCACCCCGCTGGAGGCCATGGCTTCCGGGAGGCCGGTCATCGCCTATGCCAGGGGAGGCGCCCTCGAGACGGTGCGGGGCCTCGAGTGCGAAAAGCCTACAGGGCTCTTTTTCCATGAACAGACTGTCGAGGCGCTTCAGACAGCGGTCGAGCAGTTCGAGAAGAACCTCGGGCGGTACGATCCCCAGGCTGTCCGCAGGCATGCTTCTCACTGGAGGCGCGAGAGGTTCAAGGACGAGATGACACGCGCCATCGAGGGCCTGTTCGCCGGGCGAAGTGGTGCGCGGGAGGCGAGAAAGGGCATGGAATCCGGGACATGATAAAGCGGGGGCGCGATTTTTTCAGGCATGCAGCATGCTCGCTCACGCTGTGCTGCTCGGATGTTCTTGCCCTGACCATGAGCTTTGCGCTCGGGTATTTTTTCCGTGCATGGGTGTTTGCCGAGATTATCCCGGTATTCCCTCCGATGCAGCACTCTGTGTGGGTGTACTGGGGCATGTGGCCGCTCTTTCTCTTCGTGATCCTGCTCTTTGCCTACGGGGGGCTCTATCCATCCATCGGGATGAGCTTCTGGGAAGAGACGAAAGCGGTCACCAAGTATACCTCTGTCTCGTTCATTGCCGTGGTCGTGATGACTTTTGTCGCCAAGACCTCGGTGAATTTTTCCCGCACGGTCGTGGTCATGGCACTGATGATCTCCCTGGTGACGCTGCCCGCCATGCGCAGGATAACGCGGTATTTTCTCGGCAGGGCAGGCCTGTGGAAGAAGACCGTGGTGCTCATCGGCACGCAGCAGGCTGTGAGCCAGGTATTGTGCAACCTCGGAAAGCACCCGGACTGGGGCTACATCCCCGCCGGGGCGGTGCTCCCAGACGGAGAGGATGCTCCCGAAGGGCTGAGCCATCTCGGGCGGATCTCGCACATGAATTCACTGAACCTGCGGGTGGACGAGGCCATCGTGACCATGCCGCAGCGCTCCAGGGAGGAGCTGGTATCGGTGGTAGAGAGCGCTACGCGCTTCGCCCCGGTGGTCAAGGTGATGGCCGACCTCTACGGACTGGCCTCTGCGGGAGTGAAAACCCACGATCTCGACGGCATGCTTCTCCTGGAGATGCAGTACCGGCTTTACCGCAGCGAGAACCGGCTGCTCAAGCGGGGGTTCGACCTCTTGCTTTCGGCAGTTTCGCTGGTTGTGCTCTCCCCCGTCCTCGTGCTGACGGCATTGCTCGTCAAGCTGGATTCTCCCGGGCCCGTGCTGTTCGGTCATACCCGGGTCGGAAGGGACGGTTCGAGGTTTACCTGCTATAAGTTCAGGACCATGGTTCCAGACGCCCAGGAACGGCTCGCCGCCCTGCTCGAGAACGATCCTCAGGCGAGAAGGCAGTGGGACAGGGATTTCAAGCTCAAGAGCGACCCCAGGGTCACTCGGGTGGGGAAATTCCTGAGGAAGACGAGCCTGGACGAGTTGCCCCAGATATGGAACGTGCTCAAGGGGGAGATGAGCTTCATCGGCCCCAGGCCCATCGTTCCCGAAGAGGTTGAGCGCTATGGCGACAAGGCCAGGTACCTGTTTCGGGTCACGCCGGGCATCACCGGGCTGTGGCAGGTATCCGGGAGGAACGACATCGACTACTCCGAGAGGGTGCTTTTAGACGAGTATTATGCGAAGAACTGGTCCCTGTGGCTGGATATCGAGATCCTTCTGCGGACCGTCGGTGCGGTATTCAGGAGGAATGGAGCATATTGAACCCGACAATGTGTGAAAAACTTGGACTTGCTTCCGAGCCGGTTTCAGAAAAAGGGGAGGAGCGCCACGTATCTCCGGGTGCAACGGCCTGGCTGGTCACCATTGCCGCCGGCCTCTCGCTCGTACCGATATGGCTGAATTACGACATCATTGCCAGGGACGGGGCGTTCCAGTACATTCCGACTGCCATGCACTTTCTCCAGGGGAGGTTTATCGAGGGGTTTACCAGGCCGCAGCCGCTGTTTCCCCTGTTGATTGCAGGAGTCTCGTGGATCACCGGTCTCGAGCCCGAGCTGTCCGGCCGGCTCGTCTCTGTAGCGGCGTCCATGCTGGCCTGTCTGGGTATGTTCCGGCTCGGTGAGCTCATCTTTCAAGACAGGTGGGTAGGGTTCCTCGCCGTGGTGTTCCTGGCCGCAAACCGTGAACTCGCCGTGGATTCAGTAGACTGCCTGAAGGAGTCCCTGCTGGTATGCTGCGTTCTCTGGGGCAACTACTTCGTCCTCAGGGGGATCGATAACCGCGGGCGAGCCTGGTTGTTTTTCCTCGCCGGGGCGCTGATATTTTTTTTGGGGATCTTCATCCGGAGCACGGTGTTTTTTTTCATAGGCGCTTGGCTGCTCCTCTGGGCATTTCACCGGAAAGACCGACGGCTGGTTCGCACGGCCCTGATGGCAATACCCGCAGCCGCTTTCATCGTGCTCTGGTACTTCAACCCGGACTGGCCGTTGTTCCGGAAGAGCTACGATCTCGGGCTCATATTCAACCAGGACCACACCCTCTCTGGAGTCCTCCTGGGAGCATGGAGAGCGGTAGTGGAATTTTTCGCCACCGGGAACCCCCTGGTCATTCTCATGGGGTGTCTCGGCCTCGGGATCTTCTGGGAAAAGCATGTCTATTATGTACACCTGTGCCTTGCAATGGGGATGTTCCTGGCGGTTCTCACAGGCTGGGGCTTCACGTCGGGAAGGTACCTGCTCGCGCTCATGGCCTGGATCTATCCGCTGGCTGCATATACCACCCTGAGGATGCTCAGATCGGGCCACAAGGCTGCAGCGGTCTTCGGCTTCCTAGCAGTAATCTCGGCCGTGGGCTTCTGGGTGGACAAGGCCTTGGAGGACCCGGACCCGACCAAGCTTGCGCGCAGGGACGCGGGGTTGTATATACTTGAACACTTCGGCCCTGGCATGGAAATAGTAACGAACCGCGATCGGCTTGCTTTCTATGCGCAGGGCATATGCATTCCCTTCAAGAATGCACGGGGCGTGGAGAATCCCGGTCGCATCTTTGCCGTGGACGTGGAGGAGGAGGGCGGAGCAGACATGAAGAAAGCATTGGATGCATCCGGCAAAGAGCCTTCCTGGGAGTTCGGGACGATCGTGCTTTATTTCCCGGAGAGCTCCGGTGTAGATGAACATGAATGATGACTGAGGCAGGATACGACGACTGCGCCCTGATGGAGATCGCTCTCGATGAGGCCCGTGCCGCGGCGAATGAGGGCGAGGTGCCAGTAGGGGCCGTGCTTCTCGTGGACGGCAGGCTGTATCGCGGGCACAATAGGGTGATTGCGGATCACGATCCCACCGCGCACGCCGAGATCATGGCGATCCGTAACGCTGCGAAGAGTGTCGGCAACTACCGCCTCCCCGGCTCGGTACTGTGCGTGACGCTGGAGCCCTGTGCCATGTGCGCGGGTGCCATCGTTCAAGCGCGCATCGGCAGGCTCGTCTACGGAGCCAGGGATCCAAGGTATGGGGCTGTAGAATCCCTGTTGAAATTTTTTGAATTAGATATTAATCATAAACCCGTGGTGTGTGCCGGGACCATGGAGCAGCGCGCCAGCGCTCTTTTAAAAAGCTTCTTCCAGGAACGGCGTAACGGAGAGGTACCGAAGTGGTCATAACGGGGCCGACTCGAAATCGGCTGTCCCCCTAACCGGGGACCGTGGGTTCGAATCCCACCCTCTCCGCCATAATTTCTACTATTGATATAAGTTACGCCATACACCATTCGGTGGTCCCTCCGTGGTTCCCCGAACATTGATTATCCAGTCTCACCCTCTTTGCCCTTCAATGGTATCAGCTCGCCCACCATCTTCTTCCTGATCTGTATACGATCTGGAAGGCCCCATCGCTGATCTCCTGATTGTGCCTGTCAAACGCCTTGTTCGTCCTATGGCCGGAGGCTTGCTTCGACTTCTCCGGCCCCAGGAGCTTTGCTGTCTCGTGACCGTGGTATGCCGGATCCCCGGGTAGAGCGATACTCTCTCAAACCCCACGTCCTTGGCGGCCTTGTTCCAGTATTTTCCCAGGAACTTTCCAGCGGACACGCTCTCGGGTTTCACCCCGCCCATGCCCTTATGATGCCGGATGAAGGGCGTCTCCTCGCTCATGAAGGAGATTGCCCAGACCTCGGCCGGGCAGTCAGCCGGGATGGGGGAGATCAAGAGCTCCATCGGGCAGATCGATGCGGTTGCCCAGGGGAACGCCGCGACCGCCGGGGAGATCTGCTCTGCGGCAGAGCAGCTGCGCCACGAATCGGAGAATTTCATGGGATGCGTGGGCCGGCTCAAGGTCCGCGATGCCTCGTGTGGCTCAGGTGATGGGCTACTTTGTCTTCTTGCCCTTGGCCTCGTTGCCCTTGCCCTCGTCGATGATCCAGATGTTCTCCGTCACTTCGACCTTTTTCCTGGTCTCGATCTTCTTCACCGGGACCTCGGTCCTGACGATCCGGTAGATCTTGCCTTCACCGGTGTAGTGCTTGAGCGCCTTTTCCTTGGAGGAGTAGAACTCGATCTTCTGGGCGCCGAAGAGCGTGTCCTTGATGATGGCGTACTCCTCGGACCTGCCGGGCAGGGCCCAGAGGAAGAGGACCAGGAGGGTGAGAACCGCCTTTTTCATGGAATCACACCTTATATACGGTGGTTTTCTTATTTTTTTGCGCTCTGTGTCAAGCACTGGTTTGCAATCCCTGCGGGAACGGGCCTCTGCGGGGGCCCCGGCGCTTTTAGGGGAAGAGCTTTGAGGTTTACAACGGATATTCTTTATGTTACTTCTGTTGAGCGCTCTTTGAAAGCAGGGATGGAAGGAATACCAAGGCCCTATCACGATTCATAAAAAAACACAGTTGCCTGCACCTGGAGAGTTGTCCGAGTGGTCGAAGGAGCGCGATTGGAAATCGCGTGTACCGCCAAAAGCGGTACCGAGGGTTCGAATCCCTCACTCTCCGCCAAAGATAATGGTCGCACAAGGGGCCGTGTCTCATGCAATACAGCGCTGCTAACCCCGTCAGGCCCGGAAGGGAGCAGCGGTACGCGGTACGCTGTATGTGTATGTAAGGCACGGCCCCTTGTGCGGCCTTTTTTCTTGAATAATCTCTCCATGAATACTAGGATTGCGCCATGTATCAGGTGATCGCTCGCAAATTCAGGCCCCAGAGATTCGAGGACGTGGTGGGCCAGGGCCACGTCACGGAGATCATCAAGAACGCCATCGACATGAACCGGCTCCCCCACGCCTTCATCTTCTCCGGTCCCAGGGGGGTGGGCAAGACCTCGGTGGCCAGGATCCTGGCCAAGGCCATCAACTGCCAGACGGGCATGACGAGCACGCCGTGCAACGCCTGCACGGTCTGCGAGGACATCAGGGCCTCCCGGGCGGTGGACGTGTTCGAGATCGACGCCGCGTCCCACACCGGGGTGGACAACATCCGCGACCTCATCGAGAACTCCCGGTACGCGCCGTCCACAGCCAGGTTCAAGACCTTCATCATCGACGAGGTCCACATGCTCTCCCGCAGCGCGTTCAATGCGCTCCTGAAGACCCTCGAAGAGCCGCCCGACCACGTGATCTTCATCATGGCCACCACCGAGCTGGCCAAGGTCCCGGTGACCGTGCTCTCCCGGTGTCAGCGGTACGACTTCCGCCGCATCCCGGTGGACGAGATCATCGCCCACCTCAAGGCCATCGGCCAGCGGGAGGGCATCAACGCCAGCGACGACGCGCTCATGGTCATCGCGGTCCAGGCGGACGGCAGCATGCGGGACGCCCAGGGCATGCTCGAGCACCTCACCGCCTGCACCTCCGGGCTCATCACCGTGGAGGTCGTGGAGAGCATGCTGGGTCTGGTGGGCAGGTCCACCATGCACGATCTCCTGACCTCCCTCGTCGCCCGGGACGCCGTCACCATGCTCGGCGTCATCGACAGGGCGTACCAGTACGGCCAGGACCTGACCCAGGTGTACCGCGCCCTGCTGGAGAGCTTCAGGAACATGATGGTGCTCAAGGCCGGCTATGTGAACCTGCCCCTGCCCCGGGAAGAGAAGGCCTTCCTGGAGGGGCTCGTCAGGGAGGTTCCCTTCGAGGAGCTGCACCGGATCGTGAGCGTGCTCATCGCCGCCGAGGAAAGCCTCAAGTTCTCGAGCCTCCCGAAGATCACCCTGGAGACGGTTCTGCTGCGGATCATGTCCGCCCCGAGCCTCGTGGACCTCAAGCAGGTGATCAAGATGGTCACGGGCAAACCGGGCTCGCTGCCCCTGAGGCAGACCGTAACCGCCCTCTCCGGTGACAGGTTCAAGAAGCCCATCTCGACCCTGCCCCATTCCTGGGACGGGTTCGTCTCCTTCCTGAAGGACCACGACCAGCCCCTGTACGCCATGGTGTCGAGCGCGACGAGCGCGAGCGACGGGGAGGGCGTGGTGGTGCTGAGGTACGACAGCCCCTTCATCGCCGAGCAGATCAGAAAGGCCCTCCCCGAGATCGGGAAGAAGGCGGCGGCCTTTCTCCAGCGGGAGATCGACATCCGCATCGAGGCCCCTGACGGCCCTGAGGCGAGAAAGCCCAAGCCTTCCGAGATCCGCGCCCAGGCCATGAAGTCCCCGGTGGTCAAGGAGATCCTCGCCGAGTTCAACGGCGTGGTCAAGGACGTCAAACCCCATGAATGACACCCTGACCGCCATCGAGGGGGTCACCGTAGGCCATGCCTCCGATACCCTGGGGGGCACGGGCGTCACGGTCATCCTGTTCGACCGGCCGGCCGTGGGGGCGGTGGACATCCCCGGACCCGCAACGTCGAGCAGGCAGGTCGATTCCCTGGACATGCTGCACCCCGGCATGGCGGTCCATGCCGTCTGCCTCGCGGGCGGGTCCGCCTTCGGGCTCGACGCGGGTACGGGTGTGGCCCGCTTCCTCGAGGAGCGGGGCAGGGGCTTCGATTTCGTGGTGGCGAAGCTGCCCACGGTGCCCACGGCCGTGATCTTCGACCTGTCCTTCATGAGCGCTGATGCAAGGCCCGATGCCTCCATGGCCTACGAGGCGTGCCTGAGGGCCTCGTCCGCACCCGTGGAGCAAGGGTGCGTGGGCGCGGGTACGGGCGCCACCGCGGGGAAGATCCGTGGCGTCCTGAGCGCCACCAAGGCGGGGCTCGGCTCGAGCGTGCTCACGGGCAGCGAAGGCGTGCGCATGGGGGCCATCGTTGTGGCGAACCCGTTCGGCGACGTGCTCGACGAAAACGGCAGGATCATCGCAGGTGCCCGGGAAGGCGACGGCTTTCTCGACTCCTTCGAGGCTATCCGCAAAGGCGAGGTGCGCACGAGGATGGGGGCCCCCGGCAACACCACCCTGTGCGTCCTGGTGACCGACGCCCGCATGGACAAGGTGACCGCCATGCAGGTGGCCCGCATGGGCGGCAACGGCCTGGCCCGGCACATCCTTCCTTACAACACCCCGCTGGACGGCGACATGGTGTTCTGCTTCTCCGTGGGCGACCGCGAGGCTCACCCCCTCCACCTGGGCGTGCTCGCTGCCCGGGCCTCCCGGGACGCTCTGCTCAGGGGCGTGCGCAGCGCCTGCTCCATGGGCGGGCTCCCCGCTTCGAGAGACCTCCTGGGCTGAGGCAGAAATTCCCTGCCAGGGTCTTTGCCGCCATGGGTCAGACCACCCCGGAATCCTGCTCCAGATCAAGGATCCGCGCTCTTTCCCAAGGTTTTTAAAACCATTGACAAAAGAACCATACTTCAGTACAAGAAAATCCTCGTGGCGGAGTAGCTCAGGTGGTCAGAGCATGCGGCTCATATCCGCAGTGTCGGGGGTTCAAATCCCTCCTCCGCTACCAGCCCTCTCTTGAAATCATTCAGCTTTTTCAATTTTGTACCCTCGAAATTTGGTTGTAAAGTGGTTGCAGAGAACATTGGTTATTAAGTCCTTTCTCTCCGCCTGTCATCCAGCCTTACAACCTCACTCTTCTTCCGCATCCCTGACCGTCCTGCCTGGCAGACCTCCGGGTTGACTGGCCGAGTAATTCATGGTTTCTGTTTCTAAAGGGAAAGGGTGCCCCCGGGATGAGACGGGCGGCGTGAACAGGGATCCTTCACGGGGAGAGGGTGCAGGCCGGATCGACCTGCCCGCCTCCAGGAGAAGCAGCGTGCGCAGCTCGGTGGGAACGATCATCCTTCTTGCGACTCTGGCGGCGGTCATGACGTTCGCGACGCCCCTCCATGCCGGCGAGCCCGGCGCGCACCCGAAGATCGGACTCGTCCTCAGCGGCGGCGGGGCCCGGGGTGCTGCCCACGTTGGGATCCTCAAGGTCCTGGAGGAGCGGCACATCCCCGTCTCCTGCATCGTGGGGACCAGCATGGGGTCCATCGTGGGCGGACTTTATTCCTCGGGGATGACCGTGTCCGAGCTCGAGGGGATCGCTGTCGAGACGGACTGGGACGGGCTCTTCACCGACAGGATCCCGCGCCGGAGCATAAACTACCGGGACAAGCCCGACTGGCCAGGCTACATCACCGGCCTGAACCTCGATCTCGAGAGATACATCGAGATCCCCCAGGGGCTCGTCAGCGGCAAGAGGCTGGATCTCATGCTCCGATCGCTGACCCTGAACGCGCCTGAAAATTTCGACGACTTCCCCATCCCGTTCCGGTCCATTGCCAGCGACATCGAGACCGGCAACGCGGTCGTGCTCTCCCGGGGGGATCTGGCAAAGGCCCTGCGGGCAAGCATGGCCATCCCCGGGGTCTTCGCGCCGGTGGAGATCGACGGACGCCTGCTCGTGGACGGCGGGGTCGCGAACAACCTGGCCATCGACGTGGCCAAAGGGATGGGCGCGGACATCGTGATCGCGGTGAACATCGGCACCCCCTTAAGCACCCGCGACAGCCTGAACGACTTCCTCGGGGTCATCGACCAGATCACCAACATCCTCACCAATAAAAACGTCGAGGCGCAGCTGAAGGTCCTCGGCCCCGGTGACACGTTGCTGACCCCCGAGCTGGGCACCATAACCACCGGGAGCTTCGATCGGATGGGCGAGGCCATCGGGATCGGGCAGAGGACCGCTTCCGAGGCCGGTAGGGACCTGAGCCGATACGAGGTGAGTGCGGAGGAGTACCGGGCCTTCCGCGCGGAGCAGCTCGGGAAGGCGCGTCAGCCGGGGAGCATCGATTTCGTGCGGTTCGAGCAGAAGTCCATCCCCGGCTCGACCTTCCTCCTGGCCATGGTCACCAAAGGGGCGGACAGGATCCTGAAAAAGGACGTCATGGCCTACAACATCTTCGAGCTCTACAAGCGGGGCGACTTCGAGGACATCGACTTCAGCATCGTCGAGGAGGACGGGAAGCAGGGCCTGCTCATCAGGACAAAACCCAAGGAAAAGTCGAAAAACACCGTGGACCTGGGGCTGGAGCTGGTGGGGACGGCCCGGAAGGACAACAGCTTCCGCGTCATGCTCAGGCACACGGCCACCCGCCTGAACCGCCTGGGCGCCGAGTGGAAGAACGAGCTCTGGCTGGGGCAGCGCAGCCGTCTGTTCACCGAGATCTACCAGCCGCTCAATCCCTTCATCTGGCACCTGTTCATCGCACCCGGCTTCGAGTATGAGAACTACCCCGTGGAGCTCTACCAGGACCATTCGGACGACCATGCCGTTGCAGAGTACCGGATCCGGAGCAGAAACGCCGGGGTGGACCTCGGGCTGCAGATGGGAGAATACGGGGAGCTCAGGTTCGGATACCTGAAGGGAAAGACCAGGTCCTCGCTGGATACGGGCATTTCCGGCCTGCCCGACCAGGAAGCGGACAACGGGGCCTACAGGCTGGCACTGAAGCTCGACAGGCTGGACAACCCGTTTTTCCCCACCCAGGGCGGCATCTTCAAGGCCGGATACCTGTACGGACGGGAAAAGCTCGGGGATGATGAGAACCACGAGTCAATCGACGCCACCGTGATGAAGCCCGTTTCCCGCGATCCCCACACCGTCATCTTCCGGGGGAGATGGGCCACGAACTTCGACAGCACGGGCTTCCTCGCCAGGGGGTTCTTCCTGGGCGGCCTCTTCAACCTGTCGGGGCTGAATGCGGATCAGGTCTTCGGGAACCACCTGGCCCTGGGCGAGGTGATCTATCTGGCCAGGGTCAGGAAGCTCTCTCCTCTGGTCGGGGGGAACCTGTACGCAGGGGCCTCCTTCGAGGCGGGGAACGTCTGGTTCGACAGGTCTGACGTGAGCACGGGCGACCTGATCCATGCCGGAAGCGTCTTTATCGGCATAGACTCGAACATCGGCCCCATCTACCTCGGGTTCGGATATGCCGAGTGCGGGCAGAGCGCGCTCTATTTTTCGCTGGGGGGAAAACAGTTCTAGCGCAAAGGTTCTGTAAGGCCGCCCGCGCAGCCGGCCGCACTTCCATCTCCCCTATTGATTTTCAGGGGTCGTTCCGTTACTTCTCTCCTTAAGCTCGACACCGCCAGGGGCACGTTTTTGGAGCAGGACATATGAAACACATAGCCGTGGGCTTCCTGTGGCATCTGCATCAGCCGTTCTATAAAAACCCACTCACCGATTCGTACCTGCTCCCCTGGGTGCGGATGCATTCGGTCCGCGGCTACTACGACATGATCGCCCTCCTGGAGGAATTCCCCGAGATAACAGCCACCTTCAACCTCGTGCCCGTGCTCCTCACCCAGATCCTCGACTACACGGAGCGCGGCCTGCGTGACACGGACTTCATCCTCTCCCAGAAGAGGCCGTCCGACCTGAGCTTCGAGGAAAAGAAGGAGATCGTCTCCCGGTTCTTCATGGGCAACCATCACACGCTCATCGCCCCCTTTCCCCGCTACCAGAACCTCCTGGACAAGCGGGGGCAGCTCCGCCGGTCAGGGGACCTCGACCGGGCGGCAAGGGCCTTCTCAGACCAGGACATCCTCGACCTCCAGGTGCTCTTCAACCTCACCTGGATAGGGTTCATGGGGCGCAAGGACAAAGGCGTGCAGGAGCTCATCAGGAAGGGGAGGTCCTACACCGAGGCCGACAAGGCCTTTCTCCTCGATTTTCATATCGAGGTCATGAGGAGGATCATCCCCCTGTACAGGAAGGCGAGCGACGAAGGCAGGGTCGAGCTCACCACCTCGCCCTTCTACCACCCCATCAGCCCGCTGGTCATGAACGTGGGCTATGCCCTGAGGTCCATGGACACCCCCCTGCCCGCCGAGGCCTTCTCCCACCCGGAGGACCTCGATTGCCAGATCGCGCGTGCGGTCTCCTTTCACAGGGATCTCTTCGGAAGCCCGCCCAGGGGCATGTGGCCCTCCGAGGGCTCGGTGTGCCCGGAGATGGTCGAGCTCCTCGAGAAACACGGCATCGAGTGGATCGCCTCGGACGAGGACATCCTCTTTGCCAGCCTGCGCCAGTCGAGGACCGGGGCGAAGCTCTACCGGCCCTACCGGGTGGAGTACGGCGGCTCGGCCGTCTCCATGTTCTTTCGGGACAGGCCGCTGTCCGACAACATCGGCTTCGTCTACTCGAAGAACCCGCCGCACCAGGCCTCAGACAACCTCATGTACCACCTGAGGAACATCGCCAGGGCCTCGAAGGCCTATGACTTCAACCCCTTCGTCTCCATCATCCTCGACGGCGAGAACCCCTGGGAGCACTACGAGGATGGCGGGGAGGGCTTCCTGCGCTCCCTGTACGCAGCCTTGAGCTCGAGCGTGGAGGTGAGGACCTCGAGCTTCAGCGGCCACCTCAGGGAGAACCCCCCGGCGGGCACGCTCGCAAGCCTCTACACCGGGTCCTGGATCAACCGCAACTTCGCGATCTGGATCGGCCACGAGGAAGACAGGCGGGCCTGGGAGCTCCTCGCCCGGACGCGGAGGTACGTGGAGTCCAAGGGGGAGGATGCCCACCCCCTGGCATGGGAGGAGATCCTGATCGCCGAGGGGAGCGACTGGTTCTGGTGGTACGGGGAGGACTTCAGCTCAGGCAACGACGAGGACTTCGACAACCTCTTCAGGACCCACCTGTCGAACTGCTACCGGCTCCACGGCGACACGCCGCCAGCGGAGCTGTCCCGCAGCGTCATCACCCACCACGAGATCGCCCCCGTGAGGCAGCCCGCCGGGTTCGTGAGCCCTGCCGTGGACGGGAAGGTCTCCCATTACTACGAGTGGCTCAAGGCGGGCTGCTACATCCCGCCGAGCACTTCAACGAGCATGTACCGCCAGCGCAGCCTGGTCTCCCGGATCCACTACGGCTTTGACCGGGAATACCTCTTCATGCGGGTGGACTTCAGCTCCGTTCCCAGGGACTCCACCATCACCGTGCACATCGTCTCCCCAGAGGAGTTCAACCTCGAGTGTCCCGTACCGAGCGGCACGATGAGCGTGTACGGCCTCGTGGACGGGGCGAGGCAAAAGACGGCCGAGCTCACGAGCATCGCTTTCGACACGATCCTCGAGCTGAAGGTCCCGTTCTCCATCCTCCACGCAGCCCCGCTGAAACGGATGCGCTTCTACCTGACGGTCAGGGAGGAGGACCTGGAAATCGAAAGACATCCTACCGCGGGCGTGTTATCATTCAGCGTACCGGACGACAGATTTGAAAGGATACTGTGGCATGTCTGAGAAGATCTACCTGGCCTTTTGCGTGCATTCACACCAGCCCGTGGGCAACTTCCCCAGCGTGTTCGAGAAGGGGGCGAGGGACTGCTACCTCCCCCTGCTGCGCATCCTGAAGGACTATCCGGGCATCACCATGACCCTGCACTACACCGGGCCGCTGTGGGAGTGGTTCGAGGCGAACGAGCCCGAGTTCTTCGACCTGCTCTCCCTGCTGGTGGACCGCTCCCAGGTGGAGCTCATGGGCGGCGGGTTCTACGAGCCCATCGTCCCGGTGATCCCCGAGGCCGACGCCCACGATCAGATCGAGTACATGAGCTCGTATCTGGAGAACCGCTTCGGCGTGAGGCCCAGGGGCATGTGGTGCGCGGAGCGCATCTGGGAACCCGGGGTGCCGAAAAAGGTGGCCGGCTCGGGCATCGAGTACACCCTGCTGGACGACAGCCACTTCCTGTCCACCGGGCTTTCCCCCCAGGACATCCACGGCTACTACATCACGGAGCGGGAAGGGTACCCCCTGAAGGTCTTCCCCATCGACATGCACCTGAGGTACCTCATCCCCTTCCGCCAGCCCCACGAGGTAATCGAGTATCTCCTGCTCCAGAAGGCCAAAGGGATCCGGGTGGCCACCTACGGAGACGACGGCGAGAAGTTCGGCATGTGGCCCGGCACGTTCAACTGGGTCATCGAGCAGGGCTGGCTGAGGAAGTTCTTCGACGAGCTGCTGAGGGCGTCGGACCAGGTGGAGATGGCGCCGCTGGCAGAGGTGGTGGACCGCTTCCCGCCCAACAGGCTCATCTATCTGCCCACGGCGTCCTACCAGGAGATGATGGAGTGGAGCCTGTTCGCCCAGCAGGGCAGGCGCTACGAGCACCTCGTGAAGGAGGCCCGGGAAAAAGGCGTCTGGGAGAGCCAGCGCGCCTTCCTGCGGGGGGGCATCTGGGACAATTTCCTGGCCAAGTACCCCGAGTCGAACCTCATGGTCAAGAAGGGGCTCAAGGTGAGCACGCTGGTGCGGGAGCACGGACCTTCGCCGGAGGCGCTGCGCCACCTCCTCATGTCCCAGACCAACTGTCCCTACTGGCACGGGCTCTTCGGCGGCATCTACATCAGCTACCTGCGGCACGCGGTCTACGAAAATCTCCTCACGGCAGAGTCCCTCGTGGACGACAGGCGCTTCGGCGACAGGGCCTGGATCCTGGAGCGGTACGACTACGACATGGACGGCCGCGAGGAGGTCCTGGTCTCGGGCAGGAGGTTCAACTGCTACCTCTCCCCCGCCCGGGGCGTGTCGGCCTTTGCGGTGGAAGACAAGGAGAGGCGCTACAACTTCTCGAACATCCTCATGAGGCACGAGGAGATCTACCACAACCAGATCCTCAACCCCGAGCGGAATCACTCAGGCAACCACGGCTCGGAACCGCTCTCCATCCACGACATCTCCCGGGAGACCCCGGAGGAATTCAAGAAGCTCCTCGTCTACGACACCTACCCGAAGTACTCCTTCATCACCCACCTGCTGGAAGGCGAGCCCGGGTGGGAGGGCATACTCTTGGACAACACCGTCCCCTATTCGCTCAGCGCTGACCTGCCCTTCGAGATGGTGTCCCACTGCGAGTCCGGGGAGGACCTCACGGCGCTCTTCAAGGCCTCGGACGCTTCGCTTGTCGTGGAAAAGGGGTACCGGTTCCAGCGGGAGGGCAGGGTGAGCGTCTCCCACAGGGTCGAAAGCGGGCTGGACGACCTGTGGGTCGGCCTGGAGTTCAACCTCATGGTGGTCTCCGGCCAGAGGCCCCTGGTGGAAGGGCGCGTCCCGGAAGAGGGCAGGGGCAGGTTCCTGGCACGGGAGGTCCGGCTCAGGGACGACAATCTGGACGCAGGCGTCACCATCTCCTCGGACGTCCCCTGGGAGGTCCTCATCGTGCCCATCGAGTGCGTGTCCCAGAGCGAGGAGGGGTTCGAGCGGACGTTCCAGGGCTGGAGCGTCTACTGGTTCAGGAAGCTCGAGGGCGGCGTCCCCGAGGTTTCCCTTGCGGTTGGTGGGGCATGTCCGAGCTGAGGAAGGATGCAGTCGTTGACAGGTGGGTGATCATTGCCGAAGAACCCGCCCTGTCTCCCCTCATCCCCGAAGGGCCGAAACCCTCACGGCAGGAGGACTTCTGCCCCTTCTGCCCGGGCAACGAGCATTTCTGCCCGCCCGAGATCATGGCCAACAGGCCCGAGGGCGCGCATCCGAACGGGCCGGACTGGAACCTGCGGGTCATCCCCAACCGGTCGCCCCTGCTCGTCATCGAGGAAGACCTGAAGCGCCTGGGCGAGGGCATCTACGACAAGGTGACCGGGGTGGGCGCCAACGAGGTGATCATCGAAACCCCCTGCCACGGGAAGCGGCAGTCCGAGATGGGCCCGGACGAGCTGGAGAACCTCCTGTGGGCGTACCGCGACCGGATCATCGACCTGAAGAAGGACAGCAGGATGCGCTCGGTAGTCATCTTCAAGAACTGCGGCGACCAGGCGGGCTCAACGCTTGAGCACACCTATTCCCTCCTCGTCGCCCTGCCCATCGTGCCCAGGTCCATCCTGGACGAGATCAACGGCGCCCGGAAGCACTTCGACTACAAGGAGCGCTGCATCTACTGCGACATCATCCGGCAGGAGGTCCAGCTCGAGCTCAGGATCATATCCGAGTCCAGGAGCTTCCTCGCCATCGAGCCCTTTGCGCCGAGGCTGCCCTTCGAGACCTGGATCCTGCCCAAGCGGCATTCGTGCCGGTTCGAGGACATTGAGCCCAAGGAGGTGGGCGAGCTCGCGCTTACCCTCAAGGATGTCCTGGGCAGGCTGGATCAGGCCCTGAACAGGCCGCCCTACAACTACATGCTCCACAGCGCCCCGTTCGACTCCACCTGCGACCGGTTCTACCACTGGCACCTCGAGATCATCCCCAGGACAGGGGTCCAGGGGGGCCTCGAGCTCGGCTCGGACCTGTACGTGCATTCCACCATGCCCGAGGACGCCGCCGCGTTCCTCAGGAACATCGTTTTCTGAGCAGGGAGGCGTTCGCGTGCCGCGTTTCTTTGCCGAGATCGACGGACAGGGCAGGGCGGTGGTAACTGGGAGCGACGTGCGCC
The DNA here is from genome assembly GCA_035352355.1 of Deltaproteobacteria bacterium. Classification (GTDB taxonomy): domain Bacteria; phylum Desulfobacterota; class Desulfomonilia; order UBA1062; family UBA1062; genus Phosphitivorax. The sequence continues at coordinate 181,704 of DAOPXM010000001.1, read as the reverse complement.
ACATCACGGGGCCGCTGCGCAGGGGGGTGGGCGACGAGCTGGCCATCAGGGTGGGCGAGCAGGGCATGAGGGGCAGGATCACGGCCGTGAGCCCCCGTGCGATCGTCCTCGAGATCCTTTCCTCTCAGGAGCTCTTCGACCGGGGACCGGCGAAGGTCCACCTGGGGGTGAGCCTCATCGATCTCAAGGAGATGGACGGCCTCGTCAGGCGCGTCACCGAGCTCGGCGTCGCGGAGATCCACCCTGTCGTGGCCGAGCGTTCGAACGTCCGGGACATCAGGGAGAGGCGCTCCGGGCGCTGGCTCGGGATCGTCCTGGAGGCCGTGAAGCAGTGCGAGCGCAGGACCATCCCCGTCCTCCACGAGCCCCTGACCCTGCGGGAGCTGCTGGAGGCAACGGCCCCTTCCTGGCCCCGGCGGCTCGTGGCCTCGCTCGGTTCCGACCTCCCCATTCAGGAGGCGAAGGCCCCGGAGGTGGGGATCCTCATCGGCCCGGAAGGCGGGTTCTCTCCACGGGAAACCGAGGCGATCCTGGCGTCCGGGTTCACCCCCGTGCACATGGGCAGGACCATCCTCAGGGCCTCCACCGCGGCCATGACCGCCGTGGGCGTCCTGGCCTCGTGAGGGGGGCTACTTCTTCCCGGAATTGATGTCCGCGAGCAGCTTCTGGGCCAGGGCCCGCTCGCTGAACGAGGTCTTGGAGCCCAGGGCGGCCTCGGCATACTTCCTGGCCTCTGTGCCCCTGTTGAGCTGAACCAGGGCCAGCGCCATGTGGTAGTTGATGGACGGCTCCTGGGGCATCTTCTCCAGGGCGAGCCGGAACTGGCCCAGGGCGTTCTCCAAGAGCCCTTTCTTCAGGTACACGTAGCCCAGCGTGTCGGCGATCCTCGGGTCTTCGGGGTACTTCTCCTTCGCGATCTGCGCGAGCCTCAACGCCTCGTTCAGGTCTCCGGGTCTTCCGTTTTCGGCAAGGATCCAGGCGAGGTTGTTCGCCGCCAAGGCGCTCTTCGGCTCCCGCTCGATGATGTAGGAATAGACCTTTTTCGCATCGGCGATGTTGCCCTGGCTCTGGTTGAGCTGGGCGAGCATGAAGGCCGCCTTCAGGTCGTTCGGGTTCTTGTTGATGATGACCTCGTATTCATCCATGGCCTTCCTGACCATGTTGTGCGCGGCATAGAACTGGGCAAGGGCATGGTAGAGGGAGGCGTTCTCGGGATCCAGCCTGATGGCCTCCTTGAGCTCCCTGAGCGAGCCGTCTACATTCCCGGTGGTTTCCAGGAGCCGGGCGAGGATCAGGTGGCAGTAGGCGGTGCTGTTCTTCGCGCACACCGAGGAGATCTTCTCGATGGCCTGCTCTTTCGAGATCACGGCCGGGGCGGTGCCGGCATAGAGGGCCAGGGCCTGGGGCTTTCCGGGATAGAGGTTCACGGCCTTCTCCGCCGCTGCGTACGCGGCCCGCTTGTCTCCCTTCGAGAGGGCCACGAGGCTTGCAGAGTGGAGCGACTGCCAGGAGTCGGGGGAGGCCTTCTTCAGGGAGTCCGCCAGGGTCGACGCCCTGTCCTTCCGGCCCAGCTTGACGGCGGAGAGCACGCCCACGTAGAGGACATCGGGCTGCACGAGGGCATACCTGCCCAAGAGGTCCACCTCGTCGAGCGTCTGGGCGTACTTGCCTTCCGCAAAATGGATCCTGGCCATCATGGTGTGCAGCACCACGCTCCCCTTGTTCTCCGACAGGGATTTCTCCACGAGCTCCCGGGCCTTCACCAGATCGCCCTTCATGAGATACGCCTGGGCGGCCTCGGTGGCCACGTCAGACCTCCGGGGGACGTTCTTGATGAGCACGTCGAGGGTCTCGAGGGCCTTGTTGGGGTTCTTTTCCTTGAGATAGAGCTGAGCCAGGAGGATCCGGGCCGGGATGCTCTTGCCGTCCTTTTCCACCGCTTCCTTCAGGAGTTTCTCCGCCTTCCGCGTGTCGCCCTTTTCCAGGAGGAGCTGGGCAACCTGGGTCTTGTTTGCGGCGTTGTCCTGGAGCTGCCGGGCCTTTTCCGCCAGGGCCAGCGCCTTGTCCAGCTCGCCCCTGCCGTGGGCACGGTTCGACTCGAGCAGGTGGGGACCGGCCTCCTTGGGGAAGGAGGTCTTGAGCTCGGTCAGCAGGGAATTGAAGCGATCGTCCATCTTGTGGTTCTGATAGAAGCGGGCGAGGGTGAGCCCGGTGCTGATGTTTTTCCGGTCGACACGGTACGCGTCCTCGGCCCACGTGCGGGCGCTGGCGAGGTTTCCCCTGGACGCCTGGACGTCGCTCGCCAGGAACCTGATCTTGGAGGAGGACGGGTAGAGCTCGGCGCCCCGGGCGGTGGCGCGCACGGCGTCGTCGGTCCTGCCCATGCCCAGGTACATACGGGCGGCGTTCATGAAGTTCGTCTCCGAGGGTTTCGGGTCGCTCAGGAGCTCTTCCATGATCCGGACCGCCTCATCGGCCCTGTTCGTGTTGAAGAGGGCCTGGGCCAGGATCTCCCGGGCGTTCCGGTTTGCGGGGTCATAGGCGAGGATGGCCTGGGCCTCCTTTTCCGCCATGTCGAATCTCTTCGCGAGGATCTGCATGTAGGCGAGGTATTCATGGGCCTTCGTGTTCTTCGGGTCGGCCCTGACCGCGTTGTGGAACGCCCGGTACGCCTCGTCGCCCCGCATGCGCTTGAGCTCCACCTCTCCCAGCGCCATGTGGGTGGCCGCATCGTCCGGCGCGATCTTCAGCGCGTTCTGGTACTGGATGGAGGCCTCTGCGAGCTTCCCTTCCTTCACGTATTCGGCAGCGCTCTTGAGATAGGCGTCCCTCTTTTCCTGAGGGCTCTTGCTGCATCCCGAAAGAAACATCACCAGGGGGATGAGCATCACGAGTCCGACAACGAGCGATCGCTTCATGGAATCCTCCATTCATTCTCTTAAGAAAGGGGAATAACACATATCCTCCCAAAGGCAAAGGGTCAAGGCCCCCCCGGGCGGGCAGGAGCCCGCACGGGGACCGGCTCCGCCCGCCCTGTGGGCCAAGTCCCCGAAGGAAGTCCTTTTCTTGACTTCTTCAGGGCATGGCACTATTTATCACTGGTAGAAAGACGGAGGGATAGATGATTTTCGATCCGCTGTACCTCATCATGATCGTGCCTGCACTGCTGCTCAGCATCTACGCACAGGTAAAGGTCAAGTCTACCTATTCGAAGTTCTCGCAGGTACCGACGTTCAGGGGGGTGACAGGGGCGCAGGCGGCACAAATGATCCTGAAGGCCTCGGGGGTCCATGATGTGAGCATAGAGATCACCCGGGGGTTCCTCTCGGACCATTACGACCCGCGCAGCAAGGTGCTGAGGCTGTCCGAATCGGTGTACGCAGGCAATTCCATTGCCAGTGTCGGCGTCGCCGCCCACGAGGCCGGCCACGCGATCCAGGACGCGTTCGCGTATGCGCCGCTGAAGCTCCGGAGTGCACTGGTTCCCGTGTCGAACCTCGGATCGAACCTCTCGTGGCCCCTGCTCATCATCGGCTTCATCTTCATGTCGCAGTCCCTCATCCTGGCAGGGATACTCTTCTTCACCCTTGCCGTCTTGTTCCAGATCATTACCCTTCCCGTGGAGTTCAATGCATCTTCACGGGCGCTCACGGCTCTTCCTGCAACAGGGATCCTTTCCGAGGACGAGGTGAAGGGGGCGCGCAAGGTCCTGTCGGCTGCGGCGCTCACCTATGTCGCCGCCGCGTCGGCGGCCATCCTTCAGCTCCTGTACTTCATCATGAGGGCAGGGCTCCTGGGCAGAGACGAATAAGGAGGGGGCCGTCCCTTCCACGGGCCGGCACAGGCCGGTTCGCCGGATCGTATGTGAGATGAGAGAGCAGGAGGTTCCACCCTGCACGCGGCGATACTCCCTTTGGAAATACCCACAGGATCTCATCGAATGGCGGGCACCTGCCCAGGTTTTTTCCCTGAAAAGATTGGGGCGATTAAATGGCCGGAATTAGCTCAAGATATGTGGCCTATTCTGACGATGTAAACACTTATGACGAGGAGTGCTTATTCTGCGATAACATTGTTTGTCTTTGATGTGGCGGTAGCGGTGGGCTCCGTTTTCCTTGCGAAATACCTGCAGAGGATCCTGCCCGGCGTTTCGCTGCCGGACGAACTGCTGTGGCTCAAGGCGGGCATCTACGCCACGACGGGGATCGTGTGCTTTTATTTCCAGGACCTCTACAACTGGAAGTACAGGAGAAAGATCTCCGAGCTCACCTCTTCGCTCCTCCTGGGCGGAGGACTCGCCCTCATCGTTCTGGCCCTGTTCTACTACATCGTGCCCTCCGTGGGCCTCGAGCGCGACGTCCTCCTGGGCTCGCTGATCATCACCCTCATGGCGTCCTTTGCCATCAGGGCAGGGTCCATGAAGTTCAACTTCGGCGACTACCGGGGGACCAGGGTCGTGGTGCTCGGGGACGGGGACAACGCGAAGTTCCTGTTCCAGGAGATCCGTTCCGGGGGGTACCCGGTGGTGTTCGAAGGCTACATCGGCAGGAACAACTGGGACCTCGCCGCGAGGTACCTGGGCGATGTGTCCGACCTGCACCGGATCATCAGGGAGCTCGAGCCCGACCTCCTGGTGGTTGCCCCGGACGGGTGGAGGGGCACCCTGCCCATCGACGACCTCCTGCACATCAAGCTCACCTCGTGCGACGTGATCGACGCGCCGAGCTTCTACGAAAAGATGACCGGAAGGATCCTCGTGGAGGAGATACGCCCGAGCTCCATCATCTTCACCCACGGATTCCTGAGCTCGCCACTCCAGGACGCCATCAAGCGGGGGTTCGACATCTTCTTCGCCCTGGTGGGCTTCGTGGTGACGCTGCCCATCATGATCATCACGGCCGTCGCCATCAAGCTGGAGTCGCCCGGCCCGGTCTTCTACGTCCAGAAGCGGGTGGGCAAGGACGGCAAGGACTTCAAGCTCATCAAGTTCAGGTCCATGCGCCAGGACGCGGAGAAGAAGGGGCCCCAGTGGGCCATGGAGAACGACCCCCGGGTGACGAGGGTGGGCCGGATCATCCGGAAGCTGAGGATCGACGAGCTGCCCCAGTTCGTCAACGTGCTCAAGAACGACATGAGCTTCGTGGGCCCGAGGCCTGAGCGGCGGTACTTCGTGGACCAGCTGGAAAAGGTGATCCCCTTCTACGCCCTGAGGCTGCACGCCAAGCCCGGCCTCACCGGGTGGGCCCAGGTGAACTACCGCTACGGCGACACCATCGAGGACGCCAAGGAGAAGCTCAAGTACGAGCTCTTCTACATGAAGCACCGCTCCATGTGGCTCGACCTGGTCATCATCTTCAAGACCATCAAGGTGGCCATCAAGGCCCGGGGCGCCCAGTAGGTCCCTCCCTAGAAGAGGAACCTGATACCCAGGGACGCGGTCGTCCCGCCCAGCTCGAGATCGTCGAAGAAGTAGTCGTCGAAGTCCTCCTGGATCTCCGTGTACTTGAGCTCCATGGTGAAGGCCATGGCCGGGTTCACCTTGAAGTCCGCGCCGATAAGGGAATGGAAGCCGAGGGAGGTCTCGTCGACGCCGTCGTCATGGTAGTACCCGTCGGGGTAGTCGTAATCGTCTATGGTGGTGAAGTACAGGCCGAATCCTGCTCCCGCATACAGCTCCACCTGGTTCGAGAGGGGGAGGACCACCTTGGCGGTGACCGGCACGCCCAGGGTGTTCACGTCGACCCGGTCATACGTGTAGTCTTCATCGAACTCCGTGGAGACATTCTCCAGCCCGATCTCCAGGGCGAAGTTCGGGTTGAGCCTGCCGCCAATGGCTGCCCCGATCGCGTACCCGTTGTCGAGAATGTCGGCATGCTCGTCCGGCATGAACACGCCGAGCTTGACCGAGACGTAACCCCGGGAATCTTGGTTCTCCCGCTGATACCAGTCACCGTAATGCCGGTCTCTCCCGTGCTTCCAGTTTCCCGCCATGGCAGGGGTCAGGGGTAGCAGGATCATCAGGGCAGCGAGCGCTAGGATCAGTTTTTTCATCGTTCCCTCCTCGTGAAGGCGCTGTTGTCTGTTGAAACGTCACCCAAGATGACGTGCGTGATGCCCGCGTTGTCTACACGACGAAGAAGACAGGAAAGAATCAGGGGGTGCGGTAATGAGGAAGGGTGGCGGCCCTCAGGACGGGCCCGGGCAGAGAGTCCCCCGTCACGGGGCGGACAGGATGAGCGGTCCGTTCTTCGTGACCGCGACGCTGTCTTCGAAATGGGCCGAGAGCGAGCCGTCGGCGGTGACCACGGTCCACCCGTCGCCCAGGATCTTGACCTCCCAGTCGCCGACGTTCACCATGGGCTCGATGGCCAGAGTCATGCCCTCATGGATCACGGGGCCCTTGCCCCGCTTCCCGAAGTTGGCTATCTGAGGCCCTTCATGGAGGTTCCTGCCCACGCCGTGGCCCACGAAGTCCCTCACCACGCTGAACCCAGCGGACTCGACCACCTTCTGGACCGAGGCGGAGATGTCGGAAATGCGGTTCCCGGGCCGTGCCTGGGAGATGCCCGCCTCCAGGGCCTTCCTGGTCACGTCGATGAGCTGTCTTGCCGTGTCCGAGACCTCGCCCACCGGGAAGGTCCTGGCGGCGTCGGAGTAGAACCCCTCGTACAGGGCGCCCACGTCGATGCTGAGGATGTCCCCGGGCTTCAGCGTCCTCGGGCCGGGTATGCCGTGGACCACCTCGTCGTTCACCGAGCTGCACAGGGTTCCCGGAAACCCGCGGTAACCCTTGAAGGCCGGGGTCGCGCCCCGGGAGAGGATGAAGAGCTCGGCCTCCCGGTCGAGTTCCAGGGTGGTCATGCCGGGCTGGATCATGGGGGTGATGTGCTCGAAGAGCTGCGCGAGAAGACGGTTGGCTTCCCGCATGATCGCAATTTCCCTATCGTTCTTAATGGTTATCATCCATCCAGGACCTTTTTGAGCGGATACTCGATAATGCCGCGAGCCCCTGCGCGAAGGAGTTCCGGGATAAGGCTCCTCGACTGGGACTCGTGGATGATGATCTCCAGCGAGTACCAGTTCGGATCGTGGAGCGGGGAGACCGTGGGGGAGGTGATGGACGGGAGCATGGCGATGATCCCCTCGAGGCTCGCCTTGGGCGCGTTCATCTTCAGGCCGGCCATGCCCGTTGCCTGGAGCGCGGACTTGAGCATGAGGGATATCTGCTCGATCTTGGTCCTCTTCTTCGTGTCCTGCCAGGAGTCCCTGTTGGCGATGAGCTTCGTGTTGGTGACCAGGAGCTCTTCGATGATCTTGAGGTTGTGCGCCCGGATGGTGGAGCCGGTCTCGGTCACCTCCACGATGGCGTCGGCCAGGCCGTCCACGACCTTGGCCTCGGTGGCACCCCAGGAGAACTCCACCTCCACCGGGATGCCGCGCTCCTGGAAGTACTTCCGGGTGAAGTTCACCAGCTCGGTGGCGATCTTCTTGCCGCGTAAGTCTTCGGCGCTCTTGATCCCCGACTTCTCGTCGACCGCGAGCACCCACTTGGCCGGGCGGTAGGTGGCCTTCGAATACACGAGGTCCGCCACCTCCACCACGTCCGAATCGTTCTCGAGTATCCAGTCCTTGCCCGTGAGCGCCACGTCGAACAGACCGGACTCCACATAGCGGGATATCTCCTGGGCCCTCACCAGTGCGCACTCGATCTCGGGGTCGTCGATGGAGGGGAAGTAGCTCCGGGAAGACATCTTGATGACCCATCCGGCATCCTTGAACAGGTCGATGGTGGACTGCTGGAGGCTGCCCTTGGGTATTGCCAGTCGTATCAGGCTCATTTCTTGTACACCTCGTCGGGGTCGAACACCCTTGTCCCTTCTTCGATGACCTGGCCGTTTTCGATCTTCCGGAAGAAGCACGACCGGTGGCCCGTGTGGCACGCAGCCCCTCCCACCTGGTCGATCTTGAGCACGAGGGTGTCCCCGTCGCAGTCGACCCTGATCTCGTGGACCTTCTGCACGTTGCCCGACTCCTCGCCCTTTCTCCAGAGCTTGTTGCGCGACCTGCTGAAGTAGCACGCGCGCCCGGTGCGGAGCGTTTCCTCGAAGGATTCCCTGTTCATGTAGGCGACCATGAGCACCTCGCCTGTCTTCCAGTCCTGCGCAATGGCAGGTATGAGGCCGCCCTGCTTTTCGAAGTCTAAAATATCATTCATTAATAGCTCTCCTGCTGGCAATCGCTTACCAATTTTCAAGTTGTTGTGTCAAGCAGGCATATCCTGCAGGCACGGGAGCGTCTATGGGTGGTGCACGCTTCTCTTGAGGATGTCTTCCGCAGCCTCTTTGACGATTTCCCCCAGGACCGGGTGCGGGCAGTACGAGCCGAGGAAGCCCTCCACCGTGAGGCCATGGTCGATGGCCAGGGCTGCCCAGGTGATGAGCTCGGAGGCGTGGGGGGCGACGATGCTGACCTTGAGCAGCCTGCCGTCCCGGTCCGCCGTGATGCGGGCATAGCCGTCGTTGGCCTCCATGGTCCTTGCCCTGCCCAGGGCGGACACCGGGAAGGTCCCTATCCTGCAGTCCGTGGGCTCGTGTTTGTCCGGCAGGGTCCCCACCGAGGCCACCTCCGGGTTGGTGAACACGACCGTAGGGATGTTCCGGTACGACATCCAGGCCGTGCCCCCGGCGATGTGGTCTACGGCCACCGATGCCTCCCGTGAGGCCACGTAGGCATACATGTAGTCCCCGGTCACGTCGCCCGCCGCGTAGATGCCGTCGATGGAGGTCCTCATGAACTCGTCGGTGCGGATGCCACCCGTTTCGGTGAGCCTGATGCCGAGCTCTGCCAGACCTTCGGGGATCACCGGCCGCCTCCCGATGCTCACCAGGATCCTGTCCGCCTCGACGCTTCTGGGCCCCGAGGGGGTCTCCACGGTCAGTCTGCAGGGGCCCGTGCCTTCGACCCCCGTGACCCGGGCCGAGGTGAGGATGCGCACCTTGTGGTAGATCTTGGCCATGTATTCGGAGACGTGCCTGCTCTCTCCGGGAAGGATCCTGTCGAGGGCCTCGATGAGGGTGACGTTCACCCCCAGGGAGGAGAAGATGTGGGCCATCTCCATCCCGACGCCGCCTGCGCCGATGATGGCGAGCGATCCCGGCAGCTCGGTGACGTCGAACACCTCGTCGCTCGTCCAGAAGCCGCTGCCGTTGAGCACCGGCAGCCCCCTCGGCCGTGCCCCTGTGGCGACGATCGTGTTGCGGGTGCGGAGGAGCGTATCCCCCACCTGCACCGAGCCGGGCTCGGGAACGGACGCGTCGTGGTGGAAGACATCGATGCCGTGGTGCTTCAGGAGGAAGTCGATGCCCTTGGCGAGCCTTTTCACGATCCGGTCCTTCCTCGACTTGACCTTGGCGAAGTCGATCTTCGGATGCGGGGCCTCGATCCCGTACTTTGCCGCCCCGGCCATCTTTGCCAGGAGGTTCACGCTCTCGATGTATGTCTTTGCGGGTATGCACCCGGTGTTGGTGCACGTTCCGCCGAAGGCCGATCCCTCGGCGATGCCTGTGCGCAGACCCTTCTTTGCCGCCAGGATGGCGGCGGAATATCCGCCCGGGCCTGCGCCGATGACGAATACGTCGTAGGGTTCAGTCGTCGTGGTCATGAAGCTTCTTTCTCTTTCTGGGCGGGATGGGGTAGCAGATGTCGATGTCGTGGTGCTTCCAGAGGCCGATGGCCTCCCGGTGGATCATGAGCATGTCCTTGCGCTCGATGGCTTCTTTCCTCAGGGCGTTGAACTGGTCCACCAGGGCGTTGTACTGCTCCGCGTCCTCAAGACCCGCCATTTTCCTGTCCAGGGTTGCGAGCTTGTCCAGGACACCCTCCAGCATGTCCCCGGAGTGCCCCAGAGCCTTTGCGATCTCTTCAACGATCTCTTCCTGTGTCTTGTCAATGCTGTCGTCTCTTCCCATACTGATGTGGCCTATAACATAGAAGGCGGAGAGTGAAAAGATGCAGCCCCCGGTCCCTCCTATGAATTAATATGCACTGCTCATCGGGCAATGGGTATAGGCAGCCCTGAAAAACCCTGCTCGCCCGGGCCTTTCCTCCCCGTGGAGAATACGCTTTCCGTCGATTTTCACTTCCTATATAATGCATGTATGTCTGAATGAGGCGCGCCCGGGAGGCGGGCCGGGGAAGGCAGAGGTCCGTGAGCCATGGAAACAGCCTGGATACATCGATGGTTGGAATAAAGATAGGGTGGCGGATAACCGATAACTTGCTTATTGGAGGCTGTTGATGGAACAAGAAGTCGTGCGCGCGGAGATCGACACGGCCATAAGGACCGTGGGCAACCCCACCATCGACTCTCCCCTGAGGGCCATGACGACCTGCATGGAAGACTCCGAGCGGGTGGTCATCGACCCTTCCCTGAGCGAGGTGGAAAGATGCCTGAGGGAGGGCCGGGAGATCCCGTCCTTCGAGCTGGCGGGCCCGAGGAAGAAGATCTTTTTCGACCCCTCGAAGACCAAGTGCGGCATCGTCACCTGCGGCGGGCTCTGCCCCGGGATCAACAACGTCATCCGCGGGATCGTGCTCGAGCTCTACTACATGTACGGGGTCGAGAACATCTATGGGATCCCCTACGGCCTTCAGGGCTTCATCCCGAGCTACCGGCACTCCTTCGTGGAGCTCTCGCCCGCGTACGTGGAAAGCATCCACGAGATGGGGGGAACCGTCCTGGGGTCCTCCCGGGGCTCCCAGGACATAGGCGAGGTCGTCGACGCCATCGAGCGGGTCAACATGAACATCGTGTTCTTCGTGGGTGGCGACGGGACCATGAAGGCTGCGTCCGCCGTGGCCAACGAGGCCCTGAGGAGGGGGTATCGGTGCTCGGTCATCGCCATCCCCAAGACCATCGACAACGACATCTCCTTCGTGTCGAAGACCTTCGGCTTCGACACGGCCGTGGAGGAGGCCAGTAAGACCATCCAGTGCGCCCATGCCGAGTCGAAGGGCGCTCCCTACGGCATCGGGCTCGTGAAGCTCATGGGCAGGGACTCGGGCTTCATCGCGGCCCATGCGGCCCTGGCGTGCCGGGATGCCAACTTCGTGCTCGTGCCCGAGGAGGACTTCGACCTCGACGGCGACAAGGGCTTCCTCAAGACGCTGGAGCACCGGCTCCTCTCCCGCGGGCACGCGGTGGTGGTGGTTGCCGAAGGCGCAGGGCAGAAGTTCTTCCAGGACATACCCAGGCAGACCGACGCGTCCGGAAACGTGAGGAAGGGCGACATCGGGATCCTGCTCAAGGACAGGATAGAGGAACACTTCACAGCGCGGGGGTTGCCCGTGAACCTCAAGTACATCGACCCGAGCTATGTGGTCAGGAGCGTCGTGGCCAACGCCTCCGATTCCATATTCTGCGGCCTGCTGGCCCAGATGGCCGTGCATGCGGGCATGAGCGGAAAGACCGACATGCTCATCGGGCTGTGGAACAACCGCTACGTCCATATTCCCATAGCGCTCAGCGTCGAGAAGCGCAAAAAGATCGACGTGAACGGGGCCCTGTGGATGGCGGTGAGGGAGTCGACCGGACAGGCGGTCATGAAGAACTAGGACAGGTGCGGAGCCTGTCAGGGGAGGAGGAGTGACATGAGTGTGGAAGACAAGATTCTGGACGACGACGACATCATCGATCTGACAGACCTGCTGGAGGAGGGGGAGCCTCCGAAGAAGGCGGCGCCGAAGAAAGACCTGGGCGCGAAGGCCCACGGCCCGCTCAACGAGCCCGACACGTTCGATCTGGGCAAGGAGATCTCCATGGAGTACGACGTGTCGGTCGAAGAGATCGATCACGGCGGTGAGAGCCTCGACATCAACGGGAGCCTTTCGTCCACGGAAGAGGTGGCCCTTGCCCCGGACAAGGCTGTGGCCGAAGAGGTCGTGCTTGAGGAAAAAGAGGTGAAGGAGCTCGATCTCGCCGAAGACGTGTTCGACCAGGAGCCCGCCGCCACGTCTCAGGAGGCGCCGGCCCTGGAGCCGGTGCAGGCCTTCTCCGAAGCCGACCTCGTCCGGGGGCCTGCCGGTGCCGAGGCGAAGAAGCCGGCGTTCGTCCCTGAACCGGAAGAGCCTGTGCTCGTGCCCGAGGACCCGGACGTCGTGTCCTTCGACGAGATAGCCGCTCCGGAGGAACCGGCGCGGCCTGCCGGGATCCGGCCGGAGGCGGCAGTCGAGATCGAGGCCCCAGGCAGGATCGAAGCCGCCGCAAAGATCGAGTTCGACCGGCGCTCCCTGGACGACTCACCGGCCCCTGCGGCGTTCAGCGCCGAGGACGTGGCCGCGGAGCTGAGGCAGCAGGCGCCCGCCATCATCGAGGCCATCGTGAGGCCGCTCATGGCGGAGCTCGTCAAGGACATGATCGCAGCCACCCGGGAAGAGCTGCCGGGCATCATCGAAAAGGTCATCCGCGAGGAGATCGAAAAGCTCAAGAAGCTCGACTCGTAGCGTCCAGGACAGAATAAACAGGCATCAATTCCGCTCCCACACAGTGTTCCTGTGGGAGCGGGATTTTTTTGCAGGATATCTCCTTTTCAAAACCCTCTTTTTCTGAAAAAGTTTCATCATGAAAAACCGGAGCCTGGTCATAATCTTTACCCGCTTCCCCCTGCCGGGAAAGACCAAGACCCGCCTGATCCCAGTTCTTGGTGAGCATGGCGCAGCCCGCCTTCACAGGGATATGGCCCGCCACACGATCAGGGCGGCCGGCAGACTGCTGCCGGAGGTCTGTGTCGAGCTCTGGTGTGACGGCGGGACACAGGAGGAAATCAGGGAAACCTTCGGTGTGGATGTCCCGATACGCCATCAGGCGGGGGAAGGCCTCGGGGAACGCATGCTGAGCGCCTTTTCCGATTCCTTCGGCCGGGGCTCCAGCAGCGTGGTCCTTGTGGGCACCGACTGCCCTTTTCTCCTGCCCGAAACCCTGAAGAAGGCTTTCGATGGGCTGGCATCCGCTGACTGCGTGCTCGGGCCGGCCCACGACGGTGGATACTATCTCATAGGGCTGAGCAGACCATGCCGCGAGGTTTTCGAGGGAGTATCCTGGGGAGGAAGCGAGGTCCTTGCTCAAACACGTGCCAGGGCCCACGCCGCCGGGCTTTCGGTGAGCCTGCTGGAAACCCTGCACGACATCGACCGCCCGGAGGATCTCCCTCTCTGGAAGACGGCGTTCATCAGGAGGGCCGATCCCGTCTCCGTGATCATTCCCGCTCTCAACGAGGGCGTGGTGATCGAGGATTCGGTACGCCGATTGAACCGAATCCCCGGGGTCGAGGTGATTGTCGCCGACGGGGGGAGCAGCGACGGCACACCCGAGCTGGCGCGATCCTGCGGGGCGAGAGTCGTTCATGCGCCTCCGGGACGCGCCGCGCAGATGAACGCCGGCGCCATGCACGCCGGTTCCGAGATCCTGCTTTTCCTGCACGCGGACACACGCCTCCCCGATGACTTCGACCAGCGGATAAGGGCCGCCCTTGCAGACCCGGTTGTCATGGCCGGGGCCTTCAGCCTTGGGTTCGACGATCGGTCCTTTCCTATGAGGATCACGGCGTGGGGGGCAAACCTGCGTTCGCGCCTGCTGCAGCTCCCTTACGGCGATCAGGCCTTTTTCATGAAGAAGGCCGATTTCAGCGCGGCTGGAGGCTTCCCTCTCATCCCGATCATGGAGGATGCGGTTTTCGCATGGTCTCTCAAAAACCGGGGGCGGGTCGTCACCCTGCCGGTGCGCGCTGTCACGTCGGCCCGTCGATACAGGAGGCTCGGGGTCTTCAGGACGTTCCTCGTCAACCAGTGCGCCATCGCGTGTTTCCTGCTCGGGGCGGACCCCGCGGTCATTGCCGGGCTGTACCGCTCGGGCAGCGGCATATGGGAATGGCTTGCGCTCCTTGGAAATACTATCTGGAAGAAGATTCACGGATAGTCCGCGCTCTTGATGCCCATACCGCAGATTCGGATGTCTTGACTCGTCAAACCTCGATTGATATTCCAATTGGTAATATTCCTCTTTCTAATATTATATCTATGAATTGGATTTATCACCGCATCCCGTGCTAGATCCCATATGTAATTAAATGAAAATATATGGGCTTTTTCAGATGCATCTCTCTGAGAGCCTCCTGGCGGCAACATGAAATCTTCTGGTGATCATACCCCTTCCTCGGCGGAAGGGCAATCCAGGGCAGGCGTAAAGGGCCGGGCCATGCGCATCTGTTCCCAGCTTTTCTCCGTGTGGCCTTACCGTGCCGTCCGCATAAGCCTTGCCGCTCTCTTCATCTACGGGGGAGGAATAAAGCTCCTCGACCCGAAGGCCTTCGCCCGGACCATCTCCGCATACGACCTGGTCCCGGAGATGCTCCTGCCCGTAGCAGCCATCGGGCTTCCCCTTGTGGAGACCATTGCCGGTCTGGGGCTGCTCTTCGATATCCGCTTGAGCCTTGCGGTGATTTCTTCCCTGATAGGGATGTTCATCCTGGTGCTGGGGTACGGAGTCTTGCAGAATCTCGCTGTGGACTGCGGATGTTTCGGCGCCGATGAGCTGTCGCGGCAGCACGGCCTCGTGCAGGCGTTCTGGAGAGACCTCTTTCTCGGAGGCATCGTGGTCCCCTACCTTTACCTCGCCCGTAGAATGCTGCGGAAAAAATACAGATAAAATACTAGTAAGAGGAGGAGAATGACAGCATGAATACAAGAAAAAATCTTTTCGGTCTTATCATGGCGGCTTTCTTTGTTGTGAGCCTTGCATCCGGTGCGCAGGCGTTTTGGGGAGCCAAGGAGCTCGATACGGAGCAGAGCGCGGTCACTTTCGCAAACGAGGTCAAGAGGGGCGGCTACGGAATCGTCACCACCAAGGAGCTCAAGACCTGGATCGATGAAAAGAAAAGCATGCTCATCGTAGACACCATGCCGTTTGAGACCAGCTACAAGAAGCAGCATGTGCCAGGCGCCGTCCAGATCGAGTTCCCCATCCCGGAGATGACGACCCTGGACGACAACAAGAAGGCCGAGCTGCTGAAGCTCCTGGGCCCGGACAAGGACCGGACCGTCGTTTTTTACTGTGGGTTCGTGAAGTGCACCCGGAGCCATAACGCGGCAATGTGGGCCGTTAAGCTGGGATACAAGAACGTCTACCGTCATCCGGGCGGCATCAAGGCATGGGGGCAGGCGGGCTATCCCATAGAATCGGCAAAGTAGGGTCATTACCCGGGGCGTCATTCCAGGAGGATCACGCCTCGGGTTTTGCACATCTGTTAAGGAGAGGCGGCTGACAATGTATTGGCCTTTCGATGTTGACGTGCTTCGTCTGCCGGCGCTCTCGCGCCGCGCCTTCCTTGTGTCCATGCTCGTGGCGAGCGGGGCCGCGGTCCTGAGGCCGGACAGCCTGCCGGCTGCCGCGACCCCCCGCGTGCCGGTGAGGGAGTGGAGCCCTGAGTGGCCGGCCAGGCTGGCGCCGCTGAGAGAGGATGTCCCCGGCAGGGCAGTGAAGATCTATGCCGAGCTGAGCCTGAAGCACCTCACCGAAACGACGGCTCACTGGGGCATAGGCTGCAGCAGCGGGAGCTGCGCCGACAAGTTCATCTTCACGTCCCCTGTGGAGCCCGCCCACCTGTACGACGCCCTGTGCAGGATCGGCGCACGGCCGGGAAACAACCTCACCCTCAAAAGCTACGGCCAGCATGCCGCCGGGGACGAGCTCGCCCTTTCCGTCCAATGGTCAGGGCTTGCAAAGGAGCTGAGCCTCAGCAGCGTCATCCTCGACGAAGCAGGCAAAGGCCTCCTCATCCGCTTCGGAGGGAACAGGGCCGCCGCCCTGGAACAGAAGACGGGCTGCCTTACCTGCCTCGAATCATGCCCGGTCGCCATTACCAGCAATTCGCTCTACCCTCACATAAGCGGCTTCCGGAGGGCGGTAAGGCCGAATTCGAGATTCAGGGGAAAGCCGGAGATGCTTCCGAACCATGATCTGCTTCCCGTGGTCATCACTTACCGGCTTGCCGCGAAAGGGTGAAAGGCTCGAGAACAATGGACACGAAAGAAGCGCCCAAGGCCCACGGCAACGCCCCCTTACGCCCTGCTCTGGCCCGGCAGCTTGAGGACGTGATCGAGAGGTGTACGGACTGCGGGGTGTGCCGGGACGAGTGCGGGTTTCTGCAGAAGCACGGCACCCCCGTGGAGATCGCGCAGGGCTTCACCCCGAAGCAGGTCAGCCGGCAGGCCCTACCTTTCGAGTGCAGCCTGTGCCGGCTCTGCGATGCTGTGTGCCCTGCCGGGCTGAAGCCCCGGGACCTGTTCATGGAGATGCGGCGTGAAGCCGTTGAACGCGGACAGGGGCCGTTCCCCGAGCACAAGGGTGAGCTGCGCTACGAAAAGACCGGCATGTCCCGCACCTTCACCTGGTATGCCCTGCCGGACGGATGCACGAGCGTCCTTTTCCCCGGATGCAGCTTCGCGGGGACGAGGCCCGGCAGGACACGCGAGCTGTATGCGACTCTGAGTGAAAAGAACCCGAGTCTCGGGGTGGTGCTCGACTGCTGCGGGAGGATATCGAGCGATCTCGGGCGGGAGGCCTTTGCCAGGATCATGATGGAGGAAATGGCCGATTACCTCCTCTCGCAGGGGGTGCGGGAAGTGATCACCGTTTGCCCGAACTGCCGCGACATGTTCATGGACTACGGCAAAGGCCTTTCGGTCGTGACGGTCTATGAAATGCTGGCGGCCGGAACGCCCGCTCCTGCCCCCGGGGGGAAACCTCTCGTTCTCCACGACCCGTGCGGCGCACGCTTTCATCGCGGGTCCCATGACTCGGTGCGTCTCCTGCTCCGATCGGCGGGTTTCTCCGCCGAAGAGATGGGGCACTCTCGGGAAAGGACTATGTGCTGCGGGAATGGGGCCGGTGTCGATGCCTTTTCCCCTGAACTTTCACGAAAGTGGCTTAAAAAAACGTCCGGAGAAGCCGGGGGAAGGCCTGTCGTCACGTACTGTGCGGGCTGCGCCGGCGCGCTCGGCTCCTGCACCCAGGCAGCTCATGTCCTGGACGCCGTATATGAGCCGCAGAACGTGACGGCAGGAAGAACGACCGTATCGAAAGGCATCGTCACCTTCCTGAGCAGGCTCCGGCTTAAACGGCATTTCCAGAGCACCATAGCCGCCCGTTCGTCCAGGGAGAGGAGATTCGTCCCGGAAGGCGAAGGGGGGAAAAGCCGTGCCGGGCGCCTGCTCATCCTGGCGGCTGTGATAGCGGCAATCGTCGCGGTGAGGATGACAGGGGCCGCGGACGCGCTCGACAGGGACCATCTGCAGGCGTTCGTCGAAGGCTGCGGATCGTGGGCCCCTTTGATCTACATGCTCGTCTATGCCATCGCCCCTTCGCTTTTCCTCCCGGGCCTGCCCATCACGATCGTGGGAGGCATGCTCTTCGGCCCCTTCTGGGGGGTGGTCTACACCATCACAGGGGCAACTGCCGGGGCGTGCTTAGCCTTTCTCATAGCCCGTTACGCAGCCCGGGACTGGGTGGAAGGCAAGCTCACGAGCCCGCGCTGGAAAAAACTCGACGAGGGCGTGGAGCGCAACGGGTGGAAGGTGGTGGCCTTCACCCGTCTTATCCCTCTCTTTCCCTTCAACCTCCTGAACTATGCCTTCGGGCTGACGAAGATCGGGTTCGTGCCGTATGCCGTGACCAGCTTCATATGCATGCTCCCGGCCTGCATCGCCTTTATCGTTTTCTCCAGCTCGCTTCTGGACCTGCTGAGGGGCCGGGTGTCCCTGAACCTCATCATCGGCGCAGGGCTCATCGCCCTCGTGTCGCTCATACCCATCGTGTATAATAGAAAAAGGAAAGGAGAGATGTGATGTCGGAAAACTACTACGAGCCCAAGGATCTGGCCGACTTCCCCAACATAACGGAGCATGCCTCCGAGCAGGGGGCGAAGTTCTTCGAATATTACGGGAAGGCCACCGGCGCAGGCGCGCTCACGGAGCGGGAGAAGGCCCTCATCGCCCTTGCCGTGGCCACGGTGAGGCATTGCCCCTACTGCATCGACGCCTACACGAACAAGTGCCTGTCCCTGGGCGTGTCGGCCGACGAGATGATGGAGGCCGTCCATGTCGGCGCGGCCATGACCGCGGGCGACGTGCTGGCACATGCCACCCAGATGAGAAAGATCGTGAAGAAAAAGGAGATGTGAAGATGCTGCCCTCCGAGCAGCTGGAGGCGCTGGAAAAGGCCTCACCGGGCCCGCCCTTCGGCGGGATGATCGGCAGACCCCTCCATGCCGCTTCCCTGGACATACTCCAGATCAACACGGGGAAGCGCTGCAACCTCTCCTGCAGGCACTGCCACGTGGATGCAGGGCCCGGCCGCACGGAGCTCATGGGCAGGGGCATCTTCGAGAAGTGCCTGGAGGTCCTCGATCGGTATGACATAGGGACCATCGACATTACGGGCGGGGCGCCCGAGATGAACCCGGAGCTGCCGTGGTTCATCCATGAGGCAGCCGCCCTGGGAAGGCGACTCATGGTCAGGTCCAACCTCGCTGTCCTGCTCGAAGACGGGTATGAGCATTTCATGAACCTCTACGCCTCGCATGGTGTCGAGGTCGTGGGCTCGCTGCCGGACTACCGGATGGAGCGTACGGACAGGCAGCGCGGCGCAGGCTTGTTCGATCGGGCCATCGAGGCGATGAGAAGGCTGAACGCCCTGGGATATGCGCAGCCCGGGAGCCCTCTGGTCCTGGACCTCGTGCACAACCCCGTGGGCACCTATCTCCCTGCGTCGCAGGCGGCGCTGGAGCACGAGTACAGAACCCGACTCAAGGCGGACCACGGGGTGGACTTCAACACCCTCTTCTGTCTCGTCAACTCTCCCACCGGCAGGTATCTTGAATATCTCATCAGGTCCGACAACCTGATCGACTATGTGAGCAGCCTCCGCCAGTCTTTCAATCCCTCGACAATCGACTGCCTCATGTGCAGGAACACCCTTTCCGTGGGATGGGACGGGCGGCTCTATGACTGCGACTTCAACCAGATGCTCGAACTGCCGGTATCATGCACCTCGTCGTGCACGGTCGGCGAGTTCGATTACGGGGAGCTCAAAACGCGCAGGATCGTCACGGCGGACCACTGCTTCTCCTGTACTGCCGGGGCAGGGTCGTCCTGCCAGGGCGCGCTTCGATAACGGCCGAATGGATGCCGGTGCATCGCTCCACAGGGGTACGGCAGGCATGCAGCCGGGTGTAGCACGACACAAGAGCGGACAATGACAGGGGGGCACAAGGCGGCACAGTGTCCGGTCTACTGTCCGCCGTGCTGCCCACCCTGGCCGTCTCCCTCGTTATTTCACGACCTCCAGCCCCGCGTCTTTCCAGTCGGCCAGAAGGGTCTGGTAAATGTCGGGGTAGGCGAGCTGGTTGAGTTTTCGATACGCCAGGTAGCTCCGGCTCCCCGTGTTGCAGTAGACGATGATCTTCTTTTCCTTGGGGAGGATGCCCGACTGGGAGGCAAACGTCTCGGCCGGGATGTTGATGGCCGTGGGGATGTGCCCTTCGCCGTATTCCTTGGGGTCGCGGACGTCAACCAGGACGAAGTCCTGTTTGTTCTCGTCGATCATCTTTTTCAGGTCAGCGGGCTTTACCTTCCGGGTCTCGATCTTTTTGCTGTACTCGGGTCCGGCGACTATGGGGAACGCTCTTTCCTCCCACACGGGGATGCCTTCGCTGTAGATCATGATGTTCGTGTATCCCAGCGGTTCGAGCTGCACTGCGAGCCGTTTGCTCTTTCCGCACTTCACCCCGTTGCAGTAGATGACGAGCAGGGAGGACTTGTCCTCCGGGAGCAGCGCTTTGTTTTCATTGAGCTTCTTTTCCGGGATACTGATGGCCCCTTTTATGTGCGCTTCCTGATATTCCTGCGGTGTTCTCGAGTCGATGAGGACAAGGGCCTGTTTCTGGTCGATCATTTCTTTCAGTTGATCGGTCGTGACGATCCTGAACTCGGTATCGGCGAAGACCGCTGCCGGGAGCCCTGCAAGGAACAACAACATGACAAAGGAAAAAAGACCGGGTTTGATTTTCGTGCCACTCTGCTGCTTCATGACAATCTCCTTGTTAGGTATCTGTGTATGCAAAATCTGCTCTGGTATGGCATGGAATATATTGTTTTCTTTGGTCGAAAGTCCAATAATAATAAAGAATACATAAGCCTTGATCATTCAACCGCTCTATACGAGATCAACGGGGTGCCTCGGGGGGCACAAGGTACACATGGCCCTCTTTCTTCAGCGTGCGGCACCGTTATCGGGGCGTTCGAACGGCAGCGAGAGGTTTACCTTGACACAAGGGACCTGCTTGCTATCTTAAGCGCAGGCAATCATTAAATCTTAATCGATAAAGGAGTCCCCATGAAATACGGAGCGCGCAACGATATCAAGGCAAAGGTGAAGTCTGTACAGAAAGGCGATATCATGAGCCTGGTTAAATTCGAGGGCATCAAGGTTTCCGAGATGGCCTCCGTGCTTACCACAGAATCGGTCGAGAGCATGGGATTGAAGGCCGGGGATACGGTGGAGCTCATCATCAAGGCCATACACGTACTGCCTGTCAAAGAATAGACGAGAGCAGAACGGGAGTGGGCGGATATCGCGGGCCGCCCACTCCCTCCTGTGTCAGCAGAGGTGGTCAATCCATCATGAGGCCTCGGAGAAATGAAGGCTCATGATGACGCAGGACCTGACCCCGCATTAAGAACGCTCCCGCCCGGAAGCCAGAACCTGGGTACCATTTCCCCCATTTTCATGCTATGGAATTGCAAGAGAAATCCTCGAGGAGAAGCACATGCTGGAGAGAGAATACGACCCCAAGGACATCGAGCAGAAGTGGTATAAGGTCTGGCTCGACAACGGATACTTCCACGCCGACGAGAAGGATGCGACAAAGCCCCCCTATGCCATCGTGATCCCGCCCCCGAACGTCACCGGCGTCCTCCACATGGGGCATGCCCTGAACAACACCCTGCAGGACATCATGATCCGCTTCAAGCGCATGGACGGATTCAACGCCCTGTGGATGCCCGGCACCGACCACGCTGGCATCGCCACCCAGAACGTGGTGGAGAAGGCCCTGGCCGAAAAGGGCACCTCCCGGCACGACCTGGGCAGGGAGGCCTTCATCGAGGAGGTCTGGCGGTGGAGGGAGAAGCACGGCGGGCTCATCCTCAACCAGCTCAAGCGCCTGGGCGCCTCCTGCGACTGGGAGAGGATCCGCTTCACCATGGACGAGGGCCTCTCGAACGCGGTGCGCAGGGTGTTCGTGACCCTGTACAACGAAGGCCTCATCTATCGCTCAGACTACATCGTGAACTGGTGCCCGAGGTGCCACAGCGCCATTTCCGACCTCGAGGTGGAGCACGAAGAGGAGAGCGGTTTCCTCTGGCACATCCGCTACCCCCTTGCCGACGGCTCGGGCGACGTGATCGTGGCCACCACCCGCCCCGAGACCATGCTGGGCGACACGGCCGTGGCCGTGAACCCCACGGACGAGCGCTACGAGGGCCTCATCGGCAAGAAGCTCCTCCTGCCCGTCATGAACCGGGAGATCCCCATCATCGCAGACCCGGTGGTGGACAAGGAGTTCGGCACCGGTGCGGTGAAGGTCACCCCGGCCCACGACCTCAACGACTACGAGATGGCGCTCAGGCATGGCCTCGAGATCATCGTCATCATCGACGAGTCCGGCAACATGAACAAAAACGCGGGCATCTACGAAGGCCAGGACCGTTTCGAGTGCCGGCTCAACATCGAGGCCGACCTGAAGGAGCAGGGCTTCCTCGTGGACAAGACGCCCTATCGGCTGCCCGCGGGCAAGTGCTACCGCTGCAATACCATCATCGAGCCCTACCTCTCGAAGCAGTGGTTCGTGAAGACGAAGCCCCTTGCCGAGAAGGCCATCGACGCGGTCAGGGACGGCCGGACCCGGATCATCCCCAAGCAGTGGGAGAAGACCTATTACGAGTGGATGTACAACATCCGCGACTGGTGCATCTCCCGGCAGATCTGGTGGGGCCACCGGATACCGGCCTGGTACTGCGACGGGTGCGGCGAGGTGATCGTGTCCGAGACCACGCCGGTCAAGTGCACGAAATGCCCGTCTGAAACCTTACGGCAGGAAACCGACGTCCTCGACACCTGGTTCTCCTCGGGGCTGTGGCCCTTCTCCACCATGGGCTGGCCCGAGAACACGGAGACGCTCAGGAAATTCTACCCCACGGACGTCCTCATCACCGCCTTCGACATCCTCTTCTTCTGGGTCGCCCGCATGATGATGATGGGCATCAAGTTCATGGGCGAGGTCCCCTTCAAGGACGTGTACCTCCACGCCCTGGTCCGCGACGAGCACGGCCAGAAGATGAGCAAGTCGAAGGGCAACATCGTGGACCCCATCGTGGAGATGGACAAGTACGGCGCCGACGCCTTCCGCTTCGCGCTCACCGCCTTCGCCGCCATGGGCAGGGACGTGAGGATCAGCGACAAGCGCATCCAGGGCTACCGCTTCTTCATCAACAAGATCTGGAACGCGGGCAAGTTCGTCCTGGCCAACGTCGAGGGCTTCGACCCGGCAGGCGTGACGATCGACGAGGGCAAACTGGGCCTCGCTGACAAGTGGATCCTCACCGAGCTCAACAAGGCGGTGGCGGGCATCCGGGCCGCGCTGGAGGAGTACCGCTTCAACGACGCGGCCGACCTGCTCTACCAGTTCACCTGGCACACCTTCTGCGACTGGTACATCGAGCTGTCGAAGCCCCTGCTGAACACAGAAGGAGCTCCTTACACGAAGTGGGTGCTCACCCATGTCTTCACCTCCATCCTGGAGCTCCTCCACCCCATCATCCCCTTCGTGACCGAGGAGCTCTGGCAGCTCATGCCCGGGCACAAGGGAGAGTCCATCGTGGTCGCCCGGTACCCGCAGCACGACGCGAAGCTGGACTTCCCGACGGACGCGGCGAAGATGGGCACCATCATCGACATCATCTCGGGCGTGCGGAGCATCCGCGGCGAGACGAACATCCCGCCGTCGGTCCAGCTCGACATCGTGCTGCGGATGAAATCGGGCGAGATCGAGGATGGCGTGAAGGGCTACAGCTTCCTCGTGAAAGATCTCGCCCGGGTCAAGTCCATCGAGTTTCTCCCTGCGGATGCCCCCCGCCCGGGAAAAAGCGCGCTGGCGGTCACGGCTGCGGCCGAGATCTACGTGCCGCTCGAGGGCGTCATCGACATCGCCAAGGAGAAGGACCGCCTGGACAAGACCATCGCCAAGCTGGGCAAGGAGCTCGAAGGGAAGCTCAGGAAGCTCTCCAACAAGGACTTCCTCGAGAAGGCCAACCCCGAGGTGGTGAGCGAGCAGCAGACCATCAAGGAAGAGCTTGAGTCGAAGATCGACAAGCTCTCGAAGGCCAGGGAGCTCCTGGAGGGATGATCCCTGCTGCCGGGACGGGCATCATACGGGAGATCGTGGAGCTCGGCTCGGTGGATTCCACCAACACCTATGCCCTTGATGCGGGCAGGGCAGGGCTCCTCGTGACGGCGTCGCAGCAGACCGCCGGCCGTGGCAGGCACGGCAGGGTCTGGTTTTCCCCCGAAGGCCGGAACCTCTACCTGACGCTCACCACCGCCGGCTCGGACCCGAGGCTCTCCATCGTCACCGGGGTGGCCGTGCACGAGGCCGTGCTCCCCTTCCTGGGTCAGGATGCCCTCCTGGAGATCAAGTGGCCCAACGACCTCATCGCCGACGGCAGGAAGGTCTGCGGGATCCTGTGCGAAACCCGGGGCGGCCTGACCGCTGTGGGCATCGGGCTCAACGTGAACGGGAAAGCCTGGCCCCTTGAGCTCGAAGGCAGGGCGGCCTCGCTGGAGGAGGTCGCCGGCTCTCCCCTCGACAGGGGCCGGGTCCTCGAAGCGGTCGTCCTCTCCCTGGAACAATGGTTTGCCCGCTATCTCGCCGAGGGGTTCGGCCCCGTCAGGGAGCGATTCCTCGAGCACGGGATGCTGAAAGAGCACGTGCTCGCCACGGAGGACGGCCAGCCCTGCGCCATAGCCGATATGGGCGAAGACGGCCACCTCGTCCTCGACGTCTCGGGCTCTTTAAGGGAGCTCGTGAGCGGGACGATCGTTCTGCAGGAAGCACGGGACAGCAAGGAGAAGTCGCCAGGACGCACGTCGAAGTAGCGGAAGCAGGAAGGCGGAACGGCCTGCCGCGTTTTCATGTATCGGGCCCGGGGGAGGGCTTGCCTACGATGGCCGGCCTTCATGAATCCCGGGGTGCCGCTCCCGGAAGGGAGAGTCCTGCCGTGCAGGACAGGACAGCCGTTCAGGCGTGTTTTTTTATTCCCCTGTGATCCCTAATCTCAAGAGATTCCTTCTAGTATCAAACTCTTGCATTTCAGGATTACCATGTTACCATAAATTTTGTATCACGCAGGAGGTCCTATGCGATTAGACAGGAACATCCAGCCGAAGACAGTCGATCCGTATGGCAAGGGGAAGAAGTATTCGGAAGGAATGTATTGTCCGGAGTGCCAGGCCTTCTACCAGCAGGGGCGGTGGAAATGGCCCCGGGAGGGCGACACGCCCCGGGAGCCCAGGGTCTGCTCTGCCTGCAGGAGGGCGAAGGACCGCTTTCCCGCCGGCGAGGTCCTGGTGTCCGGAACCTACCTCAACGCTCACCGCGCGGAGATCGTGGGCCTCATCTTCAACGTCGTGAGGGAAGAGAACAACCGCTCGCCGCTCAAACGCCTCATCGACCTCAGCGCCGAGAACGGGGCGCTGCGGGTGAGCCTCACG
Organism: Deltaproteobacteria bacterium; assembly: GCA_035352355.1. Classification (GTDB taxonomy): domain Bacteria; phylum Desulfobacterota; class Desulfomonilia; order UBA1062; family UBA1062; genus Phosphitivorax. Next base: position 156,824 of record DAOPXM010000001.1, on the reverse strand, counting down.
GACAACCACCTGGCGCGGCACATCGGGGATGCCCTCTACAAGGCGTACCGGGGGGAGCTCGCGGTCAGGTACTCCGACGGGGAGAAATTCGTCCGGCTCTACTGGCACCGGGACGCATGACGCGCCTGCTCGTCGTCAACGCCGACGACCTCGGCCTGAGCCGGGAGGTCAACGCAGGGATTCTCATGGGTCTCGGCCAGGGGGTGATCAGCGATGCATCCCTCCTGGTCGACGCCCCGTGCGCAGAGGATGCGTGCCTTGAGCTGCTCAGCTCCGGGATCCGGTCGCTGGGCATCCACATCAACCTCGACAGTCAGTTCGGCTGGGATCTGCCCGGTCACGAGCGCCACGCCCGGGAGGACCTCATGGCCATGCTCGAGGACCGCTCCTTCCTGGATGCCTGCGAGGGAAGCGCCCGCTCCCAGATCGAGCGGTTCATGGAGGCCGGCCTCAACCCCACTCACCTCGACACCCACCACCACGTCCACGGGTTCTACCCGGTGTTCAGGCTCCTCATGGACATGGCCCGGGAATACCGGATACCCGCGATGCGCTTCAGCCCGGAAGGCTACACCCTCACCACCAGGAAGCCCGTCCCCTTTGACAGAGAGGTCTACGGCAGGATGAAAAGGCTTCTCGAAGACGAGGGCATCTACTCCTGCAGGGACATGGTCGAGGGCGCAGGCCTGGTCTCCCGCATCGCCTCGTACCCGGCCGAGCTCGTGGTGCACCCCTCCCTGGGCGGAGACGCGTGGAGGCAGGCCGAGCTCGAGACGCTCCTTTCCGAGGGCTTCCGCTCGGAGATCGAGGACTCCGGCATCAGGATCGTGAGCTTTTCCGAGCTGGCCTGTGCAGGGGAGCGGGCAGGGCGTCCCGCTGCCGGTCGAGGGCCGAGTTCCTGAAGTACAGGACCATGTCGACGGCCACCATGACCGCGTTGAGCAGGTAGAACAGGATGACCCAGTCCATGTTGTAGAAGATCTTGTGCAAGATGCCTGCGCCGTAGCCCACGAGCACGATGCAGAGGAAGAACAGGCTCTTGCCTTTCGACGTCCTCGACCGGTAGGACTTGTGGATGGAGGACGGCCAGGCAGCCCCGAAGCACAGGAGCATGACGATCTCGAATACGCTCATGTCAGGTGTCCTTTCTCTTCCCGTTCCAGGTCAAGCCGGCGCGGTTATCCCCTAATACCCTGTATGGGCACCAAAAGAAAACGGGTAATCCTGCATCGTCCCCATGACTATGGGGGAGGGCATGAAAAGAGCCCGGAAGGCTCATCCGCCCGCCGGGCTCGAAGGTTCATTTTTCGTTCGGGAGCTTACACGGCTCCGGCCATCTTGAATATGGGCAGGTACATGGCCACGACCACGAATCCGATGACGCCGCCCAGGAACACCATGAGCATTGGCTCCAGGGCCGAGGTCAGCGCGTCCACCGCGGCATCAACCTCCTCGTCGTAGAAGTCGGCGATCTTGCTGAGCATCTGGTCCATGGCGCCGGTCGCCTCGCCCACCGAGATCATCTGCACCACCATGCCCGGGAAGATGCCCGTGGCACCCAGGGGCTCGGCCATGGACTGGCCCTCACTGATGGCGCTCCTGACCGCCTTGATGGCTTTTTCGATGATGACGTTGCCCGCGGTTCTGGAGGTGATGTCCAGTCCGTCCATGATGGGGACGCCCGAGGAGATCATGGTGCCGAGCGTCCGGGTGAACTTGGCCACGGCCACCTTCCTGATGAGCGGGCCGAACACCGGGAGCTTGAGCGCGATGGTGTCGAGATAGAACCGGCCCTTTTCGGTCCTGGCCGTCATCTTGAATCCTACGATAAAGGCTATGATCACGCCGAACATGACGTACCAGTAGCCCCGGAAGAACGCGCTCATGCTCACGACCAGCTGGGTGGGCCCCGGCAGGGCCGATCCGAACTGCTCGAACATGTCCTTGAAGGTGGGGATGACGAACATCATGAGCACGGCCACCACACCGAACGCAACGGTGAGCACGATGATGGGATAGGTCATGGCGCCCTTGACCTTGCGCTTGAGGGCTTCGGACTTTTCGAGGTAGACTGCAAGCCTCTGGAGCACCGTGTCGAGCACGCCGCCGATTTCTCCGGCCGCCACGAGGTTGACGAAGAGGCCGTCGAAGACTTTGGGGTGCTTGCCCAGGGCATCGGCAAAAGTGCTGCCGCTTTCGACGTCCGTCTTAATCTGGGCGAGCATCTTCTTGAACGTGGGGTTGGGCTGCTGCGACGAGAGGATCTCGAGGCACTGCACCAGGGGCAGGCCGGCGTTGATCATGGTGGCGAACTGCCTGGTGAAGACGACGATTTCCTTGGTCTTGATGCTCTGCTCGAAGAGGTTGATCTGCCTCGCCTTTCCCCTGATCTTGGTGGGGGTGATCTTCTGGCGCTTCAGGAGCAGCTGCACCGCCGCCTTCGAATCAGCCTCCACCTCTCCTTTCCTGATGGTCCCGTTGGCAAGCCTGCCTTCCCACACGAACACCGGCATGGTCTATCTCCTTTCCTTCATGACGGGCCCGGCCGGCCTCGGCTGATTGGGCGAGGCCATCATCTGCCGGAGCTCCTCGGGGTCCATGGACCATCCGAGGGCATCATCAAGGGATATGAGTTTGCGGCTGAAGAGCATGTAGAGGGCCTGGTTCATGGTCTGCATGCCATGCTTGGCCTGGCCCACCTGCATCTGGGAGTAGATCTGGTGGATCTTGTCTTCCCGGATGAGGTTCCGTATGGCGGGTGTGGAGATCATGAGCTCAGCCGCCAGCACCCTGCCTTTTCCGTCCGCCCGCGGGAGGAGCTGCTGGGAGATGACCGCTTCCAGCACGAAGGAGAGCTGGGCACGGATCTGGGACTGCTGGTGGGCAGGGAACGCATCCACGATGCGGTTCACGGTCTGCACAGCAGAGTTTGTGTGGAGCGTGGCAAAGACCAGGTGGCCCGTCTCGGCGATGGTGAGGGCCGCCTGCATGGTCTCGAGGTCGCGCATCTCGCCGATGAACACGACGTCCGGGTCCTGCCTGAGGATGTACTTGAGCGCATTGGTGAAGTTCTTCGTGTCGGCGCCCACCTCCCGCTGGTTCACGAGGCAGCCCTTGTGCTTGTGCACGAACTCGATGGGGTCTTCGATGGTGACGATGTGGTCGTGGCGCTCCGTGTTGATCTTGTCCAGGAAGGAGGCCAGGGTGGTGGACTTGCCGCTGCCCGTGGGGCCGGTGCACAGGACGAGGCCCCTGGGGAGGGAAGCGAGCCTGCCGATGCCCGGGGGAAGCCCCAGGTTCTCGATGGGCACGATCTCGAAGGGGATCACCCTGAACACGCCTGCCATCGCGCCCCGCTGGACGAAGATGTTGGCCCTGAACCGGGCAAGACCCTTGATGCCGAAGGACAGGTCGAGCTCGAGCTCTTCCTCGAACTTGTGCTTCTGCGCCTCGGTGAGGATGGAATAGAGCAGCGTTCTCGTGGCCTGGGGATCGAGGACGTCCTCGACCAGGGGGAAGAGCTCCCCGCGAACGCGCACCTGCGGGGGTGAGCCCGTGGTGATGTGCAGGTCCGACGCCTCTTTTTCCACCATTGCCTTGAGCAGATCGTATATGCTGTTCTCCAAGGTGTTCCTCCCTTGCTAGTCTGCCATGGTAATCCTGAGGATCTCGGAAACGGAGCACACGCCCTCGCGGATCTTCGTGAGGCCGCTCTGCCTCAGGGTCTTCATGCCCTGGTTCACCGCCTCGTTCTTGATCTCGGTGGCCGATGCGCCCATGAGGATGAGCTCCCGGATGCTCTCGCCTACGGTCATGACCTCGTAGAGCGCTATCCTGCCCTTGTACCCGGTGTTGCCGCACACGGCGCACCCTCTGCCCTTCAGGCACTCGGTCCTGGCCGCGTCTTCCGGGGTCATGCCCATCTGGATCAGGGTCTCCACCGCGATGTCGTCCCGTTCCTTGCACGCCTGGCAAACCTTTCTCGCAAGCCTCTGGGCCACGATGAGGTTCACGGACGAGGCCACGAGGAAGGGCTCGATGCCCATGTTCAGGAGCCGGTTGATGGTCGAGGGAGCGTCGTTGGTGTGGAGGGTTGAGAGCACGAGGTGGCCGGTAAGGGCCGCCTTGATGCCGATCTCGGCGGTCTCGAAGTCGCGGATCTCGCCCACGAGGATGATGTCCGGGTCCTGTCGCAGGAAGGACCTCAAGGATGCGGCAAAGGTGAGTCCGATCTCTTCGTGCATCTGCACCTGGTTCACGCCCGGGAGGTTGAACTCCACCGGGTCTTCGGCCGTGGAGATGTTCCGGTCGATCTGGTTGAGCTCGGAGAGGGCCGAATACAGGGTCGTGGTCTTGCCGGAGCCTGTGGGCCCTGTGACCAGGACCATGCCCCAGGGCTTGTAGATGCCTTCCTTGAACCGGACGAGCGCATCCTCCTCAAACCCCAGCTTGGTCATGTCGAGCTGCAGGTTCGACTTGTCCAGGATACGGAGAACCACCTTCTCGCCGAAGAGGGTGGGCAGCACCGATACGCGGAACTCCACCTCCTTGCCGCCCTGGACCCGCAGCTTGATGCGGCCGTCCTGGGGAAGCCTCCGCTCGGCGATATCCAGCTTTGCCATGATCTTCAGGCGGGACACCAGCGCGTTCTTCAGCCTGATGGGAGGCTTCATGACTTCATAGAGCATCCCGTCCAGCCTGAACCGGATGCGCATGTACTTTTCATAGGGCTCGATGTGGATGTCGCTCGCGCCCTTCTTGATGGCGTCCACGAGGGTGAGGTTGACCAGCTTGATGACCGGTGCCTGGTCCGCCTCCTTCTCCAGATCCCCCACAGTGACGTCAGACCCTTCGGTGGCCACCTCGATGTTGCCGTCGTCCTCCATGCCGCTCAGAGCGTCGTCCAGCGAGGCCGTCTGGTCGTAGTAGTGGTCCAGCGCCCACTTCAGGGACTCCTCGGAGGTGACGTGGACGTCGATGGAATAGCCGGTGAGGAACTTCAGGTCGTCCACCGCGAAGATGTTGGTGGGGTCCGTCATGGCCACCTTGAGGGTGGACCCGTTCCGCTCGAAGGGGATGGCGTTGTACTTCTGCACGATGTTGAGCGGGATGAGCTTCACCACCTCGGGGTCCGGACTTAGCTCCTTGAGGATGACGGAGGGCAGCCCGTACTGTTTGCCGAGGAATTCCACCAGCTGTTCTTCGGTGATGTGGCCCAGCTTCACCAGCTGGGAACCGATCCTCGTTCCTGTGGTCTTCTGCGCCTTCTGCGCCTCGAGAAGCTGTTCAGGCGTGATCAGGGCATTTTTTATAAGTTGGTCGCCAATGCGTTCGTTCGCCATAATTGTCCTTGCCTGTCAATGCCTATCGGCATCCGGTTCTCCTCACTTTAACAAAACCGGGTGCCTGAAAATCTTTTAATCATTCATCTTTTTATCAGGGGAAGGATCTGTCGCAGGAGGGACGACCCAGGCATGGCCGGCTGCCGGGCACCTGTTTCGTGTACCGGGTTTTTTCGGCCTTCAGGGGTCGTCGTCCTGCTTTTTTTTCCGGAACCTGTCAAGGGAGAGCAGGTCGCCGGGCCCGGATTTTCTGGGGGGGAGGCCGCGGGCTGGAGGCGCTTCCCCCCCGGGTCCGGCCAGCGGCACGATCCGGATGGGGATATCCTTCATGGTGAAGTCCGCCCCATCGAGATACTCCTCCCGGAGGATCCAGGTGGTTTCCTGGGGCGGGAAGCTCAGGAAGAGGAGGCGGACCTGGTACCAGTGGGGCTTGATGTCGGCGGTGATCATCTCGATGCGCGCATATACGGAAGGCTTGTTTTCGAAATAGATTGCCACAACATCACCGACCGAACGCATAGGCAGTCTCTACCACAATTCCTCAACTCCTTCCACGTGTTCTTTTCCCACGCTGGGATCGCTCCGGGTGCACACAGCATAAAAGATCTTGAATTTTATCAGGAAAAAGGCATAACAATTCATATGATCCCTGGCTGAGAAGGGAAGAACCGTGACGTGGGGGAAGCGTCCGGTACGCGATCGATCATTCAATATTTTCCGGCAAGAGGACGAATAAGATAAAGTAATGGCAGAGCAGATCCTCTTCGTAGACGACGAGCACTACATCCTCGATATCGCGGAAGCGCTGTTCGAGTCCAGGGGTGTCCGCATCCTCACGGCCACGAGCCCTGAAGAGGCCCTCGAGAAGGTCAGGACAAACGAGGTGGCGGTCATTGTCTCGGACAACCACATGAAGGGCATGATGGGGCTCGATCTCCTCTCCCGGGTCAAAGTCATCTCCCCGGACACGGTCAAGATCCTCATGACCGGGTTCGCTGACCTCGACACGGCCATCGAGGCCATCAACCGCGTCGAGGTCTTCAGGTTCATCGTGAAGCCCTGGGAGAATACCCAGCTCCTCGAGCTGGTCACCGACGCCCTGGAGCGCTACCGGCTCGTCAAGTCCATCGTCACGGGCGACGAGGCGGCCATGCTCTCCCTGGTGCGGGCCCTCGAGCTCAAGGACTCCTACACCAAGGGCCATTCCGAGCGGGTGGCGGGCTACGCCCTGGGCATCGCCGGGAAGATGGGCCTCGACGAAGGCACCGTCAAGGCCATCCGGTTCGGAAGCTGGCTCCACGACTGCGGAAAGATCGGCGTCTCCGAGAACATCCTGAACTATGAAGGCCCCTTGGACGATGCCGAGGTGCACATCGTGCGGAACCACCCCATGTGGGGCGCCGACGTGGCGAGGAAGGCCAGGCTGTCGGAAACCATCGTGAACGCCATCCTCTTCCACCACGAGCGCTTCGACGGCAAGGGCTACCCGTCAGGCCTCCACGGGGAGGAGATCCCCATCGAGGCCAGGATCGTGGCGGTGGCGGACAACTTTGACGCGCTGACCACGGAGCGACCCTACCGCAAGGCCTACGACCGTGAGAAGGCCCTGGAGATGCTCGTCTCCATGAAGGGAAACGTCCTCGACCCCCGTCTGGTCGACCTCTTCTCCGAGGTGATCAGGCAGGAGAAGCAGCCAGATCTGTTTTCGTGATCCGTGTCTACCCGCAGCCGAGTCCTGATCGCCGGCTGACGTTCCCGTTTCCTGTTCGACCTTTCTCTTGTCTCAAGACCGGACCCGTTCGTGTTCCACCTGATGGAACGTGATGCACCCCGGTCCGAAAGGAAGATATCGGGGGCGATCTCGATACTGATGAATGCGGAAAAAACCGGAGCCATCCGGGCGGCCCACGACTAAGGACTCGGAACGCCGTACCGGCGGAAGGGAAGGGCCTTCGATGGTGAAAAAAGGCTTGACGTCCGCTCAAGGGTGAGGAGTAGGCTGTTCATCACCGCGATGGGGCGCATCGCGGGAGCACCATGAAACGCAGGATCATCAGGAGATCATGTCTGCAGCGGCTGCACCCGGGCACAGGGGCACTGAAGGGTGCGCTTTCGAGATCGTTCCATGGAAGGCACGCCGGTTCGGCTCTGGTCGTGCCTCGAGGGGATCAGGGACCGGTCCGGGCCCGCGTCCGGGGGATTCCATCGTGAAACAGCACCTGAACAGACCGACCCGCATGGCATGGCTCATGGCGCTGACGATGGTCCTTCTGGCCGTGGTGATCGGCGTTTCCGGCCATGCCGTCTACACCAGGTACAGGGCCGTCTATCAGGAAGAGATCGAGCGCCAGCTGGAGGCAATCTCCGAGCTAAAGGTCGGCCAGATCGAGAAATGGCGGCAGGAGCGGGCCTCCGATGCCACCGGTATGTACCTCAACACCATTGTCCGGCAGGGGATCGAGAAGCGGCTGAAGGGAGACAGGTCTCCCGGGCTCAAGAGAGAGCTGGAGGCCCTGTTCACCTACTTCGGCAGCAAACCCGGATACAAGGACCACTATCTCCTGTGGCCGGACGGGGGCATCGACCTGACGAGCGGTCCGTCCGGCAGGTCCCACTCCACCGTGGTCGCGCGCTTCATTGGCCGGGAAGAGGCGCTGTTCGAGCCCGGGGAGGCCTACTTCATCGACTTCCATCCCAGGGGACAGGACGGCCCCCTGGAGCTGGACGTGCTGACCCCGGTGATGGAGGCACGAAACGGCGGCCACGAGATCCTGGGGTACATCCTGCTGGAGATCGATCCCGGGCAGGTCCTCTTCCCCCTCGTCGAGAGCTGGCCGGTCCCCAGTTCCTCCGCCGAGGCGCTGCTCGTCCGCAGAAACGGCAGCCAGGTGGAGTATCTCAACAGCCTGAAGCATGGTGACGCCGCCGGCTCGATGCGCCCGGCACAGAGCCCGGACCTCCCGGCGGCCATGGCGCTCTCCGGGAAGTCGGGCCTGGTGGAGGGGAGGGACTACCGGGGGGTGGAGGTGGTCGCCTTCATCCGGCAGGTCCCGGATTCACCCTGGCACCTCATCGTGAAGAAGGACGCGGAAGAGGTCTATGCCCCCATCAGGAACGCGGGCCGCGTCATCCTCCTGGTCTCATCGCTGGCGCTTCTCGCCTTCGGCGGGGCGGGCATGTCCCTGCTCATGAAGTGGCGGGCGAACCACTACCGCTACCTGGGCACCCTGGAATCCCAGAAGGCAGAGCTCTTCGAGCGCCTCGAGAGCCTCATGCAGAACGCCGGCGACGCCATCGTCGTGTTCGGCGGCGACCTGGTGATCAGGGAGGCCAACAGGCACGCCATCGGCATGTACGGCTACACGCGGGCCGAGCTCATCGGCATGAGCGTGGAGGACCTCAGTGCCCCCGAGGCGAGGGAAGGGGTGGCGCACGACCTCGTGAACCTTCGCGGAAGGCTCCTCTTTGAGACGAACCACGTGCGCAGAGACGGCACCGTCTTCCCGGTGGAGGTGAGCGTGGCCAGCATGGTGATCGACGGCGGGCGGTGTTACCAGGCCATCGTCAGAGACATCACCGAGCGCAAGCAGGCTGAGGCCGAGCTGCTCAGCTACCGCGCCCACCTCGAGGAGCTCGTGAAGGACCGCACGGCCGAGCTCGAAGACCGGAACAGGGAGCTGGGCGAGGAGATCGCCGAGCGGGTAAGGGCCGAGGAGGAAAAGGAGAAGGTGGAAGCCCAGCTCGTTCAGGCCCAGAAGATCGAAGCCCTGGGCCGGTTCGCGGGCGGGATCGCCCACGACCTGAACAACGCCCTCTACCCGGTGATCATCAACACCGAGATGCTCCTCGAGGAGGCCCAGCCCGGGACAGACCTCCACGAGATCCTGAGTCAGAACCTGCAGGCAGCATACCGGCAGCGGGACCTGGTGAAGCAGATCCTCTCCTTCAGCAGGCAGGGTGCGCAGAAGCTCAGGCCCGTGAGGATGGTCCCGCTGCTCGCTGAGACCCTCGACCTCGTCAGGTCGTCGCTGCCGAGCACCATCGAGCTGAGGCGCTCCATCGACGCCCCGACGGACACCTTCATGGGAGACGCCTCGCAGATCGGGCAGGTGATCGTGAACCTCTGCAGGAACGCGGCAGACGCCCTGGCCTCGCAGCAGGGGGTCATCGAGGTGGTTCTCACGAACGTGCGCCTCGATTCCCTGGTGCCCCATCCGGGCCTGAAGCCGGGCGACTACCTCGTGCTCGAGGTCCGGGACACGGGGGGCGGGATGTCCGGAGAGGTCATGCACCACATCTTCGACCCGTTCTTCACCACCAAGGAGGTGGGGGAGGGCAGCGGCATGGGGCTCTCGGTGGTGGACGGCATCCTCAAGAAGCACGGCGGGGCTGTCACGGTTCAGAGCGAGGAGGGGAAGGGCTCCCTCTTCACCGTGTACCTTCCGGTCCACGGTGATGGAGCTCGGTCACCGGCGGTCATGGCCGGAACCCGTGAGCACGGCCGCGAGAGCATCCTCCTCATCGACGACGAGGACATGGTCCTCTCGAGCCTCAACCGGGCGCTCGAGAAGTATGGCTACCGCGTCTCAGCGATGAAAGACCCCCTGGAGGCGCTGGAGCTCTTCTCCCGCGACCCCGGGCGGTTCGACCTTGTCATCACCGACCTCACCATGCCCAGGATGAACGGCCTGGACCTCGGAAAGAGGCTCCGGGACATCGAGCCAGGCGTCCCCATCATCCTGTGCACCGGGTTCAGCGAAACCATCTCCCGGGAGGAAGTGCTCTCGAACGGTTTCAAAGGCCTGCTCCAGAAACCCGCCGGCGCCGGGGACCTCAAAGAGGCGGTCAGGAATGCGCTGCAGGCTGGGGAGCCCGGATGAATCCCCCCCATTATTCAATGGATTCAACCCTTTTACATTGATAGCATGGGATCGGGTCATGGCTTGGTCGCATGACACTGCGAAAAGGGACGGGGCCTCCCGCAAGAGCGACAGGTGGTAGTCACCATGAGGATTCGACAATTACGGCATGGAGACGCGGAAAAGGCGGCCGAGCTGTTCCGCGATACGGTTGCACGCATCAACAGACGGGATTATTCGTCCGATCAGATCAGGGCCTGGGCTCCCGGAGACATGGATGTCGAGATGTGGCGTTCTCGCCTTCAGAAGGGGAGGGCGTATGTGGCAGAGTCCGGGGAGGGAAAGCTTCTCGGCTTCATCTCAATCGATCGCAACGGGCACATAGACCTCCTGTACTGCCATGCCGATCACCAGGGGCAAGGGGTGGGATCTCGATTGTTGAGCCATGCCGAGAGGCAGATCAAGGCTTCGGGGGTTACGCACGTCTCCACCGAGGCGAGCATCACCGCCCGCCCTTTCTTTGAGAAGCGGGGATTCGAGGTCGTCAAAGAGCAGAAGGTACGGAGGAATGGCAGTAATTTCATCAATTACGTCATGGTGAAGCATTACTGAGACTCGAGCCGTCACGTGCATTCAGGCAGGTGCGGTGGCTGAGTGACACGGCAGCGGAGGGCGATCGGGCACTTTCGCCGGCAGAGAAAACTGGGATCTGTAAAAGGAAAAGCCCAGGAAATCAGATGAATTCCTGGGCCTTCCGTATCGACGTCCCCAAGGGGATTTGAACCCCTGCTGCCGGCGTGAAAGGCCGGTGTCCTGGGCCTAGCTAGACGATGGGGACACAGCTCTCAAATATTGTAGTGAGCCGGGAGGGGTTCGAACCCTCGACCACCGGATTAAAAGTCCGATGCTCTACCGGCTGAGCTACCGGCTCGGTCCCGTCTGCTATCTCATGGATGCTCGAAAATATCAAGGATAAAAATAACGGGATACGGGTGAAAATCAAAGGCATTCCACCCATGGGTGGAATAAGGAAAGGGAAATTTCCATGAGGGGTTTCTCGCCGGTTCATCCTGTGCTATAGAGTCGCTATGGTATGGGTGCTCCTCTTCCTTCCCGTGTGCATCTGGATGGGCACAGGCATCATCTCGCAGATGAACCTGCTGTCCATCGCTGCCACCGCCGTCACGGTGGTGGTCTTCACCCTCCTGGAGCTCAGGTGGCTTTCCCGGGAGGAGGGACGGTCGAAGATACCGCTGGTGATCATGGGCATGATGATGGGCTCCATCGTGCTCGGTCTGCTCTGGAAATGAAAAAGGAGAGGAAGGGCATCTCCTCTCCTTGTGCTGCCGGAAAAATCCGGTCGTGTGCCTACACGTCTTCCTGGTAGAAGAAATCGTACACCTTCGACACCTTGATCCCGTGGATGGAGAAGTAGAGCTCGTCGCCCCGCTCGACCCCCCTGACCTCGGCGATCCCCGATTCCTGGGCCTGGAAGATCTTGGTGTTGCCGAAGTCGAAGATGGGCAGGGTCTTGCTCGTGAAGGTCCAGATGGTCCCGTCCTCGGCGATGGTGGAGATGATGTACTCCCCCTGTTTCATCCACTTTTTCAACCCCTGGAACTCTATTTTCTGATCTTCCTTGTACATTTTTCTGCCCTTCTTTCGTCCGGTGCCGATTTTTTCTTCTTTTCGTTCTTATCGGCGGGAAAGGGGGCAGGCTTGAGGAGGAGAGTCCGGGGGCAGGGCTTTTTCTAAGGCCGCTTCGAATCCTTGTAGAGCTTGTAGTCCATGCTGTCCACGAGCGCCATCCAGGATGCCTCGATGATGTTGCTGGAGACGCCCACGGTGTTCCAGTGGTCCTTCTTGTCGCCCGACTCGATGAGGACCCGCACCACGGACTCGGTGCCGGACTTCGACGAGATGACCCGAACCTTGTAGTCCAGCAGAGAGACGTCCCTGATGCTCGGGTAGAACTTGGTGAGCGCCTTCCTGAGGGCCTGGTCCAGCGCGTTGACCGGGCCGTTGCCCAGGGCCGCTGTGTGCTCGACGTTGCCGTCCACCTCGATCATGATGGTGGCTTCCGACATGGGGTCCGTGTCGTCGCTGCGCCGCTCGGTGTTGACCCGGAAACCCCTGAGGTTGAAGAAGCGCATGTGCTCGCCCATGGCCTTCTTCATGAGGAGCTCGAGCGACGCGTCCGCGCCCTCGAACTGGAACCCGCTGTCCTCGAGGTCCTTGATCATCTGCACGATCTCGTCGGCGGTGGCGTGGTCCTTCGACAGGTCGATGTTGAACTCACGGGCCTTGTACAGGATGTTGCTCCTGCCCGCCTGGTCCGAGACGAGCACGCGTCTGAGGTTGCCCACGAACTCGGGGTCGATGTGCTCGTAGGTGCAGGGGCTCTGCATCACGGCGTTGACGTGGACTCCGCCCTTGTGGGCAAAGGCCGACTCGCCCACGTAGGGCTGGTGCTTGTTGTGGGACAGGTTGCCGACGTCGCCGATGAACCGGGAGACCTCGCTGAGCATCTGCATGCTCTCACGGGTGATGGTCTTCAATCCCATCTTGATGCTCAGATTGGGCAGGATGGAGCAGAGGTTCGCGTTGCCGCACCGCTCGCCCAGGCCGTTCATGGTCCCCTGGACCTGGCTCGCCCCCGCCTGGACGGCAACGATGGAGTTGGCCACCGCCAGGTCCCCGTCGTTGTGGCAGTGGATGCCCAGCGGGGTGCGCAGGTCCCGTTTCAGGGCCCCCACCACGTTCCCCACCTCCGAGGGCAGGGCCCCGCCGTTGGTGTCGCAGAGCACGAGCCGGTCCGCACCGCTCGAAGCGGCCTTCTTCAGGACCGCCAGCGCGTACTCCGGGTTTTTCTTGTACCCGTCGAAGAAGTGCTCCGCATCGAAGAACACGAAGGGGAACACGGTCTTCAGGTAGGCGATGGTGTCGCCGATGATGCGCAGGTTCTCCTCCAGAGAGCATCCCAGGCCGCCGGGCCCCGTGATGTGGATGTCCCAGGACTTGCCGAAGACGGTCACCCCGTCGGCGGCGGAGTTCACCAGGTGCCTGACCATGCGGTCGTTCTCCGGGGACTTGCCGGGCTTGCAGGTGGAGCCGAAGGCCACGGTCCTGGCGTTCCTGAGCCTCACCTGCCTGATGAGCTTGAAGAGGCGCTCGTCCTTGGGGTTGGCCCCGGGCCACCCGGCCTCGATGTAATCGATACCTAAGGCGTCGAGCTTGAGCGCGATGCCGCGCTTGTCGTCCAGGGTAAAGCTCACGTCCTCGGCCTGAGCGCCGTCCCTGAGCGTGGTGTCGTAGATCTCGACCTTGCGCTTCAAGCTCACTCCCCGGCCTTGTCCATCTCGAAGGCCTCGTGGAGGACCCTCACGCCGAGCTCCAGGTACTTCTGGTCGATGGCGCAGGAGATCTTGATCTCCGAGGTGGAAATCATGATGATGTTGATGCCCACCTTCGAGAGGGCCTCGAACATGCGGGCCGCCACGCCCGCGTGGGACCGCATGCCCACGCCCACGATGGAGAGCTTCGCGATTGAGGTGTCCCCCACCACGTCGCGGGCGCCGAGCTCGGAGGCCTTCTTCCTGAGGATCTCGATCGACCGGTCGTAGTCGGCCTTGCCCACGGTGAAGCTCAGGTCCGCGGACATGCCGTCGGACGAGGAGTTCTGGATGATCATGTCCACGTTGATGTTCTCGTCCGCCAGGGCGGAGAACACCGTCGCCGCGATCCCCGGCCTGTCCTGCAGGCCCAGCAGCGTGATCCTGGCCTCGTTCCTGTCATAGGTGATGCCGGAAATGACTTCCTTTTCCATTGCCTCGTCCTCCGTGGTGGTCAGGGTGCCCCCGTCGTCGGTGAAGGTGCTCTTGACCAGTATTGGTACGTTGTATTTCTTACCGAACTCCACCGATCTCGTCTGGAGCACCTTTGCGCCCAGGGACGCGAGCTCGAGCATCTCGTCGTAGGAGATCCGGTCGATCCTCCTCGCCCCTTCGCAGATGTTGGGGTCGCAGGTGTAGACGCCGTCCACGTCGGTGTAGATCTCGCAGACGTCCGCGTCGAGCACGGCGGCCAGGGCCACCGCGGAGGTGTCTGATCCGCCCCTGCCCATCGTGGTGATGTCCCTGTCCTCGGTCATGCCCTGGAACCCGGCCACCACGGCCACCTCTCCCCGGTCGAGCACCTTCCTGAGCAGGTCGCCCTCGATGCCGGTGATGCGCGCCTTGGTGAAGGCGCCATCGGTGAAGATGCCGATCTGGTGGGCCAGGAGCGAGCGGGCCGGGATTCCCAGGTCCTTGAGCGCCATGGCCAGGAGCGATACGCTCACCTGCTCGCCGGTGGAGACCATGGAGTCCATCTCCCGGGGATCGGGGCGATCCGACATCTCCCTGGCGAGCCTGATCAGCCGGTCCGTCTCCCCGGACATGGCGGACACCACCACCACGATCCTGGTGGTCTCCTGGTAGCGCTTCGCGATCTTCCGGGCGACATTTCTGATCTTCTCGATGCTGCCCACCGATGTGCCCCCGTACTTCTGGACCACTACTCCCATGGATGCCTTTCCTTCGACTCTGCTGTCTGCTGCTGCGCTCGTGTTCATGTCCCGGCCTTCCCAGCCACCCGTCTTTTCACGTACCGGACTGTCCCGCAGGGGGGATGTCGAGTGTGAGCCCCCCGGTGTCCACCACGATCCTGCGGGAGGTTTCCCCTGTGTAGGAAAAGGTCACGTCGATGACGGCGCCGGAAAAGAAATCGCGCGCCTTTTCCGCCCACTCGACGACCATCACGTGCTCCCGATCCAGGTAGTCCTCGAGCCCGAGCTCGAAAATCTCATCAGAGTCTAGCCTATAGAGATCCACGTGTACGATGTCAAGCCTGGCCTTGTAGATGTTGACCAGGGTGAAGGTGGGGCTCACCACGGCCGTTCCCGTGCCCGCACCGAGCCCCAGGGCGAGGCCTTTGGTGAAGAGGGTCTTGCCCGCGCCCAGGTCGCCGTGGAGGAGGACGATCTCTCCGCCCCCGAGCCGTTCCCCGATCTTCCTGCCCAGCTCCTTCGTGTCCTCGGGGCTCAAGCTGGTATACTCGTGCACCGCCATCGTTCTCATGCGCCTTTTCAGACCGGGAACGCCTGTCCCGGCCACGGATATATAACCCATTTCGCCCGGGAAAGCATCACCCATCTCCTTCCAGCAGGACTATGGCTACGGCGAAGGCGCGTTCGTGGGACAGGCTCAGGTGGATCCCGGTGACGCCCAGGTCCTGCGCCAGGACCGAGGCGCGATTGTGAAGCCTGAGCCGGGGAGGGCCTCCCTCGGTGCACACCTCGATGTCCTTGAGCCTGACTCCGGAGGCGATGCCAATCCCGAAGGCCTTTGCCGCCGCCTCCTTCGCCGCGAAGCGGGCGGCGAGGTGGGGTGATGGATCATGCTTGCCGGTGCAGTATCCGACCTCCCCGTCAGTGAAGACGCGCCTCAGGAAGCGCTCCCCGTGCCTTGCCAGGAGCGAGGCAACTCTGCCCACGTCCACGATGTCGATGCCCACGCCCCTGATCACGACGCCCCCCGGATGGCGAGCAGCGTTTCCCGCACGCGGCACGCGCGCTTCACGTCGTGCACCCGCAGCACATCGACGCCCTGCAGGAGCGCCCACGCGCTCACCGCGTCCGTGCCTTCCTCCCTCTCTCCCACCGGCGTGTCGAGGATGGCGCCGAGGAAGGACTTCCGGGAGTGGCCGAGCACCACCGGCACGCCCAGGGACGAGAATTCTCCGATGGCGCGTATGAGCCGGAGGTTGCCCTGGAGGTCCTTGCCGAACCCTATCCCCGGGTCAACGAGGATCGAACAAGGGTCGATCCCCGCATCGAGGCATTGCTCGACCCGGTCGTCCAGAAAGGCGTAGACCTCGGAGACGACGTCGTCGTAGCCCGTGGCCGCCTGCATGGTCCCGGGCGTGCCCCGCATGTGCATGAGCACGATGCCCGCTCCGGTATCCCTGACCGCCTCGATCATCGCGGAGTCGTGCGCCAGAGCGCTGATGTCGTTGATCATGCACGCCCCGGCCGCCACGGCTGCGCGGGCCACCGCCGCCTTGCGCGTGTCGACGCTCACGGGCACGCCCACCTTAAGCGCGATCTTCTCCACCAGCGGCACCACCCGGGACAGCTCCTCCTCGACGTTCACCTCGGGCGCGCCGGGTCTGGACGACTCCCCGCCGATGTCGATGATGTCGGCCCCCTGCCGGGCCATCTCGACGGCGTGCTCGAGGGCCTTCGACGGGTCGCTCCACAGACCGCCGTCTGAGAAGGAGTCGGGGGTGAGGTTGAGGATGCCCATGATCAGCGGGGTCCTGTCCCAGGAACGCTCCCGGCCGCAGAGCTTCAGCGAGAGGGTTCCCTCCTCCCGGAAGACCTGTCCCTCGATGGCGGCGGCCAGGTCGCTCACACAGCCCTGGGCCTTCAGCTTGTCCACCAGGAGGCGGTAGTGCCTGAGGTCCCCCATGATCAGGCAGTCCGAGGCCTCGACGCGTCCGTTTATGACGTTCCGGTGCACGGCCACGTCCCCGCCGATGGAGAGCATGCTCTGCTTGAGGATATTTGCGGCATAGAGCCTGACCCCCTCGACGAGGAGGTTCCTGTGCCCGAGCTTGGGGACCATGTAGGGGAGCGAGGCCGGGTCCGCTCCGCACTTGAGGATCGCGTGCGCGTCCGCGTGGGCCAGCACCCTGGTCCTAGGCAACGGCCCCTTCTTCGATGATCTTGTCGATCTCGGAGCCATCGAGGACCTCTTTCTCCAGCAGGCGTCTCGCGATTTTGTGCAGGACGTCGATGTTTTCCCGGATGATCTCGCTCGTGATGTTGTAGCAGTCGGTGATGATGGACTTGATCTCGGCGTCGATCTTCTGGGCGGTCTGCTCGCTGTAGTCGACCCGCTTGGAAATCTCCCTGCCCAGGAACATCTCCTGCTCCACCTTGCCGAAGCTCTGGGGGCCGAGAGCGCTCATGCCCCACTCCGTCACCATGTGCCGCGCCATGTCGGTGGCCCGCTCGATGTCGTTGCCCGCACCCGTGGTGATGAAGCCCAGTACCTGCTCCTCGGCCACCCGACCGCCCATCATCACGGAGATGGTTGCCAGCAGGAAGTCCTTCTTGTAGGTGTGCCGGTCGTCGATGGGGAGCTGCTGGGTCACGCCCATGGCCCTGCCCCGGGGGATGATGGAGACCTTGTATACCGGGTCCGCGTTGGGCAGCTTCTTTGCCACGAGCGCGTGGCCTGCCTCGTGGTAGGCCGTGGCGGTCTTCTCCTCTTCGGAGATGACCATGCTCTTGCGCTCCACGCCCATGAGGACCTTGTCCTTGGCCATCTCGAAGTCTTCCATGCTCACCTTCGTGCGCTTCTTGCGGGCTGCCAGCAGGGCGGCCTCGTTCACGAGGTTCGAGAGGTCGGCGCCCGAGAAGCCGGGCGTGGCCTTGGCCAGGATCTGCATGTCCACGTCCTCTGCCAGGGGGATGTTCCTGGCGTGGACCTTGAGGATGCCTTCGCGTCCTTTCACGTCAGGGCTCGCCACCACCACCTGGCGGTCGAATCTGCCGGGCCTGAGGAGCGCCGGGTCGAGCACGTCGGGCCGGTTGGTGGCGGCCATGAGGATGACGCCCTCGTTGGATTCGAACCCGTCCATCTCCACGAGGAGCTGGTTCAAGGTCTGCTCGCGCTCGTCGTGCCCGCCGCCCAGGCCTGCGCCCCGGTGGCGGCCCACCGCGTCGATCTCGTCGATGAAGATGATGCACGGCGCGTGCTGCTTGCCCTGGGCGAAGAGGTCCCGCACACGGGAGGCGCCCACGCCCACGAACATCTCCACGAAGTCCGACCCCGACATGCTGAAGAAGGGCACGCCCGCCTCGCCGGCCACGGCCTTCGCCAGCAGGGTCTTGCCCGTGCCCGGGGGCCCCAGGAGCAGGACGCCCTTGGGGATGCGTCCGCCCAGCGAGGTGAAGCGCTTGGGCTCCTTGAGGAACTCAATGATCTCCTCGAGCTCTTCCTTTGCCTCGTTCACGCCGGCCACGTCAGCGAAGGTCACCTTGATCTTGTCCTGGGTCATGAGCTTGGCGCGCGATCTGCCGAAGCTCATGGCCTTGGTGCCGCCTGCCTGCATCTGGCGCATGAACAGGATCCACACGCCGATGAGCAGGAGCATGGGGATCCACGAGATGAGCACGGACATGTACCAGGGTGAGTCGTCCGAAGGTTTGGCGGTGATGGTGACCTTCTTTTCAACCA
This sequence comes from Deltaproteobacteria bacterium, assembly GCA_035352355.1. Lineage (GTDB taxonomy): Bacteria > Desulfobacterota > Desulfomonilia > UBA1062 > UBA1062 > Phosphitivorax. The sequence goes on along the minus strand of DAOPXM010000001.1, from coordinate 138,338 downwards.
GCCTCTCCACGAGCTTGGGGTCATTGGGGGCATAGGTCTCGAACGTTGCGCCGTTCCTGAGCTTGCCCTTGATGCTGTCGCCCTGGATGGTGACCTCCTTGACCTCGCCTTTTTCCAGCGTCTCCAGGAAGTTGCTGAAGGGCAGGCTGGTGGACTCTTCTGGGGGCTTGTTGAACAGGTGGAAGAGCATGATCATGATGAGCGCAATGACCACCCACAGGGCGATGTTCTTCAACATACCGTTCCCGTTTTTCAGGGATTTGTTATTTTGCATCAACAGACACTCCTTGCAGCATTTCCAGTGATGCGAGAGCGGGCATGGCGACGTCGCGGTAGCCTTCGGAGACCTGGCTCAAGGTCTTTCTTGCCTCGTCCTTCCTGCCGAGCCCGGCCAGGGCCTGGGCCTTGTAGAAGAGGGCCTGGTCCTTGATGTCCTTGGGCGCGTTCCTGATGCACTCGTCGAAGCTGGGGAGCGCCTTCTGGTACTCTTTCTGGAGCACTGCCGACGTGCCCAGGATGAGGAGCCCCTGCCAGCGGTACACGTCTTTCTCCCCCCAGCTGCTCAGGAATTCCTCGGCGTAGCCCGCCGCCATCTTGGGGTTTTTTTCATCGTAAGCCATCCGGGCCAGCCTCAGCTTTGCGAGCTTGCCCGCATCGGTGCCCCCGTACTTCTGCACCACCTCCAGGGTCTGCTGGGAGCTGTTCCATGCATGGCTGTAGGCGAGCATCGATTCGATGTCCCTGCTCGTCTTCCAGTGGTAGAAGCCGAGCACGCCCGCGAAGACGACCACGGCTGCGGTCACGAAGATCCCGAACCGGACGGGGTTCTCCTTGATCCACTTCACCGTCGAGCCGGTGGTGGTGATGAACTCGTCGGGGGCATTCAGCAGCTCTTTCCTCGTCGTTTTCGCCATGCGCAATTCTCCTCTAGAGATAGATACATACCATATAGTAACTATACAGTCCTTCTGTCAATGCGGATCTCCTCTCCGGCAGACCGGGGGAAGGACGTACCTGTCCTCCTCGGGAACCCAGGGTTTTTCTTCAAAAAAAGTCTCCTGGGCAGTGGGTGTGATACGGGGGAGGGGGCAATGCGACGTGGTCACCGTACCCGCTGAGAGGGCACGGTGACCACGTGTGAACGCTACTTCAGGGCAATCGGCTCGAGCACCTGGGGGGTGATGAAGATCAGGAGCTCTTTCTTGTGCTTCTCGTTCGTCTTGCCGCGGAACAGGGTACCCACGATGGGCAGTCTGCCGAGGTAGGGGACCTGCCTGAGGCTCTGCTTGGTCTCTTCCTCGATGATGCCGCCGATAACCGAGGTCTCGCCGTTCTTCACGAGCACCTCCGTCACCGCCTCGCGGGAGGTGATGCTCGGGTCGCCCAGCGAGTTCGTGTATGCGCCGATGGCGTTTCTCTTCACCGAGATCTCCATGTTCACGCTGCCGTCGAAGGCGATGCGCGGGGTGACCTCGAGGATGAGCTCGATGTCCTTGAGCTCCGTGGAGAGCTGTCCTTCATTGTCCCGGATGATGTAGGGGTACTTTTCACCCTGCCGGATGGTTGCCTTCTTGTTGTCCATGGTGACGATCTTTGGCCGTGCGATGACCTCGGCGTTGCCGATGGTCTCGCCGATGTCGAGCCTGAGGTCGAGGTCCAGCGCGGAGCCCGCGAGCCTGCCGATGGAGATGCCGAACCCTGCGGCCTGGTTGGTGGGGAAGTTCACCGCCATGGAGGGGGTTGGCAGCAGGGTCGAAGACCAGTTGGGGCTGCTTCCCGGGGTCACCGCCGTGTCGAAGAGGTTCTGGGCGGGGCCGGTGTTCACGCCGGAGAGGCCGAAGTGTGACCGGTCTGACTGGTTTCTCCAGGATCCGCCCCACATAACGCCGAGGCCCTTGGTGAAGTCGTCGTCGGCCTGGACGATGCGCGCGGAGATGAGCACCTGCGGGGTGGCCTTGTCGAGCCGCTTGATCATGTTGGTGATGTCGTCGACGTTCTTCTTGATGTCCTTGACGATGAGGACGTTGGTCCTGTCTTCGGCCGTGATGCTGCCGCGGTCGGACACGAGGCCCACTTCCTTGCCCTTGATGGTCTTCGCCACGTCAGAGGACTTCGCGAAGTTCACCGGGATCACGGAGGTGATGAGCGGCTCGAGCTGCTCTTCGGTCTTCTTGGACTCGAGCTTGCGTTCCTGTGCCTTCTTGATCTTGTCAGCCGCGTCGATCCTCACCACGTTGCCCACCTGCATCTTGTCCAGGTCCCTGCTCTCGAGCACTACGTCGAGGGCCTGGTCCCAGGGGATGTCCTTGAGGCGGATGGTGACGTTTCCCTTCACCTCGTCGGAGGTGACGATGTTCAGGCCGCTCACGTCCGCGATGATGCGCAGCACGTTGTGGATGTCGGCGTTCTGGAAGTCGAGCGTGATGCGCTCACCGGTGTATATGGGCTCCTTGGACTCGCTGACGATCCCGCTCTCCTTCGCCGAGTACGCAGCCGGCTTGCCCGGGGCGGTGAGCTTTTCGAACCTGGCCGGCTCTGCGGCCTGAACCGTCTGTACTGTCTGGATCACCTTGGGGCCTTCCATGTTCGTCTTCTTTGCCCACTCGGGGATGTCGAAGTCCATGATGAGGATCGATTTGTCCTGGGACACGAAATAGGGGACGATCTTTTTCATGGTGATGTCGAAGAGGACGGTCTTGCCCTTCTGCTTGGGGAGGATCATCTTGACAGCGGTCTCGAAATCCTCGGTGATGAAGGGGCGGGCGAGGCTCTTCGAGATCTTTGCGTCCTCGATCTTGAGGATGAGATGATCCCCGCTGCGCGCCACATCAAAGGAGGCCTTCCCGTCGAGGCCGATCTGCAGCCTCGATTTGTTGTCCACATTCTTGAAGTCAACGCTCTGTATCGTCAGCCCGAAACCGTAGGCAGGCATCAACAACAGGCCGATAAGTACAGTAAGGATGAGTCTCTTGTTCATTTTCCGGTTACCCCCTCTTCCTTCTTGAGCGACAATACCACTTCCCGTGTATTCACGCGCCCCATGTAATCTTTAAAGTGCTGTCGTATGGTGACCCCGTCAGGTCTGATCCCGGTCACGATGCCCGAGTTCTCACCCACCAGGGTTCCTTCCTTGATGATGAAGCCCATGCCCGAGGATTCCTGGATGAGCGCTCTCTTGTCCTTGCCCATGATGACCCCGACGAGGTAGATCTGGGAGAGGCTGATCTTCTGGAGGGGATCGGCCATGGTCTTCAGGTCCTCCTTCGTCAGGGGCTTTTCAAATGACAGGAAGGGATCTCGTATACCGGTTACCTGGTATTCGGGCTTTTTCTGCTCTTCCGGGGCCATCACCGGCTTAATGTCCTGCTTCGCGACGGCCGCTGTGGGCTCGGGCTTCTTCGCCGGCTGCTGGGAATCCTTACCGCCTCCGGAGCATCCAGCGACGCTCACCGACAGGATTATGAGACATGCGAGTAGATACCCTTTCATTTGTCTTTCCCTTTTTTCGATTTATTGGCTTTCTCATCCTTGGCAGGGGCCGGTGGTTCCTCGATGAACTTGTATGTCGTCGCGTTGCACTTGGTGTTCAGCACCATGGACGTCCCTGCGTTCTTCTGGCTGCTGGTGATGACGATGTCGGAGATGTTCACGATCCTCGGCATCTTCGCCACGTCGTCAAAGAAGGTCACGATGTCCCGGAACTTCCCGTCCACCTCGATGTCAACGGGGATCTCGGCGTAGAAGTTCTTGGGCACCTCCCCCTTTGGCCTGAAGAGCTTGAACGACAGGCCGGCGGACATGCCCAGCTCGGAGATGTTCTCCAGAAGGGTGGGTATCTCGCTCATGTTGGGGAGCTGCTTGAGGGCCAGATGGAGCTCTGCCCTGGTCTGCTCGACCTCTGCCTGATACCTGGGTTTTTCCTTCACGATGTCCCTTTTCGCGGAGAGCTCTGCCTTGAGCTTGTTGAGCTCGGGCTCGATGGCGTTGATCTCGGCCACCACCGGCCGGTAGAAGACTTGCCAGTAGACGCCGAGGATTGCCCCAAGGATGAGGACAAGCACGAGTATCTTGACCGCTAGTTTTTGTCTCAATACGTAGTCAATGGGGTTCATACATCACCTCAACTCGGCAGCTTTATTTGGCACTTGATCGTAAACTTGTGGTTCGTGCCTTCCTTCTGGGTGAGCACGAGCTCCACTCCCTGGAAGTAGGGGGAAGCCTGCAGGCCCTTCATGAAGGCCGCGATGGTCGGGTTGTCGATGGCCACCCCGTCCAGGGTGATGCTGCTCCCCTTGTTGTTCAGGGAGGTGATCCATGCCTTTTCGGGGATGATGAGGCTGAGCTGGTCCAGGACTGCCACAGGCCCCGTCTTCTTGGCATTGAGGTCCTTGATGATGTCCAGCTTGCGCTCGAGCTCCTTTTTCTGCGCCTTGATCTTTTCGATCTCCCCGGCCTCGGCAGTGAGCCGTGCTATCTCCAGCTTGGTGTTCGTCATCTCCTGCTGGAGCGTCTCCTTCTTGTTGTTGATGGATGTCTGGACGAACCAGGAGAGGATGAAGATGAGCACGACGCACAGGGACAGGAGCGTGATATGCTCGATCAGGGCCTTTTTCCTTAATTCCGATCTGATGGGAAGCAGATTGATCTTTACCATTTATAATCGGCCCTCCTTAAGGCGAGACCCACTGCCACTGCCATCTGTGGTGCAATGTAGGCCATGTATTCGGGATCGAATATCTTGTCGTCCCAGTGGATGTTGTTGAAGGCGTTCGCCAGCTCCACCGGGATGTCCATCTGTTTCTGGAGCAGGGCCACCAGGCCGGGTATCCTGCAGGACCCGCCCGATATGTAGATCTTCTCAATGTTCTCGTTGACCATGGTGGAGAGGAAGAAGTCGAGCGTCCTGCGGATCTCCTGCACGTAGGTCTCGGCCGCCATCCTGAAGATGTAGTTGATGCGTTCGAGGTCGATGCCCTCGATGTCCGAGCCCGTCTTGATGTTCTCCGCCCGCTCGTAGCTCACCCCGAATTCCCGCTGGATGCGCTCGGTGAGCTGCCGGCCCCCCATGGAGATGTCCCGTGCGAAGATGGACATGCCGTCCTTGAGCACGTTGATGTTGATCATGGAGGCCCCGACGTCCACCAGGGCCACCACCGATTCGGGCGCCTCCGGATAGTTCGTCTCGTACATGGTTTCCAGGGCGAACACGTCGATGTCCATGAGCATGGGCTTCAATCCCGCGTTCCTGATGGCCGAGGAGTAGTCGTCCACCAGCTCCTTCTTCGAGGCCACGAAGAGCACGTCCATCATGTCCGAGCGCTCCAGGCTCTCTCCGAGGATAAAGGAGTCGAGGTAGACATCGTTGATGTCGAAGGGGATGTACTGCTCGGCCTCGATCATCAGCGTCTGCTGGAGCTCGGCCTGGCTCATGAGCGGGAGCTCGGCCTTTTTCACGATCACCGAGTGGCCCGATATGGCGCTTGCCGCACCGCGGCTCCGGAGCTTGAGGTTCTCTCTGAGATTCTTGATCGTGTCCACCACGGTTTCCGAGTCCATGATGTCCTTGTCGACAATGCACTCGGCAGGGATCAGCCCCAGTCCCAGGGACTTGAGCTCGTAGCGTCCCCGGACCTTCGCAATGTCCACCATCTTGATCGATTGAGAGCCGATGTCCAGTCCTAATAACGTCTTTTTCTCGAAAATCATCCTCTCACCCCGTGATCATTTCTTTCCCTTTTTGAAGACAACGATGATGTCTCCGGGTTTGACCAGGTTCATTTCCTGCACGATCACATGCTCGATGTATGCCAGGTTTTCCTTGAGCATGAGGGCCTCCTGGGCCAGGGTCTGGTTCTTTTTTCTCAGCGAGTCGTTCTGGACCTGCAGATCCTGGAGCTCCACGCGCAGCTGATAGCTCCTGATGAGGCCTTTCTCTCCAGGTACGGTGAAGAGCAGGAGCAGGAGGGTTACCATGACCAGGGCGAACGGGACCGCCTTCGATACCCGCATCGCCGTGAGCCCCTCTGCCCGCTGTCGAATGGTGTCCAAAAGTTGACTCTTCCGCATACATAGACCTTTCTATCGGGAGAATGAATACGAACCTTTAAAAAATTGTATGATGTATCCACAAGGCCTTACCCGATGACCGAGGTGCGAACAGGAGCGAGGGTTGCGAATACCAGACCGGCGGCACATTCGGATTACGAAATGGTAATTCAAATACCCCATGCCCCCTCGCCTCCTATGGGCCTTTTCCCCCAAAGTCTCTGTTGTTCCGATGCCTTCCCAGTTCCCTGACACCCGTTCCCCCGCGCCTCTCTGCCTCAGTGAAACCACTTCATCTGGATCCCCACGACGACCCCCATGACGAATCCGCCGATATGGGAAAACCATGCCACGTTGGCATGGCTCTGTACGCTCAGGTATCCGTTTGCCCCCTGCAGGACGAACCAGACGAGGATGAAGATCACGGAGGGGATCTCGATGACCTCGATGAAGAAGAGGAGCGGAAGGATGGTGAGGATCTTCGCCTTGGGGCTGAAGATCAGGTACGCGCCCATGACCGCTGCAATGGCCCCCGAGGCTCCCACCACCGGCACCGGCGACGTGGGGTAGACGGCGGTGTGGGAGTAGAAGGCCACGAAGGCCGCTGCAAGGTAGAAAAGAACGAACTTGGGGATCCCGATCTTCTTTTCCAGGGCAGGGCCGAACACGGACAGGAAGATCATGTTGCCGATGAGGTGGATGTACCCCGCGTGCATGAACGCCGATACGAGGATCTCCCAGTGGATGGCGATGATGTTTCCCGTTCCCGTGGTGAGATAGCGGTAGACATCCAGCGGGCTCACGGCGAACAGCTGGAAGAACTGGTCGCCCACTCTGAGCTCCTCCACGAAGATCACCAGGTTGAGGAGGATGATCACGGCGGTTGCCGGAGCGAACCCCCGGGCAACGCTCGTGTCCCTGATGGGGATCATGCCTCAATATTCCTCGACCGCCGGTATGATGCAGATGAATTCCAGGGTTTCCGATCCGGCCCTGATCTGGTGCTCCTGCCCGGTTGGGATGAGCACCGCGACCCCCTCGCGCATGGCGGCTTCCTCTCCTTCCACCATCACTGTGCCGCTTCCCGACAGCACGTAGATCTCGTGCTCCCAGGGATGAGCGTGCTGTGGCGTGTTGCCGCCTGCCTCGATGCGGAAGCGGCGGAGGTAGAAGTTGGGTGCGGATTCCCCCTTGCCGAGAAGCGTCCGCTTGCTGACCCCGTTTGCCCCTTTTAAGGATGTTACTTCCTCAACGTCAAGGAAGTGACGTACCATCATAATCTCCCCCCACAGGATCATGTAAGCCGCATTGGTTGACATCTCGGTCTTTATCATGGAATCTTTGAGGGCGCAAGGTAAAGCGCCGGAGACAGGATGTTTTTATTCCGCCTTCGCCGGGGCTTCGGCGGGCAGGCCAACAATCGCCGGGGTCTGCTGAGCAGGTCCTCCCCGTCGTGCCGCGGGGAGGGGGTTCACGGGGGGATTACCATCGTGTAATCTCCCGCCTTTGCCAAGGCTTCGGCGGGCAGGTCCGCCTTCTGTGGCCGGGTGAGGACACCCTCATCCTCCGAATCCCTGGCGGCGGAGGATTGATTTGTGGAGGCGATTCCTCTATATACCTGTGCATGAAAAACCTCGGACTCACCCTCATCGTCTTCGGCTTTGCCATCGCCCTTGCCGGGGTGCTCCTCTACGCGGGGGTGAGCTTCTCCTGGCTGGGGAGGCTCCCGGGGGACATCAGGATCGTGAAGCCGGGCTACAGCATCTACATCCCCATCACCACCTGCATCCTCGTCAGCATCGTGGTGAGCATCGTCTTCTACATCATCAGGGCGCTGAGGTAGACCGTGAACCTGGAGCGCATCATCTCGTGGGTTATCAGGAGCACGACCGCCAGGAGCTTCACCTTCGAGGGGAGCGGGCTCATCGAGCCGCCCGAGGCGCCGGGCAGACCGGTGCACCTGTACGTCCACATCCCGTTCTGCTTCGAGCTCTGCCCCTACTGCTCCTTCCACCGGGTGCCCTTCCGGGAGGACCTCGCCCGCAGGTACTTCGCCTCCCTGAAGGAAGAGCTCGGGATGTATCGCGACCGGGGATACTCCTTCTCGGGGGTCTACATCGGCGGCGGCACCCCCACGGTCATGCCGGGCGAACTCCTCAGCCTGCTCGAGGTCCTGGGGGACTCCTTCTCCCCGTCCGAGATCTCGGTGGAGACGAACCCTGACCGTCTTGACAGGAACCTCCTGGCCGACCTCGCTGCGGCGGGCGTCAAGCGCGTCTCCGTGGGGGTCCAGACCTTCGACGACGGCCTGCTCAAGGCCGTGGGCAGGTACGATAAGTATGGCAGCTCCGCGGTGCTCAGGGAAAGGCTCACCGAGGCCCGGGGGATCGTGGATACGCTCAACGTGGACATGATCTACAACTTCCCCGTCCAGACGAAGGGGATGCTCGACGAAGACCTGCGGACCCTGCTGGACATCTCGCCTGACCAGGTCACCTTCTATCCTCTCATGATCTCCAACCTCACCCGGGTGAAGATGAGGAAGATCATGGGGGCCCGGGGGCGTGCCACCGAGAAGCTCTTCTACGAGGCCATTACCGATGCCCTGAGCGGCACCTACCGTCCGACCTCGGCGTGGTGCTTTTCGAAGCAGGGTGCGTCCATGATCGACGAGTACATCGTCATCAACGACGACTACGTCGGCGCCGGGAGCGGGGCATTCGGGCTCGTGGGGGGAGGGATCTACGCCAACACCTTCTCGCTTGAGGACTATGAAGTGCGCATCCGCCGGGGCATGTTCCCCCTGTCCGCCCGGAAGCTCTTCACGAGGCGGGAGCTGGCCCGGTACACCTTCCTCATGGGCCTCTTCGGCCTGACGCTGGACACGGGCCTCTTCCGTGAGCGCTTCGGAGCATCCGTCTGGCAGCTCCTCGGACCCGAGCTCCTGTTCTTCACCCTCGCCGGTGCCCTGCGCTTCGAGGGGAGCAGGATCAGGCTCACCAGGAAGGGCCAGTACTACTGGGTGGCCATGATGCGCGAGTTCTTCACGGGGGTGGATAATTTTCGTGATTACAGCAGGGAAGCGGCGGGGATGCTGGTTCGGGAAGAGACAGCAGGACGCTTGGGGCAGGTCTGAAAAGCGAAGAAGGTTGCAACCTGAAGGCCGCATTCTTCAGGAATTGCCCGGAACGGCTCCCTGTTCCCTTGTTCTGAAGACCGGCCGATAAGCCCTGTCCGGGCCGAGGCAATAAAAAAGCGGCCGGAAGGCCGCTCTTTCTTCTTTCCTTTCTTGCAGCGCCCCCTGCTCAAGCCTCCTCCTCATGTACCTCTTCCTCATCGTGTTCTTCATCATGATCGACATCGTGCTCAACCTCATGATCCGCATCGTGCGCTTCTTCATGTTCGGCGTCATGATCTTCATGCACACCCTCGTGCTCGATCAGGGCGTCGTGCTCCACCTTCAGCAGAGAGCGCCTCTTCCTGCGCTTGAGGACCTGCCTGACTTCCCTGTTGTTCTGATCCTCTCCGCACGACGGGCAGATGGGCTTGGGCCTGCCCAGATCATAGAACTTCGTCTCGCACTTATAGCACTTGTACCTCGTTCCGAGCTCAACCACAGGGTTCTCCTTTTCCGAACGTTCTTGCATGGTACCTTTGCCGGGGGTTCAGCCCTCCAGACGGCTGAACCTGCAGATCAGCGCCGCTTACTCTCCCTTCCCGCAAGGAGTGACACGCTCCCGCGCATTCGTGCGCGAAGAGGGCATCCGCGTCGTGGCTCGGGGATATCGAGGGCCTGGAATGCTTTTCCCGGGGAGGCCGAAGGCGTCGAGCAGGCAGATTCCGCATCATCCCAAAGGTGAGCTAATAGCGTCTGCCTCCTCCTCTGCCGAACCGGCCGCCGCCTCCGCTTCCTCCCCTGTTGCCGAAGCTGCTCTGGCGCTGGCGGGCCTCGTTCACGGTGATGGCGCGACCCTTGAGCAGGGTGCCGTTCAATCCTGCTATGGCGGCCTGGGCGGAGTCCCGGGAAGACATTTCCACGAAGCCGAACCCGCGGGGCGCACCGGTTGACCTGTCTACGATTATGTTGGCCGATGTCACGTCACCGAATGCTTTGAACGCCTTCAGCAGATCATCATTGGTAACATCGTATGACAAATTTCCAATGTAAATGTTCATTCCTTTACCTCCATTCTGTTTCACGAAGAAAATTTGAAGCCTCGCCGGGATCGACAGGACGTTTCTGGCATTCAGTACTGTGAATCATCCGAGGAAGGTCTCTTGGATTCATAATATGATGGAATGGTGAAAAAACAAGGCTTTCAGGGGGAGATGGGCGAGCCGGGAAGAAGTGCGTCGGGAAGCCGGTCAGGAATGGGGAGATCGGAAGACAAAGCAAGGTGCGGCCGAACGGCTGCGTTTTTCCCGAACAGAACCCGGGACGTTGCCCATGCCTTAAGCACGGGGTCCCGTCACGCCGTCTCTGCCTCGAACTTCTCTATGAGGAAATCGATCTCGCGCTTGACCTTGAGGTTGTCCTTGTACATGGCCTCGATGGCCTCGAGGGAGTGGATGATGGAGGAGTGCTTCCGGGAGAAGGCGTTGCCGATGTTCTGCAGGGGCTCGCGGGTGTAGCGCCTGCAGAGGAAGATGGCCACCTGGCGGGGATACACGATCTCCTTTTTCCTGGACGGGGAGGTGAGCGTCTCTTTGGGGATGGAGAAGTTCTTCGAGACGAAGTTCTGGATGAGCTCCACCGTGATCTTCTGCTGCTTCTCGAGGGTGCCCTCGAGGAGCTCCTTGGCCAGGTCGAGGGTGATCCGGCGCTTCATGAGTGAGCCCATGGCGGTGATGGTCATGACCGCGCTCTCGATCTCGCGGATTGAGCTCACCACGTTGGTGCTGATGAACTCCACCACCTCTTCGGGCAGGGTGATGCCGTTCTTGTGGGCCTTGTAGCGCACGATCTTGTCCCTGGTGGGCTTGTCCGGCCGCTTCAGGTCGATGACGAGCCCGGAGGAGAAGCGCGAGCGCAGGCCCTTGTCTATCTGGGACATGGAGGACGGCGGACGATAGCCCGACAGGATGACCTGCTTGCCTGCGGAGATGAGGTCGTCGAGGACGTGGCAGAGCTCCATCTGGGTCTTTTCCTTGTTCTTGAAGAGGTGCACGTCGTCGATGAAGAAGATATCGAGCTTCGAGGGGGCGTACGTCTTCTTGAACACGGCCTGGCAGTTGTTCCTCACCGAGTGGACGTAGTCCTGGGAGAAGTCACGGGCCGTGGTGTACATGACCGCTGAGCCCGCCTTGGTCCTGACCACCTTGTTGCCGATGGCGTGGGCGATGTGGCTCTTGCCCAGGCCGATGTCGGAGTAGAAGTACAGGGGGTTGTACTTGGAGATCTCGTCGTCGGAGACGGCCATGGCCGCCTCGAAGGCAAAGGCGTTGCACCTGCCCACGATGAACTCCTCGAAGGTGAAGTTGCCGTTGAGCCCGTTGGCGGGGGAAGGGGTGCTCAGGCTCGGCAGCGTCATCTGGATGGGGTATTCCTGGTCGGGCAGGGCGCGCTCCCTGGGCTTTGCGGGCCGCACGGTGAACTGGATCTCCGCAGTCCTGCCGGAAAGCTCCCGGATGCGCCGAGCGATATCGTCCTTGTACTGCTTGCTCAGATACTTCTGCGAGAAGCTGTTGGGGCACGAGATGACGATGCACCCATCCTCTTCGGAAATGTCAATCTGCTCTATGAGCGCTCTTTCTGAAGCGGAAGGAACCTGCGCAAGGATAGATTCCTTTATGAGTTCATAGTGATCCACATAACCTCCAAGGCGAAAGACATACTTCAAAACGTATGCCGCGCATAATGTCTCTTCCGGGAAAAAAGATCAAACCCGATCGGTAGCGATTATCGCCAGCTGTGTTAATTTTGTGCAAAGCGATAATTGGCCAATCAATACAAAGAGATATTTATAGAACCCTCGCCGTTCCTGAATCCATCGGGAGGGGAGCCGGAATCCGGCCTTCTCACTATCCGGACAAGTTATCGACAATTTGTCGAAAACTTTGACCTCGGTTTATCTCCCGCTTTCTCGAAAATTTATCATTTTATCGTACATACTGGAATATTGTAATGCGGATTGGGCCCAGTCGACATTCCGCCCCATGGCGTTTCTCTGCAGGGAGGAAAAGAGGCCGGGATCATCCCGGTATATCCTGCAGGCGAGGCGCATGGCCTCGGAGAGCTCGCGGGCGGAAGGCCACTTCACCCTCAGGCCGCATGGGAGATCTCCCTCGCCCAGGCAGGTGACCGTGTCCCGCAAGCCCCCCACGCCGGTGACGATGGGGATGGTGCCGTAGCGCATGGAGATCATCTGGTTCAGCCCGCAGGGCTCGAAGCGCGAAGGCATGAGGAAGAAGTCCGAGCCGGCCTCGATGACGTGCGCCAGGGCCTCGTCGAACCCGATGCGGGCCCCCAGGCTCCCGGGAAGCCTCGCCGCCATCTGGCTCAGATTCTCCTCGTGCCACCGCTCTCCGGTGCCCAGGACCACCACCTGAGCCCCCAGGGAAAGGAGGTCTTCCATAGCGGAGATCACGAGGTCGATGCCTTTCTGGTCCACCAGACGGCCGATGAGGCCGAAGAGGGGGGCGTCCGGCTTTTCCGTGAGCGCGAAGCGCTGCTGCAGCTCCCTCTTGCACAGGGCCTTGCCTTCGAGGTTGTCCCGGTGGAAGTGGTGCGGGATGAGGGGATCCGACGCGGGGTCCCAGACCACGGTGTCGATGCCGTTGGCAATGCCCGAGAGCTTGAACGACACGGCCCTCAGCAGCCCGTCGAGGCCGGCCCCGAACTCGGGGGTCTGGATCTCCCGGGCGTACGACGGGCTCACCGTGGTCACCTGGTCGGCGAAGACGATGCCCGCTTTCATGATGTTGATGTGGCCGAAGAACTCCATGAGGTCGGGCCGGAAATACTCGTAGGGGAGAAAGAGCAGCGGCCAGAGTACTGCGTCGAAGATCCCCTGGTAGGCCAGGTTGTGGATGGTGTAGCACGACCTGATGTCGCGGAGGTCCAGGGCGTGGAGGTAGGCGGGGATGAGGCCCGTCTGCCAGTCGTTGCAGTGGATGACGTCCACGTCTCCCAGGGTGACCGCCAGCTCGAGACACGCCCGGGAGAAGAAGGCGAACCGCTCGAGGTTGTCCGGAAAGTCCCGGTTTGCATAGGCGTAGATCCCGTCGCGGTTGAAGTACATGTCGTTTTCGATGAAGTACACCTGGCCGTGCGAATAGACCCGGCCCTGGGAGACGCCCTGTCCGGAGAGGAACGAGATGTCGGCCTCATGGGTGAGGTCGATGCCGGACTTCTTCACCGACTTGTACAGGGGCATCACCGCCTGGCAGTCGATGCCCAGCTCCCTGAGCGCGATGGGCAGGGCGCCGCTCACATCGGCCAGTCCTCCGGTCTTTGCGTAGGGCGCCGCCTCCGGCGAACAGAACAGTACTCTCATAAAACTATCATATCAGAATGAACGAGCGGGGGTAAAGGTCCATTACCCGGGAATTTTTCATGTGAGCAGCAGGGCATGGATACAAAAACAATGATTTGATTTTTGCCCCGGTATTGTTTTATGGTACGCCCATGACGCGGGAAGAATTCGAGACAATGCTGAAGGATTTCGAGCTCCAGATAAAGAAGCGCCTTCCCTCCATGATCAACACCTGCCTCGCCAACAAGGGCAACCGGGAATACGAGGCCGCGTTCAAGCACCTTCTGGACACCCTTCAGCGGCAGCGCAAGGAGCTCCTCAAGAACGTGTCCAAGGTCGCCCGCCACGAGCAGAAGATCAAGTACTTCAACACCATCTACAACATGGACTCCCAGCTCAGGAGCATGGACAACAAGGACGCCTTCCAGCAGCACCTCAAGTTCAGGCGGCACAAGACCGCTGCCCCGGTGGTGTACGACATAGGCTTAGGCCCGGAAGACGGGAACCTCCTCAACGCCGACGACGAGAACCTCCTGCTCAAGACCCGCGAAAAGGTCAGGTCCGACAAGGACGTGAAGATCTCCCTTGACGGCAAGACGGCCCGGGGAAAGGCCGTGTGGTCCATAAAGGACGCCTCGGGAAGCGTGGAGACCGGGGTGAAGATCATCGAAGCGACGGACGACTTTTTGAAGGAGATCAAGCTCAAGCTCAAGGATGAAGCATAGGAAAACCCCTGCCCTCACCGTCGCTGCCGGAAAGAGTCACAGGTACAGTCCCCTCATATGAGATTCGCCATTACAACCCTCGGGTGCAAGGTCAACCAGTACGAAAGCCAGCTCATCAGGGAGGCCCTCCTGCAGGCCGGGTTCGAGGAGCGAGAGTTCCCGCTCCCCGGGGCCGACCTCTACATCGTCAACACCTGCACCGTCACCCACCGCTCCGACGCGGACGACCGGAAGCTCATCCGCAAGGCCCTGGGATTCGGCGCCCGTCTCATCGTCACCGGCTGCCAGGCGAGCGTGTACCCGGAAGGGATCAGGGAGATCTCGGAGGGCATCGAGGTGGTGTCCTTCGAAGACCTGCCCGGCGCACTGGGCGTGCCCGTCCCGAGGCACATCACCACCTTCGGCGGCCATTCCCGGGCGTTCGTGAACGTCCAGCAGGGCTGCAGCAACAACTGCACCTTCTGCATCGTGCCCCGAGCCAGGGGCGTCCCCCGCTCCCGGCCGCTTGAGGAGATCCTGCGCGAGGTCGAGTGCCTGTATGCCTCGGGCTTCAGGGAGATCATCCTCACGGGCATCAACATAGGCCTCTACAAGGGTGGGGCGGCCGGGCTCCTGAAGGGGATCCTTACAAGCCCCATGCCCAGGATACGCATCTCCTCCATCGAGCCCTGGACCGTTGAGGACGGGCTCATCGACCTCATGGCGGGGGAGCCCAGGATATGCCGCCACCTCCACCTGCCGCTCCAGAGCGGGTCGGATGCGATCCTCAAGAGTATGGGCAGGCCCTACCGGGCAGCATACTTCCGGGACCTCGTCTCAAGGATCGCTTCCGCCGTCCCGGGCGTGGCCATCGGCTCGGACGTCATGGTGGGGTTCCCCGGGGAAGGGGAGGAGGACTTCCGGCAGACGTTCGAGCTCGTCGAGGCCCTCGAGCTCGCCTACCTGCACGTGTTCCCCTACTCGAAGCGGCCCGGGACGCCCGCGGCATCCTTCCCGGGTGAGGTCGATCCCCGGGTGGCCAGGGCCAGGGCCTGCAGCCTCAGGAGTCTCTCCCACGGCAAGCGGAACGCCTTCATCGCGTCGCGCATCGGCTTCGAGGAGGAGGTCATCGTGACCCACTCCCACAAGGGTTTCTTCCGAGGCCTCACGTCGAACTACATCAAGGTCGAAGCCCCGGGAGCTGCGGAGGTGAACGAGATCGTGAGGGTCGTTCTTCACGAGGAGCGCGACGGGTACGCCTCAGGGAGGCTTTGTGGATAACGCAGCCGTTGCCCAGGTCCTGTTCCAGATCGCCAGGGCGCTCGAGTACCTGAACGAGAACCCCTACCGGGTGTCTGCCTACCGGAAGGCGGCGGAGGCCGTCATGCACCTCGACGAGGATGTTGCAGAGCTCGCGGTGCAGGATCGCCTCGCCCAGATCCCGGGCATCGGCAAGACCCTGTCTTCGAGGGTCAGGGCATGGGTCATGGAGCACGACTTCTCGGACTTCCAGGAGGTGATCTCCCAGCTTCCCCCGGGGTTCGACGAGCTCCTGAAGGTCCCGGGCCTGGGCTTCAAGCGGATCAGGGCCCTCCAGCAGGAGCGGGGCATTGGGACTGTCGAGGACCTGCTCGAAGCCCTGAAGGAGGGGAGGCTCTCCGGCATGAGGGCGTTCCCGAAGAAGTTCCTCGACAGCCTTCCACAGGCCCTCGAACGGGTGCAGAGCTACCGGGGCAAGTGCACCCTCGACCGTGCGCTCCAGGCCGCTTCCGACCTGCAGGCGAAGCTCTCCGGCCTCGGGCTCGAGTCCGTGGTCACGGGCCAGTGCCGCAGGGGGGTCGAGGTCGTCGAGGCGATCGAGCTCCTGGTCCCAGGGGACGAGGCCATCCTGCCGGGCCTGGCCGTCTCCCTCGAGGAGCCGCTGGCCGAGATGAGGGGAGACACGCTCTTCATCCCCGCCCGGGCGGGCATGCCGCCCGTCCTGCTCACGGCCGTGGCGCGGGAGTCCCTGCCGGTAAGGCTCCTCCTCACCACGGGCTCGGAAGGGCACATCGAGTCCTTGCGGCAGCGGGCCGCGGGCGCCGGCATCGAGCTCACGCCCGAGGGCGTCTTCCGCGGGGGGGAAGCGGTGGAGATCACGGACGAGCGTGCTGTGTACGGGCTCCTGGGCCTGCAGGAGCTGCCGCCCGAGGTGAGGGAAGGCAGGCCTTCCGAGCTTGAAAGGGCAGGAAGCTTCACTGTGCCGGCGCTCATCGCCTCAGGCGACATCAGGGGCACGATCCACAATCACAGCACCTACAGCGACGGCATGTGCACGCTCTCCGAGATGTCCGGAGGGGCGGTTCGACGGGGCTATGCGTGGATCGGGATCTCGGACCACAGCAGGAGCGCCTCCTACGCGGGGGGCCTCGACATCGACGCCGTGCTGAGGCAGCACGCCGAGATCGACGAGCTGAACAGGACCACGGGCATCGCCATCCTCAAGGGCATCGAGTCCGACATCCTCCCCGACGGGTCGCTGGACTACCCCCCGGAGGTCCTCGCCCTGTTCGACTTCGTGGTGGCGAGCGTCCACTCGGGCATGGACATGGACATCAAGGCCATGACGAAGCGGATCGTCAGGGCGCTCAGAAACCCGTTCACGAGCGTTCTCGGCCACCCCACGGGCAGGATCCTCCTGGCCCGGGAGCCCTATGCCGTGGACATGGAGACGGTGCTCGACGAGGCGCTCCGGCACCGCGTGGCCGTCGAGATCAACGCGAACCCGCAGCGGCTCGACCTCGACTGGCGGCTGGTCGAGCCTTTCACCGGGGCAGGGGGCGTCATCGCCCTGTCCCCCGATGCCCACACCACTGCCGGCCTCGACGACATGCGCTACGGGGTCATGATGGGCAGGAAGGGGTTCCTCACCCCGGAAGCCTGCCTCAATGCCTGGGACACGGACAGGGTGAGGGGGTTCCTGAGGAAGTCATGAAGATCGCGTGCCGCGACCTCTCCTTCCGCTACGACACCCAGGGGGACGACTGGGCCCTTAAGGGGGTGTCCTTCGAGGTGGGCCAGGGCGAGAAGGTCGCGGTGGTCGGGCCTGCGGGCTCGGGCAAGACCACGCTCATCCAGCTCCTCGACGCGCTGATCCTGCCGACCGGCGGCGACGTCCTCTACGACGGACAGAGCGTAAAAGCCCTGGCAAAGGCCCGGCGGCTCACCTCCGTCAGGCGGCGCATAGGACTTCTGTTCCAGTTCCCGGAGCACCAGTTCTTCCACGAGACCGCCTACGAGGAGCTGACCTTTTCGCTGCGGAACTTCTTCGACCTGGACGAGGCCGACATCGAGCGCAGGTCCCGGGAGATCATGGGACGCTTCGGCATGGACGCAGAGACCCTGAAAGGGGTTTCTCCCTTTGTCCTGAGCTCAGGGGAGAAGCGCAAGCTCGCGCTCGCCTCGTCACTGCTGTCGTCGCCCGAGGTGCTCATCCTGGACGAGCCCACTGCGGGCATGGACGCTTCGGGCAGGCGGGAGCTCCTGAAGATCATTTCCGGGCTCTCCGACACCACGGTGATCGTCGTGACCCACAACCTCGAGGACTTCCTCCCCACCATCGACCGCTGTCTGGTGCTGTCCGCATCGAGACTCGTTGCGGACGTGCAGCGCACCGAGCTCGCCGGCAGGCTGGCCGACCTCGAAGCGGCCGGGATCACGCCCCCTTTGGTCCTGCTGGTGAGGATGTGGCTGCTCGAAGGCGGGATCGATGTGGGGCAGACGTTCGAGATGGAAGGGCTGATCAAGGAGCTGGTTAAGGAGTTGGGGTCGGACCAAGTCAATCGCCAGGAATGATGTAACAAAATACAGAAAATGGGGCCCTTTATTCGCTTACAACTCCATTTCTGGGCCATAAAAAGAGGCTCTAAGATCCTGCTGTGAAAAGCCCTCCCGGGGAATCCTTAGATGCATGTATTTGACCCTGAAAAGGCGTTTCTAAGCACGAAAAAACCTTATTATTTACAGAATATACAAGTTAAATCAACGAATCAGCCTGGTCCGACCCTAAAATATTTGACTATTCAGCTACGCAGCCTTAATGTATTGTCATAGGAGGAACACCCATGCCTGGTTTTCTGGAGATGAAGGTCGCCGGTATCGCCCTGGATCCCACCAACAACGCACCCATCGTGGTCCTGCGGGACCTCGAAGGCAAGTACGTGCTGCCCATCTGGATCGGGATCATGGAGGCGAGCGCCATCGCCGCATCCCTCGAGGGGATCCGCTATTCCCGGCCCATGACGCACGACCTGTTCAAATCCATGGTCGAAACGCTGGGGGTGAAGGTGGAGAAGATCGAGGTCGTCGATATCCGGGACAACGTCTTTTATGCCCTGATCACCATGGAGGCAGGCGGGAACAGACTTTCCATCGATGCGAGGCCGTCGGACGCCATCGCCATAGCCTTGAGGATGAACTGTTCCATCTTTGTCGCGGATCACGTGGTGAAGGAGGCCATCCGGGTGGACACGAGTAAGGATTCCACCGGCAAGGTCATCGTCGGCTTCGAGCAGGACAAGGAAAAGCTCAAGGAAATCCTCGAGAAGATGAGCCCCGAAGACTTCGGGAAGTTCAAGGCTTAGCATACCGGCATTCTCGATCCGTCGCCCTGTTCCGCAGGTCATGGTCAACGGGCGCCCTCTCCCGAAGGTGCAGGCCCAAGACGGGCGGACACCGGGCTGCCAGCCGTGTTCCAGGGAACGGAAAACAAATGTTTTTGTTGATAGATCCTTGGCCATCGTGTATTTTTCCTAGATGATATGAACCCCGGGGCTGCCAAAAAACACGCAAACTTCAAGAAGATCAGCAAGGCTATCTTCGAAGTCATGGTCGAGAAGGCCAGCGACGGGTTGTTTGTCTACCTCGACAACAGATTCTTCTACGTCAACCCCGCCTTCCGGAGGAACCTGGGCTACCGGTCCGGCGAGCTCGACGGCAAGTCCATCAGGGACGTGGCCCGGGCGGACTCGTGCGACAGGATCGAGGAGCTCTACGCCAAACTCATAGCCGGCGAGGACGTTCCCCGCAGGTTTGACGCGGTCTTCGTCACCAGCTTCGGGGTCGAGCGCATCATCTCCATCTCCAACTCGGTCATCAACCTGGGCGGAGACCCCGCGATCCTGAGCATCGCCCGGGACATCACCGAGAGAAAGCAGATGGAGGACGCCGTCACCTCCTACACCGAGTTCCTGAAGGCGCTCATCGAAAACTCGAGCGACGCCATCGTTGCCTCGGACCTGGGCGGCAACTGCCTGGTCTTCAACAAGGCCGCCGAGGAGATCACCGGCTACAAGGCCGAGGACATCCTGTCCCGCAAGATCAACATGGACGACTTCGTGGCCAAGGGCGAGCGCAACCGGATCCTCGGTCTCCTGGACCAGGGCACCGCCGAGAAGCCCTTCCGGCTGGTGGGGGAAGAAACCTACCTCTACCTCAAGGACGGCTCCCTCATCCCCATCTCGCTGTCGGCCAGCTACGTCTACCACGAAGGAAAGCCCCTCGTGGGCATCAGCATCTTCCGCGACTTGAGGCCCATGAAGGAAGTGCAGGAGAGCCTCAGGTCCTCTGAGCAGAAGTACCGCATGCTCGTGGAAAAGGCCAACGACGGCATTTTCGTCTACCAGGACCACCGCTTCGTGTATACCAACCCCAAGTTCAGGGAGCTCCTGGGCTACACGGCCGCGGAGCTCGCGGAGATGGGCTTCCGCGACATCATGCGGCCCGAGATCGCCGATCTCATCGAGGGCCGCTACGACAAGAGGATCAAGGGCGAGGCCGTGCCGGACCAGTACGAGATCGCGCTCAGGGCAAAGGACGGGACCTGGCGCGCCTTCGAGATCACGCCTTCCCTCATCGAGTACGAGAAGAGGCCCGCAACCCAGAACATCATCCGGGACATCACCCAGAAGCGCAACCAGCAGAAGGCGCTGCGGGCCTCCGAGACCAAGTACCGCACCACGGTGGAGCACACCGGCACCGCCATCATGCTCCTGGAGGAGAACCGGGTCATATCGCTCGTGAACAGGCAGATGGAGAGGCTCACGGGTTTCAGCAGGGAGGAGATGGAGGGAAAGATGCCCTTCACCGAGATCGTCCACCCCCTGGACCAGGAGCGCATGGTGGGCTACCACAAGGCCCGGCGCGAGGGCAAGAAGGACGTGCCCTCCGAGTACGAGTTCCGGCTCCTGCACAAGGACGGCACCGTCAAGGACGCCTTCCTCACCATCGGGCTCATCCCGGGCACCAGACAGAGCATCGTGTCCATCATCGACATCACCGAGATCAAGAGCATGGAGCGGGAGCTGGAGAAGAGCAGGAAGATGGCAGTCCTGGGCGAGATGTCCGCCCACGTGGCCCACGAGGTGAGGAACCCCCTGCAGAAGATCAAGACGGGCATCGAGCTCCTCAAGTCATCCAAGTCCCTCGAAGCCCGGCAGACCAGGATCCTCGAAGGCGTCACCAGCGGCATCGACACCCTGGAGAAGTTCGTGACCCAGATCCTCGACTGGACCCGCTCGGGCAAGATCAACCCAAAGCCCTACAGCATCTCGAACATCATCGAGGGCCTCCTGTTCAACCGCATGGAGGAGTGCGACAATCACGCCATCGAGATCGTCACCGACTTCGACGGCGAAAACGACATTCTCTCCTTTGACGGCGTCCAGATCCGCCAGCTCCTGGAGAACCTCATCGAGAACGCGCTCGACGCCATGCCCGAAGGCGGAAAGCTCACCATCTCGACCCTGGCCAGGCCAGGGCATACCTTCCGGTCCCAGGGGCACGAGTACCAGGCGGACGCCCTGGAGATCACCGTTGAGGACACGGGCACCGGCATCGGGCAGGAAGACCTGCAGCTCATCTTCCAGCCCTTCTACACCCAGAAGACCAGGGGCACGGGCCTGGGGCTTTCCCTGGTCCAGAAGATCACGGACATGCACCACGGCGAGATCGAGGTGGAAAGCGAGCTGGGCAAAGGGTCGAGGTTCGTCATCCGCATCCCCATGGACCAGGGGGCGTGCGAGTCGGCAAAATCAGACGGCATCAAGGATCAGGCATGAAGAAGAGCGAAGCGGCACCGGAGAGGGAAGGGTACACCCAGGGCAGGAAGCGGATCCTCATCGTGGACGACGAGCAGGTCTTCCTGGAGCAGCTCAAGGAGGCCCTCCTCATGTCCAGCCTCGACCTGGAGATCGAGACCGCCTCCGACGGGATGGATGCCCTGGAGAAGCTCAGGAGCAAGGCCCAGGACATCGTCATCACGGACATCAAGATGCCCCGGATGGACGGGTACACGCTCTTAAAGGAGATCCAGAGGGAGTACCCCTCCACCTACGTCGTGGTCATCACCGCCTTCGGGTCGGTGTCCGGCGCCGTGGAGGCCATGAAGTACGGGGCCTACGACTTCCTCGAGAAGCCCTTCAACATGAACACCCTGGAGCTCTCGCTCACCAAGATCATCCGGCAGCAGGAGATCCTGGCGGAGAACATCGAGCTCAAAGGGCGGATCAGCCAGTATTCCGAAGGCCTCGACCAGCTCGTGGGGGCGAACCCCAAGATGCAGAAGCTCTACGACCAGATCCTCACCGCCGCGGACACCAACCTCACCGTGCTCATCCTGGGCGAGACCGGCACGGGCAAGGAGCTCGTGGCCCGCGCCGTCCACTCCCGCTCGGAGCGGCGGGCAAAGCCCTTCGTGACCATCAACTGCGCGGCGGTGCCGGAAAACCTCCTGGAGTCGGAGTTCTTCGGCCACGAGAAGGGGGCCTTCTCCGGGGCCGTGAGCCAGCGCATCGGCAAGTTCGAGAAGGCCCACACGGGCACGCTCTTCCTGGACGAGATCGGCGACATCCCCCTGGAGCTCCAGGCCAAGATCCTTAGGGTCATCGAAGACGGAAAGATCACCCGGCTGGGGAGCAACCGGGAGATCGACTGCGACTTCCGGGTCATCTGCGCCACCAACCGCCCCATCCAAGACATGATCCGCAAGGAGCTCTTCCGGGAGGACCTCTTCTACCGCATCAGCGTCTTCCCCATCATCATCCCGCCCCTGCGCGAGCGCAAGGACGACATCTCCCTTCTGGTGGACCACTTCATCAAGAAGTACTCGGCCAAGTTCGGCTCGCAGGTGACGGGCATCTCCCGTGAGGCCATGAACCAGCTCCTGGGGTACAGCTGGCCGGGCAATGTCCGGGAGATGGAGAACGCCATCCAGCGGGCCATCGTGTCCTGCCGGTCCGATCGCATCGAGCACCTGCCCGACCTGGGCAAGAACCTCCACGAGGCGGTCTCCACCCCGGTGGAGGATGCAGCCGACGCCCCCACCATCTGGGTGGACGCGGGGGGAGGCGCCGGCTACCACGACATCAAGCACGCCCTCATCGAGCAGTTCGAGCGCAAGTACTTCGAGCACCTCATGAAGAAGCACGGCGGCGTCATCGCCGAAGCGGCGCGGGAGTCCGGGCTGAACTACAAGACCTTCTACCTCAAGGCCGAGAAGCTGGGGCTCACGAAGAAGCGGCTCAGGATGGACGGCTCCGAGAGCTAGTCCTTTCCAGGGATCGCCGATGATTACGAACAAAAGAACCTCCATCCTTGTCGTCGCTTCGCTCTCCTCGTTCCTCACGCCCTTCATGGGGTCTGCGGTGAACATCGCGCTGCCGGCCATAGGCGAGCGGTTCACTCTGGACGCGCTCACGCTGAACTGGGTCTCCACCTCCTACCTCATCGCCTCCGCCGTGTTCCTCCTGCCCATCGGCCACATAGCCGACCTCTACGGGAAAAGGCGCATCTTCCTCGGGGGGCTCGTCCTCTTCTGCCTGAGCTCCCTGCTCATCGCGCTCTCCCCCACGGCGGGGCTCCTCCTCGCCTCAAGAATCCTCCAGGGCATCGGGAGCGCGATGATCTTCGGCACGGGCACGGCCATCCTCACCGCCGCATACCCCCCCGAGGAGCGGGGCAGGGCCTTGGGGATCAACATCTCCGCCACCTATCTGGGGCTGTCGCTGGGGCCCTTCATCGGGGGCCTGCTCACCCAGAACCTGGGGTGGGAAAGCGTGTTCCTCGTCAACGTACCCTTGGGCCTTGCCGCCCTCGCACTTGCGTACCTTGCTGTCGAGAGCGACGGGAAGCGGGCGGAGCCCGGGCGCCTGGACGTGTGGGGATCGCTCCTCTACTCCACGAGCCTCATCGCCCTCATGTACGGGTTCTCGAAGATCCCGGACGTATCCGGGGCCGGGGTGGCCTCCCTGGGGGCCCTCGGCCTCGTCCTGTTCGTCGTGTGGGAGGGGCGGGTCGCCAGCCCGGTGCTCAGCCTGCACCTCATGACGAAGAACCGGCAGTTCGCCTTCTCGAGTCTGGCCGCGTTCATCCACTACAGCGCCACCTTTGCCGTGTCCTTCCTGCTGAGCCTCTACCTCCAGTACATCAAGGGCATGAGCCCGCAGGCGGCCGGCCTCGTGCTCGTATCTCAGCCCCTGGTCATGATGGTCTTCTCCCCTGCCGCAGGCAGGCTCTCGGACAGGGTGGAGCCGAGGATCCTGGCCTCGGTGGGCATGGCCGTCACCTGCCTCGGCCTCTTCCCCCTGGCGTTTCTCGGGCAGGATGCGGCGTTATGGCAGATCCTGATCCCCCTGCTGGTGATCGGCCTGGGGTTCGCCTTCTTTTCCTCGCCCAACACGAACGCCATCATGAGCTCGGTGGACAGAGGCAAGCACGGGCTCGCCTCGGGCATGATCGCCACCATGCGCCTCACGGGCCAGACGGGCAGCATGGGGATCGTGCTCGTGCTCTTCGCCCTGTACATGGGCGAAAGCCGGATCACCCCTGAGGTGTTCCCGGGGTTCATGAGCAGCATGAAGACCGGCTTCCTCATCTTCTCGCTGCTGTGCGCCCTGGGGGCGGCGGCGTCCATGGCCAGGGGCGGCGCCCGGGGCTCTTGAGCCTTGAAATCGGTGCGGGAACCCAGTACTACATACTCTCAAACAAAGGCGGGCAAGGAGGTTTCATGAGCGGGGATCGCCCGGTGTACGACGAGTGGGTGAGGCTGGGGCGCGGGGACGCCCTGGTGGTTGTGGACATGCAGATCGACTTCATGCCGGGCGGCGCCCTGGCCGTCAAAGACGGCGACGCCGTCGTCGCCGGTGTGAACAGCCTGATGAAGCGCTTCCACGGGGCCGGCCATCCGGTCGTCCTCACCCAGGACTGGCACGCGCCGGACCATGCCTCCTTCGCGTCGGCCCACACGGGTAAGAACCCCTTCGAGCCCTTCGAGGCCCCGGGCATAGGGCCTGTGCTCTGGCCCGATCACTGCGTGCAGGGGACGCCGGGGGCCGAGTTCCACAAGGGGCTGAAGACCCAGTATGCGGAGGCGATCATCAGGAAGGGCCTCCGCCGGGACATCGATTCCTACTCGGGCTTCCGGGAACACGACGGAAAGACGCCCACGGGCCTCGACGGCTACCTGCGGGGGCGGGGGGTGGAGCGGATCTTCCTCTGCGGACTGGCGCTGGACTACTGCGTCTTTTTCACCGCTGCCGACGGGGCGGACCTGGGCTACGCGGTGTACGTTGTCATGAACCTCACCAAGCCGGTGGGATCGCCTTCGGACAGCATCTCCAACGCCCTGGAGACCATGACGGAGAAGGGCGTCCACTTCATCGGGTCCGAGGAGATCAGACTGTAGCCGCCCCTTTGAGCGCCTGCTCCCCGATCTCGGCCTGGTGCATGAGCTTGCCGATGTCGAGGATGAGGGCCAGCGAGCCGTCGCCCATGATGGTGGCGCCCGAGACACCCTCGATGTGCCTGAGGAGCTTGCCCATGTTCTTGATCACGGTCTGGTGCTGCCCCACGACCTTGTCCACCACGAACCCGATGCGCCGCTCCCCGATCTCGGTCACCACGATCTGCTCGGTGCGGGGCCGGTCGTCGCCCAGTTCGAAGGTGTCGCGCAGCGGGATGTAGGGGATGATCTCGCCCCTCACCCGGGCGATGTTCCTGCCGTGGGTGTGCCTCCTGTCCTCGTCCGTGAGCTCGATGCACTCGAGCACGGCGTTCAGCGGGATGACGAAGGACTCCTCGGCAACGCTCACGAGCAGCCCGTCAATGATGGCCAGCGTGAGCGGGAGCTTGAGCGTGATGGTCGTCCCCTTGCCCGGCTCGCTTCGGATATCCACCGTGCCGCCTAAGGACCCGATGGAGCTCATCACCACATCCATGCCCACGCCCCTGCCGGAGACGTTCGTGACGGTCTCGGCCGTGGAGAAGCCGGGCGCCAGGATAAGCTCGAAGAGCTCGCTTTCGCTCAGTGACGCGTCGGGGGCGATAAGGCCCTTCTCGACGGCCTTCTTCCTGATGGCCTCGGCGTCGAGCCCTGCGCCGTCATCGGCCACCGAGATGAGCACGTAGGCGCCGGAGTGCTCGGCGCTCAGGTGGATGGTGCCGGAAGAGGGCTTGCCGGAAGCCTTTCTGGTCTGCGGGTCTTCGACCCCGTGGTCGATGCTGTTGCGGATGAGGTGCACCAGCGGGTCGGAGAGCTTCTCGATCACGGTCTTGTCCAGCTCGGTCTCTTCTCCTTCGGTGGTGAACTCGATCTCCTTGCCCAACTCGGCGGACAGGTCCCGCACCAGGCGCTTGAACTTGGCGAAGGTGGTGCCGATGGGCAGCATGCGGATGCCCATGGCGTTGTCCCTGAGCTCGGAGGAGAGCCGTTCGACCTCCTCGGCGACCAGGGTGAGATCCGTGTCGCCCCTGTAGGCCGCGAGCTGGGTGAGCCTGGCCTGGACGGTCACGAGCTCGCCCACGAGGTTCACCAGCGAGTCGAGCTTGTGGGAGGCGACGCGTATGCTCGCCGCCGCGTCCGGGGCCGTGCCGCCGGCCGGGATCTGGGAGCGCTGCCTGCGCACGCTGCGGACGTGCTCCTGCTCGAGGAGAGCGGACTGGACGTCGGACCGGCAGGCCTTGCCGGACTCCACCAGCATCTCCCCGAACCGCTTCTGCCTGCCAAGGATGGCCTCGAGGTCGCTCAGGCTGATCTCGCCCCGGTCGAAGAGGATCTCGCCGATCTTCTTGTACTCCTCCCTGTCCGCATCGGTGCCGTCGTCGATCTTGGTGACGTTGATGTCGCTTACGTCCTCCACGAAGATGAACACGTCACGGATGTCGTTGACGTCGCGAGAGGTGGTGAGGATGATGTCCCAGGACGCGTAGCAGGATTCCGGGTCCATGGTTTCCAGGTCGGGCAGGTCCTTGAGGTGGCAGAGGGTGTGGGCCTTGCCGAGGGACCTGAGCTCGTCCAGCAGCGGGACGGGGTTGGTGCCGTTGGCGAAGAGGTTGCGGTGGGGCCTGAAGCGGATCCGGTAGGTCGCCTCCTCCCCCGGCTCGTCCTTGAGCTCCTGCTCCGGTGGAGCGGAAGTGGAGGGCTGGGGAGTCGATCCGGTCTGCCCCTGTTCTCCTGGCAGGAGGACCTTGAGCTGCGCGGTGATCTCCTCCGTGAGGGCCTCGTCCACCGGCTGGCCGCCCTGCGACGCCTCCAGCATGGCCTTGATCTGGTCGCAGGACTTCAATGTCAGGCTGATGAGCTCAGCCGTGACCGTGAGCCTTCCCGCGCGGATGTGGTCGTAGACCGTCTCCACCGTGTGGGTGAACTTCGCGATGTCGTCGAAGCCGAACATGGCGCCCGAGCCCTTGATGGTGTGCATGGCCCTGAACACCCTGTCGATGAGGTCCCTTTCCCCGGGCCTCTGCTCCAGCTCGATGAGGGACTCCTCGAGATCGGCCAGAAGCTCGTACGCCTCTTCCCGGTAAACCTGCTTCGGTGCGTCCATATCCTTATCCTCTTTTATATGATAATGCGAATTATAATTTCCGTCATGCGCCCTCGTCCGGCGTTTCCGTGCTTAGCCCAGGAGCCGCTTGACCACGGCGAGGAGCTGCTCGGGCTTGAAGGGCTTCACGATCCAGCCCGTGGCGCCCGCTTCCTTTCCCTGGGACTTCTTGTCGAGGTTCGATTCGGTGGTGAGCATGACGATGGGCAGGAACTTGTAGGCGGGATTGGCGCGCAGGTTCCTGATGAGCTCGATGCCGTCCATGTTGGGCATGTGCAGGTCCGTGATCACGAGGCTCACCTGGCTGCCGCCCAGCTTCGAGAGCGCGTCGCGTCCGTCCTCCGCTTCGATCACCTGGTATCCCTCGTTCTTCAGGGTGAACGACACCATCTGCCTGATGCTCGGTGAGTCGTCCACACTCAGGATGAGCTTAGACATGGCAATCCTCCTTCTTCCACAGGCATTCCCGGGAAAGGGGGGGATCGCAGGCGGTCGGGTCAATGGCCATGTCGAGCATGGACTGCTTAAGTCCCTGCGGGACTCCAGAGACCAGGGTCATCCGGATGCCCGTCCTGGCGCTGCTGCGGTGAGCCGCGCACAGGACCTGCATGCACGCGAGGTCCGCGGACTGGACCATGCTCAGGTCCAGCTTCAGGGCAGGTCTGCCCTTCAGGGCCTCCAGGAGGCTGTTCCTCAGCTCGGCCGCCTGATCGATGCCGAGCGCCCCGCTCAGTGTCATTGTCCTGCCGGTTTCCGTGTCTTTCACTTCTATGGTGCCCATATGCCTCTCCTTTGTTTTGCCTCCACTTTTTCAACCCATTGCATCAGAAGAGCTCGACGTTGTCGCCGAACTCCGAGACCGGCGCCGCAGCTGTCTTCGGCGCTGAAGCCTGGTGCTTCCTGCCCGAGTACTCCGCGTGGACCCGGTGCTCGCTCTCCATGGTGTAGTACTTCTCGAGCTCGCTCATGAGGGCCGCCGACTGGGAGCGGACGGACGCGGGGATCATGTCCTTGGACTGTGCGCGCACCCGCTCCAGCTCGTCGATCACCGAGCCCAGCACCTGCTGGATCTCCTGGTGCACCGTGATCCCGGAGACCGTCTTCGAGATGTCGTCCAGAAGGGACGACCCCATGGCGTTGAGCTGCACCAGGGAGGAGAAGACCGTGTCGCTCATGTCGTGCAGCGTGCTCAGCAGTCCCTTGAGCTCGGCGACCAGGTCCTCCACCTTCTGCTCCTGCCCGCTGTGCATGGAATCCAGGTTCGAGTCGAAGTCCCTGGCGAGCTCGACAACGCCTGCGAGCATCCGGGAGAGCTCGTTCGTGTCTTCCCGGGAATTCTTCGAGAGCTCGTAGATGCTCCCGGATATGGTGTCCAGCGCAGCACCCTCGTTGCCGATATGCGCCGCCTTGATCCGGGCGTTGAGTGCGATGAGCTGGAGGTTCAGGCCCAGGTTCTCGATCTCTTCCACGAACACCGACATCTCCGACACCATGGAGCTCACCGAAGACATGGTCTGGGTCAGCCCGGTCTGCTCCCTGATGTTTGCGTGCAGCGACTCGATGACCGTGGAGATGCCCGCATCGATCTCCTCCATGAAGGACATGCCGTCCGCGTCGGAGGCCCAGCTGACCTTGCCTGCGTTCTCCAGCATCTCCGAGATGCGCGACGAGATGGCGTTCATGCTCCTGATGACGTTTTCCACCGCGGTGAAGGCCTCTTTCCTGGTGTTCATGACCTGCGCCGCCTGGAGGGCGCACACCTCGGCCACGAGCCCGGGCTTCTCCGCCTCGGAAAGCACGGACGACAGGACGCTCCCCTGGAGCATCTCGAGGCCTTCCTTCACGTGCATGAGCTGCTGGGAGGTGATGTCGTGGAACTGGAGGCTCGACACGATGTCACCGATCCTTTCCATGATGTCCCGGGAGGTCTCGGAGATGGTCCCTGCATACCCGGTGGCCTTGTCGTGCCGGGACGCCAGGACCCCGTGGTTGGACACCGAGTGCTTCAGCATGGTCATGGCCTGGGCCTTGTGGCTCTCCTTGAATCGGGTGAAGTCGTCCAGGGCATGGAGGATGAGGCTCTTCAGGTCGAACGACTTGGCCTTGATCTGGGCCGACTTCTCGAAGATCCTTCTTGATAGGGATTTCACGTCCGTGGTCAGGGCCAGAAAGCCGTTGTCGCTGTTGAGGACGTGGGCGTTTTCCACCTGGGTGAAGAACCCCAGCATCTCGAGGTTCAGCACGAGCATCCTGAACTTCTCGAAGAACGCCCCGATGGACTCCAGGGTGTCCCGGTACTGGTTCAGGCCCTTCGCGATCCTGTCGAAGCCCGCTTCAGACGTTTCGAGATGGCCCTTGAGCTCCGTGAGGATGCGGGAGAGGCCCTCGATGGCGCCGACCATCTCGTGGCCAGCCATGGTCTGAACCACCTGGGAGGCCAGGTCCGACATGTCTCTCGAGCGGGAGTAGATGCCCTGGAGCCTGCCTCCCATGTCGAGGAAGGATGCCTCCGAGGAGCGGTGAAGGGCCTTCAGGCGGTCCTGGATCTCCGTGAGGGAGTGGATCAGCTCGGTGAGTTCCCTGCCGGACGGACCGCCGCCGGCATCGGTGGGTGAGGATTCGGGTGAAAGGAACCTGCCGAAAAGGGACTGGAAAAGGCCTTTATTCATTGTGCGTGCTCCCTGGGCTGGGCCTGGGTGTAGACCCGCATGATTTCTCTCGGTATGGCGTTCAAGGAGAGGATCTTCTCGACCCCCCCCAGCTTGATGGCCTCGGCGGGCATGCCGAAGACCACGCAGGAGGCCTCGTCCTGGGCAATGGTCCAGGCGCCTGCCTCCTTGAGCTCGAGCATGCCCTTGGCCCCGTCGTCGCCCATGCCGGTCATGATGACGCCGACGGCGTTCCTGCCCGCGTAGCGTGCCGCGGAACGGAAGAGGACGTCCACGGACGGCCGGTGGCGGCTCACGAGCGGGCCGTCCTTGATCTCCACGTAGTACCGGGCGCCGCTGCGCTTGAGCAGGGTGTGCCGGTTCCCCGGTGCGATGAGGGCATGGCCGGGCAGCACGGTGTCGCCAATGGCCGCCTCCTTGATGGATATCCGGCACAGGCCGTTGAGGCGCTCCGAGAAGGCCTTCGTAAAGCCCTCGGGCATGTGCTGGACGATCACGATGCCCGGGCAGTTCTCGGGCATGGCCTCGAGGAAGTCCTTCAGCGCCTCGGTCCCGCCGGTGGATGCCCCCACCACCACGACCTTTTCCGTGGTCTGGAGCATGGCGTCCCCCTTGGGCTTCGAAAGGATCACGTCCGCGCTGAGCTTGGGCTGGACAAGGGGCTGGCTTGCGATCTTCTTCTTGGGCTTCACGCGGGAGGCCGCCACCACGGTGTCGCAGATGAGCGTGGTGGATTCCTTGAGGAGCTGCCTGGTGCCCACGGACGGTTTGTGGATCACCTCCACGGCCCCGTACTCGAGGGCCTTCATGGCCGTCTCGGTGCCCCCCTGCGCCAGAGACGAGCAGATCACCACCGGGATGGGGTGCTGCTCCATGATCTTCCTGAGGAAGGTCAGCCCGTCCATCCTGGGCATCTCCACGTCCAGCGTGATCACATCGGGCGCCTGTTCGCGCATCTTCCCGGCAGCGATAAACGGGTCCGGCGCCACCCCCATGACCTCGATCCTGGGGTCGGAGGAGAGGATGTCGGAGAGCGTCTGGCGCACCAGGGCCGAGTCGTCCACGATGAGCACCTTGACCTTCTTCATTGCTTCCCCCCCGCAGCCGCCCGGGCAGAATCGGTCCTTATGATGAGCCGGGCGAGCACCTCGCCGGTGAGCGTGCTGAAGATGAGCTTGCGGCCCTGGCTGCCCCCGACGTTCCAGGCGCTTAGATTCATGCGGTGTTTTTTGAGGACCTCCAAGGCCGTCTCTATGTTCTTTCTGCCCACCCCGAGGTCGCGGGCCCGGGACCTGGCGTCCGGGAACATGGCCGCACCCCCGAACATCTTCACCTCCACGGAGGACGGGTTGATGCCCTTCTTCTCGTACTGGGCCACCATCCACTCGATGGAGGAGTCCACGTACTGGAATACGTTGTGCTCGTGCTTCTTCCTGGCATCGGTCCGGCTGGGCATGACCGCGTGGCACATGATGGAGAGGCCCGTGGGCTTGTGGTACATGGTGATGGAAATGCAGGATCCCAGGACTGTGGTGATGAGCGCCGACTCCTGCGAGAGGAAGACCTCTCCGGGCTTCAGGTAATGTGTCCTGGTGCAGGGTCCGCGCCTCATGTTTTTCAGATCCTCCGGGAGACCGTGTTGGCCATGGGCCGCAAGGGAACGTCCATGCCGTTGATGGTCTCGGAATGGCCGGTGAACAGGAACCCGCCCGAGAGCAGGTGGCCGCAGAGCCGGTTGATCACCTTCTCCTGGGTGGGCCGGTCGAAATAGATGAGCACGTTGCGGCAGAAGATGACGTCCATCTTCTCCCGCATCCCGAAGTCCTCGGCCATGAAGTTGAGCCTGCGGAACCTCACGAGCCCCCTGAGCTCGGGCACGATCCTCACCAGCCCCTTGCTCCTGTCCCTGCTGCGCATGAGGTAGATGCGACGTAAGCTCTGGGGTATGCCCTCGATGCGGTCGTCCTCGTACACGGCCTCCCTGGCGATCTCGAGCACCTTGGTGGAGATGTCGGTGCCCAGCACCTGGAAGGTGAAGCCCGGGTGTTTGCGCGCGAACTGGTCCATGACCATGGCGATGGTGTAGGGCTCCTCGCCCGACGAGCAGGCAGCAGACCAGATCATGAAGGGCCTCCGCATGCCAGCGCCCAAGGTGCGGATGAGCTCGGGCACGACCTGCTCGGTGAGGTAGCTGAAGTGCTGGGGCTCCCGGAAGAAATCCGTCTTGTTCGTGGTGACCACATCGATCATGTGCACCATCTCGTTTTCGATCCCTGCCGGGCTGAACAGGTAGGAGCAGTATTCGTTGAAGGAGCTCAGCCCCACGGCCCTGAGCCGCTTCTGGAGCCTGGCCTCGAGCATGGTCTTCTTGGTGGCGGGCATCTTGATGCCGCTCTCGGAGTAGATGAAGTCGCTCAGGCGGGCAAAGAGCTCGCTCGACAGGCCGGCCTTGATGTATGCTGTGTTCTCCGGTGCGCCTGGTGCCATATCCGTTCTCTTGGTGCAGTCCCTCGCGTCAGTCCGCATGGGGGCTGACCGCTATGCCTGCGTCTCCCCCGGACCTGCCCCTCTCGCCGCCTCTCCTCCCGCATCGCTGCCGGTCCTTGACACGAGCGAGAGCTCGTCGGCGGAGAAGACGTGATCGATGTCGAGGATCATGATGAAGTCGTCGCCGTGCTTGCCCATGCCCTTGAGGAAGTCGGTGTCGAGGCGGGTGCCGATCTTGGGTGCGGGCTCGATGTCCTGGGGTTCGATGTCCATGACCTCATGGACCGAGTCGGCCAGGGCGCCGATGACGGTGAGCTCGCCGTCGACGTCGATCTCGCAGATGATGATCCTGGTGAGCACGGTCTTCTCGGTCTCGCGGATGCCGAACTTTTCCTTCAGGTCCACCACGGGCACGACCGAGCCCCTCAAGTTGATGACGCCCTTCATGAAGGACGGTGCTTTCGGCACTTTCGTGATCCTGGTGAAGTCGAGGACCTCCCTGACCCGGGAGATCTCGAGCGCGAACTCCTCCTCGTCCAGGTTGAACGAGAGGTACTGCGTGGTCTCGGTGATCCCTGCTATGCTCATCGTGTTCTCCTCTTTACAACCGCTCTCATGCCCGCCCTGATGGAAAAAGGGGAAGCATGCAGAACGGATCGGTTTTTTCATTATGTTTCTTTATAATGAACAGTTGGCTTGGTCCTAAATATCGGTTATCCTCTGGCAAGAGGACGGGATGAAGGGACAAATCACAGGCATGCCCGAGGTCATGGAGGCGATGAGCGTGCTGTTCGGGGACGAGGGCACTCCCTCGCACCTGTCGCTGCTGGACCCTTTGTCCATCAGGGCGGCCTACCGGAGGCGGGCCTTCGAGACCCACCCGGACCGCGCCGCCCACTCCGGCGTCCCGGAGCAGGTGCTCCAGGCCCGGTTTCGTGAGGTAACGGCCGCCTACGAGAAGGTGATGCAGTACATGCGCTCCGGCGCGCGCTCCCCAAAGGCCTTCCCGGATGCCCGAAGGCAGGGCGCGCGGCAGAAGCCCGGCCATGAAAGGAAGCGCGCGTTCAGCGGGGTGTCCCCCTCGGCCCGCTACACCGGGGACATCCCCTGCAGAAGGCTCCTCCTCGGTCAGTACCTCTACTATTCCCGCTTCATCAGCCTGTCCACCCTGGGGGCGGCCCTCGTCTGGCAGAAGATGAAGAGGCCGCTCATCGGCCAGATAGCCCTTACGTGGAAGTGGCTCGCACGAAAGGACATCAGTGAGATCCTCGCCATGAGGAGGCCGGGCGAGAAGTTCTGCGATGCGGCCGAGCGGCTGGGGTACCTCGCCCCGTACCAGACATTCACCCTCCTGGGCAGGCAGCGCATCCTGCAGCCCAAACTCGGCCAGTACTTCATAGAAAAGGGCATCCTCGACTCCGCGGGGCTGGCCCGGGCGATCAGGGACCTGCGCAGGCACAACAGGGCCTGCCACCGGTGAAGCGTGCCTGCTGTTCGTATTGCCCGACAGCGAGAGAAGACCCATAGAGACCGTCAACCTTTTCGAGGACAAGGGCGTCCGCCTGTCTGTGAAGCCGTATGAGCCCGGCGACCCGCTCCCGGCGGTCCGCAAGGCCCTGGACGAACGCGGCGAGACGGCCGGGAGCGCGCAGGCTGCCGGCCGCCCGATCTTCGGGATGTGCGTCAGCCTCAGGCGCACGCCGCCTCTCCTCCCGCATCGCTGCCGGTCCTTGACACGAGCGAGAGCTCGTCGGCGGAGAAGACGTGATCGATGTCGAGGATCATGATGAAGTCGTCGCCGTGCTTGCCCATGCCCTTGAGGAAGTCGGTGTCGAGGCGGGTGCCGATCTTGGGTGCGGGCTCGATGTCCTGGGGTTCGATGTCCATGACCTCATGGACCGAGTCGGCCAGGGCGCCGATGACGGTGAGCTCGCCGTCGACGTCGATCTCGCAGATGATGATCCTGGTGAGCACGGTCTTCTCGGTCTCGCGGATGCCGAACTTTTCCTTCAGGTCCACCACGGGCACGACCGAGCCCCTCAAGTTGATGACGCCCTTCATGAAGGACGGTGCTTTCGGCACTTTCGTGATCCTGGTGAAGTCGAGGACCTCCCTGACCCGGGAGATCTCGAGCGCGAACTCCTCCTCGTCCAGGTTGAACGAGAGGTACTGCGTGGTCTCGGTGATCCCTGCTATGCTCATCTCTTGTCTCCTTGCAGTGTCGTTTCTTTTTGCAGCAATGTGCTTTGCTTTCCCGCCTGCCCCCTCCCGTTTCAACGTGAGCGGGCGGGGCAGGCGCAGGGCCCTTTGGTCTGACGGGGAGGCCCCGCAAGCCGAAGGGTTGACCCTGCGCCCTTCTCAATGTCAGTAGCGCTCGAAGTCGCTGTCCATGTCGTCGCTCTTGGCCCCGGGACCGTCGAGCTCGATGACGATGCCCGAATTTTTCGCCCCGCACGAGGAAGCCGGAGAAGTGATCTTCGGCGTCTCGTGGTGAGGGACGCCCGCCTTGGCTATGGCCGGCTTCTTCGCCGCCCTGGCCGTCTTTACGGACGCAGAGCCCTTGTCCCTGCGGTCGTTGATCCTGAAGAAGGAGATGGTTTCCTGGAGCTGCTGGGCCTGGGAGGAGAGCTCTTCCGAGGTCGAGGACATCTCCTCTGAGGCGCTTGCGTTCTGCTGGACCACCTGGTTGAGCTGCTGGATGGCGGAGTTGATCTGGTCTGCGCCGGTGTTCTGCTCGTTGCTGGCAGCGGTGATCTCCTGGACGAGCTGGGCGGTCTTCTGGATGTCGGGCACGATCTGGCCCAGGAGCGAGCCTGCCCGCTCGGCCACCTCCACGCTGGTGGAGGAGAGTTTCGAGATCTCGCCCGCGGCCTCGGCCGAGCGCTCGGCCAGCCTGCGCACCGCGGCCGCCACCACCGCGAAGCCCTTGCCGTGCTCGCCTGCGCGGGCCGCCTCGATGGCGGCGTTCAGGGCCAGCAGGTCTGTCTGCCGGGCGATCTCCTCGATGATGGCGATCTTCTCGGCAATGGTCTTCATGGCATTGACCGTTTCCTCAACCGCATGACCGCCCTCACGCGCATCCTGGGCCGACTTCATGGCGATCTTTTCGGTCTGCTGGGCGTTGTCCGCGTTCTGACGGATGTTCGAGGCCATCTGCTCCATGGAGGAGGAGGCCTCCTCGGCAGCGGCAGCCTGCTCGGATGCGCCCTGGGACATCTGCTCGGCCGTGGAGCTCAGTTCCTCGGAGCCGGCCGCCACGTTGTCCGCGGCTGCGTGCACGTCGGCAACGATGGCCCTGAGCTTCTCGATCATGTTCCTGAGCGCATCCGCAAGCTGGCCGATCTCGTCCTTCTGGTACACGTCCATCTCGGCCGTGAGGTCGCCCTCGGAGACCTTGACCGCGAAGTCGACGCCCTTCTTCAGGGCCCTGGTGATGCTCCTGGAGAACAGGAAGAAGGCGGCGAAGGCGCCGGCAAAGAAGATCACGGCCACCATGGTAACGATGTTGCGGATCTGGATGATGGGAGCGAGGAACTCGGAGTCGGGCAGGGTCAGGCCGACACTCCAGCCGGTCATCTTCACCGGGGCGAACCCGGCGGTTTTGCGTTCGCCGTTGAATGCGTATCGCTCAACGCCTGCCTGGCCGGCGACCATGCTCTTGCCGATCTCTTCCATGCCCTTGATCTCAGTGACGTTGAGATTCAGGATCTTATCCTTGTCGGGGTGGGAGATCATGCGTCCTTCCCTGTCCACCATGAACCCGTATCCGGTCTTGCCGGTCTTGGTGCCCGCGATCATGGTGTTGAAATAGCCGATGTCGAGGATGTTGGCAGCCACTCCCACGACCTTGCCGCCCGAGATGATGGGGGCGGCGATGGGGATGAAAGGATCACCCGTGACCTTGTTGAGGTTGGCCATACCGATGTTCGGCCTGCCGGCCAGTGCCTCCCTGACGTAGTCCCTGTCCGCGAGCGAGATGCCCAGGTACTTCTTGTCCGAGGCGGCGAAAGGCTTCCCGTTGAGGCCCATGACCATCACCACCTGGGAGTTGTTCTTCAGGCCCTCGGTCTGGCCGAATTTATCGAGCCGTTCACCTGCCGTGGCCGCCTCTGCCTGCGCGCCTGCCACACCGTTTGCATTCACTGCTTCCACAGCCCTTACGAGCGAGGGGTCCAACGAAATGTCCAGCACCACCTTCATCTCGGACTCGAGCGTGTTGTTCAGGCCGTCTGCCATGGACTTCGTCACGTTCGCAAGCTGCTCGTCCTCCACGGTGGTGAGCCCGGCGGCCGCCTTCTGTACGGCGATCCAGCCCACGGTGGTCAGCGGGACCAGGAGAATGACCGATCCCACGATGATGAGTTTTGCCCCCAGTTTCAAGTTCTTGAAAATCGACATGCTATCCTCCTTGATGCAGTGTGTGTTGTTGTCGGCGTGCCCGGCGTCCCCCTGTAGCTGCCTTCGTAGGTGAGTGTGGAGTCGAAACGAGATGTCTGCAGTTCATCTGATACCCCGTGCCGCCTTTTTTCTCCTGGCCGGTGTCCCGGCCTTCATGCCCTGTGCCTTCCCGGCGGGTTCCGTGCCGCTGTTAAAGCCCTTGAGGTGCTCCTGGACGAACCCCGCCAGCGCGCTTGGGGAGCTCTTCCCCAAGAGGGTGCCCAGCACCTCTCCCCCTCTGACCATGAGGAAGGTGGGGGTGCCGCACACGCCGAAGCGCTCGTTGAAATAGGGAAGGAGGTCTTCGAGGGTGTAGCATGACACGAGGACCTCCTCCCGGAAGTGCATGGCCACGTCCATGAGCTGCCGCAGGTGCTCGATCAGGTACTGGTCCCGTCTCAGGACAGCGATGAACAGAGCACGGTCTTCCCTGAGGAAGCTTTCAATGGTGTCGGTCCCGATGCGCCTTACCGCCTGCTGTATGGCCATGCCCTTCACACTTCCTCCCGGATGCTTAAAAAGTTTCCCCGATGTACTTTTCTGGAAGTCAAGATCTGTGCCACTGTGGGCTCTGGCAGGGGATTGTTTGTTATTATGGAATGAAAACGATGGGTTGAAAGTTGTCTTGATCAGTTATTCTGATGGATACGGATGCCGTAATATGTGTACCATGCTGTAGGTGTTACGCTGACAGAAGTGTAACATGTTACACCTCGTCCCGGCGGTTACGGATTCCGTACTCCTCGACCTTGCGGTAGACCGTCTGCCGGGAGACGCCCAGGAGCCTGGCCGCCCTTGCCTTGTTCCAGCCGGTCTTCTCGAGGGCGTCGACGATGAGGTCCTTCTCCGATTCCGCGGATTTCAGGACGACTCCTCTGGGCTCGGTGTACTCCTTGAGCTCGGGGGGCAGATCGTCCACATCGATGGTGGGCCTCCTGCACACCACGAAGGCGTGCTCCAGCGCGTGGATGAGCTCCCGGACGTTGCCGGGCCAGTCGTACTCCATGAAGAGCTTCTCCACGGCCGTGGAGATCCCCACGACGTGCTTGCCGAAGCGGCTGTTGAAGACCTGGATGTAGTGGTCAACCAGGAGCGGGATGTCGTCGCGCCTCTTCGAAAGGGCCGGGAGCTTCACCTCCACCACCTTGAGGCGGTAGTAGAGGTCTGCCCGGAACCCGCCGGAGGCCACCAGGCTCTTCAAGTCCCTGTTCGTGGCCGTGATCACCGCTACGTCGAGCTTGACCGGGTTCGAGTCCCCCACCCGCTCGAACTCCTTCGTCTCCAGGAACCGTAAGAGCTTGAGCTGGATCTTGGGCGAGATGTCGCCGATCTCGTCCAGGAAGATGGTGCCCCCGTCCGCCAGCTGGAACCTGCCGACCTTGTCCCTGATGGCGCCGGTGAAGGCCCCCTTCACGTGGCCGAAGAGCTCGCTTTCGAGGAGGCTCTCCGCCAGGGCCGAGCAGTTCACCACCACGAAGGGGCGGGCGGCGCGGACGCCGCTGAAGTGGACGGCCCGGGCCACGAGCTCCTTGCCCGTGCCGGAAGGGCCGGTGATGAGCACGGCGGTATCGATGTCCTTGAGGTTCTCCAGCAGGTCGTAGATCTCCTGCATGTGCCTGTTGCGGCCGATGATGCTGTGGAACTGGTGGCGCTCCTGGAGCTCCCGCTCGAGGTGGGACAGGCGGGTGATGTCCCGGATGATCATGACCGCGCCGATCTGGCTGTCCGAGCTGTCCCTCAACGGGGATACGCTTAAGACCACCACCTGGTCGGTGTGCCCGGGGCGGCTGCACTCGATGCGGTACTCCCGGATGGATCGCTTCGTCTCGAGCGCCTCCCTGAGCACGGCAAGGCACATCCCGCAGCACCCTTTCCCCAGGGACCTGGCGTGCTCGCCCACCACGGCCCGGGCGCTCCCGCCGCAGATCCGCTCGAAGGCCTCGTTGGCCTGGATGACCCTCAGGTCCTGGTCTACGGTGAGGATGGCGTCCTCCACGGAGCGGAAGATGGCCTCGAGGTGGAGGCGGTACTGCTCCTTCTGGGACTCCACCAGGCGCTTCTCGTCCAGCAGGGCCTTGTGCTGGATGGCATGCTTGGTGACCCGCACCAGGGTCTCCCGCTTGATGGGTTTCGGGATGTAGTCGAAGGCGCCCAGGCGCACGGACGCGGCGGCGGTGTCGATGGTGGGGTCGCCGGTGATCATGATCACGGGGCAGTCGTGTCCCTGCTGCTTGATCTCCTTGAGGATGTCGATCCCAGAGTGGGGCCCCAGCACGATGTCGGTGAACACGAGGTCGAAGGGGCCCTCTGCCAGGGCTTCGATGGCCGTCCAGTAGTCCGGCGCCGTCGTGGGGGCGTATCCCTCCCGCTCGAGGAAGAGGCTGAAGGTTTCCCTGATGCCTGCTTCGTCGTCGATGATCAGGATCCTGGCCTTGCCCATGCCCGATGCGTCCTCACCCGATGCCTGCCGGCTGCACACCCTGTCAGCGGTCATTCATCAGCAATGCATTGTAATCAGTATGATTTCAATTACGTCAAACGCCCGGGCAGTGCAAGGGATTTATGGCTTGATGGGTATGCGGATCCGTGCGGGGTATTCCGCGGTGAGCCTGGGAAGCATCACCTTGAGCACCCGGTCCTTGAAGACGGCGGTGGCGTTCTGCACATCGATGGAAAAGGGGATGGGGATCATCTTCCGGAAGAACGGGGGACCCAGGTCGAGGCCCGCGGCGCCGGTGCTCTCTCCTTCTCCTCTCCCCCCCTGGATCAGGAGGGTGCCTCCACCCAGGGTGATCTCTATGTCCGAGGCCTCCATGCCGGGGAGCTCGGCGGTGATGGTCAGCGTGTCTTGGTCGTGGGTGACCGAGACCCTGGGGACGAGGGCCCCGGCATCCTCGAAGACGCTCAAGGGGAGCAGGTCGAAGCTCGTGAAGAAATCGTCGATGAAGGAGCTCATGACCTTCCGGAAGGTGTCGAGGGGATTTTTCTCCCTGTCCGGGGCGGGTGACGGGTCATCCGGGCCGGAGGAAACGGTCTTGTTCGCCATCGGCTATCCTCCTTGTCTGCCGTGTTCAGAGCCTGGGGGGCATCCGTTCAGCTGTGAGCCCGCAGGAACAACCACGTGAGAAGACCACGATGAGCTGCGTTGGGAAAATATATAGGGAGGGCGGTGCCGGTTTTCAAGTAAGGGGACCGCACCCGGCAGGCGGACACTGCCGGAGGCGCGCGTCAGCATGTCCGGGGCTTCAGGGCCTCATGGATGGCTGAAGCGAGGGCCCTGCGGGTGAACGGCT
This sequence comes from Deltaproteobacteria bacterium, assembly GCA_035352355.1. GTDB lineage: Bacteria > Desulfobacterota > Desulfomonilia > UBA1062 > UBA1062 > Phosphitivorax. Next base: position 98,368 of record DAOPXM010000001.1, on the reverse strand, counting down.
TGTCCAGGAACACCCGGATGCCGTTTTGGAGGGCCGACTCCCTGGACACCGCTTCGTTGAATCCGGTCACCAGGATGACCGGGAGGTCGGGCCTGATGGAGAGCAGCCGGGAGGCGAGGCTCATCCCCGTGAGCAGCGGCATGGTCTGGTCCGTGATGACGAGGTCGAAGGCTGCCGGGTCCTTCGTGAAGATCTCCAGGGCCTTCCTGCTCGAGGATGTGGAGGTCACCGCGTATCCCATGGGCTCCAGCATGCTCTTCGTGAGCTCCAGGATGGCGGTCTCGTCGTCCACCATGAGGATCCTCTCCCCGTTGCCAGAGGGGACGCCCTCCCGGATCACGGGGAGCTCCCGGAGGCCGTCTGCGTGCGCGGGAAGGAAGACCGAGAAGGTGCTGCCGTGCCCCAGCCTGCTCGCCACCACGACCGCCCCGGACAGCGTTTCGACGATGCCGTGCACGGTGGACAGCCCCAGGCCCGTGCCCCGGGTCTTCTCCCTGGTGGTGAAGAAGGGCTCGAAGATGCGGCTCATGGTCTCCTGGTCCATGCCCTCCCCGGTGTCTTCCACGGTGAGCACCGCGCAGGTCCCCGGGCTCAAGGGCGGGTGCTCCCGGGCAAAGGCCTCGTCGACCTCCCGGGATTCCAGGGAGACCTTCAGGACGCCCCCCTTCTCCATCATGGCCTGGTAGGCGTTGGTGCACAGGTTCATGATCACCTGATGGACCTGGGTGGGGTCGGCGAACACCGCAGGCACGTCGGGGGCGATCATCTGCACGATGCCGATGGTGCTCGGGATGGACGACCTGAGGAGCTTCAGCGCCTCCTTGAGGATGACCTCCACCTTCACCACCCTCTTCTCCGCCTGGACCTGCCTGCAGAAGGTAAGGATCTGGCTCACCAGGTCCCGTGCCCGGTCGCCTCCCTTGAGCACCTCGGCAAGGCGCTGTTCGGTGGTGCTTCCCTTCTCGATGTCGTCGAGGGCCAGCTCGGTGTAGCCGATGATGGCGGACAGGATGTTGTTGAAGTCGTGGGCGATGCCGCCCGCCAGAGTGCCGATGGCCTCGAGCTTCTGGGAGCGGGCGAGCCTGGCCTCGTACACCCTGCGCTCCTCCTCGGCCTTCCTCCGCTCCGTGATGTCCCTGCAGGTGGCGAAGACGACCCTGCTTGCGGCCTCGGGCAGGGTGGTGGCCGTGACCTCCAGGGGCAGGGGCCTGCCGTCGAGTGTGGAGCCCATCCATTCGAACCGGAAGGAGCCTTTCTCTTCGATGTCTTTGGCGATCTCTGCAGCCTTTTCCCCGGAGGGGAGACCGTCGGGCTGGAGCTCGGGCGAGATGTCCCAGGGGCACCTGCCCAGAATCTCCTCCTTCGATCCCGCCCTGAGCAGCGTGACGGCGGCCCGGTTGCAGTCAATGATCCGGTTTCCCTCCACGAGCATGTTCGCATCGGGCGAGTCCTCGAACAGGCTGCGGAAGCGCTCCTCGCTCCGGCGCAGGCTGTCTTCCGCCTCCTTCCTTGCCGTGATGTCGCGCCAGGTCGTGTAGACGAGCTTTCTGTCCCCCTTGTGTATGGCCGTGAGCACCACTTCAGTGGGGAACACCGTCCCGTCCGCCCTGAGGTGCATCCACTCGAACCGGTGGCTGCCCTTTTCCAGGGCCAGGGAGATCATCTCCACGGACTTCTCGTCCGAGCGCCTGCCGTCGGGCTGGTGCTTGGGGGAGAGCTCCCCGGGGTGCATGTCAAGCACCTGGCGTTTCTCCCTGAACCCGAGTATCTCGAGGGCTGCCTGGTTGCAGTCCACGAAGCGGCTCCCCTCAATGAGGAGGCTCGCGTCCGCGGAAGACTCGAACAGGCTGCGGAAGCGCTTTTCGCTCCGGCGCAGGCTGTCTTCGGCTTCCTTCCTCGCCGTGATGTCGCGGGTGACGCCCAGGAGGTGGGTGATGCCCCCTTCCGCGTCCCTGAGAAAGCTCGCGGTCGCCTCGACCCAGACGGACGTCCCGTATTTATGGCGCATCTGGAGCTCGATGGTCATGGACCGGTACGGGTCGTGGCGCCAGCCGTTCCTTTCCTTCTCCAGCTCGACGGCCAGCTCCCGGGCAACGCGCTCGTAGGATTCGGGGAAGAGGGTGTCCTTAAGCGGCTGGGCCATGGCCTCTTCCACCGTGAACCCTCGAAGCCGCTTGACTGAAGGGCTTATGTAGACGTACCTGAGGTCCAGGTCGAGCACCCAGATCACGTCCCGGATGTTTTCCGCCAGCAGGCGGTAGCGCAGCTCGCTTTCCCGCAGCGCCTGCTCGGCCAGGACGCGTCCGGTGACGTCCCGGGCGGAGCCGCGGACGTGAGAAGGCCTGCCGTCCTCGTCACGGACGAGAGAATCCCGGTATTCCACGAAGCGGGTGCCTCCGTCCCTGGTCCTGAGCCTCAGGATGCCCTCGTCCGTCCCCCGGGCAAGGATCCGGGAGAGGAATTTCTGGAAGAGGGGCCGGTCCTCCTCGTGCACGATGTCGAAGACGCGGAGGCTCTCCAGGTCGTCTCGTGAGTACCCGTAGAAATCCTTGTACGCGAGGTTCGACTCGATAAAGTTTCCGTCCAGGTCGTGCACATAGAGAAAGTCGGAGACGTTCTCGAAGATGTCCCGGACCTTGGCCTCACTCGCGCGCAGCCCCTCCTCCATGAGCTTCTTGTCCGTGATGTCCCGGATGGACTCGATGGCGCCCACCACTGCCCCGCTTGCGTCGAAGACGGGGCTCGCCTTGCCCCAGAGATGGATCCATCTGCCGTGCATGGTTGCGGAGGCCTCGGCCATGAGGGCATCCCCCTCCCTCCGGATGTTCGAGTACCTCTTTTCCACATCGAGGCCATTCACCAGGGCGAGGTCCACGAGGATGGGGCGCCTGGTTCCGTAGAAGGGCAGGGCATACGCATAGTCACCTTTGCCGATCATCTCCCGGGCGGGGATCCCCGTGAGCTCCTCCATGCCCCTGTTCCAGACGATGACCCGCCCTTGAAGGTCGATGGCCAAGGCAGGATCAGGGAGGAAATCCACCACCTGGGCGAGGGTGAGCCCGTCCGCCGGCGTGCCGCCGGGCGTCATGTGCACCGTCTTCTGAGAGCCCTTTCTCCTCACTGAAACGTCTTCCGCCCGCGCTGTTGCGGGCTCCGACTCTTCTGACCCCGAAAGGAAAAAACCGTCAAAGACTGACCACTCGGATCGGATAATAACAATAAAATATTGAGATAAATTTATACCAAGATGTCGTTGCGGATATCCCCAGGGCTGTGCAGGGGGCAGCCCTGGATGCTAAAAAGGGGCTTGAAAAGTGGGGATGCGGATATTAAAAAGGGACCCGTAGTTTCTGGGAGGTGAAATAAATATGGATATACAAGCCATTACCCGGAACGTGGAAAAGAACGCCCTTGTTGTCAGCGGGATCGTCTCCGAAATGGAGAAGGTCGTGGTGGGCCAGAGGGGGCTCATCGACCGCATGCTCATCGCGCTTTTGTGCGAGGGCCACATCCTGGTGGAAGGCCTCCCCGGTCTCGCCAAGACCACGGCGGTCAGGACGCTCGCCTCGGTTGTCAGGACCTCGTTCCAGCGGATCCAGTTCACCCCGGACCTCCTGCCCGCAGACATCCTGGGCACGCAGGTATACCGCCCGGACCGGGCCTCCTTCGAGATCAAGAAGGGTCCCATCTTCCACAACATCATCCTGGCCGACGAGATCAACCGCGCCCCGGCCAAGGTGCAGAGCGCGCTGCTGGAGGCTATGCAGGAGCGGCAGGTCACCATCGGCCAGGAGACCTTTGCCCTGGCGCGGCCCTTCCTCGTCATGGCCACCCAGAACCCCATCGAGCAGGAGGGCACCTATCCCCTGCCCGAGGCCCAGATCGACCGCTTCATGATGAAGGTTCGGGTGGGCTACCCCACGGCCCAGGAAGAGAAGCTCATCATGCAGCTTGCCTGCAGCGCCGCCCCCCGGACCGTGGAGGGCGTGGTGGACGCGGGCCTTCTCGAGGAGGCGTCGAAGGCAGTAGCCGCCATCCACATGGAGGACAAGATCGTGGAGTACATCATCTCCCTGGTGGGCGCCACCCGCAGGCCCGGGGACTTCGGGCTGAAGCTTTCGGGCATGATCTCCTACGGCGCGTCCCCCCGGGCCTCCATCTGGCTGGGCGCGGCGTCGCGGGCGCACGCTTTCCTCCAGGGCAGGGGCTACGTGACGCCCCAGGACGTGAAGGCCGTGGCCCCGGACATCCTCAGACACCGGATCATCCTCTCCTACGAAGCAGAGGCGGAAGGCATGACCTCTGACAGCATCATCGACACCCTCCTGGAGCGCATCGAGGTGCCCTGATGCTCCCCCCCGAGGTCCTCGCGAAGATCCAGCGGTTCCACTTCCGCACGCGCAAGCTCGCCAGCGAGATATTCGCGGGCCAGTACGAGAGCGCGTTCAGGGGCCAGGGCATCGAGTTCGCCGAGGTGCGGGAGTACCAGGTGGGCGACGACATCCGCTCCATCGACTGGAACGTGTCAGCCCGGTTCGGGCGCCCTTTCGTGAAGGTGTTTCACGAGGAGCGCGAGCTCACCATCATGCTCCTCATCGACCTCTCGGGCTCGCACCTCTTCGGGAGCCGGACGCGCTTCAAGCGTGAGCTCCTGGCCGAGGTGGCGGGCATGCTCGCCTTCCTGGCCATCCGCACCAACGACCGTGTGGGCGCCGTGCTCTTCAGCTCGGGCGTGGAGAAGTTCCTTCCCCCTCGGAAGGGGCCCCGCCACGTCTGGCGCCTCATCAGGGAGATCTTCACCTTCGAGCCCGAGAACAGGGGCACGAACATCGATGCAGCGCTCGAATTCCTCAACAGGACGACCAGGAGGCACGCGGTCGTGTTCCTCATCTCGGACTGCCTGGATACGGGCTTCGGGAAGTCCCTGAGCCTTGCGGCGAAAAAACACGACCTCACGGTGATCCGCATCTTCGACCCCGCCGAAGAGACGCTTCCGGACGCGGGCATCGTCACGCTCAAGGACCCGGAGACCGGCAAGGTGGCCCGCGTGGACACGTCGGGCCCGCGGGTCAGGAAGCTCTACGAGGAGTGGGGGAGAGCCAGGCGGGAGGACTTGATCAGGATGCTCTCAGGCACGGGCGTGGACCTGGTGGAGATCGGCACCCCGGGCCCCGTGGTGGAGCCGCTCCTGCGCCTCTTCAACCGCCGGAGGAGGAGGCTCCATGCGTAGGCGGTCAGGAATGCTCACGTTCTCCTGTACGGATGGATGTCATCGCCTTCCACCTGATTGGCCTACAGTTTTCCCTGTCTTCATCGGTATCGGTATCGGGGTCGATCCCGATTTGTCTCTTCGACCCCGATCCCGATACCGACCCCGAATGTACGGCGCTCCTCCGTCTCCCAAGCACAGAAAGAACATAATCAATTCTGCCCGCAAGGGAAGCGGGAATCGGTGGTACGAAGCAAGGGGTCGGCAATGAGAACAGCCCTTATCGCCCTGCTGGCCATGCTCGCCCTCCTGCCTGTGCCCGGCGCTGCCGCGCAGGAGGGGACGCTGCGCATCTCGGCGCAGCCTGAGAGCGTCCCGGTGGGCGGGACCTTCCGCCTCGTGCTCGCCTACACCCTGCCCGCAGGCGCCCGTGTGCACCATCCTCCCGAGATCAGGGGCGTCGAGGGCCTGATCGTGGTGAAGCAGGAGGCCGCAGAGGGCCGGATCACGCTCACGGTCCTGGCCGACAGCCTCGACCCCGTGAGGATCGGGCCCCTGGAGCTGGGGTATGCCGGCGCGGACGGAAAGAAGGCCTTCCTGCGCTCCGGCGTGCTCACCATAAGCGTGGCCTCGAACCTGAAGGGCCGGGAGGAGGCTGAGCCGAAACCCATCATGGGCATCGTGCCCACGGGCAGGCCGTGGCTGTGGTGGCTCGCCGCGGCCGGCCTCGCGCTCCTGGGGTGTGCGGTCCTGGCCGGGATCGCTTATGTCTGGAAGAGGCGCACGAACCGGGGCGGGGCGGCAGAGCCGCCTGAGCCGCCCCACGTCAGGGCCGAGCGGGAGATCGAGGCCCTCCTGAAGGAAAACCTGTTCGAGCAGGGCCTGCAGAAGGAGTTCTATTTCCGGTTCACCGAGATCGTCAAGCGCTACCTGGGGGCGGTGCGGGGGTTCCCTGCTCCGGAGTGCACCACTGAGGAGATCGCGGGGAGGATAGCCGAGCACGACCGGCCCGTGCTTTCGATCCTGCGCTTCGCCGACAGGGTGAAGTTCGCGGACGAGGCGGTGCCCGCAGGCAGGAAGGACGACGACGTGAGCGCCTTCCTCGCCTACGTCGACGTCACCGCGCCCAAGGCGGCCCCGGCCGGGGAGGACAATCCGTGAGCTTCCGTTTCGCTTGCCCGATCCTGCTGGCCGTCCTGGGCGCCCTCCTGGCTGCCTGGCTCGTGCATCGGCACTTCCGGAAGCCCGCGAGCGTGACCTTTTCCCTCGCCTCGCAGCTCGCCCGCATGTCCGGCGAGGCGGGGAGCCTGCTGGCCAGGCTGCCGGACGGCCTGAGGGTCCTTGCCCTGGTCCTCCTCGTCCTCGCGGCCGCCAGGCCCCAGCTCTACAACGTCTCGCGGGAGGTGCTCTCCCCGGGCGTGGACATCATGCTCTGCCTCGACACCTCGGGCTCCATGGCGGGGCTGGATTTCGAGCTCTACGGCAAGCCCGTCACCCGGCTCACCGCGGTGAAGAAGGTGGTGAGCGACTTCATCTCGAAGCGCCCGGACGACCGGATGGGCATGGTGGTCTTCGGGGAGGAGGCCTTCACCCAGGCCCCGCTCACCATGGACAAGGGGCTGCTGCTGAACCTCGTGGACAGCATGCAGATCGGCATGGCCGGAGACAGCACGGCCATCGGGGAGGCCCTGGCGGTATCGGGCAAGCGCCTCAAGGACCTGAAGGCCCCCTCGAAGGTGGTGATCCTGCTCACCGACGGGAACAGCAACGCGGGCGGCATCACGCCGTCGGAGGCGGCCGGCGCCCTGAAGGCCCTGGGCATCAAGGTCTACACCGTGGGCGTGGGCGGCAGGGGCGAGGCCCCCTTCCTCGTGGACACCCCCTTCGGCAAGAGGGTCATCTACCAGCGCATCGACCTGAACGAGGACGCGCTCAGGGAGATATCCGGGGCCACGGGGGGGAAGTTCTTCCTCGCCTCGAACACGTCTGAGCTCTCGAAGATCTACCGCACCATCGACTCCCTGGAGAAGCACGAGGTCAAGGCCAGGGAGTTCTTCCACTACCGTGAGCTCTACGCCTTCCTGCTCGTGCCGGCGCTCGTGCTGCTGCTCCTCGAGCTGGGGCTTAGGCTCACCGTCGCGAGGGTGCTGCCATGACGTTCGCGCGGCCGTGGGTGCTCGGCTTCCTGGTCCTCGCCCCGCTGATCTTCCTCGCCCTGACCATGGAGGCGAGGTCGAGGAGGAAGCGGCTGCTGGCGTTCGCCCAGGAAGAGCTCCTCGAAAGGCTCACGGGCAGGCACTCCCCGGGGCGCGCCTTCCTCAAGGCCTTATCGCTGGTCCTGGGTCTGAGCTTCTGCGTCGTCGCCCTGGCCGGGCCGCGGTGGGGATCGCACTACGAGGAGGTCCGCCACAAGGGGGTCGACATCGTGGTGGCGGTGGACGTCTCGCCCAGCATGCTGGCTCGGGACGTACAGCCCAGCAGGCTCGAGTGCGCGAAGAGGGAGGTCTACGACCTGCTCCGGGTGCTCCAGGGTGACCGGCTTGGGCTGGTGGCCTTCTCAGGCACGGCCTTCGTGGAATGCCCGCTCACCCTGGACTACGCGGCGATCGAAATGTTCCTGGCAGAGCTCGACCCGGGCCTCATCCCCGTGCCGGGCACCGACCTCGGCGCAGCCCTTGAGGTTGCCCTGAATGCCTTCGACTTTACCTCCAGGACGGACAAGGTGATCATCCTCGTCACCGACGGCGAGGACAACGAGGGCAGGGGCATCGAAGCGGCGCAGAAGGCGGCCGAGAAGGGGGTCAAGGCCTACGTGTACGGCATCGGATCGGCCCAGGGAGCGCCGGTGCCGGATGGGCAGGGGGGAGGGTTCATGAAGGACGCCTCGGGGGGCATGGTCATGTCGAAGCTCGACGAGAAGGGCCTGCAGGCCGTCGCGCAGGCCACGGGAGGCAGGTACGTCGGCTCCGTGACCGGCGACCTCGATCTCGACCTCCTGTACTTCGCGGGCATCAAGGCCTCCACCACGGCACGCGAGCTCGGGTCGAAGAAGGTGCAGGTGTTCGAGGAGCGCTTTCAGGTGCCGGCGGTCCTGGCCTTCCTGCTCCTGCTCCTTGAAGGGGCCCTGTCCGTGCGTACGCTTCGGAAGGAGGGGGCATGATGCTGCGTATCGCATGCATTGCGGCATTCATGGCGGTCCTGCTCCTCCCGGACCCCTCCCGGGCGGCCCAAGGCCCGGACGAGCTCTATGCCAAGGGCAGGTACCGGGAGGCGGAGGCCGCCTACCGGAAGCTCGACCTCGAGAACCCGACCGACCTCAGGTACCGATACGACCGCGGGTGCGCGGCCTTTCAGGCAGGCAGCCTCGACGAGGCGGCCGCTGCCTTCACGAGCGTGGCCAGGAGGGCGCAAAAGGGCGACCTGAAGTTCCGCGCCCTGTTCAACCTCGGCAGCACGGCCTACCGGAAGGGCGATTTCGCCGCCAGCCGGGACGCGTACCGGGAGGCCCTCAGGGTCAAGCCTGACGACCCCGACGCCAGGCACAACCTCGAGCTCGCCCTGAAGGCCCTCAGGAAGGCGCAGGATGAGAAGAAGGGGCAGGAGGGACGGCAGGAAGGGGGGGATGACCGGGAGCAGGACGGCAGGAGCGGGGAGAGCGGCAGGGACGGTCAGAAGGGCGAAAAAGGGCAGGACAAGGACAGCCGGGGCAAGCAGAGCGGGGACGACAGGGAGGGCGCAGGAGGCAGCCAGGGGAAGAGCCGGCAGGATGGACAGGGGGCGGCCGGCGGCCGGCAGCAGGGGCAGCAGCCCGGCCAGTCAACCGGCAGCCCGGACGAAGGGAAGCAGGACTTGAGCGGAGAGCTCAAGGGAAGGAATATCGGATCAGGGAGCCAGGGAGGCGGTAACCCCCTTGAGATGAGCCCGGCGGAGAGGGTGGAGCGGGCCAGGGCCGAGGCCCTGCTGAACAACACCAGGGAGAGCAGGGCCAGGGCGCGGGCGCTCCACGCGGCCCCGGGCGGCCCCGCCCCGGTGGGCTCCGGGAAGGAGTGGTGATGAAGGAAAAGGGATCAAGAAGGAAAAGGGGACGGATGTATTTTTCGGTACCCCCTTTTCTAATAAATACATCTGTCTTCTTTTTGGTGGTCCCCTTTTTCGTGCTCATCCTCATGGCGTTCCTGCCCCTGCGCTGCCTGGCCGCGCCCTCTGTGGGGCTCGAGCTGGACAGGGCCGAGGCCACCCTCGAGGACACGGTCACCCTCAAGGTCAGGGTGAGCGGGATCTCCCCGGATGCGGAGCCCAGGATCGCAGGGCTCAAGGACCTCACCGTGGTGGCCGGGGGGACCTCGACCCGCATCGAGATCATCAACTTCAGGAAGAGCGAGCACATCGAGTACCTGTACTACCTCCAGCCAAAGGGGGCGGGCACCTACCGGATCGGTCCGGCCGAGGTGAGCGCCGGGGGCAGGGTGTACCGGAGCCAGAGCGCCGTTCTCACGGTGCGGGAGGCGGCCCCGGCCCGGGGCGGGCAGGCAGTCGCGGCCGAGGGCCCCCTCTTCCTCAGGGCGGAGCTGTCGAAGGGCACGGCCTACGCCGACGAGCCCGTGATCTACACCATCAGGCTCTACCGGCTCGTGAAGGTGAGCCTCCGGTCCCTGGACATACCCGACAACCCCCCGCTCGCCTTCAAGAAGCTGGGCGACCCCCTCGAGTACACGACAAGCATCGACGGCCAGACCTACCAGGTCTACGAGGTGCGCCTCGAGGTGACGGCCCAGGAGCAGGGCAGGTACAAGCTTCCCCCCGCCACCATGGACCTGATCGTGTACGAGTCTTCGAGGAGCCCGTTCCCTTTCAACGACCCGTTCTTCTCCCGTTCGAACCCCAGGCCCAGGTCAGTCAGGAGCAACGCCCTGGAGCTTGTGGTGCTGCCGCTTCCCGCCCAGGGCCGGCCTGCGGACTACAGCTCGCTCGTGGGCTCCTTCACCATGGACGCGAAGCTCGACAGGACCACGCTTGATGCCGGGGAGACCGCCACGCTCACCGTGACGGTGCAGGGCAGGGGAAACACGGGCAGGATCCCGGACCTCTCGATGCCCGACATCCCGGGTCTCAGGGTCTACCCGGACCAGCCTGTCCTCCAGACCGACCTCGACGCCTCGGGTTCCCTGGCCGTGAAGACCATGAAGTGGGCCCTCGTGCCCCAGCAGGAGGGGATCTTCGAGATCCCGTCCCTGTCGCTGGGCTACTTCGACACGGGATCGAAGTCCTACCGGGTGCTTAATACCCCGAAGCAGACCATCACCGTGAAGCCGGGCACACAGGCCCAGGCAGCCCCCCGGCCGCAGGCGGCGCCCCCGGCTTTTCCGAGGCCCGGGGTGCAGGAGACGGGCAGGGACATCATGCCCATCCACACAGGCGCCCAGGCCTTTGCAAAAGTGCTTGCCATGCCGGGCGCCGCCGTGGCGTGGCTCGTCCTCCTGGCGCCCCCGCTGATCTTCCTCGGGGCTTGGGGGCTGAAGAGGAGGATGGCCTCGTCCCGCAGGAACGGGGACGAGGATCGGACGCGGGGCGCCTTGAAGGCGTTCAGGAAGACGTGCTCCCGGGAGTCGGGGGCAGAGGAGCTGCTCTCGGCCGTGCGCGGATATTTCAACAGCCGATTCGGATCGTCCCTGGGCGCGCTCACCCCCGGGGATGCGGACAGGATGCTCAAGGCCGCCCGGGTGGACGATGGGGTGCGCATGAGGTGCGTCTCGCTCATCGAGGAGCTCACCCATCGGGTGTACACGGGCCGGGGCAGGGACGCCTTCGAGCGCGCCGACGAGCTCTTCTCCCTCATGCGGGAGATCGACAGGCAGGGGAGGTGAGGAGATGAAGGGTCTGGCCGTCTATGTGGTTTGTGCGCTCTGGCTCCTTTCGCCCCTGTGCGCTCCGGCGCAGGGCCTGGCCGGGGACGAGTCCTTCTCCCGGATCAACCAGGACTTCCGGGAGGGCCGCTACGAGCAGGCGGCCCGCGGCTATGAGGACCTCGCGGCCTCGGGGCGGGCGGGAGGCCACGTCTACTACAACCTCGGCAACGCCTGTCTGAAGATGGGCAGGCCCGGGGAAGCCATCCTCAACTACGAGCGGGCCAGGCTCATGATCCCCCGGGACAAGGACCTCTCCTTCAACCTCTCCCATGCCCTCGACCTCAAGGCGGACTCCTCGGTCTCTCCCGCAGGCCCGCTCTCGTCGGTGTTCTTCTGGATCCGGTCGTTCGCCCTGCCCGAGCTCTTCTGGGCCTTTGCCCTGTGCAACGGGGTCCTCTTCGCCGTGCTCCTGCTCCGCCTCTTCTGGAGGGCCGAGTGGGGCTACTACCTCCTCATGGCAACCCTCTTTCTCTGGTTTATGGGGGGCCTGTCGTTCGGGCTCAAGCTCTATGAAACCGCCTCGGACAGCAGGGCCGTGGTGGTTGCGAAGACCGCGGACGCCCTGGCGGGGCCGGAGCCCGGGGACACGGTGCTCTTCAATCTGACCGAGGGGGCGTACGTGGCCTGTGAGCGCTCCGAGCACGACTGGATCCTGGTGAGCCTGCCCGACGGAAGGAGGGGCTGGGTGAGGGCTCAGGACGCAGAGGTGATCGTGGACAGGAACCTGAAGGCAAGGCTCCTGCCCTTCTGACGGAAAGCCACTCTCTTCATGCCAAGCCCCTGGCCTGAGGATGAGCCTCTCCCGTCCTTACCGGTCGAGGCTTATGCGAATACAGAAGAGGGGTTTACGAGATCCTGTCCCCGGGCTTGGGGTCCCCGTTCAGGGTGACGATGCCCATGTGCTCCCCTTCGCCGCCTGCCAGGATCATGCCTTCGGACAGGCCGAACTTCATCTGCCGTTCCTTGAGGTTCGCCACCACCGCCACCTTCCTGCCCAAAAGGTCGTCCGGGTCGGGGCAGGCGGGGCGTATACCCGCGAAGATCTGCCTCAGGCGCCCTTCACCCACGTCCACCATGAGCTTCAGGAGCTTGTCCGAGCCCTCCACCAGGCTCACCTCCCGGATGAGGCCCACCCTCAAGTCCACCTTCGAGAAGTCGTCCATGGTGATCTTCGGGGTCTCCGGCCCCTTCGGGGCGGGCTTTGCCGGCGCAGCCTTTGCCTTTTCCGGGGCGCCTTTTCCGATCTTGGCCCAGGTGTCGCGCAGGGTCACGGTGCGGTTGAACACCAGGCCTCCCTCCCCGTCGGCGCAGAAATAGCCCTGCCGCTCGAACTGGTAGGTGGTCCCCGGCTCCGCATGGGCGAGCGACGGCTCGAGCATGACACCCGTGAGCTTCCTGAGCGAGTCGGGGTTGAGGTTGTCGAGGAAGTTCGCGCCCTCGTCGCCCCCTTCGGGGTTGGGTACGGTGAAGAGCCGGTCGTAGAGGTTCACGGACCCCTCCACCGCGTGGGCCGCGCTTACCCAGTGGAGCGTGCCCTTGACCTTGCGGCCGTCCGGTGCGTCGCCGCCGCGGGTTGCCGGGTCATAGGTGCAGGTGAGCCCGGTGATCTCGCCTTTGTCGTCCTTCGTGACGCCCGTGCACGTGATGAAGTATGCCCCCCTGAGCCTCACCTCCCTGCCCGGAGCCAGCCGGAAAAACTTTGCCGGCGGCTCTTCCATGAAGTCGTCCCGCTCGATGTACACGACCTTCGAGAAGGGCACCGTGCGGGTGCCCATGGATGGGTCGTCCGGGTGGTTCGGGACCTCGAACTCCTCGGAGGCCCCGTCGGGGTAGTTCTCGATGGTCGCCTTGAGCGGGTCGAGCACGGCCATGCGCCGCGGGGCCTTCAGGTTGAGGTCCTCCCTGACGCAGAACTCGAGGAGCTCCACGTCCACCATGCTGTCGTTCTTGGCCACGCCGATGCGCTCGCAGAAGTTCCGGATGGCCTCGGGGGTGTAGCCCCTCCTGCGCATGCCCGAAATGGTGGGCATCCGTGGGTCGTCCCAGCCGTTCACGTACTTCTGCTGCACCAGCTGCAGGAGCTTGCGCTTGCTCATGACCGTGTAGGTGAGGTTGAGCCGGGCGAACTCGATCTGCTGGGGGTGGTAGACGTTCAGCGCGTCGAGGTACCAGTCGTACAGGGGCCTGTGGTCTTCGAACTCAAGCGTGCAGATGGAGTGGGTGATTCCCTCCAGCGAGTCGGAGAGGCAGTGGGCGAAGTCGTACATGGGGTAGATGCACCACGTATCGCCGGTGCGGTGGTGCGTCGAGTGCAGGATCCGGTAGGTGACGGGGTCGCGCATGTTCAGGTTGGGGGAGGCCATGTCGATCTTGGCCCTCAAGGTCTTTTCCCCTTCCTTGAACTCGCCCTTGCGCATGCGCTCGAACAGGTCGAGGTTCTCCTCGATGCTGCGGTTGCGCCACGGGCTCTCCGTGCCCGGCTCGGTCAGCGTGCCCCGTGACTTTCGCATCTCCTCGGGGCTCTGGTCGCACACGAAGGCCTTGCCCAGCTTGATGAGCTCGACGGCATACTCGTAGAGCTTCTCGTAGTAGTCGGAGGCATAGTAGAGCCGGTCGCCCCAGTCGAAGCCCAGCCAGTGCACGTCCCTGATGATGGACTCGATGTACTCGACCTCTTCCTTGACCGGGTTGGTGTCGTCCATCCTCAGGTTGCACAGGCCCTGATAGTCGGCCGCGATCTTGAAGTTGAGGCAGATGGACTTGGCGTGCCCGATGTGGAGGTACCCGTTGGGCTCCGGTGGGAACCGGGTGTGCACCCTGCCGTTGAACCTGCCTGTTCTGTTGTGCTCGTTGATGATAGCCCGGATGAAGTCCGTGGGCTTCTGTCCCGGACCTTCACCCCCGGCAACGCCTGTGCTGCCGCCTTTTGCCTCTTTCATATCGGTCTCCGTGGGATCGGGATGTCTGTATCTGCAAGCGATTCCCCTATATCACACGGAGGGTCTTTTTGAAACACGCAGTCCGGGGGGTTACGCCACCTTCACCAGCACCTTCATGCAGTTGTCCTCCTTGTTCCTGAAGACCTCGTAGGCGCGGGGGATCTCGTCCAGGAGGAAGCGGTGCGTGAAGACGAAGGATGGATCGACCTTTCCCTGCAGGGTATAGTCGAACAGGGCCGGGATGTACCTGGGGCCGTGCATCTGGCCCATGCGGAGCCTGATGCCCTTGTTGAAAGCCGCGCCTAAGGGAAACTTGTCCACGAACATGGCGTACACGCCCATGATGACCGCTGTCCCGCCCTTGCGGCAGGCCTCGATCATCTGGCGGACCACGTGGCCGCGATCGGTTTCGAGCTTGAGCGTCTGCTTGACCTTGTCGTAGGCGTCCGTCAACGCGCTCGTGCCGTGGGCCTCCATGCCGCAGGCATCCACGCAGCAGTCCGGGCCGCGCCCTGCGGTCATCTCCCGCAGTGTGTCGGACACGTTCACCCCCTCGAAGTCGATCGTCTCTGCGCAGCAGTGCTCCCGGGCCATGTTCAGGCGGTGGGGCACGTTGTCCACGGCCACGACCCTGCCCGCCCCCAGGAGCCAGGCGGACTTCATGACGAACTGGCCCACCGGACCCGCCCCCCACACCACCACGGTGTCCCCGTCCTCGATCCCGCAGAGCTCCGCGCCCATGAAGCCGGTGGGGAAGGCGTCGCTGATGGACAGCGCCTGCTCGTCGCTTATGCCGTCCGGGATGACGAAGGCGTTCACGTCGGCATAGGGCACCCTCAGGTACTGGGCCTGTGCGCCCGGGTAGCCTCCGAACAGGTGGGAATAGCCGAAGATGCCGGCGGTGCCGTAGGTGTAGAGCTTCTCCTGCATCCAGGAGTTGGGGTTCGAGTTGTCGCACAGCGAGTACTCCTGCCTGCGGCAGTAGAAGCACTCGCCACACCCGATGACCGACGAGACCACCACCCGGTCGCCGATCCGGAAGTTTTTCACCTGCGGCCCCTTGTCCACCACCTCTCCCACGGGCTCGTGGCCGATGATGTCTCCCTTGTGCACGCTGGGCACCACCCCGTCATAGAGGTGCAGATCGGACCCGCAGATGGTGGTGTTCGTCACCCTCACGATGATGTCGTGGGGATTGACCAGGGACGGATCAGGCACCTCCTGCACGGCCACCTTGCGCTTTTCCTCCCAGCACGCGGCCTTCATGACGCGCCTCCGCCGCGCTCCACGGCCTCTGCGCCTGCATCGCGACCCGAGGGCCCCATGTTCGTGGCCACCTCTCCCGTCTCCATGAGCTGCTTGAAGTTGTGCAGGACCCTGGAGATGTAGTCTTCCGGCGAGCGGCCCACGAGCCTGGCGATCGCGTTCGTGACGCGGCCGCCGAAGAGGTGCCTGCACACCACGAGCTCCACCTCCGTGCCCAGGCCGTTCGGGGCCGGGGTGAAGCGGACCGAGCCCTCGTGGCCGTAGCCGGCCCCGCCCTTGGCGTGCCAGGTGATGGCCCTGTTCTCCTGGTCGCCGGTTATCTCGGACTCCCACGACGAGAACCCCTTGTCGGGGATGTCCACGATCCACCTGGCGTGCTTGTCGTCGAGCACGTCGACGGCCTGGGCGTCAGGGATGCAGTTCAGGATGATCCCGGGTTTCCGCCACGCCTGGTACAGGTCTCCGGGGGTTTTATGGATGGTGATGCTGCGTTCGGAGCAGACATTGTATTTGTTCCGTCCAGCCATTGCCTCGCTCCTCCTTGGAAAGGGTATCCGGCGGGGTTTGTTCAGAAGGAAGGGCCGCAACACGGCGGAGCCCGTCCCCGTCTGTATTCATAATAGCCCCTGAACCCGTGCTCTCAATCGCCGCAGGCCCGTCCGGAGCCGTGACAGCCAGGGGGGCGCGCCCGGTGGAGAGGGGCTGATCCGGCCCAGTCCATCCTGCTGGAAAACAGGTATGAGCCCCTGTATATTTCACACTTGACATGGTGTGTGGACAGGCTTAACAGGATAAGTCCGTTTTGCCCTGACGGGTATCTAAACAGGTATCGGAAGAGGGCGATCGGTCTCATTCTTTAGTCGTGTTTCTGTCTGGAAAACCTCGAGGGGGCCCATGGGCGATGGCATCGGGCCTGTCCCGGTGTGCATGCCTGGAGATTTATGGAACAGCGCATATCTGAACAAGGCACGAGACGAGCACCTGTCCTGCCCACCCCCCCGGCGATCCTCGACCTCATGGACGAGGGGGTCTTCCAGGTCGACTCCTCGTTCAGGGTCACGTACGTGAACGCATCGGGTGCAGCGCTCCTGAAGGGCAGCCCCGGAGAGCTCGTGGGCAGGACCGTCTTCGAGGCGGTTCCGGGCTCGTGGTGCCCTGCGCTCGGGGACAGGCTGAAGGACGCCCTCGAGGGGGGCACCGACGTCTCCTTCGAGATATTCTGCCCGGAGCCGGCGCACGTCTGGCTCCACTGCCGCTGCGTGCCTGCGGGCGACGGCGCCGTGGTGACCCTGCAGGACATCACCAGGTGGAAGAGGGAGGAAGAGCGGAGCCGGAAGCTCCACCGGAGGATGCAGCTCGAGCTGGACGAGCTGGGCGCCATTTACGGCTCCGCGCCCATCGGCCTGTGCGTCCTCGACAGGGAGATGCGCTTCGTGAGGATCAACGACGTCCTCGCCCGGATCAACGGACGCCCGGCCTCCGCGCCCATCGGCCGCACCCCCAGGGAGATGTCCCCTGCCTTCACCGACGAGATGGAACGGGTCATCTCCTCTGTCCTCTCTTCCGGGGAACCCAGGCTGAACGTCGAGTTCACGGGGAATACGCTGCCCGGGCAGAGGGTTCCCATAAGCTTCCTGACCCACTGGCTTCCCATCAGGGGGGACGGGGGGGACATCATCGGGGTGAACGTGGAGGTGGAGGACATCACCGAGCGCAAGGGGGCCGAAGAGGCCGTGAAGGTGTCGGAGGCAAGCTACCGGGCGATCTTCGATTCCGCCAACGACGCCATCTTCATCCAGGATGCGATGACCGGCACCATTCTGGACTGCAACCTCAAGGCGGTCGACATGTTCGCTTACACGATCCCCGAGATGCGCGGGCTGAAGGTGGAGGACATCAGCACGAACGAGCCCCCCTACACCCAGGAGGTGGCGGAGGCGAGAATGAGGGCCGTCATGGAAGGAAGAGACCTTCATCCCTTCGAGTGGCGTGCCAGGGACAAGTGGGGGCAGCCCTTCTGGATCGAGGTGAGCCTCAAGCAGACGCTGATCAACGGCCAGCGGCGGGTCATCGCCATTGCCCGGGACATCACCGGCCGCAGGCACCTCGAAGAGGCCCTCGTCCGGAGCGAGGCGCAGTTCCGCCTCATGGCCGAGTCCATGCCCCACCTCGTCTGGACCACCGGACCGGACGGTGCAGCCGACTACTACAACGCCCACTACAAGGAATATTCGGGAGTCGATCCCTTCGACCCGGAGGCGCCCAACCCCATGCACCCGGACGACGTGACCCGGACCCGGGAGGCCTGGGAGAGGTCGGTGGCCACCGGGGAGCCCTACAGGGTCGAGCACCGCGTCAGGCGGGCGGACGGCGTATACCGCTGGCATCTGAGCCAGGGCATCCCGGTGCGGGACGCGTCCGGCTCCATCGTCAAATGGTACGGCACGGCAACGGACATCGACGACCAGAAGCGGGCGCAGGAGATTTTGAGGCGCGCCAACGAGGATCTCGAGGAAAAGGTCGGGGAGCGCACCCGTGAGCTCGACCGCACGAACCGGACCCTCGAGGCCCAGAAGGAGACGCTCCAGAAGATCATCGACAGCATCCCGGTCATGATCGTGTTCAGCGACCCCTCCGGCGAGGTCCGGATGTTCAACCGGGAGTTCGAGCGGGTCACGGGCTGGACCGTGGAAGACGCGCGGCACACGGACATCATCGCCCACGATTTTCCCGACCCTGACCGGCACAGGGAGTTCATCGAGTTCATAGGCGGCGAGGAAGGCGGCTGGAGGGACTTCGAGCCCGTGACGCGCTCCGGCAGAAAGGTCCCCAGCTCCTGGGCGAACATCCGCCTCTCCGACGGGTCCCGGGTGGGCATCGGGATCGACATCAGCTCCCGCAAGAAGATGGAGCAGGACCTCACGAGGCTCGCCACCGCCATCGAGCAGGCGGGAGAGGGGATCGTGGTGCTCGACCCGGGCTGGGTGGTGGAGTACGTCAACCCGGCATTCGAGCGCATCTCCGGGTACTCCCGGGACGAGCTCGTCGGCCGGAAGGTGGACTGTGTGCAGGGGAGCTTCATGGACGATGCGGGCCGCGAGGCGTTCAACCGGCTCCTGTCCCGGGGCGAGCCCTGGAGCTCGCACCAGAAGCGGATGCGCAAGAACGGGGAGCGGATGGAGGCGACGGTCACGGTCTCGCCGGTGCAGGACGAAGGGGGCAGGGTCATGAACTACGTGGCCGTGGTGCGCGACGTCACCCAGGAGGAGAGGCTCAGGCAGCAGATGACGCAGAGCCAGAAGCTCGAGGCCCTCGGCACCCTGGCGGGCGGGATCGCCCATGACCTGAAGAACATCTTCACCCCCATCGTGCTCAACATCGAGATGGCCCTCGAGGACGTGGGGAGGAGCCGCGAGGCCCGCCCCATGCTGGAGGAGGCCCTCCAGGCCGCGAGGATGGGCGCGGACCTCACGAGGCAGATCGTTATCTTCAGCCGCCGCACACCCCAGGAGATGAGACCCGTGAAGGTCCTCCCGGTGGTACAGGAAGCGCTCCAGATCCTCCGGTCGACCCTGCCGCCCGGGGTGGACCTTTCTCTGAAGGCTGAAGCCCGGGACGCCGTGGTGGTCGCCGACCCCACCCAGCTCACGCAGGTGGTGCTCAACCTGGGGAGCAACGCAGGCCATGCCATGAAGGAAGGGGGAGGGACGCTCGACGTGACGGTCACCAGCAGCGACCTGGACGAGCACGGGGCAGAGGCGGTGTCGCCCCGGTTCCCCCTGGGCAGGTACGTGTGCATCGTGTTTAGGGACACGGGCATCGGCATGGACGAGGAGACCCTGGAGCACATCTTCGAGCCCTTCTATACCACCAAGGCGAAGGGAGAAGGATCGGGCATGGGCCTGGCCGTGGTGCACGGGATCGTCAGGGACCACAAGGGGGCCGTCACCGTAAAGAGCAGGCCCGGAGAGGGCTCCGTCTTCAGGGTCCTCCTCCCCATGGCCGGTGGCTGACCCTCCCTCTCCTTCCTCTCGGGGTCGGTATCGGTATCGGGGTCGGTGTCGATCCCGATTATTTTCTTTTCGACCCCGATACCGATACCGACCCCGACCCCGAACGAAACGCGCTCCATCGGGCCTTTCTCTCTTACCAGCCAACCACAGCCGATTGAAAGGCGGCAGACCCCGACCCCGAGAGCGATTCTCCTGTAAACGGCACCCTGTGCTTGACAAAGGGCCCTGGAATGGAGTGAGGTGAGGGACATGGTGGAAAACGACCGCAGCATGCCCGGCCCCCGGGTGATCCTTCCCATGGCGCCTTCCGGCGTTCCGAGCAGCCCTGCGCCTGCCCGGCCGCCCCGCCTCGACCAGCCCTTCGTGATCGGTTCCCTCGACGTGCCCGGGGGCACGGTCCCGGTGGTGTCTTCCACCCTCGGGCGGGAGGACCGCTGGGGCACGTTCAAGGCCCGCTGGGGCGTGGGCAGGATGAGCTACACCGTCGACCCCGGTCTCTACGCCCTCGGGAAGCCGACCCCGATATCACCCGTGCTCGTGACCGCCAATTATAAGATGAGCTTCGACATCCTCAGGGGATCGCTCCCCGGCAGGGACGCCTGGATCCTGGTCCTCGACACGAGGGGCATCAACGTCTGGTGCGCGGCCGGCAAGGGGACCTTCGGTACCATGGAGCTCGCGGGCCGCATCGCGGCGGCATCGCTCAAGGACGTGGTGAGCCACCGCGACCTCGTCTTGCCCCAGCTGGGCGCACCGGGGGTCTCGGCCCACCTGGTGAAGAAGCTCACCGGGTTCAGGGTGCGCTACGGGCCTGTCCGCGCATCCGACCTCCCCGCGTATCTCGACGCGGGGATGACGGCGACTCCTGCGATGAGGAGAAAGGACTTCCCCGTGCGGGACAGGGCCGTCCTCATCCCCATCGAGCTCATCGCCGCCCTGAAGGGGGCGGCCGTGCTCATCCCGGCCATGTTCATGCTGAGCGGCTTCCTGGGCGATGGCGGCTATGTCCCGAACCTGTTGAGCGAAGGCGTGTTCTCGGCCGTGGCCGTGCTCGGCGCCGTCTTCGCGGGCACGGTTCTCAGCCCGCTCCTCCTGCCCTTCCTGCCGGGCCGGGCCTTCAGCACGAAAGGCTTCGTCGCGGGCATCCTGACCTCACTGGTCCTGGTGGCCCTGAAGGGGTACGACCTGCAGACCCCCTATGGAGCGCTTAAAGGGTGCGCCTGGATGCTCATGGTTTCGTCCCTCTCCGCGTTTCTGGCCATGAACTTCACGGGCTCCTCCACCTACACCTCACTGTCCGGGGTGAAGCGGGAGATGCGCCTGCACCTGCCGCTCCAGATCGCCGCAGGGGCAGCGGGCCTCTGCCTGTGGATCGCATCACGGTTCTTTCTCTAGGAGACCCATATGGGAAATCCCGTTTATCTCAAAAACGTCGTGACCCTGGCCCTGGACGAGGGCACGTGCATCGGGTGCGGCATGTGCGTCGAGGTCTGCCCCCACGAGGTCTTCCTCGTGAGCGGCGGAAAAGCCCGGATACGGGACCGGGACGCCTGCATGGAGTGTGGGGCCTGCAGCCGCAACTGCCCCGTGGGCGCCGTCTCCGTGGATGCTGGCGTGGGGTGCGCAGCAGCGGTCATCAACGGCGTGCTCGGCCGCACGGGCGAGTGCTGCTGCGTGGTCGACCCGAAGAACCCCTCGAAGGGCACCTGCTGCTAGAGCCTTGCGCCCTTTCGAAACCGGGTGCAGCCTGCCGGGCTTACGGCGGTCCGGGGACATATGCCCGGACCGGCCCTCGATCTTCATGACGCTTAAGCGGAATCATCCACGTCCACGGGCACGGCGCTCAGGAAGGCCCGCTTCCCTTTCAGGAACCTCTTCCTTGAACTCTCTTCCCGATGCAGCTCCAGGAAGGCCGTGCTCATGTCGTAGATGCGCATGTCGAACCCCCGCTTCTCCAGCGCCCGTTCATAGCCTGTCTTGTGCCCGGTGCCCACGGAGTGGAGCTCGGGGATGAAGGTGCTCGGTATGGACAGGTTCATGGGGTTCTCGAAGGAGAGCCTGCAGTTGTACGGGGTGGTGGCGTGGAAGTTCCTGCAGGCGAAGGGGCGGACCGGATAGATCCGGCAGGTGTCTTCGAGCAGGAAGGGGCACGCGAGGTTGGTCGCGAAGTGCTCTGTGCGCGACAGCGAGCGGGTGCTTTCCGCGTTCGACCTGGCGACGCCCAGGAACCTGTTCACCTCATGGTTGGGCGACTCCTTCCTTATGTATCTCCAGATGAGGAACAGCTCGTGGGCCCTCACCTCGACCTTGAAGTGGCAGCACCATGAGCAGCCCGGCCTGCACACGGTCTTCACGGCAAGGGAGGCCGAAACCCTGGCCATGATCTCGTCGTACCGTCTGTACGAGTTGGCGGTGCAGGTCTCGATATCCGCAATACGGGACAGGTCGCCGGAGGCCGTTTTCAGCTCCAGTGATGCTGCCCTCCGAAATAACGCGTCCATCTGCCCCCCCTGCCGTGCCCGGCGGCTCTGCCAACCGTATAGCATTTTTTTCTGAAAAATTCCTCACCTCCAGGGCCAGGCCGAAAGGTTCCGCCATCCCTGACCGTCATGCGGAGATCACGGCCGTGTGCCCGGCAGGGGGCCGGGGTTTCCTCGTCCCCGCTTGAGGTTCCTGAACGGTCGTTATGATGTATCTTCAGGTACGTCTGATGTTTTTTTGATCCGCCCCTCCATCATGTCCTGGGGGCATGCGGGGCGGTCGTGAAGGGGGATCGTGAGCGTGCGGGAAACCGTGTTTCAGGTGTACGGGCTGACCAAGGTCTACCGGATGGGGGAGGTGGAGGTCCACGCCCTGCGGGGGGTTGACCTGGAGCTGTACCAGGGCGAGATGGTCGTGTTCCTCGGGCCTTCGGGCAGCGGCAAGTCGACCTTTCTGAACATCCTGGGCGGCCTCGACACGGCGACGGGCGGCCGTGTCTCCTACCGGGGGAGAGACCTCTCAAAGGCCACCGAGGCCGAGCTCACCGAGTACCGGCGCTTCCACGTGGGGTTCGTGTTCCAGTTCTACAACCTCATCCCCAGCCTCACCGCGTTCGTGATGTTCATCTCCACCATCGACTCGCTGGACCTCACCCGGCAGGGCTACTACCGGGAGTACGGATTCTGCCACCTCTTCGCCAGGCTCAAGCGCGCGCCGGCGGGCGTGAAGTCCCAGCTGGAGGGGATACTCGGTGTGGACAGGGTGGAGACCCGGGTGGCCGCGGAGGTCAAGCTCGACGTCCCGGGCTTTGCCGAGCCGGTCACCGGCAGGATGATCTCCCTGCCTGAGGGCGGCATGCCCGCCCTGAACAGGCTCTTCCTCCGCAAAGGGAGGCTCCCCGACCCGTTCCGGGACGACGAGGCCGTCCTCAGCGAGACCTTTGCCCAGGCCCACGGGCTCGACATCGGCGATCCCCTTGGCGCCGTGATCAACGGCAGGTGGCAGCGGCTCGTCATCACAGGCGTGGGCCTCTCCCCGGAGTTCGTCCTCCAGATGAGCCCGGAGGCCATCAGCCCGGACTTCAAGCGCTACGGCATCCTGTGGATGGGCTGCGAGGCCCTGGCCAGGGCCTACGACATGGACGGCGCCTTCAACGACGTTGTCCTCACCCTCTCGCCCGGGGCACGCGAGCAGGACGTCATCACCCGCATCGACCGTCTCCTCGACCGCTACGGCGGCCTCGGGGCCTACGGCAGGGAGGACCAGCTCTCCCACCGCCTTATGAGCAACGAGTTTCGCCAGCTCAGGACCTGCGCCCGGATCTTCCCCGTGATCTTCATCTCCGTGTCGGCCTTCCTCCTGAACGTGGTGGTGAGCCGCATCGTGAGCACCCAGCGCGAGCAGGTGGCGACCCTGAAGGCCTTCGGCTACACCAACCTCCACATCGGCCTCCACGACACCAAGCTGGTGGTCCTCATCGCCCTTGCGGGGACGGCAGGGGGGGTGCTCGTGGGCGTCTGGCTGGGCAAGGTCCTGGGGGCCATCTACATGGAGATCTACCGCTTCCCCCCCCTGGAGTACACGCTGCGGCCCGCCGTGGTGGTCTACGCGGCGCTCATCAGTCTCGGGTCCGCCCTCCTGGGGGCGGCGCACGCCGTATGGCGGGCGGCCGGACAGCCCCCAGCCGAGGCCCTGCGGCCCGAGCCGCCTGCCAGGTACCGGGTCTCGATGGTGGAAAGGGCAGGGGCGGGCAGGTTCCTGGGCGGGCCCACGAAGATGATCGTGCGGAGCATCGAGCGCAGGCCGCTCAGGTCCCTGCTGTCGGTCTTCGGGATCGCCATCGCCTGCTTCACCCGCCAGTACATCGGGCTCATGGGGTTCATGGACCGCAGGGCCCTCAACCGCCTGATGCGGGAGGGGGACGCGGTCTCGGGTGCGCTGCTCACGGCCGACCCCCTGCACGCGAAGGCGCTGCACCGCTCGCTGGTCGCCATGCCCCGGGTCAGGGGCACGGTGGTACGCAGGGACGAGGTGCGGAACTTCTTCGACACCCAGGCCGAGCCGCTGCTCTTCTTCACCTTCATCGCCATGCTCACCGCGTGCTCCATCTCCTTCGGCGTGGTGTACAACAGCATGCGCATCGCCCTGTCGGAACGGGTCCGGGAGCTCTCGAGCCTGCGCGTGCTGGGCTACACCCGGGGCGAGATCTCGTACATCCTCTTAGGCGAGCTCGGCTTGCTCACCCTGGCCGCCATCCCGCCGGGCTTTCTCCTGGGGCAGGGGTTGTGCGCCTACATCGCGCACGCGCTGGCCTCCGACATCTTCCGCGTGCCGTTCATGCTCTCTTCGAGGACCTACGCCGTCTCCGCCGCGGTGGTCATCACGTCCGCCCTGGTCTCGGGCCTCATCGTGCGTCACCGGCTCGACCACCTGGACCTCGTGGAGGTGCTCAAAACCAAGGAGTGATATCATGGCTGGAACGTTGAGAAGGAAAGCCGGAGTGGCGCTCTTCCTGGCCGCTGTGGTGCTGGTCGTGGCCTGGGGCTTCGTGCCCGGGGCCGTGCCCGTGGACCTGGCCGAGGTGACCCGCGGGCCTCTGCGAGTCACGGTGGAGGAGCAGGGCAGGACGCAGGTGAGGGACCGATACGTCATCTCGGCCCCGGTCGCCGGGTTCATGCGGCGCATCACCCTCGAGGCGGGCGACCCCGTGGCCATGGGTGAGCCGCTCATGGACGTGGGCGACCGGCAGGATCTCGAAGTCAGGGTCGAGGTCCTCTCCAGCGACGCGGTGAAGCTCAGGAAGGGCACGCCGGTCCTGTTCGAGCGGTGGGGAGGCGAGGCGCCCCTGGCCGGGCGGGTGAGGGTGGTGGAGCCCGGGGGGTTCACCAAGATCTCCAGCCTGGGGGTCGAGGAGCAGCGGGTGGTGGTGCTCGTGGACCTCACCACGCCCCGGGAGGTGTGGGAGAACCTGGGCGACGCCTACCGTCTCGACGCGAGCTTCATCGTCTGGGAGGGCGGGAAGGTGCTGCAGGTCCCCTCCGGCGCGGTCTTCCGCAGGGGGGCGGGCTGGGCCGTATATGTGGCGGAAGGGGGCAGGGCCCGCCTGAGGGAGGTCAGGATCGGCCACGGCAACGGCCTGGCCTCGGAAGTGGTCTCGGGCCTCAAGGAGGGGCAGAAGGTGATCATGAACCCGGACGACGCCATCAGCGAAGGCACTAGGGTCATGGCGCGGGACTGGGCTTCATCCCGAATCAGCCGGGCAGGGAGGTCATCCGGCCCAGGCGGGCCTTCAGGTCCTCGGTCACCTCCCTGTTCACGGCCTCGAGGATCACCCCGGGCGCGCCTCCGGAAACCTCGCAGGCGCGGATGAGACACCGGTCGTCCCAGACCGCCTCGACGGTGTCCTTGATGAACGGGTCAGAGGAGAAGGACGCTCCCCAGCCGCCCAGCCATTTCACCACCATGCGGTTGCCGATCCTGGCCACGACCCTGCTGGTGTCGTAGTAGCCGTCCTTTTCCTCGTCCGGCATGACCCGCCTGTTTTCCAGGAGCCAGGCGAGCGACACCAGGTCGTGGGCCGCCACGGACGCAGACGCGATCACCAGGCCGGTCTCCGGCTCGATGATAAGGCCCTTGTCCGGGCCGAAGGTGGCCAGCACCTTGTCCGCAGCCGTGACCACGAGCCGCTGCTTCGCGAGCAGGGTCCCCACCGTGTTGCCTTCGGCCGTCTTTTCGTGGAAGCTCGCGGCGTCCTTGTGGTACTCGAGGCGCGTGTCGTGGCGCCAGTAGCCTACCGCGGCCTTCAGGCCCAGGGTGCTGCCGGCCAGGACGTGGCGGCTGCAGCGGGGCATGAGCACGATGTGGTCGGCTTCCTTGAGGACGTTCGGCATCATGAGGGGCTTCTTCCAGTGCGCGCCTTCCACAGGGGCGTCCTCGTAGAAGGCGTCCCAGCCCGCCTCCTCGAAGGCGTGCAGCTCGGCGCCCGCGGCCTTCACCGCGGCCGCCAGGCCGCAGGACTCCATGAGCGCCCGGGTGCTGCCCCTGAGGTCCGTTGCCGAGAACCTCACGACCTCCACCCCGGACATGTCCCCCACGATGATCCTGCCCGCCCCCTTTTCCCTGAAGAGCTCGATCATGGCCACGACCGCGGCCGGGCTGGTGGTGGCGGGGTAGGGGTTGCCCGAGTTGACCACGGGCTTGATGAAGACCGTGTCGCCCTTCGAGAGCCAGGAGAAGTCGGTGGCGCCTTCGGCGCAGGCCCTGACCGCGAGCTTCAGGTCCCCCTCCGGGGCGCCCCTGCCCACGCCCGCAAGGAAGACCCTCGCGTCGGCCCCCCTGGTAAGGGGCTTTCCTGGAGGCCGTTCAACGGATGAGGCCTCGGCGGCCCCGGCAAGGGGGCACATCGCCAGCGCGGAAGCGCCGGCTGCCAGCTTCAGGAATTCTCTGCGGTCCATGGGGTCCTCCTGCTCTTTTACCGATATGTTCTTCATATTACTCCCCTCGCCTCCTGCCGGCAAATCTCAATCACCGATCCTTCGGCCGGGGCATGGCCCTATCTGCGGTACTGCTTCTCCATGATCTCGCGGGATTTCTCCCCGCAGGTGAGGAGGAGGTCGAAGACCGAAAGGTTGGGGATGAAGTCCCCCCAGAGCTGGGGATAGACCACGGGCTGAGGGCTGAAGAACGACAGGGCGATCCCCGCGTCCGCGAACAGGCCTTCGTCGAGGTATTTCCTGGCCGAAGCGTACGTGAGGAAGGCCGAGGCCTTCAGCTCCCTGCAGAGCTCCACCAGGAGCCCGGTCCCGTTCCCCCGGGCGTGCAGGGACGACTGGAGCACCACCCTCGTGCCTGAGCCGAGATACTTGAGTGCGTGGGTGATGAGCTCCAGGTCGAGGTCCCTGATCAGCTCCTGGCCGTGCGTGAAGGCCCGCTCGAAGACCGGGAGGTGGTCGTCGAGGTACGGCGCACGCGCGTACGCGGTCCTGATGCTCTCGAGGTGCTTTCTCCCCCAGCCCCCTTCACGGAGGACCCTCACCCCGTCGATCCTCTGGAGCCCGAGGCCCTTCTTTTTCACCGGTACGCTCATCCAGAACGCCCCCTGGTCGTTCTTGAAGCGGTTGCGGGTGACCCAGGAGCTCCCCCGGGGGAACTGGACCGCGTCGAGGACCACGAAGACATCCGAGCGCATGGCCTTGGCGAAGTACCCGGGATAGGGGCAGAAGTACGGCTGGTGGGCGCTTACGATCATATGGGCGGAATAATAAGGCCCGGCCGTGCCAATGGCAATGCAGGGAAGGGTCCCCGGCCATGCGTCATGGGTACGGCCGTTCGGAAGGGCCGGATTTGATTTGACCGGAAGGTGCGGCATTATTCATTCTAGGGATTCGTTCAGACCATACCGCATGTCGGACAAAACAGGCTATATCATACGGGAGGCCCGGACGGGGGACGCTCTCGCCCTTGCCTCGCTCTTCTCCCAGCTGGGGTTTCCCGCGTCGCCCGAAGAGATGGCGGGGAGGATCAAGACCCTGGCCTCCATGCCGGAGTACGTCACCTTCGTGGCCGAAACCGGAGGCGACGTGGTCGGGCTGGTGGGTGCCTACATGGGGTATTCGCTGGAGTTCTCCGGGATGTACGGCAGGCTCACCGCGCTGGTGGTGGACGAGGCATGGAGGGGCAGGGGGGTCGGGAAGGGGCTGATCGGCGCCATCGAGACCTGGCTTGCGGGCCAGGGCGCCCTGCTCATGGTCCTCACCAGCTCCTCGTCCCGCAAGGACTCCCACGGGTTCTACCGGCACATGGGCTACTTCGACACAGGCATCAGGTTCACCAAGAAGCTGCGGTGAACCTGCGCTTACCTCCTGTCCGCTCTTGACTTTCCCGCGCTGTCAGTTATCCTTTGGGGTAATTTGCTTTTCGTTCGCCAAATCTTGACTTCAGGGAGCTAGAAACGTGGGCAGCCAGACCAATCCCCGAACAAAAATCCTGAAAATCCTCGCTGCAGGTGCCTTCATCGGGGTCCTCGTCACGCTCGTCTCCGCCGGGACGTACCATGCCGCAGGAAGCCCTTCCTTCTGCCTGTCCTGTCACAGCATGACGGACGTGGGCGTGAGCTGGAAGGGGTCCACCCACAAGCAGTTCGGCTGCACCGAGTGCCACCTGCCGGACGGCAACATCGTCGTCCAGGCCATGTACAAGGCAAAGGCCGGGATGAGGGACCTGTACCACGAGACCCTGCGGACCTATCCCGCCTTCATCGGGATATCGGACGAGGGGAGATCCATAGCCGAAGGCAACTGCCTGCGCTGCCACTTCTCCACCGTGGAGAATACGTTCATGGCGGCACGGGGGGAGAGCTGCCTGAAGTGCCATCACGGGCTGGTCCACGGGACCGGAAACACGACAGGAGGGATCAGAGTTGAATAACAGGACGAGACTGGTGCTCATGGGGCTGGGGTTCGTTATGGTCGTCGGGGCCGCTGTGGTCGTCCAGGCCTTCGTCCTCAAGCCCGCCAACACGATCAAGCTGGCTGCCCTGCCGGACGGCGAATACGACCCCGCGGTCTGGGGCAAACACTATCCCCTGCAGTATGAGAGCTACCTGAAGAACCGGGACATGGCTCCTTCCCCCACAGGGTTCGGGGGGAGCGAAAAGGTGCAGAAGTCCATCAAAGAGCCCGAGATCCTCGTGAACTTCAAGGGCATGCCCTTCAGCAAGGACTACACGGAGGACCGCGGCCATCCGTGGGCCATCGAGGACCTCAAGGACTCCAAGCGCGTCAACGCCTCCACCGTGGGCTCGTGCATGACGTGCAAGACCGCCAACCTCATCGACATCTACAAGGACAAGGGGTGGGACTACGCGAAGATGCCGCTGACGGAGCTGTTCGCCCGGATGAAGCACCCCGTGTCCTGCGCCAACTGCCACGACCCGAAGACCATGAAGCTCAGGGTCACGAACCCCGCCTTTACCGAGGCCATGGAGCGCAGGGGCGTCGACGTGAAGAAGGCCTCCCGCGGGGAGATGCGCAGCTACGTCTGCGGCCAGTGCCACTCGGAGTACTACTTCGAGCCCGCATCGAAGAAGGTCGTGTTCCCCTGGGACAAGGGACTCCTCCCGGAGGAGATGTACGCCTACTACGAGGGGAAGCCCGCGGGCTTCGAGCAGGACTGGGTGCACCCCGACTCCGGGGCGAAGATGCTCAAGGCCCAGCACCCGGACTTCGAGACCTGGGCAGGCGGGGTCCACGGCAGGACGGGGGTGGCCTGCGCGGACTGCCACATGCCCTTCATGCGCAAGAGCGGCCAGAAGTACTCGTCCCACTGGGTGACGAGCCCCCTGAAACACGTGGAGGCGTCCTGCGGGACCTGCCACACCCAGGGTGAAGCATGGCTTCAGGAGCGGGTGAAGACCCAGCAGAACAATGTCTGGGAGCTCCAGCGGACGGCCGGGCAGGCAGTGGCCCGGGCCCACGAGGCCATAGCGAAGGCCTCGGCGGCGGGCGCCGTGGACAAGGCCGGGCTCGAGAAGGCCAGGGAGCAGGTCAGGAAGGCCCAGTGGTTCTGGGACATCGTGGCAGCGGAAAACGGCATGGGCTTCCACAACCCGGTCCAGGTCATGAACACCCTGGGCCGTTCCATCGACATGGCCCACCAGGCCGCAGCCGAGGCAGGCAGGGCTTCGGGCAACCAATACTGAACGCATTGTCCGGCACCATCTCAGGGCGCCCCGGCCATGTCTCCCGGCAGGGGCGCCCTTTTTCCCACCCCGAGCATAAAACCCTGTACACCGAAGGAGATGCCTGATAGGGAAAGGGAAATCCCTGTTCGGAAAGGTTGGGAGGCATGCTCCTGAGGATCGTAACGCTCTGTGTCATCATGATTGCTCTTAGCGCAGCCGCCTGCTTCGGGGCGGGACAGGACATGACTTACGCGCAGGCGGTGGCCCTCGGCATCACCGAGGGACTGACCGAGTACCTCCCGGTGAGCTCCACCGGGCACCTGTACCTGGTGTCCCGCGTGCTGGGGCTCGGGGTCTCCCCCGAGGGGAGGGCCGCCACGGACGCCTACCTCATCGCCATCCAGATCGGCGCCATCCTGGCCGTGCTGTGGCTCTACCCCTCTCGCGTCTCCTCCATGGCGCTGGGACTTCTGGGCAGGGACAGAGCAGGGCTCGGGCTGGCCGTGAACACCTGCACAGCCTTCCTGCCCGCCGCGGTGATCGGGCTGGCCTTCGGGGACCTCATCAAGTCCCACCTCTTCGGGATATGGCCCGTGACCGCTGCCTGGCTGGCGGGCGGCATCGCCATCCTCGCGGTGGCAAGGCGCGTGCACCGGCACCCGGAACAGGGCATGGGACTGGGGGAGCTCACCGTGCGGGCAGCCCTCGTCATCGGGCTGATCCAGACGATCGCCATGTGGCCCGGCGTGAGCAGGAGCCTGGTCACCATCCTGGGGGGCGTCCTGGTGGGGCTGTCGGTCCAGGCCGCCGTGGAGTTCAGCTTCATCCTGGGCCTCGTCACCCTGGGCGCCGCCACCTGCTACGAGATCGTCAAGGAAGGGCCGGGCATGATCCTCCAGTTCGGCTGGGTGGCCCCGGCCATCGGCATCCTCACCGCCTTCCTCTCAGCCGTGGCCGCGGTGAAGTGGATGGTCGGCTACCTCAACAGGCACGGCCTGGAGATCTTCGGCTACTACCGGATCGCGCTGGCGCTGGGCACGGCCCTGTTCGTGTTCGGCGGATTCCTGCGCTGACCGCTCAGGGGACTCTCTCCGACCTCTCCACAAGAGTCCCGAGATACTGTACGCTGAAAATCGTCTTTTCCCACAACTCATTGCAGGAAGGTGACATGATCAATCAGAGCCAGCGCAGCCTGCTCCTGCGGGTCGGTTTCATCGTCAACGTCATCATCGGCGCCAAGACCATCACCCATCTCGCCGGTTGGGAGCTCTTCAGCATCAACCCCCTGTTCTCCGGCATCGTGGCGGCCAACGTCTTCCTCATGGGCTTCCTCCTCCTGCCCATCCGCGACCTGGACAACCCCCTCGGCTGCTACGAGCGGTCCTCGGGCGGGGACGTGTCGCTTAAGCCCGTCGGGGACCTCGTCGGCAGGCTCGATATGGCGCAGGGAGCCCCGATGGACGCTTCCCTGAAGGGCGCAGGGTGACGGCATGATCCGGCAGGCGCAGGAGGGAGGCTTCAACCGGACCCAGCCCCTGATCGATCTGTTCGCCTAGCCCGTGACAACCTTGAGGATGGAGGGCTCGTTGCGCGGCGGCCTGTCCGGGATCCTCGTTGGGTAGCCCAGGGCCAGGGTGGCCACGATGACGTGGTCGCCCGGAAGCCCGATCTCCTCCTTCAGGGCGCTGCTGGCGATCGCTGATCCGAGGTCGACCCAGCAGGTCCCCAGGCCGCGGTCCGCGGCCGAGAGCATGAAGTAGCTCGCTGCCAGGGCGCAGTCCACGGCGATGGAGCGGACCGACTTCGGCCCGGTGATGTACACCAGGGCGGGCGCGCCGTAGAACACGTCGAAGTCCGGCATCTGAAGGATGGGCTTGTACTTCGTGAGGGGAGAGGCAGGGTCGCTCTCGATGAGGGACAGGATGGTGCCCTTGCTCTCGTCGGAGATCTTCTTCATGACGTCCCTGCTGGTAATGACGATGAACGACCACGGCTGGTTGTTGCCCCCGCTGGGCGCTTCGCAGCTGTCGGCGATGATCTCCCGGATCAGGGACAGGGGTACCTCCCGGTTTTCGAACTCCCTCACCGCGCGCCTGACCTTCATGAGCTCTCTGAAATCCATACGCACTCAACCTCCGTTCATGTTTTTTTAAGAAAGAAGACGGGGCCCCGGAAGACCCCGGCCACGAACTCCCTCCTGCGCGCTTAAGGCGCAGGATATATTCCATCCCCAGCCCTGAAGGCCGGGTGTGCACTGCGAACACCTGTTCAAAGGAACAGCACTATATTGATAACACAGGTCAGGGATTCCTGTCATCAGAACCCTGGGGATGCGAGGAATGGTTCCGGGCCTCCGGCATTCCCCGCTTTTTCGAGGCCGGTATCGGGGGTGAAAGGGAGAATCGGCGGCGGCCCTGATAC
The DNA here is from genome assembly GCA_035352355.1 of Deltaproteobacteria bacterium. Lineage (GTDB taxonomy): Bacteria > Desulfobacterota > Desulfomonilia > UBA1062 > UBA1062 > Phosphitivorax. The sequence continues at coordinate 66,452 of DAOPXM010000001.1, read as the reverse complement.
CGACCCCGCTCGTTCCTCACTGGGCCGGAGGTACGCCCGCTGCCGGGTCCAGCACGACGGGCTGGCCGGGGTCCTGCATGGGCTGCCCCGCGTACGGGTCCACCGGCTGCTGGGCCGACGGGTCCTGGGGCGCGCCCTGGGCAGGGGGATAGTAGTACTGCTGTACCTGGAAGGGCTGCTGGGTGCTTTGAGCCGGCATGCCGGTGGAGCCGGCGGGCGGATAGTACTGCTGCCCGGTCTGCTGCATGGTGGTGTCGGTTGCAGGGTAGGGGTACGAGCCGGTGCCCGTGTAGGAGGGGGTGGTCATCCCGGTGGAGCCCCAGCCGGTGCTGTCAGCGGCTCCCGCGGCATCCACGGGTTTCGGCTTCACGAGGTAGATGGTCACGGTGGTGCCGTACATGGCCATGCCTCCGGGGCCGGGGACCTGCGAGATCACCCTGCCTTCCATATTCTCGGCGCCCTTCATGTCCTTGGGCACCTTTTTCGCCTTCTGGACGGAGACGTTCAGCCCGGCCTGCTGGATGGCCGCCATGGCTGACATCTGATCCATGCCCACCACGCCCGGGACCCTGATCATGCCCTGGGTCACGGAGTTGGTGCGGGGCTGGACGTTCTGCCGGTCCAGCGCCCCTGCCATGAGTATGCAGGCGCCGGCCACGACGATCACGCAGGTCAAAGCGGTCACTGCCAGAATCTTTTTCATCACTTACCCCCTGACTTGATGAGATGCACATTGCGGACCCATCCTTCCCGGCTGGGCCATCCCGAGCCCTCCAGGGAGATGAAGAGGATGGTCGCCGGCTTCGGGTCGAGCTGCATGAGATCGAAGATATAGCGGTACCAGTCGCCCTTGGGCACCTTCTGCCCGGCCGTGATGTCCCTGTCCGGGTTGTCCGACTCCAGGGCGTAGAAGCCCTTCCAGAAGACGAGGTCCTTCTTCGTCTCCCTGCCGGATATGTCCCTGTACCCCACGGCGATGGCCATGGGCGCGTCCCGCCCTTCCGGCCCGGTCCCGCCCTGTGTCTGCTCCGTCACCTTGACGTCGGCCCTCAGGATGAGCGACTTCGCGTCCGACACGTCGGCGTTCACCTTCTGCATCACCCCTTCCCGGTCCCTGCCCTGTGTGCTCCCGATGGCAAGGCTTCCGTCCTTGAGCGCAAACGACTTGACGTCGCTCGCAGGCACGCGGTTCCGGTGGGGGGTCCAGTTGTTGAGCCCGTCCGTGAAGGCCCCGTTCTTCACGAGGTCGCCGGGAATGGGCATCGGCGGCAGCGCCTTGGTGTCGAAGGTTTTTGCGGGAGTGTCCACCACGTAGGACGCGGCAGCGGACCCGCTGGTGAGCACCAGGTCGGTGGGGCCGGTCAGGAACGTCACGTCCTGCTCCCGCCCTATGGGGTACATGGGAGACGAGGGGCCCGTGACGTAGAGCTCGTGGGGGAAGAAGTTCGGCCCGTAGGCGTCCGCAGGCACCTCCACGGTGATGTAGAGGAGCGTGCTCGTGCTCGCGGGGGAGACGCCGAGGCTCCACCGGTACTCCATCTTCTTCTTGCCGGATGCCACCGTGGGGCCCATGGGCAGGTCGTACCACCGGGCCCCGGGGTCATAGGGCCAGCGGTCGAAGACCGAGACCACGGGCAGCAGGTTCACGTTCCCCCGGGGATAGGACAGGGCGATGCTGTACGACCCGGGGAGGAGATTGGCCAGATAGATCAGGCTGTAGGAGTTGGCGTAGTGAAAGCCCCTGCCCGCGATGGCCTGGTAGTTGTGACGGGTGTGGCCTGCCCCCATGAGGAGCTCGTAGACATGGCGGTAGGGCCGAGCCGGGCCCACGTCGAACACCGTCTGAGCGTTCGCTGGCGCGCACAGGCACGCAAGCAGGAGCAGGAGCAGGCCCGGCCTGGCGGGAGAGGGGGTCAAGGCCTATTCCTTGCCGTAGCGTTTCACGAGCTCGTAGACAGCCTCTTCGATGCAGGCCCGCAGCGCTTCGTCCACCCCGTCGCGGCCTTCATGCGCCACCCCCACGTCGGCGCCCTGGAGGTTCTTTTTCGTGTAGCTCTGGGCGAGCGAACCGATGCCGCTCACCGAGAAGCCGCCCGCCTTGATGGGCTTGCGGACGTTCACCGAGTCGAGCACCTCGCCGGTGGCCGAGCTCACGACCCTCACGTCGACCCCGATGGTGGCCGTGTCGCCGCTCGTCTCGAGGCCCAGCCCCCTGAACACGCCGCCGATGCCCGTCTTGCTCGCCTGGGCGTTCGCCTCGGAGACCGTGCCTTCGAAGATGAACTCGGCGCCCCTGAGCTGGGAATACGCCGCGCTTCCCGTGGTCTGACCCTGGGCGTTGAGCTGCTTCTCGAAGGCCACGCCCTGGTTGAGGCGCTGGCGCTCCGCCACGGCGAACGACCCGGATTTGATGAGCGCGGTGGTGAACATGTCGGTGGCTGCCGCCCCCGACACCTCGGACACGCTGGACCTGAACTCGTAGATGGTGACCACCTTCCGGTCGCCCTTGGCGACCCTGGGAAGGCTCTGGAGCTTCTTCGTGGTCTTCGAATTGTCGATCTTGGCGTCGGAACCCCAGCCCACGAGCATGAGAGATGTGCTCAAGAGAATGATCCCAGCGATGTATCCGATTTTTCCGGCGGCCATGTTCATTGTCATCCTCCTCTGTTATCGAAAGGTGCAGCCGGAACGGCTGCTGTGGAACCTGTATCGGTACGAAATGCTAACAAATAAAGAGGGAAAGATCAATCTTCCTTCACGGAAGACCTTTTGAGATTGATTATTTTCTTCCAGGGAATTAGTATCTTAGGTAAACTTTTCCACTGATGTAGGGCACCCTTGCATTATCGAGCAGCCGCAAGAGGAAAGGGGCGTCCGGGCAGGAAGGGGGAAGACCGCTTCCCCTCGTGTACAGAGATTCACCCGACATATTCATTACAGCGGAGGGTATATGAAGCGTAACCGTTCCCGGTTGTTCCGGCTGTTCGTCCTGGCTCTGGCCTTTGTTCCCGTCGTCCCCATCCTCGGACTCGGGGCGACGTCCGTCCCACAGCAGGGGCCGCCCGCCGGGCCCGCGATCAAGCCCCCCGCCTCGCCCTTGAAGACCAGGATACCCGTCGGAACGGTGGCCGACGGCCAGATCATGAACGTGACTTCTCCCACGGGCCAGGGCATGTACCTCGGCACCACGGTGAAGATCCAGTGGGAATGGCCGGGCCATGAGAATTCCCCGGTCGACGTGATACTCGGGGAAGAGTCCTCCCAGCCGGGGGTCTTCAGGGAGGTGACCCCGCTTGCCACCAGCCGCGCGGCCCTGTGGACGAACTGGGTCATCCCCTACACCTTCCCTGTGGGGTTCTACACCATCCGCGTCAGAAGCACGGGCAACCCGAACAACTACCGCGACTACCGGATCAAGGTCATGAACAGCACCATCACCGTGACCTCCCCGAACTCGAACTTCGCCATGGCGATCGGCTCCACGTACTCCATCTGGTGGACCTACCAGGGCAAGCCCGGGCCGGTGAAGATCGAGCTCACCAACACCTCGGGCACGCCCCCCCTCATCATCATCCCCAACACGCCGGGCGGCGAGCTGGGCATGGGGAGGTTCGACTGGACCATCCCCTCGACGCTGGCCCCTGCGTCGAACTACGTGGTGCGGGTGACGAGTCTGGCGAGCGGAACCATCACGGGATCGAGCAAGCCTTTCTCCCTCGTGCTCCCGAACATCACCATCACCAGGCCCAGCTACGGCAACGAGACCCTGCCCGGGGTCTACATCCCCATCACCTGGACGCACGTGGGGAACAACTTCGGGAACACGGTGCACGTCACGGCCTGGGCCGCCGGCAGCGAAGGCACGAGCCTCGATCTCCAGTGCCCCCTGAGTCAGGGGATCTACGACCGGTGGATGCCCATACCCCTGGACAGGAAACAGAGCTACTACATCAGGGTGGAGAGCACGCAGAACCGTTCCATCGCGTCCCAGACCATGGTCACGGTCCTGCCCCAGCAGAGCCAGGCGCCCAATAATGCGGCTCAGGGAGTCAATCCGGAAGCCTTCGGGACCCTGCAGAATACAGGCTCTCCCGGCAAATGATGTGAAGAAGGGACAGGCAGGGGCCGGCTGCCGGACAAGGGCCCCTCATCCTGCTCCGGAATTACTGACGGCAGCGCCATTGTTCCGGTCCAGGGAGATACTGCAGGCTGCCTGTCGGAGGCTTATTATTCTGATCGAGAATCGATGGGAGGGAGATTCCATGTACAGGGGTTTCTTGGTTCTGCTGGTCCTGCTCATGCTCGTCCCGGCCATGCCGGGGTGCAGGGGCGGAGACGGCGCAGGCGGCGGACAGCCCGCTGTCGAGGAGATGACGAAAGGGGCGAACGAGGCCTATGGGCGCGCCCTGGATGAGGGACAGCCCAAAGAGTCCGCGGTGATCGCGGCAGCCGAGGTCTTCCGCAACCAGGAGGGCGTTGTCTCGGCCACGGTACTCGGGCCCGACTCCCTGCGGATCGTGTTCAAGGACGGCAGCGACCTGGTGGTGGTGCTGGGCAAGGAGCGGATGTAGGCCGCGCCGGGGCAGGCTGACCTGCCATCCGCTCGGCCGTGAGCTTCGGGCGAGGTCCGGCGCTTTATCTGCCTGCCCGGTAAGGCCTCATTTCACCGTGACCGAGAGCGTGGCCTGGTTGTTGGTCTCCATCCTCTCCACGATCCTGTTCTGCGGATCCACGGTGAAGGTCCAGATCTGCGTGCCCTTCACCTTTCCCGCTGCCGTCGGCTTCATCATGTAGGTCCAGCTGGTACCCGGCTGCATGACGCCCGGAGACGTCTGGGACACGGTCGCGTCCTGGGCGAACGGGGGCGCGCTGACCATGAGGGTGTTCGCAGGGATGGTCAGGGCCTCCTTGCCGACATTGGTCACCGTGACGTAGACGCAGTTGAAATGCGCCGAATCGGGCGCTGCCGGGTTGAGGACCATGTTCGTTATTTTCAGGTCCCCGCCCGGGGCCAGGATGGTGAGCGTGCAGGTCATCTCGTTGTTGAGCTCGTTGGACTCCGCCACCGCGTTCTGCGGATCGATCCTCACCGTGTAGGTGTAGGTGCCCGGAGGGAGGAGGGAAGGGCTGCTGCTGATGGTCCCTGCGCCCCGTTCCGCACCCGGCTTCAGGGTGACGGCATCGCCGCTGTTGAACCAGCTGATGTTGTTGGAGGACGACTGGTCCCTGGCCGCGGTCCACTCCCAGGTCTTCGAGGCGATGAGTGCGTCGGCGGTGCCCTGGTTGCGGTACTTCACCGTGAGCACGATGTTCTGGGTGCCGGGGGCAGCGGACGACGGGTTGAAGAAGCAGCTCACCGGGACGAGATCGGGCAGGGCAAGCCGGTCGAGCCGCGGTCTGTCGATGGGGGGGCCGCCTGCAGGCACGTTCGTCTGCAGGGCGGTGGAAGGTTTCGGCATCTGCCCCAGGGGCTGGGCAATGCCGGAGTCGAGCCAGGAAAGGCCCGCAAGGATGAAGCCTGCGCATACGGCGAATAACAGTCCCTTTCTCATGAGAACCTCCCTCATGCATTGGATCGGCCTTCCCCTTCGGGCGTGCCTCATGCTATGAATACTCCTGAACTGCCGGATGTTCCAGAAGATTCTGCCGGGTGCGGCGCGGCGATCCGCCCGTCCTGTTCCGTCATGCGGAACCGGGGAATACATGCACAATTGGGAAGGTCTGTCTGTCATTCCCGTACCCGTTTTCCAAAAAGACATAAAAGCACTTCTCGGGTGTTGACAATGCCTGGGTGGGGGAATAGTTTACAAAATAGTAAAATAGTAAATAGCAGAGAGGCAGCCTGCCCATGACAAAGGCGCTGAACACGGACATGGACGCAGCCGTCCACAAGGCGGCTATCCTGAAGGCCCTGGCCCACCCGGTGAGGATCAGGATCTTCGAGGCACTCTCGGACGGGGAGAAGACCGTGGGAGACCTCGTGCAGCTCACAGGGGAGAAGGACGCAAACACCTCGCGGCACCTGGCCGTGCTCAGGACCGCCGGGCTGGTCGCCACCCGGAAGGACGGGCTCAACGTGTACTATTCGAACCGCATGCCCTGCCTCGTCCCCATGCTCGCCTGCGTGAACCAGGCGCTGCGCAGCATCGCGGACGAGCACCTGAAGGTCGTGGAATGCATCCGCTTATAAGCTCAATTCCCGAGATCCAGTGATGGCAAGGAGGTTCGAAGTGAGCGGAACTTCGGCAAAACCGATCCCCGGGATCATGAAGAGGCTGTCATTCCTGGACAGGTACCTGACGCTGTGGATCTTCCTCTCCATGGCCTCGGGCGTGCTGCTGGGATATTTCGTGCCGAGCACGGCGGAATTCTGGAACCGGTTCAGCGTGGGCACCACCAACATACCCATCGCCGTCGGCCTCATCCTCATGATGTATCCGCCCCTGGCCAAGGTGAGGTACGAGGAGATGGGCCCGGTCTTCAGAAACTTCAAGGTGCTCGGGCTCTCCCTGGTCCAGAACTGGGTGGTGGGGCCGATCCTCATGTTCGGGCTGGCGGTGGCCTTCCTCGCGGACAGGCCCGAGTACATGGTGGGCCTCATCATGATGGGTCTGGCCAGGTGCATCGCCATGGTCATCGTGTGGAACGATCTGGCCGAAGGGGACTGCGAGTACTGCGCAGGCCTCGTGGCCTTCAACTCGGTGTTCCAGGTCCTGTTCTATTCCGTCTACGCCTACATCTTCATCACCTTGCTGCCCACCTGGTTCGGCCTGGAGGGGGTGACGGTGAACGTGACCATAAGCCAGATCGCCAGGAGCGTGTTCATCTACCTGGGCATCCCCTTCATCGCAGGCGTTCTCACCCGGTTCGCACTCATCAGGGCAAAGGGAAGGGAGTGGTACCAGGAGAAATTCATCCCGAAGATCAGCCCCATGACGCTTCTCGCCCTGCTTTTCACCATCGTGGTCATGTTCTCGCTCAAGGGCGAGTACATCGTGCAGCTCCCCCTCGACGTGGCGAGGATCGCCATCCCGCTGCTGATCTACTTCGTCCTCATGTTCACGGTGTCCTTCTTCATGAGCAGGAAGGTGGGCGCGACCTACGGGCAGTCGGCAACGTTGAGTTTCACGGCCGCGTCGAACAACTTCGAGCTGGCCATAGCGGTGGCTATCGCCACCTTCGGCATCGACAGCGGAGCAGCCTTTGCTGCGGTCATCGGGCCGCTGGTGGAGGTGCCCGTGCTCATCAGCCTGGTCAGCTTGTCGCTCTTTTTCAGGAAAAGGTATTTTCAGGGGCCGGAAGAAGAGGGGTGCCTTCCCGGCGCCTCGTGCCCCTGAGTGTGTGAGGAAAGCGAATGGCAGTGAGCAGCGTCATCATCGGCGGGAAGAGCGTGGGGATCGTTGACCTTGAGGAGGCCTTCCGGAAAGTCGGGGAGGCAGGGGTGAGCGACCCAGAGGCCGTCAAGGGGCTCATCCTCGAGAAGGTGAGGGAAGGGAACTACATACCTGCGAAGCTGGAGCCGGTGTACCGGGAAGACCTCTACGAGGAGTATCTCGTGCACACGGGCGTGCTTCCCGAAAGGAGGAAGAGGCCTGCCGTGGAGATCCGCCTCTACGGGGCCTCCTGCTCCCGGTGCGACCTCCTCGACGACATGGTGAAGAACGTCCTTTCCCGCAACGGCCTGAAGGTGGACTACCAGTACATAGACGACATGCGGGAGATGGCCCGGGCAGGCATACTCGAGGCCCCGGCCCTCGTGGTGTCCGGCAGGACGCTCCTTATGGGGCACGTGCCCGGAGAGCGCGACCTCGAGGGGATGCTCCTGAAGGCCATCGACGCGGCCTCAGAGGGCGGGGGCTGAAGACCGGGCGACCGGGCGGAAACGGGCGTCAGGAGAGCTTCAGCGACATGGTGAACATGTTCCCGTTCCTCTCTTCCACCGTGAACCGGCAGCGCTTCAGCACTTTGATCATGGCGTGATTTTCCATGAGGGTCTCCGAAAACACGCTCTCGACCCCCCACTGCCTCACCATCCCCACGCTCACCTCGGAGAGCGTGCGGCCCAGGGTCCTCCTCTGCAGCGGGTCGGAGACGATGACGGCGAACTCGGCCCGGTTGCTGTCCGAGATCCGGATGAGACGGGCGATCCCGACGATCCTGCGGCGGGCGCCTTCATCCATCTCCGCGACGATGGCCAGCTCCCGCTGGGGGTCGATGTCGCAGAACCTCTGCGCCCGTTCCGGCGTGGCCCTGAAGGGGACCATGAAACGGTACCAGAGGGACTCGGGCGAGCACCCGTTCACGAACTCGGTCCAGAGCTCGGCGTCCTCCTTCTTCAGGAGGCGGAACCTGATCTCCCTGTCGTCGATGGTGAACGTCCTGCCTGACAGGCAGGTGTCGAGGGTTCTCAGCAGGGCTTCCCGACCGTGCCGTTCATGACATTCCATGGATCGCATTTCCCTGACGTCCGGTTTCCCTTGCGGGACCGGAGATCCTTCCTGTATCACCTGGCCTTTGATCAGATCCACTTGTGCTTTTTCGCCTGGAAGGTCAGCTCGTCCCTGAACTGCGGGTGGGCGATGGAGATCATCTTTTTCACCCTGACGCTCAGCGAATCAAAGGATATGTCCACCACCCCGTATTCCGTGACCACGTACTCGACCTCGTTCCTCGACGTCGTCACCACCGTGCCTTCAGGGAGCGTGGGCAGGATCTTCGACCTCAGCACGCCGTCCTTGTCCGTGTACGTGGAGGCAAGGGCGAGGATCCTCTTGCCGTTCTTCGACATCTTCGCGCCCTGATTGAAGTTCACCTGCCCGCCCGTGCCGCTGTACTGCTTCGTGCCGATGGATTCCGAGGCGGCCTGTCCCGTGAGGTCCATCATCAGGGTGTTGTTGATGGAGATGAAGTTGTCGTTCCTGGCGATGTTCTCCGGCCTGTTCACCCAGTGCACCTCCTTGAACTCGAACATCTCGTTGTTATCGATGTCCTCGTAGAACTGCCGCGTCCCCACGGCGAAGCCGGTGATCACCTTGCCGGGGTAGAAGTTCTTCTTCCTGCAGGTGATGACCCCGTGCTTGACGAGCTCGGTCACCGAGGGCGTGATCACCTCCGAGTGCATGCCCAGGTCCTTCTTTCCGTAGAGCATGTGTCCGATGGCGTTCCCCAGCCCGCCGAACACGAGCTGGATGGTGGAGCCGTCGGGGATCATGTCCACGATGTACTGGGCCATCCTCTCCTCCACGTCCGTGATGGGGATCTCGGGGAGCTCGAAGATGGGGGCGTCATTCTCGATGAAATAGTCGATCTCCGAGACATGGACCTTGAAGTCCTCGCCGCAGCACCAGGGGAGGTGGCGGTTGATCTCGCAGATCACGATCTCGGCCGGCTCCAGGCACTCCTTGCGGGGAAGGAACGAGCCGAAGCAGGACTTGTTCACGTACCCGTCCTTGTCCGGAGGGGTTGCGGAAAAGGCGACCTTGTTCGGACGGGCCTTCAGGGCGACTCTCCCCAGGTCGGAGAAGCTGTGGGGCTTGTACGATCCCACGCCCCACTCCATGCAGATCCGCTCCAGGGGGCCTACGAACATGGTCTCGATGCTGAAGCTGTCCCTGGCCTCCTGCGTCATGTAGCCGTACAGGTCCATGGCGAAGCCCTGGTAGATCGTGACGTTCGAGAGCTCGCCGGCCCGGGCGCTCAGTGCTGTGGAAAAGGCCTTGGGGATGTTCACCCCGCCTCCCGTGAACAGCCGGTCGTTCGACCTGATCAGGCCCGCGGCCTCCTGCGCCGATATCAGCTTGGCCTCGTATTCTTCCCTGGGCCCCCGGTACGCCTTCCCCTGATCCATTCTGGATGCCGCTCTGCTCATGGTGTTCCCCCGATGCGTGCATTGCCGGCCATGGAGGGCATGCTTCTGCCACCTGCGCGTGCCATCCCGGCCGTCAAGGTTCATTGTTGTCCGATATTCAGATCAATATCACAGGGGAAAACACCCCGGTATCAGGCGAGTTCCTATTTCCGTGTCGAACGCCATCGCCTGAGGTGTCGGGTCTCTGCTGACAGGGCCGTCTCACAGCCGCGGGACGAGTTCTTCTTTCCAGCCGGCAGAGGTGCCGGGATCACGGCCTTCATGTCTTGCGGTCAGGTGAGGTGCCTCATGCGCGGAATACCGCGGGTGAGCGGCAGGTTCACCGGCATGATCCATGTGTGAAGCGTCGGGAGGCGTGGGCACGGTGTTCCGGGGCGATCCGTCTCCTGAACCGCCCGCGGTCCGCCGTTACCCGCCTGCCGCTTCACGAAGACAGGCGTGTGAAGGCAGGCAGCGGCAAGCGCCTTAAATCCGGAGCGCTTCCCTGGGAAGCAGCCGTTCCCTTCTGCGTATCTCGGCCGCGGCGGCCTGCTCGTTCCGGTACCCGGCGATGATGGACTGCGTGATGCAGGCAAACAGCAGGTGCACGTAGTGCTTGATGTCCGCCGGTTCATCGGAGGGGCAAGCGCTGCCTTCCGGCATCCTGTCCCCGATCACGCTGCAGATCTCCTTTCTGATCATGAGGAGCACCTCGGCGACCTCCTCCAGCGGCATGCACTGCCTGCACCTCGTGGCGCCGAGGTCCGTGTAGCGGTCGAACAGGAGGTCCCTGGGTTCGCTTCTGTCGAGCCAGGCTCCCAGCCTCCCGGACACGTCCCTGACCACGTTGGATATGCGCTCCGAGAGGGCTTCCTCCGAGGCGGCCAGGTAATACCGTGCCTCCGGCCTCGCAAGGATGCCATCCAGGACGTTGCGCGCGATCTTCTCGGCATTCTTTTCAATGGTTTTCAAGGTTTCCTTATGCATGGTCGGCTCCTTTCACATACCATTCACGGTAAAGATGCTTCGTCTGCGACCAGGGGAAACGTCCGGCACGTCCCCGTGTGGAATACATATCGTAGATTAAGCGCATATCACTGCGGCGGGGTTTTTAATATCGGGCGGGTTCTTTTTTTTCTGTCGGTGAATATGGCAGCATTGACGGACTGCCGCTTACCCGCATGCCGATCTCCTCTGTCCCCTTTCCATCGGGGTCGGTATCGGTATCGGGGTTGAAGTCGCGCCGAATGCCCGAAAGGCCCGAAAAGGTGACGGCGGTCCTGCCTAATCGCCCGCCTTTACCTTCCCCGGGTCATTCCTCTCCGTCGGGCTTCGTGCCCTCCACGTCGGCCCAATAGTCGAGGGACGAGCGCATGAAGGAGTACTTCTCGGGTGAGGGCGGCCTGCGAACCTTGTCCTCGGGCTTCATGAGCACGGTCCGCGCGCCTTTCCTGCAGGCGGTGGCGCAGAGCCCGCAGCCGATGCACCGCTCCGGGTCGGTGACCGACGATTCGTCGCTCAGGCTGATGGCCTTCATGGGGCACTTCTTCACGCACGCGCCGCATAAGACGCACTTCGCTTCGTCCAAAGCAGGGAGGTAGTTGGAGGAGAGGACGCGTCCCGGGTTGGGCAGGACCTTGAGCATCCTGAGCACGGTGCAGCAGTCGGGGCAGCAGTTGCAGATGCACTCGACGTTCCGGGCGTCGCCGCCGGCCTGGTGGACGAGCCCCTGCTCCTCGGCGTATTCGACGACCTTCAACGCCTCTTCCCGGGTGATCCACCGGCCGTACCCCATCTCCTCGATGGGGTATTCGGCATAGAAGTCGAAGGCGATGCACACCTCCCCCGAGTGGGTGCACGCGCGCTTGCCGATGGTCTTCATGTGGTGTCCGCAGGAGCACTCGAAGAGCCCGATGCGCTCCTTGCTCATGATGATGGACCGCACGTCGTCGTAGGGGAGCACGCTCTTGTGGTCCGGCAGCTCCGTCCTGATGGGGATGGTCCTGAGCGACCTGGCCCTGGGGAAGAAGCCTCCCTGGATGTAGTCTTCGATGAGGCAGGGCAGCTCGGGGTCCGGGTCCCTGCGGTACGCCTGGTGCTCGAAGAACCCGTGCATGAAGGGGGCGGCTGCATAGTGCTTTCTGCCCTTCGAGGTCTTGGGGAAGAGGAGCCCCTTCTGTGCCATGCCCTCGAGGACCGCAGCCGCTTCCTTTTCGGACATGCCCACCTTTGCGGCGATGGAGACCACCGGCTCGAGCCTGCGGCTCAAGGCCAGGTAGACCCGGGCCTCCTCGGGGCTGAAGAGGCGCTTGAGTAGCATGAGCTCCTTGCCCGTTCCCGTGGCGTTCAGGCCGACGGAGTACTGGTCGATGCGTTCCCGGAGATCCTCGTATATGTCGTTGCTCATGGTGTCCCCTCCCGGCGATCTGGCTGCTGACGGGTCCCTCCCGTCGCGATATGCACACGATCCTACCCTTTTTTGGATGAAAAATCAGTGGGAAAAATTGGGGCGGCTGACGTTTCCGGTATGGCAGGACCGTGCCGGCATCCCCGTAGTTACGGCGGATCGGGGCCTCAATGGTGGAGTCCAGTATGTGATTTCAGACGATCTTGAGGGTCTATGCAAGGCCACAGAACGGTACTTCCAGGGCTGTCTGCGGCAGCGTTGCCAGGTGCACTTTCTGCGCAACACCATCTCGCAGGTCAGCAGGAAGGACCGGCCTGAAGTGATCGAAATGGTTCGAGAGATCATGAGTTCCCAGAGCTATGAGAGCTCTCGCAAGCGCATGGACGAGGTGATCGATGCCCTCGAGAAGTCCCACCCGAAGGTTGCCCTTCTGCTGGAGGAGCACGGGGAAGAGATTCTCACGGTCTATCATCTGCCTCTTTTGCATCGGCGGTTTATGAAATCGACGAACATGCTGGAGCGCTACAACCAGGAGCTGAAACGCCGGACCAGGGTGGTCAGGATCTTCCTCCATCAGAAATCCTGCCTCAGGCTGGTGACCGCCATGGCCATGGAAACGAGCGAAGAAGAATGGATGGCCCAACGATACCTCATCTTCGATATGGGGGTATCGGGCAAAGTTACCAAAGAACTACTGGCTGCTTAATGCTGACGTCGGAGACGGCAATTTACAGAAAATGGTGGATTTGACTGCGGGCTGGTAGCGGAACGCCTGCAAACACGCATCATATCCACAGTGTCGGGGGTTCAAGGCGCCTCCCTTTCAAGTTTGGGTTTATTTTTATTGACAATATACAAGTAATCCTGGTTTTATAAATAATAAATTAAACTATATCTGTGTCTGAGACGATGCGGGAAGCATGAGACCATCCGGCATGAAGAAGAATAAACCACCAAAAATGAGTCAGGTATACAGGAGGTGGCCGAAGGGAACCGTGGCTACTCTGGTATGGCTCAACGAGCTAGGTGTGTCCACGAGGCTTGCTGGTTGGCATGTGAGGTCTGGCTGGCTGGAAAGCTTCGGCCCCAGAGCGTTCGTACAGCCGGGAGATAAGGTGGACTGGCAAGGCGGACTGTACGCCCTACAGGCCCAGCTTGGTATGAGTGTTCATGCTGGAGGGAAGACTGCCCTGGAGCTGCAGGGGCTGTCTCACTATGTCCCTCTTGGAGAACGCAGGAGAGTAATACTAATAAGCGACCACGCTGAGCAGTTGCCTGCGTGGTTCCGGAAAAAGGAGTGGGGCGTTCTCATCGATCATGTGCGAGCGTCTTTGTTCAGGAAGATACCAGCAGAGGCTGTAGTTCAATACAACAGCGGTGGGTTCGAGATCGCAATATCGAGTGCTGAACGAGCTGTAATGGAGCAGATGCATCTGATAGAGAATAACGATGATATCGAGTATGCATATCAGCTCATGGAGGGGCTCAACACGCTCAGGCCGGATGTTGTACAGGAACTTCTGGAGAACTGCAGCTCTGTGCGTGTGAAGAGGTTCTTTCTGTGGAGTGCTGAGACGATCGGACATGATTGGTTTAAACGACTTGATATCTCGAAGGTCGATCTTGGGAAAGGGAAGCGTCAAATATATAGGGGAGGGCTGCTCAACCATCGGTATCAGATAACCGTTCCTAAGCAAGGGGAGCTTCCTGGTGTTTGACAAAAGGTATGAGGCTCAAGTCCGGCTACTCATTCGTTGCCTCCCGGTGATCAGCCGGTACTCCTGCTTTGCCCTGAAGGGTGGGACAGCGATCAACCTGTTTATAAGGGATCTGCCCAGGATTTCTGTTGATATTGATCTGACGTACCTGCCTCTAAAACCCAGGGATGATGCTCTAGTAGAGATAAGCGATACCCTCCAGTTAATCGGGAATGATATCAAACACATCTTGCCGGGGGCACTTGTTCGAGTGAGCCGGAACCGGGGGTATGCAATCAGGCTTCAGATATCAGCCACAGATGCTGTCATCAAGGTCGAGCCCAATCTCATACTCAGGGGTGCCGTGCATCCTTTCCAAAACATTGACCTGTGCCAGGCAGCTCAGGCTCAATTCGGTGCTTTCGTCAGCGTTCCGGTATTGTCGATCGCCGATCTTTATGGGGGAAAGCTTTGTGCTGCCCTGGATCGGCAGCATCCCAGGGATCTGTTCGATGTGAAGCTGCTGCTCAATGAGACAGGCATCACCCCTGAGATCAGGCGTTCCTTCGTTGTGTACCTTGCCAGCCATAACAGGCCGATGAACGAGCTTCTATCCCCAAACCCCCTCGACATCAGGTCTTTATACGAGGAACAGTTCAGAGGCATGACGCTGGAAGAAGTACCACTGCATGAGCTGCAGCATCTGCAGGGAGAACTTCCTCGTATGCTTGTCCGATCCCTCGATGAGGATGAGCGGGCATTCCTCTTGTCAATGAAGCGGGGTGAGCCAGAGTGGGGTAGGTTGGGTATCGAGAACCTGGACCGCTTCCCTGCACTTCAGTGGAAGCTGCTCAACATCAGCAGGATGACCCCTGCTAAGAGAGATGCCGGGTTCAATCGTCTTCGAGGGATACTCTCATAGGCAAAATAAAAGCTTGAGGTACCCCAAACTCCGTATGAAATTCTGTAAGTCTTGGTAGTCCCAAGGGGAGTCGAACCCCTGTCTCCGGCGTGAGAGGCCAGTGTCCTAGGCCACTAGACGATGGGACCATATCCTTTTTTCTTGCTGGCTGGGGGACTAGGATTCGAACCTAGATCGACGGAGTCAGAGTCCGCTGTCCTACCGTTGAACGATCCCCCAACGATCAACATTTGACCTTCTATCCATTGGGTAGTTCCTTGTCAAGCTTTTTCAACGCCCTTGAAAAACTCCCTTGTCCGGCCCCTCCGCAGATGCTATTCAACAGAGTATGCCGACAAAGGACGAAAAACTCTACATCGTTATGGTGGGGCTCCCGTCCCAGGGAAAATCCACCGTCGCCTACCGGCTCAAGGACATCTTCACCAAGAACGACATCCCCACCCGGATCTTCAACAACGGGCAGCTCCGCAGGCAGTACGCCAGGGGCAGGAACACCTGGGCGGCCCAGTTCTACCACCCGGACAACGAAGAGGCCATGAAGCTCAGGAGGCGCTTCGCGCTCATCAACCTCAGGCGCGCCCGGCACTATGTGAACACAGCAGGCGAGGTGGCCATCCTCGACGCCACCAACGTGAGCGCCGAGCGCCGGAGGTTCATCGAGGAGGCCTTGAACGACCATCCCATCCTCTTCATCGAGTGCGTCAACAACGATTGCGACATCGTGGAGATGAGCATCTGCCAGAAGGTCAGGACCCCCGAGTTCGCGAGCCTCTCCGAGACAGAGGCGATCGCCGAGTTCAAGAAGCGCATCGACTACTACAAGCTCATCTACGCGCCCCTGGGCAGGGAGAGGAACTACATCCGCATGGACTCCCTGCACAACAAGATCCTGAACGAGCGGCTCACGGACCAGCTCCCCCTGTACTCGCGGATCAGGGACTGCCTGGTGACGGACGTGGTGAGGAGCCTCTACCTCATCCGCCACACCGAGACCTACTTCAACGTGGAAGACCGGATCGGCGGCGACGCCGAGCTCACGCCCAAGGGCATCGAACAGGCAAAAGCGCTGGCCAGGTTCTTCCAGAGGAAGAAGATCTCCTACATCTTCACCAGCGAGAAAAGGCGCACGATCCAGACCGCCGAGATCATCAAAGAGCTCCAGCAGGACTGCACCATCGTCCACCTCAAGGAGTTCAACGAGATCGACTCGGGCGTGTGCGAAGGCATGAGCTACGACGAGATTCAGCGCCTCATGCCCGAGGTCTACTCCGCCCGCAAGGCGGACAAGTACAACTACGAGTACCCGGGCGGAGAGGGCTACAACACCATGAAGGAGCGGATCAAGATCGGGATCAAGAAGGCCTTTTACCTCAACCAGAAGCCCGACAACATCATGATCATCGGCCACCGGGCCGTCAACCGCATGATCCTCTCCCACTTCCTGTACCGCAGGCAGGAGGACGTGCCCTACATCTACGTGCCCCAGAACAAGCTCTACCACATCGTGGCAACCCAGGACCGGAAGCTGTTCGAGTTGCTGAAGTACTGCTAGGCGATCCTACCGGGCCGCGGAACGGCCTTCGCCTGCTGATCCGGCAGACACATCACAAAAAGCGTGATCCCGGCACGGAGCTGCATACCGCTTGCGGCAGCTGTGCCGGGTCAATACGCTGCGGGGGTAAGGGAAGCTGGACTAGACGACGCGCTTTTCCGCCGACTCGATGGCCATGATCATGCCCCTGGCCGTCTCGAACTCGGGATTGATGTTCAGCGCCATGTGGAAGCACCGCTTGGCCTGCCTGGTGTCGTTGAGCTCCAGGTAGGCACGGCCGAGGTTGAAGTGGACGTTCTCGTCGTTGGGGTCGATCTTGATGGCCTTCTCGTAGAGCTTGATGGCGTCCTCGATCCTGTTCTGCCTCCGGTAGAGGATCCCTAAGCTGTTGTAGACGTTGATCGTGTCCGGGTTGAGCTGCAGGATCTCGTTGAACACGCTCTCGGCATTCTCGTGCATCTCCCGCTCCAGGAAGATGTCCCCGGCCATCTGCAGGTATTTCTCGGCCATCTCCTTGTTGCCCATCTTGATGTACACCTCGGCCATTGCCTGGTAGGCCTTGGCGAACATCTGATTGATCTGGGTGGCCTTGCGGAAGGCCGCCAGGGCCTCGTCGTACTCGCCCCTGGCTGTCTTGATGTAGCCGATGTTGTAGTAGACCTCGGCTGACTCAAGGATGTCGAGCACCTTCTCGTACTCCTTTATGGCCTGCTCGAAGCGTCCCTCCTTGAGGTAGAGGTCGCCCTTGGCCATGAAGGACTTGGCCTTCTTGGTGGTCGGGCTCACCTCGAACTCGAGGATGATCCGGATCTTGGTCTCGAGGTTCTCTATGCTCACCGGCTCGATGAGGATGGCGTTCACGCCGGCCTCCCCGGCCTTGACCACGTCCGCCTTGGTGATGGTGTCGGTGCTGAGCATCACAGGCGTGTCGCAGTGGGTGGCGTCCCCGCGGATGAGTTTCAGCAGGGCCAGGCCGGTGATCTCGGGCATGTTCCACTGGGCGATGACGATCTGCGGGCTGATCCTGCCCAGGGCTTCCCAGGCCTTGGTCCCGTCCCGCGCCTCCTCGATGTCCCTGAAGCCCAGGTGCGTGAGCATCTGACGCAGGGTCTTCTGGTAAACGGAGTTGGAGCCCACTATGAGGATTCGCGTATCAAGAGGGTTGGCAGCCATCGTATCGCACCCGAGCCTTTATCTCATTTTGATTTTGTCACTCAAGCCATGATCGTCAATCAGGGTTTTTTTCTTGACCATTTCAAAGAGCTCCACGCTGTGCTTCCTGCCCTTTTCCAGGATGGCGAAGGGCTGCGGCGAAAAGAAGAACCTCCCGCCCTTCACGGCGATGGACCCCTGCGTCGGGTCGTGGGGCACCAGGAGCTCGACCCCCTTCCCGAGGGCGTCCAGGGTTCCCTGGAGGAGGGCAGGGCAGTCCCGCTTCATGCCCAGGCTCCTGGGCGCGGCCACCTTCGTGGCAGGGCCGATGAGCCCGGAGACCGCCGCCCAGGTCAGCACGACCCAGGCATACGCGTGCCTGAACTCGGGAGCGCCCTGGACACACCACAGGCCGTCGGAAACCGTCAGCTCCACCCGGTCCCGCTCGAACCCCGCGGGCAGGGGCCAGCAGAAGACCGGCAGCTCGTTCCTCTCCAGGGGCACGAGCCAGGACCTCAGCCGCAATGCCTCTGTGAAGCCCAGCCTTGCCGGGTTCTGCGGCGCCATTTTCCAGGTCCTCCCCAGGTCCTTCATGACCTCGGCCGTGGGGGGGAACCGGGAGAAGCAGGCCAGCAGGCTCGTCCTGATCTTCTCGACCTCCTCGGCATCGCTGCGCTCCTCGTAGTGGTTGAGGATGTGCAGGTAGGGCAGGAGGTAGGGGCTCGCGGACGGCACCGACAGCACGGAGGGGTAGGCGCCCTCGCGGACGAACCTGTCCACCAGGGAGTCGAGACAGGTCTGGAAGGGGTTCCACGATCCTGACGCACGCCCTTGCGCGGGCTGGGTGATGATCCCGGGGAGGCCCCCGATGTAGAAGCCCTTCTCGGAGGAGGCATCCTCCCTGGTCACCGGCTCCTTGCCGGCCACCACGATGCCGGTGCGCATGATTTCGTAGACGAGGAGCTCGGGCAGGGTGTCCTTGAACACGAGCGTTTCCAGGGGAATGCCCTGGTCCCTGAACAGGCTCGTCAGGAGGTAGAGCTTGGTGGTGAGCTCGAAGTCGGGCGCGTCCCTGCGCGCAAGGCACACGAGGGTGAGCTCGGTGTAGTGGGGGGCGGTGAAGCCGGGCCTGAGGAGCACGATGACGCTTTCGAGCATCACCCGGTAGTGCAGCCTCCCCACGACGATGTCCGGCCGCCTGCCCAAAAGCTTTGCCAGGAGCTCGTACCCCCTCAGGGTGCACGGCGGGTGCTCGTAGATCCCGATGGAGGGCTGGCCCTCGGCCAGCAGCGAGGGGATGAGGCCGATCATGTCCCTCAATCCCGGGTCGATGAAGGGCAGAGTGAAGCTCGCCCTGCGGATGTTCCTCTGTACGAGCGCATGAAGGGGCTGCATATACGGGCCTTATCGTCACATCCCGGTGCAGAATCAAATGCGAATATCGTGTGCAGGCGTCAGAGGGTGCGGCCCAGGGAAAGGCCGATGTGGAAGGAGTCCTGCTTGATCTCGGCATCGATGCCGCTGATGGTCCTGCCGGTGTCGTTGATCATGGTCCCGGGATCGTCCCCGTACCAGTGCTGCTTCTGGGTCCCGTCTCCGGAGATGCGGATCCGCGAGCACGAGGAAGAGACGAACCAGTTCCTGTTCAGGGCCAGCTTCGCGTTCAGGGAGAGCCTGGTGCCGTTTCCCTTGCAGTCGATCTCGGAGGAGCGCAGCCTCCGGAGGTGGTTGTCCTCGTCCGTGGTGGTGGCGCGGGGGATGAAAGCGGTGTCCACCGTCAGGCTCGCCCTGCTGCCCGCCTTGAGCCTCCAGGTGAGCCCCACGGTGTAGATGTCGTAGTTGACGGTGTAGGTCGAGGTAGGCCCCAGGAGGTTGAAGGTGTTGTCGTCCCAGGGACCGTAGCCCACCTGCTGCGTGTCGTAGGTCTTGTAGTCCATCTCCTGGGCCTGGTAAGCCAGGAGGAGCCCCATGGACGCGTACCGGGAGGACAGGGCGAAGACCCTGAGGTCGAGGTCCACCAGGAAGGCCTTCACATCGGTGGTGCTCTCGGAATAGATGTCGATGCCGTCGTGGACCGGGATCCCGCCGTTGAAGCGCGACTCGTCGAACATGTCGATGTCCTTCATGGGCTGTGCGCTCCGGGTCCATGGGCAGGCCTGGAGCGAGATCCCCCACTCTGCGATCTCGCGGTACCTGGCCCGGTACGTGCCCCCCACGAGCCCGAAGTCCATGGGCCAGTCCAGGCGGCTCCTTCCGGAGTTGAACCTGGTGGTCACGGACGAGGTGCCCGAGACGTCGGAATAGGTGAGGCTCAGGCTGTGGGAAAACGGCGTGGACACGGGCGCAGGCTTGGCGTCGGCGGACGGCGCGGCCTGGAGGGCGAGGGTCGTGGATGCGGGCTGCATGGCTGTCTCTGCGGGCGCCGAAGGCTCGAAGTGGACCGGTTCGCTGCCGAGAACGGTCGGGGCGTAGCAGAAGAACAACAGGATCAGCACAATGGCAATATTCAAACCCCTCACGAAAAACCACCATCCCGCGTGTTGTAGTTGCTGGTGCCCAGTTCAAGACCAATGCCGCCGATGCACGGAAGGATCATGCGCCTCGTCATCGGCAGAGACCAGCCCATGCTTGAGTGCCGTACACGGTTTAGCACGGACAGGGAGCCAACGCAAGGGAAACAGGCCATTTTTTTCTAATGCCGCTTCACGGCAGGATCCCTTCCCGATCGTGCACGAATGGGGGACCGTGACGGGGAATGGGCGATATGTGATTCTTTTTACGCTCAATATTCGGTCCAGGGATTCCGACACGTTGAGAATCCCGGAGATCGTTCCGGGTGGATGGAGCGTGGGCGGCATTGAGATCCGATGAAGGTCCAGTGAGCGACAGCAGCGGGGGGCAAGGCACGGGCGCCCCGGGCTCGGGGATTCCGTATTCTCCCGACGGAGAGGGGAAGTACCGCACCTTTTTCGAGAACGCGACGGACTTCTTCTACATCCACGACTTCCAGGGCAACATGATCGAAACGAACTTCGCCTCGAAGGTGCACACCGGCTACTCCGCCGAAGAGCTGGACCGCATGAGCATCAAGGACGTCATGCCCGAGGAATACCGGGCCATCTTCGACGACTACATGAAGCAGGTGCAGATAGGCGGCAGGGGAGAGGGGCTCATCAGCATCCTCACCAAAGACGGGCACGAACGGGTGATCGAGTACCGCAACATCGTGGTGAGGGACGCATCCGGCAGACCGCTGTACGTGCAGGGCTCCGGGCGGGACATCACCGACAGCGTCAAGGCCCACCGCGCCCTGAAGCGCAGCGAGGAACGCTACCGCAACATCCTCGACAGCATCGAGGAGTCGTACTTCGAGGTGGACCTCGCCGGCAACATCACCTTCTTCAACCACGCCCTCGCCAGGGACCTGAAATACTCCGAAGACGAGATCCCCGGCATGAACTACCGGCAGTACATGGACGAGGAGAACGCCAGCAAGGTCTTCGAGGTTTTCCACCGGGTGTACGTGACCGGCGAGCCTGCCAGGGCCTTTGACTGGACGCTTCGAGACAAGAACGGCCGCAGGTATCACGTGGAGGCCTCCATCTCCCTGCTCAGGGATTCGCGAGGCAAGGCGACCGGGTTCCGGGGCATCGTCCGTGACGTCACCTCGCGCATCGAGGCCCAGAAGGAACGGGAGCGCTACGAGATGCGCCTTGCCCAGGCCGAGAAGCTCGAGGCCATCGGCACATTCGCGGGGGGCATCGCGCACGACTTCAACAACATGCTCTCAGCCATCATCGGCTACTCGGAGCTGGCCAAGAGCACCCTCGACGAAGGCGCCCCGGCGATGAAGAACATCGAGCAGGTCCTCAAGGCAGGGATGCGGGCACGGGAGCTCATCGGGCAAATCCTCTCCTACAGCAGGAAGTTCGAGGCCAGGCGCGAGGCCATGAATGCAGGGCTCATCCTCGAGGAGGCCCTGGGTCTCCTGCGTGCGTCCATACCCGCCTCCATCGGCATCGACTGCACCCTCTGCCCTGAGGCGCCCCTGGTGCATGCCGACCCCACCGAGATCCACCAGATCGTCATGAACCTGTGCACCAACGCGTACCAGGCCATGGAAGGGGGAGAGGGCCGTCTGGGGCTTACCCTCGAACGGTCCGTGCTCCGGAAGGACGGGGCCGCCCGGATCGGTCCGGGGCTCAGGCCCGGGGCATACCTGAAGCTCACGGTCTCCGACACCGGCTGCGGCATGGACGAGGACACCGTGAAGCACATCTTCGACCCGTTCTTCACCACCAAGGAGATGGGCACGGGCCTGGGGCTGGCCACCGTGCACCGGATCGTGACCGAGCTCAAGGGCGGGATCGTGGTGGAGAGCT
Organism: Deltaproteobacteria bacterium; assembly: GCA_035352355.1. Lineage (GTDB taxonomy): Bacteria > Desulfobacterota > Desulfomonilia > UBA1062 > UBA1062 > Phosphitivorax. The sequence goes on along the minus strand of DAOPXM010000001.1, from coordinate 44,493 downwards.
TCCCCGGCAGGGGCACCGCCTTCGTCGTCTACATCCCGGGCATCGAACCTGACGGCCCGGGCGCGTCCGGCCATCAACGCCCGTGAGCCCCGGGCGGGATGGGACGCCTTCTTCCAGGGCTTTCACAAGGTCAGGTCTTTGCACCGCAGATGTTCCCGGTTACATATCTCTATGGGAGGTGCGTGCATGGAAGGAAAGAGAGTGAAGGAAAGCACGGTGCTCATGGCTCAGCTCATGACGCCCGAGGATGCGAACCCCGCGGGAAACGTCCATGGCGGGGTCATCATGAAGCTCATCGACAATGCGGGCGGAGCGGTGGCGGCCCGGCACGCCCGGTCCAACGTAGTCACGGCGTCCATCGACCGGCTGAGCTTCCACCACCCGGTCCACATCGGCGACCTCGTCACCTTCAAGGCCAGCGTCAACGCCGTGGGCAGGACGTCCATGGAGGTGGGCGTCCGGGTAGAGGCCGAGAACCTCATCACCGGCAAGGTGCGTCACACCGCGTCCGCATACCTGACGTACGTAGCCTTGGGTGGCGATGCACGGCCCAGGGACGTCCCTCCGCTCATCCTGGAAAGCGAGGACGAGGAGCGCCGCTTCAACGAGGCAAAAGCGCGCACGCAGATGCGCAGGCTCGAACGCGAGCGGGAGGAAGGGAAGCGGCCCGCGGGAGACGGCATGTGCTGAGAGAGGCGACGCGGCATTTCTCCGGTTTGCATCTGGAAACAAGGAATCTTAAAAAACACGCACCCCGCTGGTGCGCCATAGCGGAGGACTGCGTCCCGGACGCGATCTTTCTTCCCGTCCATGAAAACCGCTCCAGGCCGTACTTTGCGCCACTCGATCATGCGCCAGATCCCTGCGCCCGCCGCATCGTGCGCCCCATTTCCGGGAAGAACGGCATGTGCGCACCGTTCCTGCGGTACTCTTTTGCATTGATTATCATGATAATATCCGTTATAGACGAGGTACAGGGCGTTCCCGCAAGGGAGGACGTGATCGATTTTTCCGGATTCTGGAACTGAGTGGGGGGACCGATCATCCGCCGGATCTCATGACAACATCTGGGCAGGGGAGCGAGGGACCGGAGGATGCGGCAAATATCTTGAGAGGAGACTGTATGAACAAGAAAGACATCATCAATGCACTTTCCAAGAAAACCGGGCTTACCAAGTCAAAGGCGTCAGATGCGTTCAAGTGCATGACCGACTCCATCACAGGCGCCCTGAAGAAGGGTGAGAAGGTGTCGCTCATCGGTTTCGGCTCCTTTGACATCGTGAAGAGGAAGGCCAGGAACGGCAGAAACCCCTCCACCGGCGAGAAGATGAAGATCAAGGCGAGCAATGCCCCTCGGTTCAGGGCAGGCAAAGCACTCAAGGATGCCGTAAACAAGAAGAAGTAGCAGACATCCTTACAAGAAGCGAAGCGTTCATGAGAAGGCCCACCGGCAAGAGGTCGGCGCCGGCGTAGAAGCCGGTAAAAAACGATCTTGATGCAGGTGGGTCTTTTGCGTCTGACGGCGATCCCGATACACAGGAATGCCGGGGACATCCGGCAGTTGGGGGCCGACCGCCCCGGGCTTCGGAAGCCCGTCCCCTTTTCCTCCCTTTAATTATGAGACCCGGCGTGTACTAATACTTGTAGAAGAACCGTCTGAAGCCGGGCCCCCTCCCGCACAAGGGGCGAACCCTGCACCAAGGAGGAAGAGATGTTCACTTCCATGGAAAACAGGGCGTATTCACGCGTGCTCTGCAAGCCTCCCCTGGTTCTGGCCTGCGTATCCTGCAGGACGAACGAATCCTTCCTGGCCACCGTCCACAACCTCTGTGAGGAGGGCCTCTATGTCGAGACCTACTTCCCTGTGAGAACTGACGACCACATCCTCATCCACCCGAAGAGGAGCCTGCCCGCGGGAATGCCCGGCGGACTGCTGGAAGAGAACGTGGGCGTCGTCGTGTGGTCGGGCCCGGTCAACCGGAACGGACACCCCTTCCAGGGAGCAGGGATCAGGTTCCTCGCGAGCTGACCGGCCCCTGACTTCCTCTCCCGCACTGCACAGGATTCAAATAATCAGGGATCGGAATCTTGCGCGCACCTGAACAATCCGTGCATCTTTTACGGGTGGAAGTCATCATATATATTTACATCGCATGCATGTGCAAGGAGACGCACAAGGGCCGCCCCCCTGCATCAGGCAGCACGAATACGCGCCGAAAGGAGAAGGGTGATGGAAACGTTCAGGGACCATCGAACACATCCGAGAACACTGTGCCAGGCTCACCTCGAGCTCGACTGTCTGAGCTGCCGGACCCGGGACCGCGTCGAGGCCGAGATGTACAACATGAGTGATGAGGGCCTGTACGCAGAGGCGGGCCGCACGCTCAAGCCCGGGGCAAAGGTCATCATCCGGGACGTCCACGAGGAGACCGAGGACGAGCGGTGCAGAGTCCTCAGGGGCAATGCGGGGATCATCAGATGGGCACGGCCCATGGAGCGCGGGCACGAGCTCCTCTTCGGCTTCGGGATCTGGCTCTACTATCCTGACCTGGCCGAGGGGTTCGAGTCGCTCGAGAGCATCAGGTTCTACTGCGACATGTGCGGACACCCGGTGAGGATCAGGGATCTGAAGCAGCAGAAGGGCCCGCTGTGGATGTGCCCCCACTGCAACGAGTACTTCGAGCACCTGCCCGACACGCTGGAAGAAGACCTCGACCGCTACCTCGTGGGCAACGTACTGTAGGGCCCGTCCAAGGGCGCCCTGCCCGGGTGCAGAGGCATGCGCCTACTGCGGAGGATGGGGTGCGGCGGGAGGACACATCGGTTTCTTTCTCAGGAACACGGCCTTCTCGTACTCCATTTCCGCTTCCACCCGGCGGTTCTTTCCCTTTCCCTCCGCGGTCCGGTTGTCCGCAACCGGCTTGGTCTGTCCGCACCCCAGCGCAGTGATGCGGGAAGGGTCGATCCCCTGTGAAACGAGATAGTTCATCACGCTTTCCGCCCGTTCCCGGGAGAGCTTCAGGTTGTGGTCCGCCTTCCCGACGTTGTCCGTGTGGCCCTCGATGGTCACCTTCAGGTCGGGATGGTTGTTCATGACGCGGGCAAAGGCGTCCAGCTCGTTGTAGTAGGCCTCCTTGATGTCGGACCTGTTCGTGTCGAACTGGACGTTCAGGGTGATCCTGCTTCTCTCCGTGAAGGGGTCCCCGGCACCTGCGGCGGCCGGAGCAGGCGCTGCCTCTGCTCCCAAGATATTCTGCAGCGGGTGTGCCTTCCCGGAGGGGTCGCCCAGGCCGCCCGCTCCTGTGGGGTTCTCCGGTGCGCCTCCCGAACCGGAAGCCGCATCAATGGCCCGGGACGAGAAAACCGGGAGCGCTGCCAGAAGGATGATCGAGCACAGCCAGACCAGGGTTCTTCCCATACCCCCTCCTTTCCCATGACAAGACCTGTTTTTTATACCATATCCTGCCCGATCTCAAACCAGGAAAAAACCGCAGGGCCTTGCCGCGGCACCCTGATCAGGATGTCATGAACCCCTGGCCATGGAACCTGATCCCCCCGCTGCTCCCCTTGTTTCAGCCGCTTTGTGATTGCGATGAAGGGTGTTTCATTCAAGTGGTCATGATGGTAGTATTAAAAAAGAGAATAATATTAGCCTGTAATATATAAAATATTTCCACTTTCCTATGCTGATGGCGCATAAGTAATTGATATCATACTATAATAAACTTGGAAACATTATTGCAATGCAGGGTAAGGATTTCAGGGAAGGGATCGACAGATCCTTATGTGTTCATTGGCCTTTTACAGGGAAAAGGATGGGCCGGTGAATGCGTGGGTTCATGCAGCAGGAGGATGGGATGAAGAGAAGGTATGTTCCCTGGGGCTTTTTCAGCCGGTTCAACAGAACGTCCACGACGGTCAGGAAGGTTGCCGCCGTCGTCACCATCTCCAGCTTCTTCCTGTCCAACATCGTCTGTGCGGCGCAGATCATCACGGACGGCAGGACGCCCCAGACCCAGGTGGTGGACAGGGGCGGCAACGTCTTCGATGTCATAAACCCCACCCAGCGCGGTGACAACGCATACAACTCGTTTTCGCATTTCAGCGTGTACGCAAACGAGGTCGTCAATCTCCACGTCCCGGCGAGCGCAACGAACCTGATCAACCTGGTCCATTCGGAGCGCACCACCATCAACGGCATGCTGAACTCCATCAGGAACAACCAGGTAGGCGGCAATGTCTTCTTCCTCAACCCCCATGGGTTCCTGCTGGGTTCCCAGGGCGTGGTGAATGTCGGTTCGCTGAGCGTGTTCGCCCCCACGAAGGCCTACATGGACGATTTCTTCGACCTCGGCGGCAACCCCTCCACAACGGCCACCACCATGCTCTTCAACAAAACCGTCCCCATCCAGGACGGGGTGGTGAACGGCGGGAAGGTGGGGCTCATCTCCATCCAGGGCACAGTCAATGCCATCGACGGCATCAGCCTGTTCGGCGACAAGGTCGTCATCGGCGGCAGCGATGACGCCGGCGCCGGCCCGAATCCGGGCCTCCTGACGACGGGAGCGGTGTTCGAATCCCATGAGATCGATTTCAGCGACGTGGTGAACACCGGGGACCTCGTGAGCGGCACGAGCATCGAGATGAAGAACGGCGACATCTACATACGCGCCCCGGAGATCACCCTCGAGAAAGGCTCCAGGCTCCTCGCCCATGTCAGGGAAGACAGCGCGTACACAGCAGGCGACATCACCCTCGAGGCCGTCAACGAGGTGGAGAGCAGCACGTTCCGCTCACCCTATGAAAACGAAGGCGCAGAAGCGAAGATCACCATCGACGGGGCAACCATAAAGGGAGGCGACATCACCATTACGGCAAAGGCCGGCGACGTGAACTCGGACGAAGACTCCCCCTCCATCCTCGAGAACTGGACCATCGAAGAGCTCAAGACGATTGTCAGCGACAGCTTCTCCCTGCCCGTGGCCCTCATGGTCAAGCGTGCGGACGCCACTGTGAAGATAGACGGGTCCGCTGCCGCGCAGACCGAGATCTCCGGGAGCGGGAGCGTGGACATCAGTGCCGTGTCCTCTGCGGACGGGACGGTCAAGGCCATTAGCGGGGGCATCGACCCCGTCACGAACAACCCCGTGCTCAACGTCTTCAGCGTGGGCTACAGCAAGGCAGAGGCCACCGCGAAGGTGGAGGTGGGCTCGGACGTCGCCATAAACGCACAGCAGGACGTTTCCCTGCTCTCCGACGCGTCCGCCACTGCCAGCGTCACGGCGCGCACCTCCCAGAACCTGGGCGCCGCGCCGTCGAGCAGGAACAACGTCGCCGTTTCCCTTGCCATCGCGAAATCCTCCACCACGTCCCACGCCATTCTGGCGGATGGGTCGAGCGTGACCGCCGCAGGCTCCATCGACGTCGATGCCAGGGGGAAGAACGTAAACATCGCCAGCGCCGAAACGGGCACCTATGACGACGGCCTCGCAGGGGTGGCCGTGGGCCTGGGGTTCTCGAATGCGGACATCAAGGCCAGGGTCGATGGGAACCTGGAGTCCAGGGGCTCGGGAATCGGCGTCACGGCCGAGCTGGAGGCAAAGGAAGTGACCAGCGGCGTGGCCGGCATCCGCGGCGACCCCCTGGTCAAGGATGCCCTGCTCAAGGGCGAGGTCGCGCCGTTTCTTCCCTTCATCCTCACCGGATCGCTGGGAAAGCTCAGGGACAAGGCGGGCTGGTTCGGTGGCGATTCCGACTGGAGTCTTGCCGGGACCCTCGCCTATGCCGACGTAACCAACGGGGTAACCGCTCAGATCGGCGGCACGGCTGTCCTGAAGGCCTGGCAGGACGTGGATGTCCAGGCCCGGCTGACGGACAGGGTGCAGACCGTTGCCGAGACCGTGATCTCCCAGCAGACCCCTGACCCGGGCAAGCCCGATCTCGACAAGGCAGTCAGCGCGGCCGTGATCGTGGGCTCGTACACCAACACCGCCAGGGCGCTCATCGACAGCGGGGCCAAGGTGGATGCCGGGCGTAACCTCTCCATCGATTCGACGGTCTCCTACCCCTTCCTGACGGAGCCGGGCCTGAGCCTGCTCCCCTTCACAAAGGAGGATTTCCAGAGCCCCGCCGCGCTGGGAAGCGTACTCGACCAGAAGCTCGGCCTGCAGAACCTGATGTTCAACTCCTGGGCGCGGAGCGTAGGCACCGGCGGCGATTTCGGCATCTCCGGGTCGGTTGATTACATGAGCTTCACGAACACGTCAGAGGCCATCATCGGAAAGAACGCCAGGATCAACCAGGACAGCGACTTCCAGGCAGCACACGGTACTGCCGGACAGAGTGTGTTCGTCAACGCGTGCACGGACATGGAGCTGGTGGACATGGCCGGCACCTTCGACCTCAACCTGCAGGCCTCGACCCTCACGAACCTCCAGGCGTGGAAGCACCCCTTCGCCGACTGGGTCGCCATGGGCGCCTCGGGGAAAAAGGGAGCGGGCGGCTCGGCCCTGCTCATGTTCCTCGACAACACCACGACCGCCAGGGTGGAGGACGGCGCGGCCGTTTCCACCGGCACGAGCGGCACGCTCTCCCTCAAGGCGGAGACGGACACCACGAACATCGCCCTGGTGCAGTCCGGGGCAAAGGGCCAGACCTTCGGGGTGGCCGGGTCCTTTTCCTACATCGACCAGCAGGATGAGACCGTCGCGCAGATCGACAGCGGTGCCGGCGTGAGCGGCGGGGCGGTGGGCGTGTCTGCAGCGGACAACGCCCTCCTGTTCAACGCCACCGGCAGCCTCATGAAGGCAAAGGAAGAAAACGGCGCCGAAAGCGGCAGCGCTCAGACGAGCGTGGGCGCTTCCGTGTCCGTCAACAGCATCGAGCGGGACACCCGGGCCCTCGTCGGCCACGCCGCCTTCGACCCGGCTTCACGCATCACGGGGGGCGGCACCATCGACCTCGGATACGCCCACGGCTACGCCACGGGCGACGAGGTGGTCTACCGAAACGGCGGGGGCAGGAGCATCGCTGGCTTGGTGGATGGAAAGACCTACCAGGTCGAGGTGATCGACTCCACCAGGGTCCGCCTGAGGGATGCGGGGACGGGCGAGGTGGTCGAGCTTGCCGCCGTCCCCGGCATGGACGCCTCGCACATGCTCCTGAGCGCCGGAGGGAAGATCAGCGCCGAGGGCGGCGTCAGCCTCTCCGCACAGAACACGGGATCCATCAACGCCTATTCGCTGGCCGCGGCGATCGCGTCCAGCAGCTCCAAGGACCAGTCGAAGGAGGAGAAATCGCCCGTGCCGGACAAGCTGAAGAAGGGGCAGGACGATTCCGACGACCCCCTGGACGGCATCTCACTGCCGGAACTCTTCGGCGACAGCAAGCCCAAGGCATCCATCTCCCTTGCCGGCGACGCCTCGGTGAACCTGCTCGACGACGAAACGGACGCCCGCATCACGGGCGCGAACATCGTCAAGGCCGCGAACGTCGACGCGAAGGCCCTCAGTGATTCCGACATCAGCTCCCTTGCCGGGTCGGCCGCCTGGGCAAGCTCGGACCCCACGGCCAACAAGACGTCCGTGAGCCTCGCCGGCTCCGTCACTTACAACAGGCTGAGCTCCCGGACGAACGCCCGCATCGAGGACTCCTCCCTGAAGAACGTCACCGGGAAGGTGGAGCTCTCGGCGGACACGAAGGGGGTTGTCAGGACGATCGCCGCGAGCGGCTCCGTGGCGAGGAAGGAAGGGTATGGCCTTGCCGGATCGGTGGCCGTCAGCGGCATCGACAACGACACCGCCGCCTCCATCTCCCGCTCGGAGGTCGAAGCAGCGGGGAAGGTGGTCGTCGCGACCACGGATGAAGCGGCCATCTCGTCCATAGCCGGCGCCCTGGCATCGGGCGAAAAGGCCGGCGTCGGCGCCTCGGTTGCGGTCAACCTGACGGACAACACCACCGAGGCGTACATCCAGGATTCGGACGTGACCTCGCAGGACGACGTCCTCCTCTCCGCCGACGAGAAGAGCGCCATCGGGACGGTCTCGGCCGCTGTGGGCCAGGCTCAGTCCAGTTTCTCCCTTGCAGGGTCTGCCTCGGTGAGCGACCTGAACAACACCACCCGGACGTACATCAAAGGGAAGAAGGCACAGGGCGTCGCGGCGGACGGGAGCGTCTCGCTGGCTGCCAACGACGAGGCGGACATCCTCTCGGTTGCCGGCAACCTCTCCATCAAGGGAAAGTCGGTCTCGGGCGGGGGCGGCGCCGGCCTCGGCGGCTCGGCCTCGGTCATTGTCACGAACAACACGGTCGAGTCATACATCGGGCACGGGAGCGTGGTGACGGCCAGGGGCCTGAAGGACGCCATCCCGGTCCGCACGGGGGAGAAGGGCGACGACGGCAGCCAGCTAATGGAGAGCGTGAAAGGGGTCTCCGTCACCGCCACCTCGCACGAGGACATCGACAGCATCGCAGCGGGCGGGGCCCTCTCGGACGGCTTTGCCGTCGAGGGCAGCGCCACGGTCAACGTGCTCAAAGAAACCACCAGGGCCCATATCGACGGCGGGGCAACGGTGACCGCAGGCGCCGTGGACCCGGATACGGGGGCGCTCACGGGCACGGAGCAGGGCGTGAACGTCCGCGCGTCCGACAGCACCGACATCCTCGGCATCGCCGGGGCCGTCACCGCCAGCGTGAAGGGCGGCATGGGCGCCGGTGCGGATGTGGGCACCATACGGAAGACCACGCGCGCCTTCATCGGGAACGATCCGGACGATGCGGGCTCCCTCGAAGGGGCCACAGTCAGGGCCACCGGTGACATCCTGGTCCGGAGTCCCTCCCGGGAGGACATCGATTCGGTCGCCGGCACGATCGGCCTGAGCAAGGGGTGGGCCTTCGGCGGCGCGGCATCGGTCTACGACATCGAGAACACGACAAGCGCCCACATCGACGGGGAAGACGGTTCCCTGACCACTACCCGTGCGGACGGCAACATCCTGGTCTCAGCCAGGGACGAGACGGAAATCGACAGCGTCGCTGCAGGGATCGTGGGCGCAAAGGACGCGGCCATCGGCGCCTCCGCCACCGCGGCCGTGATCAGCAAGACCACGGACTCCTTCATCGGGAAGAACGCCAAGGTCGAGGCAAACGGGAAGCGGGACAATGCCATGAACGTGGCGATCTTCACGACCGGGGGCTCCTCCGGCGCAGATGCGAGCGGTCTCAACCTGGGTGACGCAGAACGGGAGAAGATCGAAGAGCAGGCGGAGGCGTCCGTGGTGGAGAAGACCGTGAAAGGCCTTGCCATCACCTCCTTTTCCCGGGACGATGTGACGAGCATAGCGGCGAGCGGCGGTGGGGCGGCGGGCGCGGCCATCAACCTGGCAGGCTCTGTCAACGTCATCACGAACAACACCTCCGCCCGCATAGCTGACGGCGCGCGGATCAACGAGGACCCGGCGTCACCCGGGGACAGCCGGTCGGTCCTCGTCTCTGCAGGTACGGACCTCCGCCACACGGGCGTGGGCGCAGCCGCCGCTCTCGCGGGCAAGGTCGGCCTGGGCCCGGCCGCAGAGGTCACGGTCGTCAGGAACAACACGAAGGCTTCGATAGGAGCGTCTGCAGCGGTCAATGCGAACGGGGACGTGGAGGTCCTGGCAGAATCGAGGCAGGACATCCTCTCCATCGCCGGTGCGGGCGCCCTGGGCGTGGGGGCCGTGGGCCTGGCAGGGGCGGTGCCGGTCATATCCATAGACAACGAGACCTCTGCGTATATCGCCGGGACCACGGATGCCGAGCAGGCAACCACGGTGAATGCGGACGGCAACATCGTCGTCCGGGCGAAAGACCTGACCCGGACGGACATCGTGGCGGGCAGCGTTGCGGGCGGAACCGCAGGGATCGGCGGGGCCGTGGGCGTGACCCTCATCGAGAAGGATACCAGCGCCTTCATCGGGGACAGGGCCGTGGTCAATGCAAAAGGGAACTCCGGGAGCAGCGCATCCGCGTACACGACGGACAACTCCGGGAACATCCTGGATGCCGAGGGGAACTTTATTCAGAAAGAGATGAAGGGGCTGGCGGTCCAGGCAGAGTCGAGCGAGTCGTTCTCCACGGTTGCGGGCGCCGGTGCCGGGGGCGCCGCAGCGGCCCTGGCAGGGGCCGTGGTGGTGAGCACGGTCGAGTCGGACACGAGGGCGTACATCGGGGACGCGGCCCGGGTGAACCAGGGACAGACCGGGGCCAATGCCGTGCAGGACGTGAACGTGGCCGCAGTCAACAAGGTCGATGACTTCGCCGTATCCGGCAGCCTCGCCGGCGGCACCGTGGGCATCTCAGGCGGCCTCGGGTTCCACACGATCAAGAACGATACGACCGCGTACGTGGGGAACAACGCGAAGGTGGCCGCAGAGCAGGACGTCCAGGTCCAGGCCCTCTCGGACAAGAAGGCGGAGACCTATGCCGTGAGCATGGCCGGCGGGCTCGTGGGCCTGGGCGGAGGGGTGACCGTCCTGACCATCGGGGACAAGCCCGACGATGCCGCTGCCCGCTCTCTCTCCGAGCAGGGAGGCAATCCGGGGTATGCCAACCCATCGGGCTACGCCGAGAATCAGGCGAAGCAGGATCTTCTGGGAGGGGTGCTCAGCGACTCCTACGGCATGGACGAGGTGAAAACCGCGGCGGGCTCGGCCACACAGGCCATCAGTGCTGCCCCTACCGCGGTGCCGTCCGGAACGGCTGCCTTCATCGGTTCGTCCGCCACTCTCGAGGCGGGCAGGGATGTGGGTGTACAGGCAAAGGAAAACATCGATGTGGACATGACCTCCGGTGCCGGGGCTGTCGGCTGGGCCGGCGTGGGGGGCGGCGTGGGCATCGCCAGCGTCCGCAGCCAGGTGAAGGCCTCCATCGGTGAGAACGCGAAGGTCTCTTCCACAAAGACCCCCGGCAACGTCACGGTTTCGGCAGAGCTTCAGGAAAAGACCGTCAACCGCGGCTATGCCGGCGGGCTGTCCGCCTTCGTGTCCGCCTCGGGCGCCGTCGCGGTCGTGGACAACGACTACCTGGTGGATGCCCGTATCGAAAAGGGCGTGACAATCGACCAGGCCGGAAACATCTCTGTCAGTGCCCAAACGGGCACCGACGACACCGCGAAGAGCGGGGACGCGGCCGTATCCTTCCTGGGCCTGGGAGGCGGCCTTTCCTGGGCCGAGGTGGACTCGGACGGCACGACGTCAGCAACGGTATCCGACAACGCCAGGATCGGCACCGCTGAGGGGAAAACCGTGAACAGCCTCACCGTTGAGGCCCATTCAACGAACAAGGGGGAAACGAATGCCAAGCACCTGGCCGGCGGCATCGTGGCCGGGGGTTACAACAAATCGGACGCGAGCGTGAACCCTACCGTCACCTCGTCCGTTGGTGATGATGCGAAGATCGAGCTGAAGCAGGACCTCGCGGTGGCGGCCAGGGCGGACGTGAACAGCCTCGCGAAGGCCATGGGGGGCAATTTCGGCGCCGCCTCGGTCGGTTTCGCCGATGCCAACGCGGCTGCCACGCTCCGGGTGAAGTCCTTCATCGCCGGGGGCGGAGATTCTGACATATCTGCGGGAGGGTCAATCAGCGTCCGTGCACTGGGGAACTGCGACGGGGACGGCACGGAGCTGGAAAACAAGGTCAGGGCTGAGAACGAAGCCGCGGGAGGAAGCCTCATCTTCACCTCCGAGCAGCCCAGGGCGAACGCCACGGGCACCTGGACCCTCGAGGCGTATCTCGGAGAGGACGCGAACGTCCATGCCGACGAGGACGTGGAGGTTCTCGCGCAGGGATATACCGGCAAGGTCGAATCCGAGGTGTGGGGGCTGAAGATCGGGATCGGCGCGACCATGGGAGACAAGCTGGCCACGACCACGGTCACCAACACCGTGACCGCCCACGTGGATGAGGATGCCGCAGTCTCAGGAGATTCCGTCACGGTGAGAGCCGAGGGAAAAACCTATGCGTACGCCCAGACGTCCGGCGGCGGAGGGGGCATCTACTCGGGGGCCTCGGCGGAGTCCAGAGTCACGGCAATCAGCTCGGCCAGCGCCTATCTGGCCGGGAACAAGGACAGGGCGGCGAAGATAAGCGCCGGGAAGGATGTGGACGTGAGCGCCCTCTCGGACATCATCTTCAACTCCGTGGGGAAGAGTACTGACATCGGTGCCCTCGTGGGGCACAACGGCGTCCGCACCACGAACAGCAGCACATCGGCCGCTGTCGCGTACATCGGCGGGAACGCGGATGTCGAAGCGGGAGAGGATATCCACGTCAATGCGCTCAACCGTGTCTCGAAGCCCAACATCGGCGTCAACCTGAGCGCCGGAGCCGGGGGATTCTGGGGCGGGCCTGCCGGAGACAGCGTGACCACCATCACGAATAAGGCTGAGGCATACATTGCCGGAAATTCGGAAGCCGGGGAGAGCGAAAAGATCGAAGCTGAACGGAATGTGACGGTCAGTGCCGCCAATGACGTGTCTGCCTACGACAAGGCCACTCTCACCGCGGGCGGCGCCATTGCCGTGGCCGATGTCCATTCCACCCTCACCAGCACGAATACGGCCAAGGTCAGCCTCGGGGGGAACGCGGACGTTCAGGCGGGGAACGATTTCACCCTCACCGCGAAGACGAAGGCGAACGTCGAGGCGGCGACCTATACCGAGGGGTTCGGCGTGGGGGCGTCGGCCGACGGAAAGGCGACAGTCAGCCTCACTGCGGACAACGATGCGGTCATTGCTGCAGGTTCCAGGGTCAGGGCGGGGAACGCCATCGACATCGCTGCCGGTAAGGACGCGGACGGGGTCCAGAACAACCTGCGGGCACGGGCGGACGCCCAGGCGTTCTCGGCCGGCGGGATCCCGCTGAGCGACGTCGAGGCCTATGCCTACCTCTATGATTACAACGATGTCCTCATCAACGCCGGCTCGGACCTGAAGGCGGCCGGCGACATCAACGTGGGCGCGTTCAAGGGCCTGGCGTCCGCGGAAGGGTATGCACGGGCGAAGATGCGCACCTATGCCCTCTTCGGCATTCCCATCACCTGGTACAGCGACGGCACGCGGGCAAACCCCATCCTCTCGAGCGATTCGGTCACCATCGACGGCACGCTGGAGAGCGGGACCGAGCGCCATCAGATCCTGCATATCGACAGGGACAGGAACGTCACCGGCGACAGCACCATCGGCTGGTCGTACGATCCTCAGGTGGATCCCGTGACCGAGCTCGATGCCAGGATTGCAGCCCTGGATACGGCGATTGAACATGCCAAGGACGCCAACGAGGAGACCATTCTCCGTATGGAACGGTCGTCGCTCGAGGACAGGAAGTTGGCGATACTCGCTGAACGGGCAGAGGCGAACGATCCGACCCTGGGCAACTTCGACCGGTTTGTGATCGAGGACACCAGGGTCGTCTCCGGAGACATCGCCATCACCGGAACCCTCACGGGCAGCGGGCTGCTCAAGGTTCCGGGCAACGATTTCCTCATCAGGGTGACGAACGATTCGCCCGCCCACCTCGAGCTCAACAAGCTGGAGATTCCCGAGGGCCTGAGCGGCGAGGTCATCGTGAACAACAAGGCGATCAAGTCCCATGATACCCTGCAGATCAACCGGATGGGTGACCTCGGCAAGCGGATCGTGGTGGAGAACACCTATGACCCGGATCTGCCGGGCAACGACGAAAACGTGTTTTCCGACCTGGTCCTGAAGCGCACCATCACGAACCTCGACGGGTCCATCGACATCATCAACAGGAGCGGCAGCATCGAGAGTCTGGGGGACATCGTGGGCGACGAGGTGAACATCTCCACGGCTAGCACCTTCACCCAGAACTACACCCGGGGCCTGAGCAGCTGGCCCCTGGGAGAGCAGGAGCCGGTGGCGCCGTTCATCACAGCAGGCAGCATAGCCATCAGCGGGGAGGTCCTCAACATCCGGGGCACGATCAAAAGCGGAGAGCCCGAGCGGAGGATCGTGATCGAGGAGTTCGATCCGGAAACCCTTGCCGTTGGCGAAGGCGGGAGGAAGTGGATCCCCACCGGCGAAGGCAGCAACATCAGGGCCTACTGGGACGAGAAGGAGGGGTGCATCCAGCTCGAGAGCGTGAGGGTGACGGGGGGCAACATCACCCTCACCGGCGAGATCGTGAGCACCGGGAACGGCAGGCTGGAGGTGATCGATGGCTACGGCTCCATCGAGGTGGTCAACCATTCCTCCCGGGACATGATCGTGAACAGGCTCGACACGGGCAACCGCATCAGCGGCAGGATCAAGATCACGGACACCGGAAAGCTGGATGCCGAAGGCAATCCCCTGGTGACGGAGATCACGGGCTCGAACGGCAACATCAATGTCTCCCAGTACCGCATCCGCTGGGACCAGGAAACCGGCAGGATGCAGGTCGTGGAAAACAGCACGGCAGACTATTCCGTCGAAGGCAGGACCACCGAGTACGCACCCAGGCCGGGGGCGCGGTTCCTGGACCTTGGGGCGGACACGGTCATCAGGGAGACGGACCCCGTGTGGGGCTGGATTCTTGAACCTCCGTTCAATCTGGGAGTGCAGGCGGACAGAGCGATCGACGTGGCGTTCACGGGGAGCGATGCCTCGCACATCAGCGTCACCGGCACGGGCACGGGCAGCATCCTGCTCAACAGAAACATCTTCAGCAGGGACGGGGACGTGTCCATCGAAAACCGGGGGAGCATCCTCAGCTTCAACGAAGCGGCCCAGGTGTGGGCCAGGAACATCACCCTGTCTTCAGCCGAAGGGGACGTGGGGACCGCCGGCCAGGCAGTCGCTGTCGACACGCTGGGCGGCCTGCTGAAGGCGAGCGCCCGCGGGCAGATCAACATCAGGGGGACGGACGGAGACCTCGTCGTCGATGAGATACGGACCAGGGGCAACGCCCTGATCACGGCGGACGGATCGATCCTCGGCCTTCCCGGCGGCAGCGCCGGCATCATTGCCAGGGACATCACGCTGGTATCGGAGAACGGGGGGATCGGGAGAGGGGACAATGTCATCAGGATCGATTCACTGGACGGGGTCCTGTCGGCCGAAGCCAAGGGCAGCATCTACCTGTCGGAGATCGACGGTGCCATGCTCCTGAACCGGGTGGAGAGCGCTGAAGGCGATGTGGTGCTGACCGCGGACGGGCCGATCCGGGACAGCAACTACCCCAGGGACGACGACACTCTTGAAGGGCTCGCCGGGGTCAGGAACGATCTGGGGCTGGATAGCGAAGCGAAGGTGCAGGAGGCCATAACGGCGTACAGGCAGCAGAAGAAGACAGAGTACCAGGACAGCCACCGTCTGTCGGACAGCGGCACGCCCTTCGATCCGAACGACGACGTCTACGACGCGGGTTACGACCCGGACTGGGAGTACACCCTCACCCCGGATGAAGAGCAGAGATTCGCCCAGAGCGTCTGGAAGGACGAGGACCTCGTCAATGCCAAGAACATCCTTTCGATGCCCGGCAATGAAAGGCCCGAAGAGGCGAACGTCTCCGGAAGGAACGTGACCCTGGTCAGCAACTCGGACATCGGCACCATCAGCGGGCAGGTGATCATCGACAGGGACGCCATCGTGTCCGAGGAGGTGACGGCCGAGCAGAGGTCGCTGCTCGTCCATGCGGAAAACGGGGAGGCCTCGTTCGATGAAAACGGAAACGTGGTGATCTCCCTGAGCAAGGATCTCAACATCCAGGCCACCGGGAAGGTCACACTCAGGGCGGACGGCGCCATCCATCTCGATGCCCGGAGCAGCACGGGCCAGCCGTTGAGCTTTGATGTGCGGGGCAGGAACGGCGCCCTGGCAGAGAACGTGGACATCACGGCCGCCTCCGGGAACGACGTTCAGTTCGAGGCCCTCTACGCAAACAACGCGGCTGTGGATGCCGCTGGCAGGCTCACGGTGTCGAACGCCCTCCTCGGGAACCACGCCCTGTTCACGAACCAGGACTACACGGTCATCGTGAGCAACGCGCCGCTGCTGGAGGATGCCGATCTCCAGCTCTATGCGAAGGACCTGCGCTTCGGCCTCACCCTGCCCGTGAAGGGAGGGGCGTTGTGGACGGACGCCTTTGTGGTCAATTATAAAAACGATGTCCTGGTCAACGAGTTCAGCACGGAAAACAGCATCACCCGCCTCATTCCCAAGTTCCTCTCCGTGGCGGGTGCACAGGAGGAGAAGGAGGACCGGGAGATCTCCGGCAAGGCATGGGCCCCCTGGCGTTCAGGGCCTGCAGCGGGGAGTGTCGTGTTCGAGCCCGGCATGCTGGGCGTCGATGAAAAGGATTTCATCGCCGATGAGGACGATGCAGTGATCGAGAAGGAGTAGCGGATGCCGCGCATGGCGTGCAGCAGATCCCCGGTGAAAGGACTCGTGTGAGGAGATGGGCAGGATATCGGTTCTCTTGATGGGGCTTGCGGGTGTTCTCCTGGCCGTGAACAGCTTTGCCCAGAGCGTGGATCCGGGGGCCATCCGGTCGCGTGAGCAGGAAAAGCAGGAGTATTACCGTTTCGAGGAGAAGCTCAAGGAGGGGAAAACGCCTGTCCCGGAGAAGGGTCAGGTTGAGGACAGGACGAACGGGGAGACGAGTCCGGGACCCGAGGCCGCCGACAGGACGATCTTCGTCGCCAGGATCGAAACGAACCCTTCGGACATCCTCTCCCTCGAGGAGGTCGAAGGCATCACGCGGAAGTATGAGGGCAGGGAGGTGAGCATCAGGGACCTCTTCGAGGCAGTCAGGGAGATCAACAGGCTGTACGCAGCGAAGGGGTTCATAGCCGCCCGGGCCATCCTTCCCCCCCAGAAGGTGGAAAGGGGCGTGATCAGGATCGAGCTGGTGGAGGGCCGCATCGGGAAGATCCTGATCAAGGGCAACGAGCACACGAAGGAGTCTTTTTTCACGAATCGGCTGTCCCTGAAGAGCGGGGACCTCGTCCGGGTGGACAGGCTGGAGAGGGATCTGGTGTTCCTGAACAGCACCAGCGACGTCGAGACCCGGGCCGAACTCGGCGCCGGGGAGACCCCGGGCACCACCGACCTCACCCTCAAGGTACAGGAGCCCGGGAACTATCAGGCAACCCTGTTCTCGGACAACGCGGGCAGCGATACGGTGGGTCTGTACCGGTTCGGCCTCATGCTGGGGAGCAGCAGCCTGCTCGGCTACCGGGACCGCTTGAACCTGAACGCTTATTTCACGAAGCACAGAGGCACGGTGGCAGGGTCGGCCTCGTACAACGTCCCGGTGGGCACGCTGGGCACGAGACTTGACCTGTCTTACAGCTACAACAGGATAAAGGTCATCTCCGGGCCGTATGAGGTGCTCGATATCAGCGGAGAATCACCCGACCTGGGCTTCGACCTGAACCACCCGTTCATCGCGGGGCCTGCCTTCAGGCTGAACGGATTTACGGGATTCCACTATTCGAAATCCACCACCGAGTTCGACGGCGTGAGGCTGTACGAGACCGAGGTGAGGACGGTGAACGCGGGCTTCGATATCCAGTCCCTCGACGCGCAGGGTTTCTGGTTCTTCAGCAACAGGCTGACCAGGGGGCTCCATGTCCTGAGCGGAGATTCCCGGTTCCTCAAGTACAACCCGTTCCTGCTGCGTCAGCAGACAGCGGGGGAAGACCTCGTCCTCGTCTTCCGGGGAAGCGCCCAGCTGACGAGGGAGGACAACCTCCCGCCTTCCGAGCAGTTCCAGATCGGCGGCGCGTCTTCCGTCCGGGGATACCCGGAAGGGTACCTCATCGGAGACACAGGCTACCTTATCAGCGCAGAGCTTTTCTTCCCCCTGCCGTTTCCGGATGCGGGCATAGCCGGGTTCGACCTGAGGAACAGGCTCAAGGGGGTCGTCTTCGCGGACCACGGCGGTGCGTTCCCCTACAAGCCGGGCGGGGGCTCCATGACCCACCACGACTACATCACGGGCACGGGCATCGGTCTGACCGGGAGCATATCGAAGCACTTCACCGGGAGGCTGATCCTGGGCATACCCATAACCAACCGGGGCCACCTCAAGGATGACTGTCTGTTCCACTTCTCCGTGCAGACGGACCTGTTCTGAAAAGCCTCGGGATCACATCCGGGTACATCCGTGAGGGACAGCTTTTTTTATGAAAAGTTTCTTTCAGGACGCTGCGAAGGGAAAGGATGGAGGCGGCAACCGGATTTGAACCGGTGAATATCGGTTTTGCAGACCGACGCCTTACCACTTGGCTATGCCGCCTTGAGTTCGACCCATATTCTATACAAAGATGCGCGGGGCAAAGTCAAGACAAAGTATGCCTCGAAGCCATTGGGATCGGGCAGGTTTTCAGCCGACAGCCTGACTCCGCACGTAAGTTTCGAAGTCGAGCCTCTTGCGGATGATCTCCCTCATTTCGGAGCGCCTGGTCCACCTGCAGTGGAGCCAGAACCACTGGTCGGGGTGCCTTCTCACCACGGACTCCACCCACGACTGCATGTACTGGCTCATGTTCGCGATGCCCTCCTTGCCGTGCCCGAAGGAGGAGGCGTCCCTGGCTTCCGAGAAGCTCACCACGTACCTGCCGTCCTTCTTGATGGCGTAAACGGGCAGGACCAGGGCGCCGGTCTTCACGGCCAGGAAGGCGGGGGCCGGGTTGGTGGGGGCGGGCAGGCCGAAGAAGTCGCAGAACACGCCGTCGGAGCGCTTGCCCCGCTGGTCGACGAGGAAGCCGATGGTGCTGCCCTTTTTCAGCTCCCGGATGAGCATGAGGGCCTTACCCTTGGGGGGCAGGATCGTCGCCCCGGAGCGCAGGCGGAGGTCGTTGACGAGGGACTCCAGCCTGGGGTCTTCCCGCACGTCGGCCATGACGCAGAATTGCACGCCCAGGAGCCGGCTCAGGTGGGCGAGCATC
Source organism: Deltaproteobacteria bacterium (assembly GCA_035352355.1). Taxonomy (GTDB): domain Bacteria; phylum Desulfobacterota; class Desulfomonilia; order UBA1062; family UBA1062; genus Phosphitivorax. The sequence goes on along the minus strand of DAOPXM010000001.1, from coordinate 25,565 downwards.
TCCCAGTTGCCGATGTGCCCGGTGATGAGCATGAGACCCCTGTCGGCCGCCAGGGCCCTGTCAAGGTGCTCCCTGCCCTCGATGCTCACCCGCGCCTCGATCTCTTCATCGGGCATGAACGAGAACTTGACCGCGTCCACCAGGATGTCGCCGTGGAACATGAACACCTTGCGCTCCAGGGCCGGAGAGCAGGCGTCCCCCAAGGCGTGGCGCATCTGTATCCGGGCCGCCTTGCGGTGGAAGGGGTCGGCCGCCCAAGCGACGAGGGCCAGAGACCTGCCGGTGGACAGGGCCATACGGTAGGGCATGAGCCGGATGAGGGCGAGCACTCCCTTGGCGAGGGGATACTGGAAATTGCGCAGCAGACGAGGTTTATTGCCCATGGAGCGTGGTTATATCACATTTTTTTCCTGAAGATAACCGTGAGCCTGCGACCGGACGAACTCCCCGAAGTCGAGGCCCTTCCGGACGATCTTTTTCATGTCCGAGCGCCTCAGCCACCTGCAGTGCAGCCAGAACCACTGCCCCGGGTGCTCCCGGACGACGGACGACACCCACGACTGCAGGGCGCAACTCAGGTTCTTCACCGCCTCCGACTTCCAGCAGTCGGACAGGGATTTCACCAGCCGGTAGTCCGTGCCGAAGTCCCGGGAGTCGATGGGCGGATCCCACCTGAATATGTACCGGTCACCCTGCCTGATGCCGGCAATGGGCAGGATGAGGGCGTCGCCTCTGAGCGCGATGAGGGCGGGCGCCGGGCTGGTGGGGGCGGGCAGGCCGAGCACGTCGCAGTACAGCCCGTTGTCGCGCTTGCCCCGCTGGTCGACGATCATGCCCACGATGGAGCCCGCTTTCAGCTCGTCGGTGAGCCTGTTCACCATGCCGCCCTTGGGGGGGAGCACGTCGATCCTGCACCGGGAGCGCATCTCGTCGGCCATGGCCTGGATCGCGGAGTTCTTGATGTAGTCGGCCATGACGCAGACCTTGATGCCGAACACCCGGGGGACGTGGCCGAGGACCTCCCAGTTCATGTGGCACGACACGATCATGACGCTCCGCCCCGATGCCAGGGCCTTGTCGAGGTGCTCCCTGCCCTCCACCACGACCGTGCTCTTGAGCTCGGAGTCGTCCATGTACGCGACCCTGATCATGTCCGCGAACAGACCTCCCTGGTGCATGAATGACTCGCGCAGAACCCCTTCGTGGTAATCCGGGCCCAGGACGTGGCGCATCTGGACCCGGGCGATCTCCCGGTGAAGGGGGACGCACAGCGAGGCGAGCAGGCCGAAGGCCCTTCCGGCGCGTACGGCGATCCGGCGGGGCAGGGCCCGCACGATGAGGATGACTGCTTTCAGGAGCAGGAGCTGCGCGCGCTGAGCGGCCGTCACGAGGGGTTCTTCTCTGTACAGCGGAGGATCCACTGTACGGCCTGGACGAGATCGTGCGTCACGAAATCCGGTTTCTGCTTTCTCTTGTAAGGCTTCCCTGTCTCCACCAGGATTCCTTTCCCGCCCACGCTGTGGATGGCTGCGATGTCTTCTTCCTTGTCGCCTACCATGAAGCAGGAGGGGAGGTCCAGCCCGAAATCCCGGGCCGCTTGCCTCAGCATGCCCGGCGCCGGCTTCCTGCAGTCGCAGGGCACGGAAAACCGCTCCACGGTCCCCTGGGGGTGGTGGGGGCAGTAGTAGACCGCGTCGATGCGCGCGCCCTGCTCCTCGAGGAGGGAGCGGAGCCTCGCGTGGATGAGGGCCAGCCGCTCCTCGTCGAAGAACCCCCGGGCAATCCCGGACTGGTTGGTGACCAGGATGACCGGGAGGCCTGCCCTGTTTAAGAGGGAGACCGCATGGGCCGCCCCCGGCATGAGCTCAACGGCGTCCGGGTCGCTCAGGTAGACCCGGTCCCGGATGAGGGTGTCATCCCTGTCGAGAAAGACCGCTCTTCTGGACAAGGTCTTCAACCTCCTTCACGATGCCTTCCATCCCGTCCACCCGCATCTCGACCCTGAGCGCCAGCCACCTGCCGTCGAGGGTGTACGGGTCCAGCCTCACGAGGTCCTTTTCCGTGAACACCACCAGGTCGAACTCCTCGGCACGCGCCTTGATCCTCCTGATGTCACGGGGAGAGAAGGCGTGGTGGTCGCCGAACGGGAGGGGTTCGACGCGCGCGCCTGAGTCCTCGAGGATCCGGGTGAAAAACGAGGGTCTGGCGATCCCGGACACGGCGAGCACCCTGCGGCCCATCAGGCGCGACAGGTCCTGCACGCGGCCCACCGAGTCCACCAGGGAGACGGGGTGCAGGGAGGCCGTGATCCCGTCGGAGGAGGCGCCCTTCGTATGGACGAGGATGCGGGCCCGGGACAGGCCTTCCGGGGGCTCCCTCAGGGGACCTGCCGGCAGCATGGCCTCCCGGGAGACGTCCCTCGACAGGAGCACGATGTCGAGGTCGCGGAAGAGCTTGCGGTGCTGGAACCCGTCGTCCAGGAGCACCACGTCGGCCTTGAGCACGTTTCCCGCGTATACCGCCCCCTGGTAGCGGTCGGGCGACTTCACCACGGGTATGCCGGCCGTACGGGCCATGAGCACTGCCTCGTCGCCCACGTCCCTGAAGGTGTGCCTGGCCGTCACCTCCACCACGCCCTTGAGCCTTCCCTTGTACCCCCTGGTGACGATGACCGGGTGGATCCCCCGCTTCTGGATCTCCTGGGCCAGGGCGACGGTGAACGGGGTCTTGCCCGTGCCGCCCACCTCGATGTTGCCGATGCTCACCACCGGTACGTCGGCCCGCTTCACGGCGAGCCTGCCGGTGTCGTAGAGGCGGTTCCGCCACCTCACCGCACCCGTGTACAGGGCCGCGAGGAGCCTACGCATGATCGAATTGGAGGCTGTAGAGCTTTGCATAGATGCCGTTTGACTCCAGAAGCTCCTGGTGGGTGCCCTGTTCCGCGATCTGCCCCTTGTTCAGCACGATGACCCAGTCCACGCCCACGATGGTGGAGAGCCGGTGGGCGATGATGAGTGTGGTCCTGCCTTTCATGAGCCTTTCCATGGCCGCCTGCACCTCCCGCTCCGACTCGGTGTCGAGTGCTGAGGTGGCCTCGTCGAGGATGAGGATGGGGGCATCCTTGATGATGGCCCGGGCGATGCAGATCCGCTGGCGCTGCCCGCCGGACAGGCGCACCCCGCTCTCGCCGATGACGGTGTCGTAGCCGTCGGGCATCTGCACGATGAAGTCGTGGGCATGGGCCGACATCGCCGCTGCGATGATCTCCTCCATGGAGGCGCCCGGGGAGCCGTAGGCGATGTTCGCCCTGATGGTGTCGTTGAACAGGATCATCTCCTGGGTCACCATGGCGATGTTGTTTCTGAGCGACCGGAGGGTGACGTCCCGGATGTCTGTGCCGTCGATGAGGATCTCGCCCCTGGTCACGTCGAAGAGCCTGGGGAGAAGGTTTGCCACCGTGGTCTTGCCCGAGCCCGACTCGCCCACGAGCGCGATGCTCATCCCTTTCGACGCCTTGAAGCTCAAGTCCTTCAGGGCGAACTCTTCGCCCGTGTAGGTGAACCAGACGTCCCTGAACTCGAACTCGCCGCTCACCCGGCCCAGCTCGCCCGCGCCGGGCTTCTCCTGGATCTCGGGTCTTGTGTCCATGACCTCGAAGAGCCTCCGGGATGCGGCGATGCCTTCCTGGATGTCGATGTTGAGGTTGTTGAGCTTCCGGATGGGGGCGTAGAGCATGCCCATGGCCAGGAGGAACGAGGCGAAGTCGCCGGCCGTCATGCTCCCGTTGATGACCTTCATGCCCCCGTACCAGAGGATCGAGGCGCCGGCGATGCCCCCGATGAGCTCCATGAGGGGCCCCGACATGGCCCGCACGGCCACGCGCTTCATCCAGTTCCGGTAGTACCTGCGGTTCTCTGCGGCGAAGCGCTTTTTCTCGTACTCCTCCATGCAGTAGGCCTTGACGATCCTGATCCCGCTGATAGCCTCGTCCAGGATGCTCATGACGTTGCCCATGACCGTCATGCTCTTGGTGGAGTAGCGCTTCAGGCGCTTGCCGAACTGGGTGATGGGGTAGATCACCACGGGGAAGACGATCATGGAGAGGATGGCAAGCTCGGTGTTGCGGTAGAACACCACGCCGATGAGCCCCACGAGCGTGAGCGACTCGCGCACCGAGTTGGTGACCGCGTTGGTGACCGAGGCCTGCACCATGTTCACGTCGTTGGTGATGCGCGAGATGAGGATCCCGGTGGGCGTGCGGATGAAGTAGGGCATGGAGAGGTTCTGGATGTGTCCGTAGACCTCGTTCCTCAGGTCCATGACCACCCGCTGGCCCACGTCGGACATGAGGAAGTAGCTGAAGTAGTCGCACAGAGCCTTCACCAGGTAGATCCCCACGAACCCGAAGGTGATGAGCTTGAGCATGAAGATGTCCCGGCTGATGAAGATGTCGTTCACCACGTACTTGAACAGGAAGGCCACGGCCCCCGAGGCGGCTGCGATGAGGAGGGTGAGCACCATGGACAGGGCGAGCTTGAACCAGTACGGCCTGATGTAGCCGAGCAGCCTCCGGTAGGTGCTCAGGCCGGATTCGCTCACGTGATCATGTCCCGTATCCATGAAGCCACTCCCCTCGACGCCGACCCGCTGCCGAGCTTTTCCCGCAGCAGGGCGAAGTCGTGCTGCATTCTCCTGAACCGGTCCTCGTCCTCGATGAACCTGAGCAGCTCGAGCGCGAGGTTCTCCGGGGTGAAGTCCTCCTGGATGAGCTCTGGCACGGCGGTCTTCCCGAGGATGATGTTCGGCATGCCGATGTGGTCGATGGTGACGAAGGCCCTGGCGAGCCGGTAGTTGAGCCCGGACGTCCGGTAGCAGATGACCTCCGGGATGCCGGCCACAGCCATCTCGAAGCTCGAGGTCCCGGACTTCACCATGGCGAGGTCGGCGGGGGGCATCTCGCGGGTGAGGACGATGTCGTCGTCGATCCGCTCCTCAAGGCGCCTCCCGTCGATGCCCGGGGCTATCCTCATGTGCCAGGCGAGGTCCCGGTGCCTTCCCTGGACGATGCGTTTGGCCGCGCACATGAGAGGCAGGATGGTCTCGAGCTCCTGGCGCCTGCTTCCGGGCATCATGAGCACGTTTCCGGGCGGCCAGGAGGGGCTCGTCCCGACGTCCGGGTCCTCCATGCACGGGTTCCCCACGTAGCGGACATTGACCCCGTAGGACGAGAAGAAACCTTCCTCGAAGGGGAAGATCACAGCGAGGCCGTCCGTGATCTTCGCCAGGGTTGCGGCCCGGTATCTCCTCCATGCCCATGCCTGGGGGGCGATGTAGTAGAGGACTTTCGAGCCCAGGCGCCTGGCCTTGCCTGCGAGGCGCATGTTGAAGTCCGGCAGGTCAACGGGCATCACCACGGCGGGCCTGCGCTCCTCGATGGCCTTGAGGAGGCCCTTGAACACGGAGAAGATGTGCCTGATCCGGGGGGCCACGTCCGAGAAGCCCATGACGGAGAGCTCGCCCGTGCCATAGAGGCACTCCATGCCTGCGGCCTTCAGCTCGGGTCCTCCCATGCCGAAGGCCTCGACCTCCGGGACCATCTCCCTGAGCGCACGCAAGACCCCGGCCGCGTGCTTGTCGGCACTCGCCTCCCCGGCCACGATGCAGATCCGTTTTTTCATGGTGTCGGCTCTTTCGGGATGATCATGGCCTCTTTGATGGTGCAGGCCACCTCCAGTGCGCTGTAGGCCGCCCTGCCGTCCACGTGCACTGGCGAGACGCCCTTGACCGCGTCCACGAAGGACCGGATCTCAGCGCCCAGGGCATCGGACTCGGACATGGCCAGGTGGTTGTGCGAGATGTGCCGGTGCTCGTCCAAGGTGAAGACCTCTACGCTGGCCTTGGCAAAGTCGATGGAGATGTAGGAGTTGCTCTGGAAGATCCGGATCTTCCTCATGGTGTCCGCGCTCACCCTGCTGGCTGTCACGTTCGCGATGCACCCCGACCGGAAGCGGATCCGCGCATTGGCGATGTCCACCGAGTCCGTGAGCACGGGCACGCCCACCGACTCTATGGAGCTCACCTCCGAGGGGACCAGCGAGAGGATGATGTCGATGTCGTGGATCATGAGGTCGAGGACCACGTCCACGTCCGCCCCCCTGGCCTTGAAGGGGCTGATGCGGTGGGCCTCGATGAACATGGGGTTTCTGATCTCGCCGGCCAGGCTCACCAAGGCCGGGTTGAAGCGTTCGAGGTGGCCCACCTGGAGCTTTGCGTCGCCCGCGTCGGCGGCCTCGATGATGGCTCGGGCCTCTGCGAGGTTTGCGGAGATGGGCTTCTCCACGAGCACGTCGATGCCCTGCTTCAAAAGCGGGATGGAGACCTCTGCGTGGACCGTGGTGGGCACGGCCACGCTCACCGCGTCGGGCCTGGCGGGCAGGTCCTCGATGGAGGCGTATCCCCTGGTCCCCACCTCGGCGGCAACGGTCTCGGCCCGCGGGAAGTCGGTGTCGACGACACCCAGGAGCTCCACGTCCTCCATGGACGCGTACTTCTGGGCGTGGTACCTCCCCAGGTACCCTGCGCCGATCACCGCCGCCCTCACCCTGTTCACCTGGCGATCCCCCTGCGCGACGTCTTCAGGAAGTCGGTAAGGCGCCGGACCTCGGGTGCGTCCTTGAATTCTTCCTCCATGGCCGCGATGGCCTCCTTGAGCAGGAGCCCCTGCTTGAGGAGCATACGGAAGGCCTTCTCCACGTTCTTGATCTGCTCGGGTGTGAAGCCTGCCCGCTTCAGACCGATGGTGTTCACACCAAAGAGGCCCGCCCGGTCGCCCGAGGCCTTGGCGTAGGGGATGATGTCGAGGCTCACCATGGAGCCGCCGCCGACGATGGCGAAGGCCCCGATGCGGGTGAACTGGTGCACCGCGGCGAGGCCCCCCACGATGGCCCGGTCGTGGATCTGCACGTGGCCTGCCAGCGTCGCCAGGTTCCCCATGACCACGTGGTCGCCGATGATGCAGTCGTGTGCCACGTGGCAGTAGGCCATGATGAGGTTGCCGCTGCCGATGACCGTCTCCTGGTTGTCCTTGAGCGTTCCCCGGTTGATAGTGACGAACTCGCGGAAGGTGTTGTTGTCGCCGATGAGGAGCCTCGTGTCCTCGCCCTTGTAGGAGTGGTCCTGGGGTGCAGTGCCCACACTCGCATAGCCGGTGAGCGTGTTGCCAGCGCCCATGACCGTGGGGCCTTCGACGAGGCAGTAGGGGCCGATCTTCGTGCCCGGCCCGATCTCCACCTTTGCTCCGATGGTGGCGTAGGGCCCGACGACGACGCCCTCGGCCAGCTTCGCGTCGGGCGAGATCCGTGCTGTGGGGTCAATCAGAGGTGAGGTCATCGAGCCTCCTTTCCAGTTCTCGAACGCGCTTCAGGAGCTTCGGCAGGTCCTTGTAGATCTGCTGAACCCTGAGCCACTGCCGGTGGTCGAAGGCCGGGAACCCGGACACGATCTTCCCCGGGGGCAGGTCCTGGCCGACCCCGGCCCTGGCCGCGGCGACGCACCCGTCTCCTACGGTGATGTGGCCGGCCACCCCTGCCTGGGCCGCCAGCGTGACCGACTTGCCCAGGCGTGCGCTGCCCGCGATGCCGGACTGGGCCACGATGATGCAGTGGTCGCCCACCACCACGTTGTGGCCGACCTGGATCAGGTTGTCCATCTTCACGTCGTCGCCGATCCGGGTGGCGGTGAGCGCTGCCCGGTCGATGCAGCAGTTGCTCCCGATCTCCACGTGGTCGCCCACGATCACGATGCCCTTCTGGGGGATCTTCACGTGCCTGGTGCCGTCCCAGGCGAACCCGAACCCGTCGGAGCCGATGACCACGCCGGAGTGCAGGATGCAGTGCCTGCCGATCCGGCACCGGTGGTACACCACCACGTTGGGGTACAGGAGGGTGCCCTCTCCGATGGAGGCCCCGTCCCCGATCACGCAGCCCGGGTGGAGCACGCAGCCCTTCCCGACGCTGGCCCCCTCGCCCACGGAGACGAAGGGGTACACCGTGGCCGACGGCTCGACATGGGCGTCCGGGTGGATGAAGGCCAGGTCCGAGACCCCGGGCTCGTGCCGTTTCTCAGGGTACAGGATCTCGACGGCCTGGGCGAAGCTTACGTACGGGTGCTCGGTGACGATCTGCGGCAGGGCGGCCTCGAGGACCTCGCCCGTGATGATCCCTCCGGCGCCGCAGCCCGGCACCTTGTCCCGGTATTTGGGGTTCGCCAGAAAGGTGATGTCGGCGCCGGTGGCCTCCTCGATGGTGGAGGCGCCGGTTATCTCCCGGTCCTCGCCATGGAGGGTGCCCCCGATGCGCCTGGCCAGCTCTGAGAGAAGCATGGGGTTATTTCTTCTTCTCGGTCTTTTCGGTCTTCTTGTGCTTCGCGTCGTAGAGCTTGAGGATGGCGTCGGTGATGTCGCCCTTGGCGGAGTTGAAGACCATGCCCGGGGCCCTGGTGTCGAAGATGAGGTCGATGTCGTTCTTCTTGCCGTAATCGGCGATGATCTCGTTCACCTCGTCGGAGATGGGCTTCACCAGGACGAGCTGCTTTCTCCTGAGCTCCTCGTCAGCGTCCTTGGCGAAGCGGTTGAGGCTCTTCACCTCGCTCTCGTATTTCGACTGGAGCTCGGCCTTGGCCGCCTCCTTCATGGTGGCGCCTTTCGCCTGGATCTCCTCGCCCAGCTTCTTGATTTTCTCCTGCATCTTGTCGATCTCCTTGCGGCGCTCGTTGGAGATCTTCTCCAGCTGTGCATAGGCCTCCTTGCCGGCGATGGAGTCGGTGAGGATCCTCTGTGAGTCGATGTATGCGATCTTGAGATCCGCGGCATTCACCTGGCCGACAAGGCCGGGGAGCGCGATGAGCAGTGCGACGGCTACCGGTATGAAGCGTTTCATATCCTATCCCTCCTGTATATAGTTAGAAAAATGTTCCTATAGAGAAATCCCACCGGCTCGGCGACTCGTCCTCTTCGGGATTGATCACCCTGCCGTACTCTATGCGCAGCGGGCCCATGGGTGTCACCCACCTGACGCCGAAGCCGTAGGAGCGCTTCAGGTTGGTGAGGTCTATCTTCTTGTCGTAGGCATTGCCCTGATCGAAGAAGAGGACACCCGACAGCCCCGGGACATCGAGGATGGGGAAGGTCAGCTCGGTGTTGGAAACGAACATGCGCTGGCCCCCGATGACGTTGCCGAAGGAGTCCTTCGGGCCGATGTCCCCATACTTGAAACCCCGGACACTGTTCAGTCCCCCCAGGGTGAAAAGCTCGTCCTCGGGGAGCTTGTCGCCTGCGGACGGGTTTATCGTACCCCATCTGAACTTCAACATCAAGGCGACTTTGTCTTTGTACAGGGGGAAGAACTTGGCGTACTTCGCCGTGGCCCGGGTATAGTGGTAGTCGCCGCCCAGGCCTGCGTACTCAAAGGATATGGAGGCGTCCGAGCCCCTCGTGGGACGGAAGTAGTCGTTCGTGGTGTCCCGGTACAGGGTATTGATGATGGCGCTGGTGAGGTACCCGTTGATCTCGTCCTCGGTGAGGTTGTCGAGGTAGGTCGGGTCGATCTCTTCGAGTTCCGTCACGTCTATGAGGGCGTAGACGATCGAATGGCGCACCTGCTCGAACAGGGGATAGCTCAAGCGGATGTTGCCGCCCCGGGATTTCTTCGTGTAGTAGGTGTACTCCCGCTCCAGATTGAAGATGTCGGCGCCCAGGGAGACGTGCCGGTCGAACAGCCAGGGCTCCTCGACGCCGAAGGAATAGCTTTTCCGCTGGCCGCCGTATTCGACATTGGCCTTGGCCTTGAGCCCAAGGCCCATCAGGTTGCTCTCGGAAAGGGCCACGGTGCCCATGAGCCTGTCCACGCTGGAGTAGGCGAAGCCGAAGGAGAAGGCGCCGGTGGTCGTTTCCTCCACGTCAACCAGCATGGACATGCTTTCGTCGGTCCTGGGCACGGTTTCGATGCCCGTGCTCTTGAAGTAGCCCAGCCGGTTGAGGCTGTCCTTGCTCGCGTTGATCTTGGAGGATGAGAAGAGATCGCCTTCGTCGACCTTGAGCTCGCGCCGGATGACCTTGTCCCGGGTCTTGGTGTTGCCCCGGATGTGGATCGTGTCGATGTGGACAGGCTTGCCCTGCTTGACCTTGAGCGTGATGTCCAGGGTGGTGGCGCTGCTGCCCTCCTTCATGTCGGGGTTGATCTGCACGTAGGCGTATCCTTTATCCATGTAGATGCCCCTGAGGTCCTCCACGGACTGATGGATGGCACTCTTGCTCATCTTGTCCCCGGTCTTGAACTTGAGGACCTGCATGAGCTCTTCCTTGGGCTTGATGAGGTCCCCTTCGATGTCGACCGTGCCGATGTAGAACAGCGGACCCTCCTCGATGGGGATGGTGACGTAGATGCCCTTGTCCTCCTTGATCTCCACCACGGGCCTGCCTGCCCTGGCCCTCATGTAGCCCGCGTCCGCATAGAGCTGCTCGATCCTCAAGAGATCGGTGTCCAGGGTTTCCTCGAGGTAGGAGCCCTCGTGGCCGAACAGCCCCCACCACCAGCGGTTCTTGGTCTCCATGGCGTCCCTGAGTTTGCCGTCCGAGATGTTCTCGTTGCCGTCGAAGTCCACCTTCCTGATGTAGAGCTGGCTGCTCTCCGCGACGGTGAAGGTGAGGCCGATGCCGCCTTCCACCGCCTTGGTGTCGGAGTCGACAGTGACGTTGTAGTAACCCTTTTCCCGGTACAGGGAGATGATGCGGTCAATGCTCGTCTTGAGCGTCTTGGTGTTGAGGATGTCGAACTTCTTCATGGAGATGGACTTGAGGATCTCCTCGGTGTCGATGGCCTTGTTGCCCTGCACCTCGATGCTCACGATCACCGGGTACTCCTTTACCGTGAATGTCAGGACGCTGTTCTCGAATCCGGCGTCGACCGTTTCGAAGTACCCCATGGAGTAGATCTCCTCGATGTCCTTGCGGGTGGCCTGCCGGTGCAGGACGCTGCCCGGGCTGGACTTGATCCTGAAGCGGATCGCCTCGGAGCTGATGCGGGACTGCCCGCTGACCCTGACCTCCTGGATCACGCAGACGTTCTTGAGCCGCAGATAGCCGTCGACCGCCTCCTGGACGGTGGAAGCGCTGTACGTGACGCCGGAGGTGTCCGAGACCTTCGAGACGCCTTCGGCCTCTTCCAGGGAGACCGTCACCGGCGCGTCGTCCTGAAGCGTGATGCAGGGTATGTCGGAAACGTATGTGGAGATCTTGTCGGAGGCCGTCTTCATGACGAGGTCCGCCGCGGTGGCGCCCACGGGTGTCGTAAGGATGAGGATAGAGGTGAAGAGGATGAGGATCTTAGGGCTGTGGTTCAAGATGTCCCCCCTTGAGAACGAGTATCCTGTCCATTGACTGAGCCAGGTCCGTGTTGTGGGTCACGATGACCATGGTGACCCCCATCGACTTCTTGAGGCTGGAGAGGAGCTCGATGATCCTGCTCCCGGTCACGGGGTCGAGGTCGCCCGTGGGTTCGTCGGCGAGCAGGACCCTCGGATTCATCATGAGGGCGCGGGCGATGGCGACCCTCTGCTGCTCGCCCCCGGAGAGCTCCCCGGGCTTGTGCTCCAGCCGCTCCTTCAGCCCCACGGTCTCCAGGAGCATCGAGGCCCTCTCGCGTACTCCGTCGTTCGTCTTCGCGTGAATGAGCGCCGGGACCATGACGTTCTCCAGAGCCGTGAACTCGGGCAGGAGGAAGTGGAACTGGAACACGAACCCGATGCCTGTGTTCCTGAACGTGGCCACGTCGCGGTCGCTCATGGAGCAGATGTCGCGTCCGCCGAATACGATCTTCCCCCCGTCCGGCCGCTCGAGGCCCCCCAGGAGGTGGAGCAGGGTGCTCTTGCCCGTGCCGGAGGCGCCGATGACGGCGATGCCTTCGCCATCGGGGACGGAGAGGTTTACGCCCTTGAGTACATCGATGCGCGCGGGCCCGCGGGTGAACGACTTGGTGAGGCCTTCCACCACGAGGGCGTGTTCAGCCTTCATAGCGCATCACCTCCACGGGGTCCTGCCGGGCGGCCTGCCGGGCAGGGTAGATGGCGGCCAGGAACGAAAGGATCACCGACATGAACGCGATGATGCCCACCAGGGGGTAGTCCACCCTCGTGGGGACGCCGGTGATGTAGTACACGTCGATGGGCATGACCTTGATCTTGAAGATGAGCTCGATGAAGTGGATCACGGGGTTCAGGTTCCAGGTGAGGAGCAGCCCCAGGACCACGCCCAGGAGGGTCCCCGACAGCCCGATCACCATGCCCAGCGCCATGAAGATCCTCAGGATCTGGGCCGTGGTGGCCCCCATGGACTTGAGGATGGCGATGTCCTTGCGCTTCTCCATGACGAGCATGATGAGGGTGGAGATGATGCTGAAGGCAGCCACGAGGATGATGAAGAGCAGAATGATGAACATGACCGTCTTCTCGAGCTTGAGCGCCTGGAACAGGCTCCGGTTCATGTCCTCCCACGTCTTTGCCCAGTAGCCCGGCCCGATCTTCTCCATGATCCGGTCGGCGATGGCGCTCGCCTGGTAGATGTCCCTGACCTTGATCTCGATGCCCGAGGGCTCGTCCTTCATGAACAGGGCCTTCGCGGCGCTTAAGGATATGTAGGCCATGTTGTTGTCGTACTCGTACATGCCCGTGGAAAAGATCCCCTTGACGATGAAGGGCATGGATTTCGGGATCATGCCCAGGGGCGTGATGGGTCCGGCCGGCGAGATGAGCGTCACGGCGTCCCCCACGGTGAGTCCGGCGTGCGCGGCCAGCTCCGAGCCCACGAGCACGCCCGTGGCGCTCAGGTCTTTGAAGCTCCCCTGGATCATGATCTCCTTGAGCCGGATCACCTTGGAGGCGCTCGCCGGGTCGATGCCCCGGATCACCACGCCGGATATGCCGCCGGACGCGGAGAGCAGGCCCTCCGAGAGGATGAAGGGGGCGGCGCCCAGCACGTCGGGGTCGTCTGTGACCTTCTTCTCGAGCCTCCCGGGGTCGGGTATGCCCCCCTGGTAGGTGGAGATCACGATGTGCGACTGGGTACCGAGGATCTTGGTCTTGATGTCCTCTTCGAAGCCGTTCATCACGGAAAGCACCACGATGAGGGCCATGACGCCGATGGCGATGCCGAATACCGAGAGGCCGGAGGTAAAGCTGATGAATCCCTGGCTCTTCTTCGCCCTCAGGTACCGTTTGGCAACAAGCAGTTCAAATCTCAGGATATCTCTCCTTTACGCAGCAGGGGGAACAGGATCACGTCCCGGATGGAGGGACTGTCTGTTAGGAGCATGACGAGCCGGTCGATGCCGATGCCTTCGCCCGCCGCGGGCGGCATGCCGTACTCGAGTGCCCGTATGTAGTCCTCGTCGAGCTCCGAGGTCCCCTCTTCCTTCTTTTCGATCTGCCGGGCGAAGCGCTCGCGCTGGTCGAAGGGGTCGTTGAGCTCGCTGAAGGCGTTCGCGATCTCGCGGCCCGCGATGAAGAGCTCGAAGCGGTCCACGATGGAGGGGTTCTCGGTGTTCTTCCGGGAAAGGGGGGACACCTCGGTGGGGTAGGAGGTGATGAACACCGGCCCCGTGAGCCTGTCTTCCGTGGTGGCCTCGAAGATGAGCAGCTGCAGCTCGCCCAGGGTCTCGTTCCCCTCGGCATCGATGCCGTGGGCCTTGCAGTACTCAAGGGCCTTGCCCCTGTCCTCCAGGGCTTCCCGGGGCACGCCCCCCACCTCGACGGTCGCGTCCTTGAGCGCGTAGCGCTGCCACGGCGGGGTGAGGTTTATCTCGGTGCCCTGGTAGGTGATGACCATGGTACCCAGGACCTGATTCGCAATGGCCGAGATCATCTCCTCGGTGTAGCGCATGAGGTCGGTGTAGTCGGCATAGGCCTGGTAGAACTCGATCATGGTGAACTCTGGGTTGTGCCGGGTGGAGATGCCCTCGTTGCGGAAGTTGCGGTTGATCTCGTAGACCCGCTCGAAGCCGCCCACCAGGAGCCGCTTCAGGTAGAGCTCGGGGGCGATCCTCAGGTACAGGTCCATATCCAGCGCGTTGTGGTGGGTGAGGAAGGGCTTTGCCGTTGCCCCGCCCGCGATGGTCTGCATCATGGGGGTCTCCACCTCCACGAAGCCGTTGCTGTCCATGTAGGCCCGCATGGCGGAGATGATCTTCGTGCGGGTGAGGAAGGTGGCCCTGACCTCCGGGGTCACGATGAGGTCCACGTAGCGCTGCCGGTAGCGCGTGTCCACGTCTTTGAGCCCGTGCCACTTCTCCGGCAGGGGGCGGAAGGACTTCGTGAGGAGCTCGAAGCCCTGCACGTACAGGGTCAGCTCCCCGGTGCGCGTCTTGATGGGGGTCCCCCACAGACCCACGATGTCTCCGATGTCGAGCTTTTTAAAGAGCGCGTAGGGTCCCTCTCCGAGCTTTGCCTTCTCGAAGAAGGCCTGGAGGCTGCCCGTGGCGTCCTGGAAATGGATGAACGAGGCCTTGCCGAAGGAGCGGACGGCCATGATTCGGCCTGCGAACCGGTGCACGGTGCTTGTCCCCTGGAGCTCCTCGCCCGTTTTCTCCCCATAGGAGGCGATGAAGGACGAGATGTCGGTGTCCTTCCTGTAGGTGTTGGGGAAGTGGGCAACCCCCATCTCGCCTTTCATGGCATCATATTTATCAATGCGTTGCTTCACCAGATGGTTAATGTCTTCCAAGGTCAGCGGCTCCTGCACATTAGTAAAAACGAGGCATATATAGAGGAATTCATGCGGTGAGTCAACAAACTCATGGATACGGGCATTCCCCGCCATTCCCCAGGGGAAAAATTGATTTTTCCCGTTGATTGGGGCGTGTGGCGTATCGTATTCCAATCATATTATAAGATGTTTTCCAGTTCCTTTTCATCATGATTGTGGTATGAGTATGCACAGAGAGGGTTGCAAGGGGGGAAGGGTAGAGGGATGGAGTCCTCGAAGAGGAGCCGTTTCGACAGGAACGTGCCGTCGAGAATGCCCCAGAGCCCGGGTGTGAACAGCGAACGGGCCTTGAGGTATCCCGCCGGCTCTGCAGGCCATACGAGCCTCTTCACCCGTCTCCTGGACGCCGGGCCCAAGGGTGCGCTGAGACCCGGGTACTATTCCATCCCCAGCCACTGGATCTGCGAGGGCAGAAGGCTCCCCTTCGGCATGTTCCGGAAGACCATCACCGGAGAGGTCATCCAGGTAAGCGAGCCCAACCGGATCTACGTGCCCATGGACAGGATCCCCCTCGCGGTGGAAGACCCCTCCGTGTTCCTGCTGAAAAAGGAGTCCCGGCTGGACCTCCTCCACTACCTCGACAGGAACCTCGACGACATCCTGGCCCATCCTGCCGTGAGCACTGCCGAGAAGGCCGAGCTCTTCTACTACATGGGGTACCGCCGGCTGAGGGCCTGCTACCGGATCCCGAACCGGATGACCCTGGGGGGAGTGAAGGGGCTCATCGCGCTCATGGTGGAGCAGGTCCTCGTGGACAGGGACACGGTGAAGGGGATCTTCGCCCTGGTGCAGGACAACTTCTGCAGGACCACCGAGCACCCCGACTGCGCCATCATGCACTCGCTCAACGTGGGCATCCTCGCCACCTTCTTCGTCATGAAGGTGCTCGAGAACCTTTCCCGGGAGATCCTCGAGGAGGTCTCCCTGGGCTACTTCCTGCACAATATCGGGATGATGCGCCTGCCCCAGAAGGTCATGGAGCACGCCGGCGAGCTCAGCGACACGGCCTGGACCCTCATCCGGCAGCACCCCGCGTGGGGGGTCGAGATGGTGCGGGGCATCGAGGAGCCGTCGCGGGAGGTGGCCCACATCATCATGGACCACCATGAAAGGCCCGACGGGAAGGGCTACCCGAGGGCGCTCACCGGGATAGACATCCACTTCTTCGTCAAGGTGTGCTCCCTGATGGACTCGTTTGGCGCCATGATCGCTCAAAGACCCTATCGTAAGGCCCTGCAGGTGGTGGACGCCCTGAAGGGTATCAAGGGAAAGATCCCCAACGAGTACGACCCGGCGCTCTTTTCCAAGCTCATCCTCGTCTTTCTGGACAACGAGCTCGTCTGAGCAAGGGCGGTCGTTCCCGCCTCCCACCCGGAATGCGTCCTTTTGATGCCGCCAAGGCTTATTGACCCGGCACCTCGTGCCGTGAACGGTATACAGCTCCATGCCGGGGTCTCGCTTTACGCGATGTATCTGCCGGATCAGCAAGTCTGGCAGGGCATTACCTGTTCAACCCCTCAAGGCTGAAAAGCTGAGCGGCGTCATGGTGTCTGTTTTTCAGTGTACTCGGCTATCCTGTCCAAGAAATATCGAGGGATGGGAATCGTGAGATTATTCTTATAGTCATAGAATATCTGTACGGAACGACCGGACGCATACACAATGGACTGATCGTCTCGATTGACGATTCTGTATTCCAGGTCGAATTTCTTCTGCCCTGTTTCCCCAACCCACAACTGAAGAGAGATAGGGTCGCTTATCCGGACAGGCTTCAGGTAATCGCACTCGACGTGGGCCAGGATGAAGTTGTATTCGTCCGGATTCACGATGTTGAACAGTGTTTGGAGAAACTCCTTCCGCCCTTCCTCGAAGTAGGTGAAGAAGACCGCATTGTTTACATGACCCATCGAATCAATGTCTCTGAACCTGATGGTTATGTCAGTGATGATCTTTTTGGCCATGCCCCCTTCTCTCCCGGCATATCTGAGGACCCCATTAACACCTCATGTATGCATTCACGAAAGCTCTCAAAGGATTACTTGTGCATCATTTCGAGGAGCTCCAGCGCACGATCGACCAGGGCTTTTGCCGAGTCATGCCCGGCCTGATCCTCGCGTATCCCTATGCGGACCGTCTGCTCGAACTTTCCTTCCCCATGTCTGCTGGACACGGACGATGCCCCCATCGGGCTGATGGATGAGTGAGCCGTGGCAGGGATCATGTCCAGGGTGATGAACGCCAGTAAATGCGAAAGATGGGCAGTCTCCATGCCACCATGCCTCAGCCAGGAAACGGCGGCGCTTATCCCGATCTTGTTGCGCAGCCTTCCGCCCGCGACATTGCCGAATATGAAAACACGCAGGCGGTCGATGAACGTCGCCATCATCCCGCTGGTTCTCATGAAGTACACAGGGCTTGCCAATACGATGACATCGGCCTGCTCCACCTTTTCATATATTGCCTGCGCATCGTCGTCGAGCGAGCAGTATTTCCCGGTCTTCTGCCTGGAGATGCAGTAATTGCAGTGGGTGCAGTTCTGAATGTTCATCGTGGAAAGATGCACTGTTTCCGTCTCAAACCCTTTCCCGGCGGCCATCTCCATGATCGAGGCCAGGAAAGCGCTTACATTTCCATTGGTTTTAGGGCTGCCCGAGATCGCTACCATCTTGTAAGCCATTTCACAGCTCCCGAAGGTATGTTTGCATGCAACGGCATCATGATTCCAGACGGCTCAGGAAAGACTGCATCTGCACCCATTCCTGCGGCGTGAAGCGGTCGATGAATTTCCGGTTGGTCTCCTCGAAGAGCTTCATGATGGATTTCCTATGCTTCCTGGCGTGATGGGTGAGAAAGATCCTCAATGAACGGCGGTCCTGCTTGTCCGTCTTCCTTTCAATCCACCCGTCTTTCTCAAGCCTGTCAAGAAGGCCCGTCGTCGTTGCCCGGTCCTGGGCCACCTTTTCAGCCAGCTCGCTCGGCAGGAGCCCTTCTTCTTCCATAACGGCAACCAGCATGAAGAACTGGCCGTGGGTAAGACCGTAATGGGCTATTTCGTCCCGGTATGCCCTTGATACCTTCCGGACAGCCTTTCCCATCTGGAAACATATGCAATCCTGAAAAGTCATCGAGCCGTCCCCCTGTGGAATGCTGTTAGCATGTATATAGTTTGAATGCAAACAATCCTCCATCGAAGATCCTGCACTCGACCGTGGTGGAGGGCTGGGTGGAGAATCCCTACTGGCAGTACTTCTGCGGCGGGCCCTTCTTCGAACACCGATTTCCCATCGACCCGTCGAGCATGACACGATTCAAGGATCGCTTGAAGAAAGCCGGGCTTGAGGAGTTGCTTAAGGAGATGATCCGAACTGGGCTTCGGGGAGGCTTCATCAAGAGCAGCGAGCTCAAGCGTGTGAATGTGGACACGACGGTGCAGGAGAAGGAGGTTCTCTTCCTCACGGATACTCGGTTGTATAACCGGTGCTATGAGTTCGGGTGCAAGGTGGGGATTGCCACCACGTCAAAAGAGAACTGGGCACTGGCGTCTCTGGCGTTTCATGGTAATGCCTATGACGGGCATACGCTCAAGCAGACCCTTGACCAAGTTACCCGGGTAACGGGAATCGAGCCTCTCCAGGTCGCCGTCGATCTGGGATATCGTGGTCACAATTACGAAGGCGACTGCAAGGTTCTCATAGCGAACCGCTACTGGAAATCGATCCCCGCATCCCTGAAGCGATGGTGGAAACGCCGCTCGGCGGTGGAACCGGTGATCGGCCATATGAAGCACGAGCACGGCATGGAGCGCAACCGGCTCAAGGGCAAGGCCGGGGACTTCGTAAACGCCATGCTCAGCGCTTGCGGGTACAATCTCAGGAAGCTGTTCCGGGCCATCGCCCGATTTTTTGCCCCCATTTTTTATTGGCTTCTTGATCTCTAGAAACCACTCGTCCTCTTGCCAGCTTAGAAAAACGGGTTCTTCAGGATCGACTAGCTAACGTCGGGACTTCTCGACAGTCTATACAGAAAGCATAAGTTTGGTTTGGACGTTAATCTTTCATGGCACCTGCCCGCCACTGATCAGGTGTAGTAGATACGACTTGCAGACTATAAGACTTTAGAAACTTATGGGATATCAAACCTATGTTGACAGCAATGATATAAAAGTCAAATCCTCGTTTGTTGTGTTATTGCAGTGAATGGGTTCCCTCTGTCCTCTCTTTCATGAACCCTATGCATCTCTCGAACTCATTCCGGGTATAGTGCTCAACTCTCCTGATATCCGCTCAATCCCCCACAACCTTGAAGTCGTGCTTGTTCATCCCGGATATAATAAGGGAATGATCCGCCTGTCGCAATCCTCAGGAAGAAATTCCAGGCCTCACCCTTGCGCCTTCAGTGATATTTGGAAAATATATTTCGGCTGGTCCTCCCGGGAGCTCGCACTAATGAGCTTGATCTGGTCGGCTTCGGTGATCCATACCAGAAGCTGTCGTATTATGTCACCGTCGTTTGCTCCAAGGCTCCCAGTGAGCATGTAATGGAGATCCCTCATAATATGTGAAATTGCACATCATACAATTCCTTTACTCAGTGGCGCACAGTAGGGTCCTTCAGGAATCACAGCGAAGGAACACCCCTTCCTGGCTAGTTCATCAACAGATTTTTGCAACTGTCCGGCAATTCTCTCCGAGCCAGCCTCAAGAATGTTTACTCCTAGAAATGAGCTGTAGGAGGGAACAATTCCATGGGTAAAAAAATGGATTTTATCAAGCCCGGTTTTCTCATAGATTCTGGCCTGCATCTGTATCTGCCACTGATCTTTTACGATGCCGCTTGACTCTCTGATGTCACTGATAAATAGGGAAAAATCGTTGCTGTACTTGCGAAGCATATTCTCATATATCTGTGAGCCGACGCCTTCCACGCATCCTCCTGCGGCAATGATCGTCCCGCCTTTCCTTACACAGGGGAGAGCTGTAACAAGGGCTTTGACGCATTGATAAAAAGTGGCGTCCAGGGGATAACCCCCACAACCGGTAACCACGACATCCGCCTCTGTTTCAACCACTTGACAGGCATTCTCTTTTACATAATTGCATGCTCTGGTGTGTGTCTCGAAGAGATCCCCGCCAAAGGCCTTTACGATTCGTCTTTCATGGTTTGATACGAGTTGGATGCTGAAATCAACACCGGCAAGTCTGGCCACAGACAGAGCCTCTTCATTGCATGGGTTCCCTTCTAGCAGTGCAGTGCCGGCCTTTGGGTTGGAGAGAAACTCATATCCATGAAAGTGCTCAATGGTCTGAAGGGATGAGAGCCCGGGGCAGAGCGTCTTGCGCCCGCCTGAAAAACCTGCCATAAAATGAGGCTCAACAAGCCCGATGACTATTTTATAATCAGCCTCTGAAAAAACTCTGTTCAGCTTGACCGGAACCCCGGAATAGCTTGTACCGGAAAGGCTGACCATGTCGCCTTCAGCATCATGATCCAGAATTTTATATCTACCGGCAACCTCCTTGCCGAACATGAGGCCTCTCTCTTCTGCTGTACTGGGCCTGTGCATGCCAGTGGCTATCAGAATGGTAATGCTGCTTCGATCTATTCCCGCCGCCTCGATTTCATCGAGCAGGGCCGGCAGAAACATCCGGTATGGTATCGGCCTCGTGATGTCAGATACCGCGATTACAACACTGCTGCGCTGTCTCTTTTTTATCGAGTCAACAAGGCTGCCAGAGCAGATCGGTTTTCTGACCGCCTCCAGGACAAGTTCCGATTCAGCCACAGCGGGATTATCGTAAGAAGAAAGATAGATCCGGCTTGTGTCAGGAAAGTCAATGGCGAGGAGTGTATCGTGATATCGTATTTCCGCCTTCATCCGACACTCCCCTAGGGAATCATTCCCGCTGAAAAGGCCAGCATGAATTGGGCAGCATAGTACATTGGCAAACCTGCATAACGGTTGAATATGCTTTTCTTCACGAACCTGTGTCTTGCCACAAACAGGTCTGAAGCATAGAAGAAGACCGATCCCACTATTACCAGTGCCCGGGCTTGAAAGGAGAAGTCTTGGCGTGCCGCAAGAGATGCCGCCCCCACAACCATGATGGATATGATTGCAATATAGGCTATAACCGGGCCCATCATCGAACCGAGATGCGGGCGCAGTCTGGTGAATACATATGAGGAAATGATGGGAACTGCTACAACAGACACCCATGTACCGGCGGTGATACCCGCGGTGATGAAAAACGCCAGTGTGTATGAAATATGTCCTGTGAGGAAAAACACGAGGCCAGCGGTAAATACTTTTCGGTTAAAGAAAAACGCAAGACAGATGTCGCCCACGAAGCAGAGGACAAGGCCTGTCAGTATGAGGTGAAAATATGGTTCAGCATTATGGGGCTGTGCCAAAGCCGCTGCAATGAAGAGTCCTGACAGGAACGGTTTGGTCAGGAGTATGCCCTTGAGGTTTTCTTCTTTTTCCGCAAAAAGGAGGCCACAGAGAAGAGCAACTGCTAATGCTATGACGACTATTGTATTCATATTTAACCCACCCTGAGGGATTTCTGTCGTGTCATAGACACGGTAACTATTTTTGCCACAAAGCGGCTTTTTGCGGCAGCCGCTCCTGTGATGGCGACGATAAGCTTTATTTGACTATAGTGATTTTTATCAATTGAATCCCTTCAATGGTAAAGATCATTTATGTCCGCCGTGCACCACACACCGCCACCGGGAGCTCGTTTGTTTTCCTGCGTATTCGACCATATGTTCCATTCCCCCATTCGGTGCGCATACAGTATTATTCTCCATAAAAGAGGAGTTTTTAGCGCCCTTCGTCGATTCCGTTCATTGCCTTGTAAAACTATACAACTGAAAACAAAATTATCATACATCAAATAGGATTTAAAGTTAATTAGTTTATTTATTGTTCACTAATTAACTTTTATAATTGACACTGTCCTTTGGTTTTAGTAATGATTTTCAAACACAAAAACCATGGGAGGGACACACCGCATGAAGATCAATCACAACTATCAGAAAAGGATAAACAAAGTTCGTGAGATGATGAAATCAGACAAGATCGATGTATTCCTGGGAACAAGGGGCAAAAGCATCACATATCTTGCGGGCGTGTACGCCCCGTGGCGAAGCATAGTAATCATGGATAAGAACGGGTTTGTCAGCCTCAACACGTGCTTTCTCGATTCTGAACGGGTGAAGGATGAATCCTGGCTCGATCAGGTAAATGGGTGCGTACCTCTTCCCGGCTATGATCTGTGGGAAGTGACCGTCGACTGGATAAAGAAGAACGGGTACGAAAAAGGCACTATCGGCATAGAGCTCGGCCAGTCCGCGCGAATACTGTCCGGATTCCTCTGGGCCACAGAACTGCAGTACCTGCAGGAAAAACTGCCAAAGGCCAAGTTCGTGAACGCAGTTAGCCTGGTCGACCGGGCAAGCTATGCAAAGGACTCCGAAGAGATCAAGCTGTTGCGCCAGGCCGCAGCTATGGCCGATGCCGCACAGGAACGGGTAAAGGAATCTCTGTATATAGGCATTCGCGAGGCGGAAATCGCCGGAATCGCTGAAATGGAACTGCGGCGCCTGGGAAGCGAATTTCACTGGCCGGTAACAGGATCTACCGAAATCGCTTCAGGTTACAGAACATGCTATACGCTGGGTGGCTGCACGCCTGCCAGTGAAAAGATCGTGCAACGGAACGAAAACCTCCTTGTCGATGTGCACCCGACGTACCAGAATTACTGCTCGGACCTGTCCCACAACTATTTTATAGGCAAACCAAGCAGAGAGCAGGAAAAGCTTGCCGACGCGTATCTGCAGACATGTGAAACACTCGTTGCCGCCCTCAAGGCAGGCTCAAAAATCGGCGAGGTCGCACAGAAAGTCAACAACGTTCTGGACAAAAACGGCTACCGCCCCTATACCTTGCCTGCCTACGGCCATGCCATAGGCGTAATCGGCCACGAATGGTATCCCACAATTCTCGACAATGACGAATTCAGGGACATCGTCCTTGAAGAGAATGTCGTCGAGATCGCGGCTCTTGTAATGAATGTCCCCGGTGTGGGCGGCATGAGGCTCGAGTGTCCGGTACGAGTCACTGCGTCCGGTGGTGAAGAGCTGTGCAAGACTCCTCTGAAAATGACTGTACTTGACTTGTAACCATATCGCAACATGAGGTTAAAAAAGCCTCTTCCATGCAGGCGAATGGAAGAGGCTTTTTCAGTTCGACTGAGTAAAACATGCCGATTTCCGGCAACGAATCATTCAGGACATGCTAACGTTCGATAAGTCCATTGAGTATCAGATTAATACCGTCTGTGTATATTTTCTTGATCTGCTTCGCATCGGAAATGACATACGCCTCAACGATGAACGTTCTGTATATCGAATAAAGCAGAACGCTCGTCCGCTGGATATCCACTTTTGAAAATTTCCTCTGCTTTATCCCTTCTTCCAGTATGTACTTGATCAGGTCCAATGACCGTTGGTTCACCTCTCTGAACCGGACGATATTTGTCGAGAAAGGGAAAATAGTGGGATCTTTTCTCAATATTTCAGTCAGGAGCTCGTCCTCCATGAGATAGTCATACCCTTTCTGGCTCATCACAATGAATTTCCGGACAATATCATCTTCGCGATTGACGGCATTCACTACCCGATCCTGCCATCTCAAGAGGGCAAACGACAGGGTCTTTTCGTAAAGGTCCATCTTGTCCTTCACATATTTATACAGGCCGGGCTTGGTAATTCCGATCTCTCCGGCTATGTCCTCCAGCGTGGTCTTTTTATAACCGTACCGTGCAAAGACCTCTAGGGACTTGCAATACAGAAGTTCGAGCTTTTCTTTTTTCTTCATAATCGAAGTCTTGCATATAATATCAAACCAAGTCAATCTAAGGATGTCCAGGGTGGGTTTAAGTTAATTTGAAGAATATCGAAGTATTGGAAAGGATCCTTCTGAATCGGGGAAAAATCTATATCATTTGAGAATCCATGAAAAATGGAGAGCCGGCCGAATATCTCATTTCTTAGCCTGTGAGCATGCACACCCTTGTTCAGGAGCCCCCATCACCGGCGCAAGTACTCATGCCACGATAAGCAGTTGAAGATCGCATACGTTCGTATCGGTCGGGCCTGTGATCAAGAGGCCCCCTGTCTTCTGAAAGAAATGGTACGAGTCGTTGGCCGTCAGATATTCCCCCGGCCTGATGCCCCCTTCCTTGATGGCTTTCTGCATGCCGGGAAACACGAAGGCACCGGCTGCGTCGGTGGGGCCGTCGACCCCGTCCGTGCCCACGGACAGAAAAAAAATGTCTTCGAGAGTGCCCGTGGCGTCGAGGACGTCGACAAGGAACGCCAGCGCCAGTTCCTGGTTCCTCCCCCCCTTACCGCTTCCCGTGAGCGTCACAGTGGTTTCTCCCCCGGTCACGACGAAGGCGGGCCTCCCCATCTCAGATGCCCCCCGCCTGATATCACGTGCAATTGCTGAGAAGACGCGGGCCATCTCGCGCGCCTCGCCAGTGAGCGAGGAGGTGAGGAAACATGCGTGGTACCCGAGTTCCCGGGCATGTTCGACCGCCCCTCTACAGGCGGCCGTGTTGTTGCCCAGGATGATGTTTTCCACCTCGTTGAAGACCGGATCTCCCGGCTTGGGCGTCTCGGGGATGAGGCCTTTCCCACCCGCCCGGAGAACTTCTATTACCGGTGACGGGAGCTTCTCGGCGATGCCGTACTTTTCTACAACGGCCAGAGCCTGGCCAAAGGTAGTTGCGTCCGGGACGGTGATGCCCGAGGCGATGGTATCTAGGTGATCGCCCATTACGTCCGACAGAATGAGGTTGATCATTCTTGCAGGGAATGCGGTACGGGCGAACCCTCCCCCCTTGACCCGGGAGAGATGCTTCCTAATGCAATTGATCTCCCAGATATCCGCTCCGCACCCGAGAAGGGTTGTTGTGGTCTCCTGCAGGTGGGCCAGGGTGATCCCCTCCCTGGGCAGGCTGAACAGGGCCGAGCCACCACCGGATATGAGGTTTATCATGAGGGTATTTTCGTCGGCGAGCCCTGCCATGGAATGAAGCTCCAGTGCTCCGCTGACACTGTTTTCATCCGGAATGGGGTGTCCTGCTTCCAGTACCTTGATTCTTTCGAGCCGCTGGCCCTGGCCATGCTTCGTGATCACGGCTCCCCCGGTTATCCTGTCACCCAGGACCTGCCCGACGGCGGCGGCCATCTTCGCAGAGGCCTTGCCGATGCCCGTAACAAGGACCTTCGGGTAGGCCTCCAAGTCAATGGTCAGGGTTTTTGCCTCTCCCGTAATCTCCAGGGTATCACCATGGATCCTCATCCTTTCCCTGATCATGGAGAAAGGATCAACCTTTATGAGGGCCTTATTAAAAATCGAACGAAGATCTTCCAGCGGGTTCATCTGTTCACCTCAAAGGAGCTTGTTCATGACTGACGATATCGGGTGCAGAGTATGGTTCTTTTATGACAGGCAGGTTTATTAATTTCAAGGAAATTCGATGGTTTCAAAGGGTAGATCTTTGCAATATGGAATGCCTACAAGGCAAGCTTTTTTTTGATGACAATCTGGTTAAGTCTTACAATTCTGTAAAAGTGTAAAACGAGCCAAGAGCACATCCGATAAAGCTAAGTGGCCAAACTAACGCTTAAGGAGGTGCAGATGGCTCGCAGGATGGATGATAAGGATTTGTTGGGGATT